>JAFVTS010000031.1 GCA_017503105.1 Clostridia bacterium
CGGGAGTATTATGTAACAAAGCACAATACCCCCGATTATATGAAAGCATAATTTGAGGAAAGCCAAGGTCGAAAACCTGCGGTTTTCCTCTTTTTTATTTAAGTTTTTTATTCTATCGCCGTTTCCTTCCTCTCGGTGTATGTATATACACCTTCGGGGCGGAGAACGACGATTTCTGCACCGAATCCGTTTGCCCCGTAGGCTGTCTTATTAAACTGAAGGATGGGCTATTGCTATTTCTATTTCACAGTCGCCTGCGGGCATAACGAAGGTGTACACTCCGTCGCCGACGTATTCAGCTCCGGCGTCACCTGCGTAAACGGTGTAGACTTGCGTTGTTTCGAGAAGCTTTATCTCTACGAGCTCACCCGGGGCGTAAGAGCTCTTCGCGCCTTCTTTAAGAAGCGACGCCCATTCGACTTTATCACCCGAAAGATCCATAGTTACCTTGTAGGTCTTGAAATCCTCGCTCGGAGCGGAAAGCTTCACCTTTCCGTCCTTGGACACCGTGTAAGCTGCGTAAACGGAGTTTGAACGATCGGCTGTGCCGCCTTCGCCAAAAGCCGTAAGCTCAAGCTTGATGATTCCCCCGTCCTTCGTAAAGAGCGAGGCGGGAAGGGTAAATTCCAAGGGCTTTTCTCCGCTTTCGGTGCGCTTGTCAAGCTCGCGGTCGTAGCTCCAGGCTGCCATATCCTCATCGCCCGTGTAGACCGTGGTCTTTCCGCCGCCAAGAGCCTCAGCGGTGATAATGAAGCTTGAAATGCCGTAACGCTCCGTCTTGTCGTAATAGTTGCGTCCGTAGTACGCCTTTACCTTCGCGCCCGCGTTCTTGTCAAATTCAGCCTCGGGTATAAGCGCCGTAAGGCTGAGTCTTTCTTCATACGCGACAGAAAGAGTGTCACCCACCCATATCGCCTCGTCGGTTACTACGTCGGAGGTCGCCTTTATAGGTGTTTTTGAAAGAACGATGCTGTTTTCGTCCTTTGCGTAGTAAAGCTTTACGACGTCGGACGCCGCGCTCGCGTCGGGATAATTAAGTCTGGCGGTGTAATGTATCTCACCCGCATCCTTTGTGAAAAGAACGGTGGGAATTTCAATGAGTCCAACCGTAAAAGCAGAGTCGAGATAAGAGTCAGCGGAGCCGTCGACGGCGTGCGTGTAGGTCTCACCGCTGTCGTTTTCAAGATGAAGCTCGAAATGCATATTCTCTAAGGAATAAGGCTTGCCCGCGATAACGCTTTTAAATCCAAAGTGCAGATTTGCCGAAACGGAGTCTAAACCGAAGACGGACTTTTCCGTTTCTATCGCCGCGCCAATGCGCGAGGTGAGTGCGCTGTCCTTTGCTTCAAGCGTTACCGTCCTCTCGGTAAGGGTCGGAGGAGTGCCTTCTTCGCTTGGCACCTCGGGCTGTTCGTTTCCGCAGGCGAACAGGAAAAGGGAAGCTAAAACAAGCACGCCCGCTAATAATCTTTTTTTCATTTTTCTGCTCCTTTTATATCGTCACGTTAACTGTTTAACGAGAAGGCATCGTAAAAATACAGCTTCGAATCGACTTCCTTCACGAAGATCAGTACTCTGTCCGAGACGATTTCCGTGTTTTTTTCACCGCTGCAACTTATTTGAAGGTCGATCGAATTGTAGCCTTTTAAATACGTGGGTATTTCTAACTCTAACAGCTCGGAATAGTTGAAAACGTACTGTCCCGTCTTTTCATCAAACGTGCAGGCGTACTCTTCAGAGAATATATCTCTTTCAAATATGTAGTAGTCTGGATAACCGTCGCCTCCTTTCCAAATGAGGATCTGGAGAGTTGCCTTTTCAGTATCGCTGACGTAGCTTTCATATTCGTCGTGTCTGTAAACGCCGGCGGAGAGCTTGATCTTTAAGAGGTTCCCCTCTGCTGATTGACCTTTTTCAATTTCGGCGGCGATCCTGAAGCGCGAATCGGGTGCTCTGTCAAGCTTGTAACCGACGCTGAAGCCCGTGTTTTCGGTGCCCTCTATGGCGTCAAGTTCAGTTTCCGCAATCCTGATCTTTTCATCCGTTTTTGAGTAATAAACCGTGGCAGAGTTTGATTCGTACCTTTTCTCATCCTTGATTCCTATAAGCTTTAAAGTCAAAGAGCCCGCACTCTTGCCGAAGAACTCTTCGGGGATCTCCGTGCGCTCCGCAGGTATAAAACACTCATAGTAATACTCACCGTTCTTGACGGCGGCGTACACCTCTCGACAAGAGTACGACTTTTTTTCATAGTTTGCAGTTAAAGGAAGATCGGGTGTTTCGATAACTTGGGAAAAACCTTCGTCGTTTGAAAGAATCAGCTCATAGCTCGGAAGCTCAAAATTAAGGCGCTCAAGATAATTTCCCGCGCAAAGTCCGTAGTTCAAATCAAGCGCAACCGAATTTATATCAAATTCCGAAACGTCTGAGCTTATAAACGTTCTGAGTCTTGTATCGGGACCCAAATCGCTATCAAAACCGATTTTGAACACGTTTTCCACCGCTCCACTATCGGGAGTGTCGGGAGTTTTTGCGTCGGGATTTTGTGCCTCGGGCTGTTCGTTTCCGCAGGCGAACAGGAAAAGGGAAGCCAAAATAAGCACGCCCGCTAATAATCTTTTTTTCATTTTTCTGCTCCTTTCATCGGTAGTATTCTATATAAATTATAACATACCGTGTATTTTTGTGTCAATACTTATAGAGAGAATATTAACTTTTTTAGATAAGAGATTTATTTTACGCCGTTTTTCGTTGTAAAAAGCCATAAGTAAAATAAATGTACGCAAAACGCTTTGACTTTCTCATTTTTTCTTCTCCTTTCCTGTGGAACTCTATAATATATAACTCCCATTAACTTAAAAAAGTTTCAAAAAAACAAAAAAAGGTCAAATTTTCATTCAACCTTTTTTGTAAAGAGAATTATTTAGATAGTGTTACGCTTTTTACGATGTTAAAAAATTGATCAACAGTTATAATATTATCTGCGAATAAACAAAAAGTATAATCTTTATCTCGCCAAAAGGCTAAATAGGAATTTACAGGGAAGACATAGTATATTAGTTTGTCTTCTATGATTTTCTGTTGGACTTCTGAATGCTCGGTGTCGAACGAAATTTCTGCATAGCCATTCAGCGCTTGTTCAAAAGAAATTAACGCACCTATCTCGTCTTCCCAATAAACAGATATATGTATATCTGATTCTTTTCGTTCGACTTCTTGATAATTTTCAGGTATCATTGACGGCTCGTAGAAAACTTCTATTTTCGTTAGCGGTGTAGGTTCTACAACTACTTTGGAGTGATCCTCGTGATTTTCGAAAACGATTTCCTGCTCCTCGAATAAGATCTCATATATCTTATCTTTAAGGACGATGATCTCCTCCTTAAATACGCACGCGGTAATGGTGAGCATAGTGATGATCGCCGCAACGATAATAGCGGCAAGGCGCTTTCCCGAGAGAGTGCGCGGTGCGCGGTCTGTTTTCGCACGGAGAGCGGCTATTTTCTCGCGGTAAGACTCGGAGGGCTCCCACTCGACGAGAGGGAGGGCGTCGAATCTTGCTATCTCTTCTTCCGTGACGTATCGCAGGGCGCGCGTGAGGGCTGTTTCATTTCTCATTTCGTCTGCTCCTCTTCGAGTTTTTTCATCAAGAGCTTGCGCCCTCTTCTGAGATGGGTCTTTACCGTAGATTCGTTCATATCAAGAGCGCTCGCTATCTCCTTTATTTTGAGCTCGTTCAGATAAAAGAGTATCATAACGTCCTTGTATATCGTCGGAAGTCTTTTTATGCAGTGCAAAACTCTGTCAAATTCGTCCTTAAATTCTATCTCGTCACCAAGCTCGGTGCCGCGCTCGGCAAAGCCCTCGGGGCTTTCGGTGAGGATGGGGGCGTTTTTCTTTTTTACAAGAAGTGAGAGGGCGGCGTTTTTCGTGATAGTGTAGATATAGGATTTTGCTCCGAATGGGTTTTCCGCGTCTATCTTATGTATGTTCTTTGCCACTCTGAAGAACACGGTCTGCGCGATCTCCTCGGAATCGTAAATATCGCCCGTGTAGTGATAAGCTATGGCGAACACTCTTTTTTCATAATCGCGGTACAGCTTTTCGAATTTTGATTCATCCTTGGGATCCTCGAGCATTAAAAGGAAAATCGAATACATTTTTTATCTCCGTCTTTATTAGTCTAAAAGCGTAAAATCGGGGAAGGCGTATTTTAACCTCGACCCAACGTCAACGCCTATGGGCAGCAGGGCAAGGGCGATGAAAAGCTCCTCGCCCGACTCATCGGTGAGGATCGCGTATTCACCGCTTATATTTTTTACAGTATATATTTTTTCATCCATTTTTCTTTTCCTTGCTTTTAGTTCCTTTTGTACTCTCGCTCTTCGGAGTGTATCTTTTCCTTATCGACGTTCTGTCACCGTCCTCGCGCATTTCGTTCTGCTTCTTGAACTGAAGGGGTGAGCAGCCGAGCTTGGTCTTGAAAACGAGGCCCATATAATTCGCGCTTGAAAAGCCCGAGTCCCTCGCTATCGCCTCTACGCTCATATCCGTTTTCATAAGGAGCTCCTTGGCGTGGTTTATCTTGTTCTTCAAAATATAGTCGTTGATGGAGCAGCGCATTACCGTTTTGAATTTTGAGCACAGCGCCGTCTTGGAAAGGAAGAATTCGCGCGAGAGGTCGGAGAGGGAGATTCCCGTTCTGTAATGCGAGTTTATGTAATTTATTATTGAGAAGATTAGAGAGGGAGAGCCGTCCTCCTCTTCATCCTTGCTTTCCGAAACGGGAAGCCTCTCAAGCGAGATGATGATGTAGGAAACGACGGAGCGGAATCTTTCCTCGGCGTACGGATGCGGCTCGTCCTTCAATTCTATTGCAAGGTCAAGGAGCTTCTTTATCTCAAGGAAGTCGTCCTTGCTCGTTTTTATGATCTTGCACTTCAATTCGTCAAGCGTCTTTTTTCCGTATTCGGAAAGGTCGTCGGGCGAGATGCAGACGTTTACTCTCTCAAACGCCTCGCCCTCCGTTTTATGCATAACGTAAGGCGGAATAACGATTATCCCCGGGGCTTCAAGATTATACGTCTTGTCCTTCAGGAATATCTGTCTCGAGCCCGAAACGAGGAAATATATCTCGTAATACGCGTGGCTGTGAAGGAAGGTCATATTCCATTTTACGTCGCTTTGTGAAGTATCTATTTCAAGGTAATTCATCTCTAAAAATCCTCCGTACTATTGTATTATACATTAAAGAGGGGGCGAAAGTCAACAAAAACTTTACGATTTATGTAATTTTCGCAAAAATCGGGACGATTTTCGCTTGTTTTAAACGTAAATTCAATGTATAATATAATAAAAACACTTTTGGAGGAACAAAAATGATTAAAGTTATCCAGTTCGGCGAGGGTAATTTCCTTCGCGCTTTCGTTGACCACTATTTTGAAAGCCTTAACCGCGAGGGCGGAGAATACGAGGTGTCCATAGTAAAGCCCATCGCTATGGGCGACCTTTCCCGCTTTGCCGCGGCTGGTAACGAATGGAACGTCGTGCTCCGCGGATTTGAGGGCGTTTCGGCGACGAAGATCTCGTGCGTCGGGCAGATGATTGACCCCTTCACGGATGACGCGCCGTATTTCGCCCTCGCAGGGGATAAGGAGCTTAAAATCATAGTTTCAAACACCACCGAGGCGGGAATCAGATTTGACTCGTCCGACCGCCCCGAGGCTTTCCCGAACGTGTCGTATCCCGCAAAGCTCACCAGGTTTCTTATGGCGCGCTACGAGGCGCTCGGCGATGAGGGCGGCGTTTATCTTATGCCCGTCGAGCTCATTGACAAGAACGCCGATAACCTCTTCGAGTGCGTCGAAAAATACGCGGAGCTCTGGGGGCTTTCCGAGGGCTTTAAGAAGTGGAACAGGGAGCGCAACTTCTACTGCAACACTCTCGTTGACCGCATAGTTTCGGGCTATCCCAAGACTCCCGAGGATATTGAGAGCACCGACGCCGCCGTCGGATACCACGATCCTCTCGTCACCATAGGTGAGCACTTCGGTCTTTGGGCGGTCGAAAAGAAGGGAAATATCTCGGATTACATAAAAGAGGGGCATCACGGCATCGACGTCGTCCTCTCCGAGAGCATTGATTATTATAAGAAACGCAAGGTGCGCGTTCTTAACGGCTCGCACACCAACCTCGTGGCTTACGGCCTTCTTTCGGGAATGGAAACGGTCTTTGACTGTATGAACGACAAGACTCTCAGCACCTTCGTCTACGAAACGCTTAAAGAGGAGATCAATCCCTTCGTTTCCGATGATCTCTCTGCGACGGAGAAGTTTGCCGACGAGGTCGTGACAAGATTCAAGAACCCCTATCTCAATCACCGACTGATCTCCATTTCTCTTAACAGCATCTCGAAGTGGGCGGCAAGAGATCTTCCGAGCTTTGACGATTATTATAAGGCAAACGGGCGCATTCCCGAAAAGCTCACCATCGGCTTTTCTTATCTTCTCGCTCTTTACATCTCGGCAAGAAAGGTGGGAGATGAGTACAAGGTCGACCTTCCTTACGGCACGGAGCAGCTGATAGACACGCCTGAGTATCTTGAGTATTTTACGGGCGGCGGAAGCGTTAAGGGCTTTATGGCTCGCGCTGACGTCTTTGGCGCGGATCTTACGGAATACGAGGGATTTTACGAGGCAGTTCTTGAAAATCTCAGAAAGATAACGGATTATAAGGGTGAGTAAGGATATGAAAAAGACAGTGCTCGACGGGCGCGACAGCGTTGAGATCCTTCTTGAGGCTGACGGAGATATTCCCGCAGGTCACAAGATAGCTCGCCGTGATATAAAAAAAGGCGAGTACGTTTACAAGTACGGTGAAATAATAGGCATCGCAAAGTGCGATATAGAGGCGGGAGAATGGGTGCACACCCACAATCTCGGCTCGGCTCTTGACGAGGAGAGGGAATATACCTACGATTATAAGGAATACGAGCTTCCGAAGGCGGACGAGCGCACGTTTCTCGGCTATCTTCGCCCCGACGGGCGCGTGGGTATAAGAAATGATATTTACATAATTCCGACGGTCGGCTGCGTAAACGGCGTGTGCAAGAATATCGAGGACGCCGTGAAGGCGATAGCTCCCGCCTGGGTCGATCACGTCGTGACTCTTTCGCATCAGTTCGGGTGCAGTCAGCTCGGTGATGACGGCGAGAATATCGCGAAGCTCCTTTGCGCGGCGGCGATGAATCCGAACGCGGCTTTCGTCCTTATCGTAGGGCTCGGCTGCGAGAACAATACCCTTGACGGTATGCGTGAGCGCCTTTCGGCAATGGGAAAGCGCGACGTCGCGTACCTTAAAGCGCAGGATTTCAGCGACGAGGTAGAGGAGGGCGTTCGCCTTATAAGCGACTTCTTCAAGAGGACGGGAGAGCTTTCGCGTGAGAGCGTTTCCGTATCGAAGCTCGTATTCGGTCTGAAATGCGGCGGCTCGGACGGCTTCTCGGGTCTTACCGCAAATCCGACGGTCGGTGCCGTCAGCGATAAGCTTATCGCGGCGGGCGGCTCGGCTGTGCTCACCGAGGTGCCCGAAATGTTCGGCGCCGAGCAGATACTTATGAACAGATGCAAGAGCCCCGAGGTCTTTGAGGCTTACAAAAAGATGATAGTGGATTTCAAAAACCACTATAAGGAGCAGGGCTTCCCCGTATACGAAAATCCGAGCCCCGGAAACAAGGAGGGCGGCATCACGACCCTTGAGGAAAAGTCGCTCGGCTGCATTAAGAAGGGCGGCAAGGCTCCCGTCACGGACGTTATAGCTTACGCGGAGCGCGTAAGAAATACGGGGCTCACGGCACTCTCGGCACCGGGTAACGACCTTATCGCGGCAAGCGCTCTCGCCGCCGCGGGATGTCAGATAGTCCTCTTTACGACGGGCAGGGGAACGCCGTTTTCCACCTTCGTTCCCACGGTCAAGATCTCGACCAACGCCCCCCTTGCAAATAAGAAGTCGGGCTGGATAGATTTCGACGCGTCGGGTATGGATGCGGACGGGCTTTTCGACTTCTGCCTTGAAATATGTTCGGGAAATAAAAAATGCAAGTCCGAGCAGAGATACGAAATAGCCTTCTTCAAAAAAGGCGTAACGCTTTAAATAAACGAAAAAAACGGCTCCTTAGGGTGTTCCCCTAAAGGACAGTTTTGGGGGATACGGTATATCTCGAAAGGGATATGCCGTATTTTGCGTTTGTGTCTACAAATGCAGTGCTTGTCAGGAAAATTGATACGTCATAGGCGAACATAAAAAAGGCTCCCTTTACACAAGGGGGGGAGCCTTTGACACAAGATCATTCTACGCTGAATTTTTATTTGTTTTCTGCTCATCGGCAAAGCCTTTATGGAACCCCGCCACTATGGCGGGGTTTTCGTCTTACAAAAAGAACGAGCACCTCATTTGACGTGCTCGTTTTCGCATCAATTATACTCTTTTTTAGGGGTATGTCCATACTTTTCTTTGTATAGTCGAATAAAAAATGATAGATTTGTAAATCCGGACTCGTACGCAGCCTCGGAAACATTATATTCTCCGCTTTGAAGCTTGTTTTTTGCGTGAGTCAGACGAATATCGTTTCTGTAATCAATGGGAGACATACCAATATATTCGCGGAACAGTCTGCGAAAATTTGCCTCGCTCATATCGCAAAGTTCTGCATAATAAGATACTTTTTTATTTTCGTTCCAGCATTCCGCTATCTCAAATAGGGCAGGCTGGAGCTTTTTGTATTTTTTAGGTGTTTTTAGGCAGCATTCGTCAATTCTCCATAACAGCTCATAAAGACAAGACAAATAATAAAAGGGGTGGTATGACGCGTGATTTTCGGTTGGATCAAAGAAGGCATTGATCAAGTCATACGCTTGCGGAAGGTCGATTTTCACCGGCGAAGATAAATATTCCGGCAATTCTCCCGAAACAAGATCAAATTGAACAATTTTTATCTTCGTATGATCTTCCATATATACTCCTGTATAGATGCTACCCCGGGGTACGAATATGAGATCTCCTTTATCTGCACATAAATTGATTTTCCCGTGGTTTTGAAAGGTATCCAACATTTTTCCGCTTAAGATATAGATAAAGCCGTGCTTTTCACGTCCGTTCCGAAAGAAATGCTTATAATTTTTCGGTCTTGAAACGCTTTGAACATCTATGTTGCCAACTCGAAAATTCGGCTCTTGAAAGCTATATTGAAATTTCATAACATCACCTCATATCCATTTTACTGATTTTAGTGTGGGTTGTCAAGAAAAATGATTGAATTATGTTAAAAAATATTGTATTTGTGATTCAAAAAAAGAATTCGTTATGTTATTCTAATATTGAAATGATAAAAAACTAAAGGTGTTTAAAGATGAAACAGAATTTTTTGTTAAAAACAAGCGGTGCGGTGAGACTTTACGAAAGCATTCGTGAACTGCCCATTATTGATTTTCATAACCACATTTGCGTAGCGGACATCACGAAGGACAGAAAATACGACGATATCGTTTCCTTGTGGCTCACGCCGGACCCATATAAGCACCGTCTAATGCGTATTTGCGGAGTGGACGAGTCTTTTATCACAGGCGATGCTTCTCCATTTGAAAAATTCCTAAAATATTGCGAGGTGTTTCCGTATCTTGCGGGCAATCCCGTTTACGATTGGTCGCGTATGGAGCTCTCACAGGTGTTCGGCATTGAGGACGAAATCAACGGGGAGAACGCAAAAAGAATCTATGACAAAGCGAACGAAATGCTTCGCTCATCTGAATTTTCGAACAACGGAATTTTATCTCGCTTCAATATCGAATATCAGTCTCCCGTTGCAACCTTGCTTGAGAATATCTCGTACTTTGACGGTGCAAAAGTAGCGCCATCACTTCGTGCAGACGAGCTTCTCTTGCCTACAGAAGCTTTCAAAAAAGAGCTCGCTGAAAAAAGCGGCATCGCTGTTTCTGACGATAAAGCCTATATAAAAGCCATTTGCGTTATGCTTGACCGCTTTTCCAATAAGGGGTGCCGCTTTGCCGATCATTCCCTTGATGCGCGCTTCTTTGAGGAGGATACGGACGGCAAAAAAACAGAAATGCTTGTCCGACTCGGGAACGAATACGCGAAGCGCGGTTGGACGTTGCTGTTGCACATGAATGCAAAACGGCAAACAAGCCCACGTTTGCATTCGCTTGCAGGTCCTGCGGGAGGCTTTGCGACAGCGGGGGAAGGCTTTGCGCTTTCTAAAGTTGCCGATCTGCTTGGGAAAATGGAAACAAACGGTGGCTTGCCGGACACCGTTCTCTTTCCACTCAATATGAGCGACCAAGCACCGCTTGCGGTTTTGCAGGGCTCGTACTCCGAGGACGGGGTGCCATCTAAGGTACAGCTCGGACCTGCGTGGTGGTGGTGCGATCACGCGCTTGGAATTCGTAATACGTTGGATTGCATTGCATCCTTTGGCGTGGTATCGCAATGCATCGGCATGACCACCGATTCAAGAAGCATACTTTCGTTTGTCAGACACGATTATTTCAGAAGATTGCTTTGCATTTGGCTTAACGAAAAAAATCTTGCAGGCGAATGGGAGCTTTCTATGAAAACGCTTTCTGAAATTGCTCGCAAAATTGCTTACTCAAACGTAAAATTAAAGATCAATAAACAATAAAAAAGGAGAATGAATCTATGGATCAGTATTATCAGGGAAAGGTTGCCGTCGTTACCGGCGCGGCAGGTGTGATTTGCTCGGAGGTGGCACAGGATCTTGCCTCTCTCGGTTGCTTTGTAGCTCTCGTTGATCTTTCCAAGGAAAACTTGGAAAAGGTTGCAGAAAGCATTCGTGAGAACGGCGGTTCTTGTCAAACGTATGCCTGCAACGTCATGGACAAGAATGCGGTTGACGCTCTTGCGGATGAGGTAATCAAAAATCACGGAAGATGCGATTTTCTCATTAACGGTGCGGGGGGAAACAATGCAAAGTGTCAGCCGAAAATTGTGGAATTTGATCCCCGCGAGCTGGAAGAAGACCGTCCCGAGGATCTTGTGGGTATTTACAACATTGATATGAATGTATTTGAAAACATCATCAAGCTGAACACCATGGGAACGGTGTATCCTCTTCTTGCTTTTGCGAAATATATGGCAAAGCAGGGCGGGGGAAGCATTATAAACTTTGCTTCTATGAATACCTACTGTCCTCTCACTCGTAATTTTGCCTATGCCATGAGCAAGGCTGCTGTTGCGAACTTTACCAAAGCATTTGCCGCATATTTTGCAAAGACGGGAATCCGTATCAATGCGATAGCTCCCGGATTTATCTTGAATCCGCGAAGCAAGCTCATTCTCGGCACGGTCGAGGAAGGCCTTACAAAACGCGGTCAGGACGTGATCAATCACACGCCTATGGGGAAATTCGGCTCGGCAAACGATATGTGCGGTGCCATTCGCTGGCTGATTGATGATCGCTCTGCCGGCTTCGTTACAGGAATCACAGTTCCCGTGGACGGTGGTTTCCTTACCCTTTCGGGAGTTTGACGGTGAAGCTATGATACTTTCAGATTATTTTAGACCGGAGCATGATACTGCGTGGGACTTCGCGATCGCCTCGGGAGTAAAGCACGGCGTGATAAGACTTCCCGAAGATGGAAAATTTGATTACGCGGACAGAGCACATTGGGATTCGCTCGTCAAAAAATTCACCGATTTTGGCGTAACGCCCGTCGCCATCGAGCCGATGCCAAATGAGCTTCACGATCATATCAAGATAGGTGATGCTTTACGCGACGAGTGCATCGAAAAAGTTATTTCAATGTTTCCTAATATGCAGGCACACGGCATTGATACCATCTGCTTTAACTTTATGGCGCATATCGGTTGGCTTCGTACAAACTCGGATTATCCCGAGCGCGGCGGTGCAAAGGTCACCGAGTTCAACATGGCAGATTTCAAGCCGACAGGTGCAAAAATCACAGCTGACGAGCTTTGGGCAAATTACGAATATTTTGTCAAGGCGGTTATTCCTTATGCCGAGAAATACGGCATCAAGCTGGGGCTTCATCCCGACGATCCGCCCGTGCCTCGTCTTGGAGACGTTGAACGCATTATGATTTCCAAGGATAATATCAAAAAAGCTGTCTCGGGAATAATTCAGAGCCCAAGCCTTGGAATCACAATGTGTCAGGCAAACTATTTTGTTATGGGAGAGGATTTGGAAAAGGTGATTGAGGAATTTGCGGATAAGATTTTTATGGTGCATTTCCGCAACACTAAGGGAACGCCCAATCATTTTCGTGAAACGTATCACGACAATGGCGACATCGATATGGCTGCTATTATGCGGTGTTACGTTAAGAACGGAGTAAACGTGCCGATACGCGTTGATCACGTGCCTACAATGGCAGGCGAGCAGTCAACCCTTGCGGGCTATGACGCGGTGGGCAGACTTTTCGCGATAGGATATTTGAAAGGTATTTTAGATGCAATTGAAAGGAGATAAATCATGATCAAAATTGAAAATAAAATCTTAAGGAAGCAACCAAAATTCTGGAACCATGCGCTGTTTCATCCAACTGACGCTGTTGAAGATCCTTGGGGCAAGCGCATCCTTGACCGTATGTCCGACGATGGAGCTATCAAGACCATTAGAATCTATTCCATGTTTGAGGATATCGTTTACACCGATGAGAACGGTAATCTTTGCTATGATTTCCGTGTGAGCGACTTGCGTCTTGACTACCTTTTGGAAAAGGGCTATGATCTTCTTATCGCATACGCAGGCATTCCCGAGTGCATTGCAAGGCGCGAGTTTGGCGGCTGTAGCGTGGCAAAGGGCAAGACCCGATACAAGGGCAAGATGTTCAACACAAACCTTCCGACCGACTTTGCGCTTTGGGAAGAGGTTTGCTTCCAATACACGAAGCACAACATAGAAAGATACGGACTTGACGTTGTTTCAAAGTGGCATTTACACTGTTGGAACGAACCCGACTGTGAATCCTTCTTTATGAAAGGCGTTGATGCCGACAAGGAGCAGGTTTTGAGGGCAACGGAATACTGCAAGCTTTACGATGCCTTTATTCGCGGCGCGGAGCGCGCGTCAAAAGAGCTCACCCTCGGCGGCCCCGCCCTTGCAGGAAGGCTTACATTCTTCGAGGTGTTTTTAAAGCACGTGAAGGATACGAACGCAAGGCTTGATTTCATTTCTATGCACATTTACGGAACGGGGCGCGAGCTTATAAATTCGGGTGAGCGTCCGATCTGCACAAAGGATATTTTCAAAATATACGACGAGCGAATGGAAATTATACGCTCATACGGCTTTGAGCATTTGCCCGTTCTTATTGACGAGTGGGGAATGTCAACGGCAGGCTTCTACAATATCGAAGAATGCCCCGACTTCATCAAGCGTGAAAACGAAGTATTCTCTGCTTATTTTGCAAAAATGATCTCCGAGTTCGTTCACCGCGCCGACAAATTAGAGATGCTTATGATTTGTCTTTCGGGACAGCATGAGATGGTTACAGATTTCTCGGGCTTCCGCAATTTCTTCACCCTTAATTTTATTGCAAAGCCAATTTATAACGCGCATATTTTAGCCTCCAAGCTCGGAGAAGATCTGTTAACAGCCGATTGTGGAGAAAACATATTTGTTTTGCCCACCAAAGACAAAAACGGCAATTACGCTGTTATGATCTCCTACTCCTCCGAGTATTTTGAAAAGGATATTCCCGAGATCACAGAGGAAGTAACCTTTGCCGAAGATATTGCGGACAAGACAGTTACTGTTTATTGCATTGATAAAAACAACACCAATCCCTACCGCATGTGGGAACGCGCGGGTAAGCCGGAAATGACCGAGGATATGCTTAAAGCTCTGCGCGAGGAAGGAAAACTTAAACCCGTGAAGATCCAAAAGGGCGATGATCCTCTTGTATTGAGTCTGACGCCAAACTGCACGTATCTTATCACAGTGACAGAATAAGGGAGAAATAAACGAAAAAAACGGCTTCTTCGGAAGCCGTTTTTTTTATTCGCTTTTGCCTGAATACGGCAAGCCCATCAGTCTTTTATAATGATATATCCGCCATCGGTCATATCTTCGACGGTTATTTTGTTATCTCTTACGTTGAGCTTGCCTTCACCGTCAAAGCTCTTGAAGCTTACCTCGGAGAAGGGGAAGCGGACGGTGAGGGACGCGCTGTTCTTCATTCTTACTGCCGACGTGTTCGTAAGAGTTATTATTTTGTAGCCCTCGCCTTCAAGGAGCTGATGAGCAACTGTCGGCTCGTCCGAGGTTATGATGGGATAAATTTCGCATCTTTCTATGGCATCACGCGCGGTGAGTGTCAAATTGTAGACGTTTTCCATATACGTTCTTTGTACGTCGTCCACTTCAATGAAGGATATGAGCGTTGTGGGGTAATATGTCGCTACTTGTCTTATGACGTGTCCTCCGCGCCTTCTGAAATCTTCAACAGCTTCCGCTTCCTCGGGGGAGAGATATTCGGGGCGGGGAACAAAGAGCACTTTTATTCCAAAAGCGTTTTCTTTTAACGCCTCCGCGTTCACTATATCGACGGTGTAATTTGCCTCGGTGATTTCTCTGTATGTTGCGACGTATTCGAAAAGATAAGCGTTGGGCGTGGAGTCGTCAATGGGCGTCTTGCCGCGGTTTTCAAGCGCGTCGCGGTAAAATACGGCATAGTCGGAGTGGAGAATTCCGACGCCCTCGTGTGCACGCTCCGCACCCATAAGAAGATCACTCATCTCGTTCACGGTCTTTACCGCTCTTGCCGCATTGTCAAAGTTAGCAGTCTTCGTGCCGTCGTAATTGAGAAGACCGCAGCTGTTCGGGAAAGGCACGCCGACAGCAGGGTAATCGCCGCGCCATTGATAATAAAGAAGTCCTTTAAGTCCTGAGCCTGTTGCGAGATAAGTGTTTCGGTTAAAGAGGAATGGGGGTATGTAGGTTCTTGAATCCATTTCAATACACCACGATTCACCTCCCGCGAGCTTCGCCGCACTCGTAACGAGGTCGAGCTGAAGCCTGAGAGCAGGGTAGTGCGAGCCTACTGAGCGCACGTAGGTCGTAAAGCCGAGAATTTCCATGTCGACAGCACCTTTAAAGGGGTCTGTGCCGTTTGCCGTGTTCTTCGGACTTATCATATTCGAGGTGTAGCAGGTGTAGGTCGCAAGCTCCGGTGCAACAGCTCTTGCCGCATCGGACGGATTCTTTAAAAACGCAGTCATCATATCTCTTGAGAAAAGACGCCAAAGCGCCCACATACGGGGCGACCCCTCCTCCCGTGATCTCGGCGGCTCATAGTCCTTCGCCTCTTCTTCCGTCAAAACGCCGCGCTCTGTGAGCCACGCACGGTATTTTTCAATAGCCAGAGGATGATAGTCGCAAACGTCAACTCCCGGCATATGCGGCTCGTTGTATATCTGGAATCCGACTACGTTTTTGAAGGACTTGTAATGCTCGGCGAGGGCTGTCGCGTACGTCCTGTCATCTTCGAGAAGCCCGTCGTGGCAGGTAGTGGTTCTTACAAAATCATACCATTTTGTACGGCTGTCATCCATCACCTCGCCGTTCCAGTTAACAGGCTCAGTGTCCTTAAAACCGCGCAGGTTTACTGAATATCCCTCAAGCCTTACAGAAACGGAAAGTCCGAGCGCATCCGCCTCCTTTATCATCTCGTCAATGAATGGGGTGCTTACCTTGACTTTGCCGTCATCACCGAGCGTTACCTCGCCAAGTGCTGCGAAGCGCACGTGGTTGAAGCCCATATCTCGCATTCCGCGCAGATCTTTCTTCATTTCTCCTATCCTGTCACCCTCGGGTGCAACGGGATATTTTGCCGTATGGAAGGAAGGGTAGTACGACTGACCGAGGGCAAAAACTGCTTTTCCGTCTGAAAAAAGCCGCCCACGCTTAATACGATACATATTAAAATCCTCCGAATGTTCGTTTTTTATATTTATACCGTCTTTATATTATCATAACGTATTGACAATGAAAATAAAATATTGTATAATTTTCTTATAATATTTTACCATCGGAGGGACGGACGTGAAAGCGAAGCTTGTTGTCAGCTTAAGGGTGTACAGAGAAACTTTTTGCCACGAAAATTATATACCGTCGGACGATATATTTGCGCTCGTGGTAAGCGGTCGGTTCAAGTTTTCCGCGGGCGGTGCTACGCACTTTGTAGGGCCGCTTGAAGGTGCGCTTTTCCGCAAGGGGGTGCTTTATCACCGAGAGGTGACACAGCCGCTTACGATGTATCTTTTCAGATATAAATCCGATCTTCCCGTTTTTCTTTCCGACAAGGTCGTTTTCAAAGACACCGCGCGAATAAGCTCGACCCTCGCGCTCTTTGAGCGTCTTGACACGGGCGTTTTCAAGAACGATTTTGAGTATCGCATCCGTTTGTTTATGGACATCGTTACTCAGCACGAGATAGAAAACGGCACGAAGACCTCGCTTCCCGAGGACTCCTTAGACAAAGCTCTTGCGATGATGGCATCCTGTGTGCATAGGAAGCTGTATCTTCCCGAACTCAGCGAGGCGGTCGGGCTTTCTTACACCCAATTTTCAAGAAGATTTAAGGCAAAAACGGGTATGACGCCGTCCGATTATATGGCAATGCTCCGTCTTGGAAAAGCAAAACAGCTCCTCTCCGACAGTAAGATTCTTATCCGTGATATAGCGGTGCACTGCGGATTTGAAAACGAGTATTATTTCAGCAATTTCTTTAAAAAGATGACGGGCACCTCACCAAGGGAATTCCGCAGTCTTGCCGAGGGCGGATAAAATAGAAAAAGACGGGAACGAACAGCGTTCTCGCCTTTTTGTTTTTACAAGAATATTCCGTAAATTTATTTTACGATAATGACAGCTCCGTCGGTGAAGTCCTTTACACAGATCTCGTTTTCCGAGAAGGTGAGCGTGCCCTTATTGTCAAAGGTGCGTATTTCCGCTTCCGAAATATCAAACGCGAGCTTCAGACGGCAGCTGTTCGTCTCTCTTGCGGAGGAGGTGTTGGTAAGCACGATGAGCTTGTAGCCGTCGCCTTCAAGGATCTGAGTGCCGACGGTGCGCTCGTCGCACCAAATTTTAGACGAAATGCCGCATTTCTCGCAAGCTTCAGGTGCCAAAAGCGAAATGTCGTAAACGGAATCCTCGTATCTTGCGTACGTCGTTCCGAGCTTTTTAAATCCGAAGCCGTTAGTAATGTGTGCCGTACCGACGAGGTGGTATACTGTGCCGCCGTTTTGCATAAACCTGTTGACCGCCGCCTTTTCTTCTTTTGAAAGATATTTATAGCGCGGAACGAAGAGCACCCTTATTCCGAAGGGGTTTTCATCAAGATGCTCGGCGTTCGTTATATCAACGCTGTATCCCGCCTCGCGAAGATCACGGTAGGTCTGCGTGTACTCCGTAACGTAGGAATTTCTGACGTCGTCATCGTACACCTGCTTGTCGGTGTTCTCGTTCGCATCGGTAAGGAATGAAGCAAAATCGGAATGAAGAAGTCCGACGCCGTCGTGCGCGCGCTCCGCTTCCATAAACGCGTCGCTCATTTCGTTTATGAAGGAAACGACCCTTGCGGCGTTGTCGAAATTGTTCGTTTTCGTTCCGTCGTAATTGAGAAGACCGCAGCTGTTGGGGTATGGAACGCCGGGGACGGGGCAGTCGCCGCGCCACTGATAATACACGATCCCCTTGACACCCGTGCCGAGGGTGGCGTAGGTGTTTCTGTTGAAAATGTAATGAGGGATGTAGGTCCTTGAGTCAAGCTCAATGCACCAGCACTCGCGTCCGCCGAACTTTGCGGCTCCCATAGCGGTGTCGACCTGAAGGCACATAGGATAAAAGTCCGCTCCGACGCCGCGAATGTAGCAGGTGTAGCCGAGTATGTCCATAGCCTTCGTATTGCCGAAGTAATCAACGCCGCGCGCGGCGTTGATCCTATCTATGGCGTCGCTTGTAAAGCAGGTGAAGGTTGCGTGCTCGGGGGCGCCCGCCTTTGAGGCGTCGGATGCGCGGTTCAGGAATTTAGTCAACGACTCCATAGAGAAGAGGCACCAATAAGCCCATTCCTCGGGGCTCTTCTCGTGTCTTGACCTCGGCGGCTCGTAGTCCTTTGCCTCGTCCTCGGAGAGAATACCGCGTTCTGCCACCCATTTTCTGTACTCTTTTAAGGTTTTCGGGTGATAATCGTAAACTATTCCACCCGGGTAATGCGGCTCGTTGTATATCTGGAAGCCTACTACGTTTTCGTATTTTTTGTAATGCTCGGCAAGTGATTTTGCGTAAAGGTCGTTGTCCTCGTTTATCCCCTCGTGGTAAAGCGTCGTTCTCACGAAGTCGCACCATCTCTTAGGGCGCTCAACACCGTATTTTTCCCCGTTCCAGCTAATCATATCAGCGTCATCAAAGCCGCGCAGATTTACGGTGAAGCCTTGAAGTCTTATAGAAACGGAGAGACCGAGTCTATCCGCCTCCTCGATCATAGCGTCGATGAAGGGGGTGTCGATCTTTATCTCGCCGTTTTCAAGGGTAACGTTGCCAAGGGCGGCGAAGCGCACGTGATTAAAGCCCATCTCCTTCATTCCGCGAAGGTCTTTTTTCATCTCTCCGATCCTGTCGCCGTCGGGCATAACGGGGAATTTTGACGGGTGGAAGGAAGGGTAGTACGACTGACCGAGGGCGAAGCGCTTTTTTTCGTCCTCGTACATAAGTCCGTTTTTGATCTTGTACATTTAAATCTCTCCTTGCTGTAAGTAGTTATATTATAATATTACAGCATAACGGCGCCGATGTAAATGTAATATAAATGCATCAAAATATAAAATTTTACCTAAATTCCTTTTAACCGAGGCTCGGTGATAACTCTTACGAAACAAAAAAGGCAGACCCCTTTCGAGGTCTGCTTTTTTACGTGCGTTCAAGAAGATCAGAAGTTGAACTTCTTTCTTGCGGTGTAGGTGGTGTGAAGCGCGTGGTGAGCCGCGTGGCAACCGTATCCGCCCTTGAAGTAGTTGTCGTAAACTTCCTTTATGACGGGGTTGTTGTGAGACTTACGCATCTCCATTGCCTTATCCTGGTCGTAAAGAGCCTTTGCTCTTACAGCCTTGAGGTCAACGGTGTCGCGCACGCTCTGAGGCTGAATGGGCTGACCGCCGCCGTTTACACAGCCGCCGGGGCATCCCATAATTTCAACGAAGGTCCAATCTGCCTCGCCGCTTGCGATCTTGTCCATAACGAGCTTCGCGTTAGCGGCACCCGAAGCAACGCAGACCTTAATGTCCATACCTGCGATCTTGTAGGTAGCTTCCTTAAGACCCTTGGTGCCTCTGACCTCGGTGAATTCGATCTCCTTGTTGTCCTTGCCTGTGAGAACGTCGTTTGCGGTTCTGAGAGCCGCCTCCATAACGCCGCCCGTTGCACCGAAGATGACAGCCGCACCGGTGTCAACTCCGAGGGGACAGTCAAACTCCTCGTCGGGAAGAGCAGTGAACTTAATGCCTGCTCTGCCTATCATTCTTGCAAGCTCACGGGTAGTGAGAGCAACGTCAACGTCAGCTATACCGTTACCTGCTGCGGACATATCGTCTCTGCCGACCTCGAACTTCTTCGCGGTACAGGGCATAATGGAAACGACGAAGATATCCTCGGGCTTGTAACCCATCTTTTCAGCCCAATAGGTCTTGATGAGCGCGCCGCCCATCTGCTGAGGAGATTTGCAAGAGGAAAGGTGCTTTACGAAATCGGGGTAGTAAAGCTCGCAGAACTTGACCCATCCGGGCGAGCAGGAGGTGATCATAGGAAGAGTGCCTCCGTTTTTCACACGGTCAAGAAGCTCGGTAGCTTCTTCAACGATGGTGAAGTCAGCCGCGGTGTTGGTGTCGAATACCTTCTCAAAGCCAAGACGGCGAAGAGCTGCAACCATCTTTCCTTCGACGTTCGTACCGATGGGCATATCGAAGCACTCACCGAGAGTTGCTCTGATAGAAGGAGCGGTCTGAACGACTACGTGCTTCGTGGGATCTGCAAGAGCGTCCCAAACCTTGTCGGTGTCGTCGCGCTCAACGAGAGCACCCGTAGGACATACGGCGGTACACTGACCGCAGGAGATACAGGGGGTGTCGTTAAGGCTTAAGGTGAAGGGCTGTGCTATGCAAGTGTCGATACCGCGGTTGTTAGCTCCGATAACGGAAACGTACTGCTCGTTACAAACTGCAACGCAGCGGCGGCAAAGGATACACTTGTTGTTATCTCTTACGAGGTGGGGGGTAGAGTAGTCAAGCTCGTATACGGGCTTGAAGCCGGCGAATGCGTTCGAATCTACGCCGTACTCAAGGCAGAGCTTCTGAAGCTCGCAGTTCGTGGAACGGGAGCAGGAGAGGCAGTTCTTGTCATGAGTGGAGAGGATGAGCTCAAGGGTGGTCTTTCTTGCTGCTCTTACCTTGGGGGTGTTGGTCTGGATCTCCATACCCTCGGTAACGGGGTAAACGCAGGCGGTAACAAGTCCGCGAGCGCCGGTAGCCTCGACAACGCAGATACGGCAAGCGCCGATCTCGTTCTTTTCTTTCATATAGCAGAGGGTGGGGATCTCCACGCCTGCGACGCGAGCAGCCTCAAGGATGGTCGCGCCCTTGGGTACGCTTACTGCAATACCGTTAACTTTTACATTTAACATTTCCATAACTTATAGCGTACTCCTTTCATTACTTCTTGGAAATCGCGCCGAACTTACAGCCTGCGATACAAGCGCCGCACTTGATACACTTAGCGGTGTCGATAGTGTAGGATGCGAGCTTGTGACCGGGTGCTACGTAGTCGGTCTTAGTGATAGCATCAACAGGGCAGTTTTTAGCGCACTTGCCACAGCCGATACAGGTATCCTTGTCGATCGAGAAGGAAAGAAGGCTCTTACATACGCCTGCGGGACACTTCTTGTCAACGACGTGAGCTATGTACTCGTCACGGAAGAACTTGAGTGTTGCGAGAACGGGGTTGGGAGCAGTCTGACCGAGACCGCAAAGGGAATTCTGCTTGATGTAGTTGGAGAGCTCTTCGATCTTGTCGATGTCCTCGAGAGTACCCTTACCCTCGGTGATCTTGTCAAGGAGCTCAAGAAGTCTCTTCGTACCTACGCGGCAGGGCGTGCACTTACCGCAGGACTCGTCAACGGTGAACTCAAGGAAGAACTTAGCCATATCGACCATACAGTTGTCCTCGTCCATAACGATAAGACCGCCCGAACCCATCATACAGCCAAGAGCAACAAGGTTATCGTAGTCGACCTCGGTGTTGATGAGGCTTGCGGGGATACATCCGCCGGAAGGACCGCCCGTCTGAGCCGCCTTGAACTTCTTGCCGTTCGGGATACCGCCGCCTATCTCGTTGATGATCTTGTCAAGGGTGATACCCATAGGGATCTCAACAAGACCTGTGTGGTTGATCTTTCCGCCGAGGGCGAATACCTTCGTACCCTTGGACTTTTCGGTACCCATAGACGCGAACCACTCAGCGCCGTTGAGAATGATCTGAGGAATGTTTGCGAAGGTCTCAACGTTGTTTTCAACGGTGGGGCATCCGTAAAGACCCTTAACGGCAGGGTAGGGAGGACGGGGCTTGGGCTCACCGCGGTTACCCTCGATAGAGGTCATAAGAGCGGTTTCCTCGCCGCAGACGAACGCGCCTGCGCCAAGTCTTATCTCAAGGTCGAATGAGAAGCCCGAATCAAAGATGTTCTCACCGAGAAGACCGTACTCTCTTGCCTGATCGATAGCGATCTGAAGACGGGTAACGGCGATGGGGTACTCTGCACGAACGTAAACGTAACCCTTCGATGCGCCAACCGCGTAACCGCAGATGGTCATAGCCTCGATGATACAGTGGGGGTCGCCCTCAAGAACGGAACGGTCCATAAATGCTCCGGGGTCACCCTCGTCCGCGTTACATACAACGTACTTCTGGGGACCGTCAGCGCAAAGCGACCACTTGCGTCCTGTGGGGAATCCTCCGCCTCCTCTTCCGCGAAGGCCCGAATCGGTAACCACCTGGATGACGTCCTTGGGAGTCATAGAGGTAAGAACCTTACCGAGAGCTGCGTAACCGTCCATTGCGATGTACTCGTCAATGCTCTCGGGATTGATAACGCCGCAGTTTCTGAGAACTACGCGCTTCTGAGATTTGTAGAAGTTGGTGTCGTTAAGGGAAACGTTGCCCGATACGGGAGCCTCACCCTCAATGTCATTGTAAACGAGACGGCTTACGATACGTCCCTTGAGAAGATGCTCGGAAACGATCTCCTTAACGTCGTCGGTCGTAACGCGGCTGTAGAAGGTGCCGTCGGGATATACGATTACGACAGGTCCGAGAGCGCAAAGACCGAAACAGCCCGTCTGAACGATCTTTACTTCTTCGGTAAGACCGCACTCGGCGAGATTAGCGGCAAACGCTTCCTGAATTTTGTTACTACCCGAGGAGGTACAGCCGGTACCGCCGCAGATAAGAACGTGTGCGCGAATCATGTTTTTTACCTCCACTTAATTAGATTTTGTTATTGGAAAGGGTGTATTCAACGACAGGCTTTCCGCCCTTGAGATGCTCCTCAATGACGCGTGCGACCTTCTCGGCGGTCATCTTGACGTAGGTAACTTTTTCCTTACCTGCCTCAAAGACCTCGACAACGGGCTCGTACTGGCAAATGCCGATGCATCCCGTCTGAGTAACGGTGATGTTCGCGGTCAGTCCCTGTGCGTTTACCTGCTCGACAAATGCGTTTAAAACGGGTCTTGCGCCCGCCGCGATACCGCAGGTTGCCATTCCGACAACGACGCGCTTGTCCGCAGTGCCTTCGCGAAGGACGACTTTGCTTTGCATTCTTTCCTTGATAGCCTGAAGCTCTGCTAACGATTTCATTTTTTGTTCCTCCGTTTATTTTATTTTTTTATTGTATTTCCGAATATTGCTCCGTGAGCGTGTCCTTTATCCACGAGAGCACCTCAAAGGTGTCAAGCGGGACGTCACCAAGGACCTCGCGCATCTCTCGCGTGTCAAGAGAGACTCTGACAGAGCCGTTTTTTGAGTGCGTGAAAACAGTGTCCGTGTCGGGATGACCTTGCACGAGCGTAACGACGGTCGAAACGACGTCGCCGACGGGCGGGCAGTCGATGTGGTCGGTGTAAAACACCGCGCTCACCTTCGTGCCGTGTGAGTCGGGAAAGTCGTCCTTGTGTCTTGACTCTATCGCAAGTCCTCCGCCCGTTCCTTCCGCCGCCATCTTTAAGAGCGGAAGTCCAAGACCGACGGAGCGCGTCGTCCTCGTAGTGAAGAAGGGATCGGTAACGCCGCGGAGCACGTCCGCCTTCATTCCCGAGCCGTTATCCTCTACCGTAAGGGTAAGGGCGCTTCCGTTTTCTTCGATTGAGATCTTAGTAAGGCGGGAGCCCGCTTTGTACGAGTTTTCCGCAACGTCGAGTATATTCAGTGACAGTTCCTTCATTATTATTACTTGCCTCCAAGATATGCGAGCAGCCTCTCTCTGACGAGTCCGCTTGAATACGGTTCGTCATCAAGCAGAATGAAATGCTCCTTGTCGCGAATGTCCCAAAGGTAATGAGCATCCGAGCTGACCGTAACGCGCCACTCATCGGAGATGTGCTCCTTATAAGCGTCTGCATTTTTGCCATCGTGAAGCTCCACGCAGGTAATGGGGAGATCCTTCGGCACGCATCCGAGCACGGCAACCATACCGTTTGCCTCCCTGTCTATGTGGGCAGGGTAGCATATTCCGCCGAAGCGCTTTACAAGAGCAAAGCTCTCCTCGACGCTGACGTCGGTCGCGTTTGAGAGTAAAAACTCTTCCTTGCCGATTATCTCGTCGTTTTCGTCAAGTATCAACTGATCTCCGAATATATCGGGTCTGTTTTTTATCAAAACTCTTCTTTTTGCGATTTCACCGTCAAAATCCAAGGCAGACTCAAGCGTGGGGAAGAGACATATCATATGTATCTCCTCAGCCGTAGTCAGCTCCATTCCTGCAACGGGCACGATGCCGTGCCGCCTTGCCGCCGTGAAGAACGCGGGGCAGTTTTTGCAGGTGTTGTGATCGGTGAGCGCCATTATTCCGAGGCCCGCAAGCGCACCCATTCCCGCTATGTTGTTCGGAGTGTTGTCGTTGTCCGCACACGGGGAAAGGCAGGAGTGTATATGCAGGTCGTAGTAATAGCGGTTTTTCATAACAGCTTGCTCATCGCGACGGCGGTATCGTACGCTCCCGCATCGGAAAGAAGAATGTTGATGCCTTTTTCCTCCGCAAGCGCCCCGACTCCCTCGTCGGGCTCCACACCCTCGGCAAGGATAACGCACGCCGTATCCGCAAGGGTCGCCACCGCAGCGATGTTTTTATTTGACATTATCGTGATCCAGGCGTCGCCGCAATTTGCGCGACCCATCACCCAGCTGAGCAGATCTCCGATATAAACACCCGAGATCTCACGTTCGGGATACGGTAACGCCGCGACCTTTAACGCGAGCTTATCTTTAAGTTCGCTTACCGTCATCCTTTCCGTCCTCCGCTTCAGAATTGTTTTTCTTAATGCTTTCGTATTCCGTAAGAACGCAGAAGCGCTCTCCCGCGACACCCTTAACGACGTCCTCTGCAAACGCTCGGCAAGTAGGAGCGCCGCACGCACCGCAGTCAAGCCCGGGGAGCTTGGCCTTAAGGGCTTGAATATCCGCCATCATACGCATCGACGCCGCGAAATTGTCGCAAAGCTTTGCCATAGGGCGGTATTCGGGAACCTCTTCAAAGAAGAAGTCCGAGGGGATGTAATGCGTGTCACCGGGAATAAAGTTTTGTGAAACGGGAAGAAAACGCCTTAAGCCTTGGAGCCTCGCTCTCGCGATGAAGGGATTCTGCACCGTGAGAACTCCGCCGACGCAACCGCCCGTGCAAGCGTTCAGCTCAACGAATTCAAGCTGAGGGAAGCTGCCGCTCTCGATCTGGTCGAGCACTCTTATTACGTTTTCGATACCGTCTGCCGCAAGATAACTGTCGTTAAACAGCGCTGCGGACTCGCCTCCGCTCGTTGCCCATCCGACACCGAGCATTCCCGCCTCCGAAAGCTCAGGGGGTTCCTCGGTCGGGCTCATCTCGTTGATGAGCTTGAAATAAACGTCGCTTATCGGAACTACGGCGTCGACTCGGCTGATATAATCACCGAAGCCGTTTTTGACGTAGCTCGCCTTTGCGGGGCACGGGGAGATGAAGCAAACTCCGATATCCTCGGCTGAAAGCTCGGGATGCTCGGCAATTGCCTTTTCTCTTGCGAACTTCGCGGCGATCTCCATTGGCGGGAGCATCTTTATCACGTTGTCCGCAAGGGAGGGGAAACGCAGTGATATAAGTCGCACGACAACGGGGCAGGCTGAGCTGATCAGGGGCTTTTTGATTCCGTCCGTTCCAAGGTAGAGCCTCGTGTAAGCGGAAACGAGCTCCGCCGCCTTTGCCACCTCGTATACCTGATCGAATCCGAGCCGTGTGAGCCCGTGAAGCACGAAGTCCACGTCGTCAAGATTTTCAAACTGTCCGTAAAGCGCGGGGGCGGGAAGCGCTATGCGCCACTTGAAGCCGTCCATAGCTTCAAGCTTGCCTGTTACCGCCTTCTTAGCCTTTTGCGGACAAACTCTTATACATTCTCCGCAATCTATGCATCGGTCCACGTTTATATGCGCGCGGCCGCCGTGTACTCTTATCGCCTCTGTGGGACAGTGCCGCACACAGGTCGTACATCCGATGCACTTTTCGGGGTCGAGAAGCACTGAATGTTCGTAAGTATGCATATTACACCGCTTTTTAAGTAATGTTCACTCGCATAGTAATGCGAGTTCCTTCGCCAACCTTTGATTCTATGTCCATATAATCGGTGTAGCGCTTCATATTGGGAAGTCCCATTCCCGCACCGAATCCGAGCGAGCGGATCTTATCGGGAGCGGTAGAGAAGCCTGCCTGCATTGCTTGCTCAATGTCGGCAATTCCGGGGCCGTGATCTTCGAGGATGATTTCGACGAACTCTTCCGCCACCTTAACCTCGGCAACACCGCCGCCCGCGTGGATGACCATATTTATTTCACCCTCGTACATCGCGATGGACACGCGTCTGATGATTTCGGGATCAAGACCGAGCTGGCGAAGATTCTTCTTGACCTGAACCGATGCCTGACCCGCAGACGTAAAATTCTCTCCGTCTACCGAAAAACGGAAGGAAAGCGCCTCACTCATACCGTCGCCTTTTTTACTTTATTGCTGACAAGACCGCCAGAATAAAGAATGCCGCAAGCCTCGTACATTCGCTTGTCCGTAGCAAGCAGAACAAGCCCCGACTCCTCCGCGAGCGAGATCATCTCGGGCGTGGGAGTCTTTGATCTGACGAAGACGACGCATACCATATCCATCATCTCCGCGGTTCTGATAACCTGCGTGTTTACAAGGCCGGTGAGTAAAACAGCCTGATCTTTAACGTAAGCAAGAACGTCGCTCATCATATCGCTTCCGCAAGCGGAATAGACGTGATTTCCAAGACGCTCCTCTCCCGCGAGAACGCGGGCGTCAAGTAATTCCTTGATCGTGCAAATTTTCATTTTGCCGCACCGAAGAGGAAATTAAGCGCCGTACTTAGCGAGAATCGTGGGAACGTCCTTTTCGGTAAGACGTCCGTAAACGTCCTCGTTAACGGTGAGAACGGGAGCAAGTCCGCAAGCACCGATGCAGCGGGACGCTGTAAGAGAGTACTTTCTGTCGGGAGTGCACTCGTCACCGCCGATGCCGAGAACCTCTTGAAGCTTGTTGTAAATAACGCCCGAGCCCTTAACGTAGCAAGCGGTACCGAGGCATACTGCGATGTGGTACTCGCCCTTGGGAGAAAGGGAGAACTGAGCGTAGAACGTAGCAACGCCGTACACCTTTTCAAGCGGAACGTCCATTCCCTCTGCGATCATGTTCTGTACCTCGATGGGAAGGTAACCGTAGATGCCCTGAGCCTCTTGCATAACTGCCATAAGGCGGCTCTTGTCGCTCTTGTTAGCTTCGATAACAGCCTTGAGCTTTGCTTCCTGTTCTTTCGTTCCCGCGAAGGGAATAGTTGAAAGTTTTTTCAGCATTTTAATATCCTCCTGTTGTTTTTGCACTGTGTCGGACAGACGTCCGCACATTACATTGTTAATATTATAACATATTCCGCCATAAAAAGCAATATAAATTAAAATTTTTTTAACTTTTTTTAGCGAAAGCCAATAAATACCATTTCCGGGGTGTGCGAAGAACGAAAAATACGGCTCGGACGCGTCTTTGACGTCCAAGCCGTAAAATTGCAAAAATATATTTCTGCCACGAAATATTGTCGGAAATTAAAACTTTTTATCAAATATGACGTGCCCGTCGAGGTCCTTTACGGTGAAGCATCCGTTTTCGTATACCATATAGCTCCTCGGGTTTCCTTCCTTCGGAAGAGCCACAGAACCGGGGTTGAGATAAAAATTACCGTTCCCGAACTCCTCACACTTCAAGACGTGGGTGTGTCCGTGGAGCAAGATCTCGCCCTTTCTCAAAGCCGGAGGCGTCGCGGTGTTGTGGTGATGTCCGTGGGTCGCAAAAACCGAAAGCCCGTCAAGCGAGAGGTATATATAATCTGCGAGAATGGGGAAGTCGAGCACCATCTGATCGACCTCCGTGTCGCAGTTGCCCCTGACGCAAAGTATCTTCTCCCTGTTCGCGTTCAGGAGCGCTATGACCTCCTTCGGCGCGTAGGTCGGGGGCAGGTCGTTTCGCGGACCGTGGTAAAGAAGGTCGCCGAGGATAAGAATTTTTTCGGCTCCCTCGCGTTCGTAAGCCTCAAACACTCTCTTAGCGCTGTCAAGGTCGCCGTGTATGTCAGAACAGATCAAAAGCTTCATTATTTAATGCACTCCGTATCATTTTTTTACGTAGTTATTTTATCATCTTTTTAGGAGCGTGTCAAGTCCTTATCCTTGACTTTCTTCTTCTCAAAAACGGAGAATTTATTCTCCGTCCCTCCGATCAGGCGTGAAATGTTTTCTTTATGCCTGATTATCATAAATAACACGCAAGCGCACATAATGATAAAACCCGCTGAGCTCTCTATTCCGACGAGGGGAATAACGACAAGGGCGGAGATGAGCCCTGCCATAGTTGCAAGTGACATATATTTTAATGATAGAAGAAGGACTACCATCACCGCCGTTGCGGCAAGACCGCAGAGCGGATGGAATATCCACATCGCCGAAAGGCAGACGAGAAATCCCTTTCCGCCCTTGAATCCGTACCACACGGGAAAAGCGTGACCGAGCATAGAAAAAAGACAGATAAACGCTACGGCAAATTGCCACTCGAAGCCCATTCCGCTCAGAATGTATCCGAAAACGAGAGAGGGCAGAGCCGACTTCAAAAGATCCAATATCATAACGAGCCAGGCAAGATTTCCGAACGTGCGCTTGAAATTCGTGAATCCCGGATTTCCGCTTCCGCAATTCCGTATGTCCTTTTTGTAGACCGCTTTTGACAGTAAGATGGCGGGATTGACGGCGGATATGAGATACGCGCATATTCCCGCAAGCATCAGAATCAAATATTTCATAAAATCTTTACCCTTTCTAAAGCGGATATTTCAGAAAATAAGGGGTGGTATCGGGGACGCCCGAATCTTGTGCCTCGGGCTCCGCTTTGGCAAATAGCGGCACCTTATTCGCTGACGATTATGAGATCGTAAACGTCCTGACCGCCGTCTATCACGTAAAGCTCGGTGTGGGGAAGTTGCTTTTTTGCATACTCTTCCATCGCTTCCGATGCGTCGGGGTCAAGTCCCGCGCCCTTTATAAGTATGAGTACCTCACGCTCCGATGCCGAGAGCTTTTCGAGCGTGGATACGAAGACGTCAAAAGCCGTTCCTGCAGCGATGATCTTCTTTTCGGATATAGCGATGTGCTCGCCCTCGGTAAGAGAAAAGCCGTCCATTTGCGTGTTCTTCACGCAGCGGGATATCTCGGCGGTTTTCGTGTCCTTTATCGCGCTTTCACATTGCTCGGCTATCTCGTCAAGGTCGCCGAGGGTAGTGTCGAGAATCGAGAGCGCGGCGTATCCTTCACCTACGGAGCGACTTTCCACAACGCGTATCTCGGCGTCAGAAAAGAGCGCAGCCGCCTGCTTTGCCGCGAGCACGGAATTTGAGTTGTTGGGAAAAACGACGATGGAGCGTGAGTGCGTTTTCTTAAAAGCGCAGACAAAATCCTCGGCAGAAGGGTTCATACTGTGACCTCCGTCGATAACGACGTCGGCACCCATCTCTCGGAACGCTTCGATTATGCCCGTGCCGTTCGCCACGGCGACGCTTCGCACCGTATCGTCAAGCGGCAGCTCTTCGTCGGAAGCTTCCTCGCTCGGAAAATCCGCGCTGAGAGAGCCGTGCTGAAGTGACATATTTTCAATTTTTACGTTTAAAAACTCTCCATAGCGATGGCAAAGCTCCAGCACCTCACTCGGTCTTTTGGTATGTACGTGCACCTTCAGTATGCTGCCGCGCTTGACCGTGACTACGGAATCTCCGAGTTCTTCAAGGCTCTGCGTGAAGGCTTTCTCATCAAACGCCTCAACGTCCGTCTTTGCTCTTTGAAGTCTTACGAGAAGCTCGGTGCAATAGCCGTAAACGAGCTCGCTGTCCTCACCGAAGGCGGAATAATCAAGGCTTTTTCCCGTCACCGAAGACGGCTCCGCGCTTTCAAATACTTCGCCCGAAAGTGCTCGCCTCATTCCCTCGGCAATGTACACGATTCCCGCGCCTCCCGAATCAACGACTCCCGCCTTTTTCAGTACGGGCAAGAGCTCGGGCGTCCTCTCAAGTGCGCGCTTAGCTTCCTCCGTAAACGCTTCAAGAAATTGCTCGGGGGTCTCGGCACCGCTTGCGGCGGCGTAATCCGTCGCCTCGCGAATTACCGTAAGAATAGTTCCCTCCGTGGGGTTGAGCACGGCTTTATATGCGTATTTAACGCCCTCCTTGAACGCCTCCTCAAACAAGTGCTCATCGGCTGATTCGTTCATCTCAAAGCCGTGACTGATACCGTCGAAAAACTGAGATAATATTACACCCGAGTTGCCTCTTGCCGAGAGGAGCATTCCGTCCGCGATGCTTTTTGCCGTTGCGGAAAGGTCGTCGTCCACCGTCGGGCTCTGTGCTCCGCCCGTTATAGTCAAGAGCATATTTTCACCCGTATCTCCGTCGGGTATCGGAAATACGTTCAGATCGTTTACCTCTTTAACGTGGCTCTTTAATACTTCCGTGCCGCCCTTCAGCATCTCGGCGTAGCACGCACCGTCTATTATTTTCTTTTCCATTATTCATCACCTATGCGGAATTCTACCGTGCGCCCGAACGCGAAAACGCCGACGGCGTCAGGACCGATGGAAGCCCCGATTATAGGTCCTATTATTCCGACGTGGACGTCCTTGCAGGGAATCGCGGCACGAACGATGTCGGCAAGCTCCTTTACTTCCTCGTCTTGGCAGTCGGCGTGGACGACGTATACCGTCTGCTCCTCGGGATTTACGATGCTTTCCTTCAAAAGATTTGCTATCTCTTCAAAGGACGCCCGTCTGCCCTTGACTTTTTTATAAGCTGCTTGTTCTCCGTCTGCGTCGGAAATGATTATCGGCTTCACTCCGAGCAGGTTTCCGAAGAATGCGGCAGGTCCCTTTACCCGTCCCGCTTTGTAAAGAGTTTTCAGAGAATGGACCGTTACGTATTCGTTTACGGTCTTTCGTATCTTTAAAATTTCTTTTTCTATCTCTTCGGCGCCAAGACCGTCGTTTGCCATTTTTGCCGCCTCTATGGCGAGCATTCCTTCACCGAGGGATGCGTTCTGCGAGTCTATACAGATTATTTTGCTCTCGGTGCGATCCGCGAGTATCTTTTTCGCAACGGCAGCGGCGGTATTAACGGAGCCCGACTGCTTTAACGAGCACCCTATGTAAACGACGTCCATACCCGCGTCGAGATGCTTTGTGAATATTCTTATGAATTCCTCGGGCGGCACCTGCGTCGTGGTGATCCTCGTTCCGCCCCTCATAGTTTCGTAAAGGCTGTGCGCCTCGTCTTTCGTCCACGTGAGCAGAGCGGGGGATTCTTTTCCGTCAGTTACGGTCATCATTTTAGCGTAGTCTATTCCGTAACGCTCAAGAAGCTCGGCGGAAAGATCCGAGCAGGAATCGGTGATTATCTGTACCTTTTTCATATCCGATTTTCTCCTCTTATGTTTTTAATTTCCAACATTTATTATAAATATAAATATCAATTCTTCGTCAAATTAAAATCAACATTTGTTGAAAATAAAAAACGAGCCCCCAAACGGGCTGTACTCTTAAGGACAGTTTTGGAAAGTCAATGGAATAGGTTGCCTACCGACAGGAAAGGACGGAAAATTCTAACAATTTCCCGTCCTTTTTATACGATCATCAAATATAAACTTTATTTTCAACAATATTTCCTTCTTTGTTTTCTGGATCAAATTCAGGAAAACAAAGCAAATAGTAGTCACACTCGTCGCAACAACATTCAAAGCCTTGTTCTCCGTTGCCAAGACAAACGTCAGGTTGTCCCGGCGTGAGTTCTATGCCGGTAATATCAATAACCTTTTTTGGAATATGATTGCTCATATATCCTCCTATCAGCATACAAAAAGTGCGCCAACCGAAGTCAGCGCACCGAAAAACGCGAACTCCAAGTTGTCGCCAAACGAACTTATACGCAGATAGGTATTTTAACACCATCAAACGGGAGTCGCATTTTTACCAAATGTCTATCGTTTAATGATGTGCGAAAAAGGGTATAGTTATTCCCTAAAGAAAAATATACCTGTCAGCGCGATTATTAAGTTCGTTTGGCACTATTATTATATCACGTTTTTTTCGTTTTGTAAATATATCTGATGAATTTTTCTAAATTACCTTCCGGGAGGTAGACATATTCTCCTGCAAAGCAAAATCTCGCCGTGTCATCCTGAGCGAGCGTAAGCGAAGTCGAACTGCGAAGCAGTGCGAGGCAAAGCCGAGCAGGATCTCGGGCGAGAACAGCATTTTTCCACCGTAGATCCCGATGCTACGCATCGCCCTACGGGTTCGACTGCGGGCTTCGCCCTCCGCTCAGGATGACACGAGGGGCAGCGCACCTCCCGGAAGGTAGAAAAAAGCACTTATGGAAATCACTTGCCATAAGTGCCTTTGCGTTACTTTTGTCATAGATTTTGTAGTCCTTAATTAAGACTTACGAAGCACTGCATTTGTAGACACAAACGCAAAATACGGCATACCTCTTTCGAGATATGCCGTATCCCCCCAAACTGTCCTTTAGAGTGACGCTCTAAAAGCGTTCGGCTTTTTGGGGTACATATCGGTCGTGCTCTCTTCGATATCGAGCACGGCTCCGTGGGTGTTATTTTTTAGGCAAAGTAACCGTAAATCTGCAGCCCTCGGGGAGGTTTTCCGTCGTAATCTCGCCGCCGTAAATATCGAGTATGCGCTTGACGAGCGCAAGACCAAGTCCGTTGCCCTCGCTTTTGTGAGAGCTGTCGCACTGATAGAATTTGTCGAATATCCGCGCCTTCGCGTCCTCGTCGATACCGGGGCCGCAGTCTTCGACGGTGAAGGTGATATTATCGCTCTTCGCCTTCAGGAATATCCTGACCGTGCTGCCCTCGGGGGTGAATTTTACAGCGTTGCCGATGAGGTTGTTCCAGACGTGCATCATTATTCCGGGGGTCGCTCTGTACGTGACCTCTTCGAGCTCAACGTCGAAATCGAGGCTCTTCTTTTCCCATTTCGGCTCAAGGAGAACGATGGACTGTCTTATCTGCTCGTCAAGGCTGAATTCCTCCGCCTTCGAGTCGATATTCTGATTGTCAAGCTTCGAGAGTAAAAGTATGTTTCCCACGAGTTCTGACAGTCTGCCCGTATTTAACAGTATCTTTTCGACGTATTTCGCATCGTCTGACGATCTATCCGCGGAGTCCTGGAGGAGCATCGCGTAGCCTTCGATGGCGGTGATGGGCGTCTTTATCTCGTGCGAAACGTTGGAGATGAAATCCGACTTGAGCATCTCGTTTGCCTCAAGCTCACGGGTCATCAGATTGAAGTTTTTGTATATGTGCTCGATATCGCGGTAGTGCGATCTTTCGTCAAGCCTTATCTTGAAGTTGCCCTTTGCCACCTCTTCCATCGCCTCGTCAAGCTGCCTTATCGGAAAGAGTAAAAGCCTGTTCAGAACGAACGCGAGCGTCGAGCCGATTATCAGCCCGAAAATTATTATCCAAGCCTCAAGCGGAATGTGTAAAAGCTCCGTGAAAATATCCGAAAACCAAGAAGAAAGAAAGGTCGCAAGCGCAAGAGCAACGAAGAGCTCGCCCGTAACGAGCAGGGAGAGGTACCAGCTGATACCGAATTTCTTTTTAATATCGCCCGTTTGTACCTTTGGGACTTTTATTCTTTTCATAGCTTCACCACCTTGTACCCGATCCCGCGCATCGTAACTATTTTGAAATCGGGGCTGTCGCCGAATTTTTCTCGAAGTCTGCCTATATGTACGTCGACCGTGTGCGTGTCTGCGTCCGATGAATAGCCCCATATGTCGTCCATCAGCTGCTGGCGCGTGAATATCTTCCCGGGGTACGCTGCCATCTTATATAAGAGCATAAATTCCTTTTGCGGCAGAATAAGGCTTTCCTTCGGCGTCGTGACCGTCAGAGAGTCTATCTCAAGGATAGTCGACCCTATCACCTGGCGCCTCTCGCTTATCATTTGCGCGCGGCGCAAAAGAGCACCGACTCTTAAAGAAAGCTCTCTTATGTTGATGGGCTTTACCATATAATCGTCACTGCCCGACATAAAGCCGCGCTCCATCTCGTCGAAGGCGTCCTTCGCGGTTATCATAAGCACGGGCGTGGTGTAGCCCGCGTCGCGCAGAGCTCTGACGAGCTCGTGACCGTCCATAACGGGCATCATTATATCCGAAATTATTACGTCGAAATAGCCGACGTCGAGCGCGTCGAGCGCCTCCTTGCCGTTTGAAACGCCCGTGACCGCGTAGCCGTCCTTCGTCAGCACCCGCTCAAAAAGCCTCCTCAGCTCCTTGTCGTCCTCCGCTATAAGTATCTTGAACATAACCCCTCCGAGTGACAAAACTTTTATATTTCCTCTATTATACACCCCAAAATGTCAAAATTCAATACCAAATAAGTGAACATTCTTATAAAAGCCCGCGAGATGCTTGTTTTCGATTCTTGACAAATAAAAAAGCTTGTGTTATAATTAAATTTAGGAAAAAATGCGATAATGCCGAAACGGAGGAAAAAATGGCTGTAAAGACCGCAAAAAAAGGTGAATACGATAACCAAAGCATCAAAAGTCTTAAAGGTGCTGACAGAGTCAGAAAAAGACCTGCCGTCATCTTCGGCTCGGACGATCTTACGGGATGTCAGCATTCGTTTATAGAAATACTCGCGAACTCCGTCGACGAGGCGCGCGAGGGCTTTGGCGACAAGATAATAGTAAAAAAGTTTCTTGACCTTTCCATTGAGGTCGAGGACTTCGGCAGAGGCGTGCCGCTCGGATATAACGAAAAAGAGAAGAGATGGAATTGGGAGCTCGTCTTCTGCGAGCTTTACGCGGGCGGTAAGTACGACAACAACGACGGCGATTCCGCCTACGAGTTCTCCCTCGGTCTTAACGGCCTTGGCGCGACGGCGACGCAGTATTCGTCGGCTTATATGAACGTCAAGTCGTATAACGGACAGACCCTCTCGGAGATGAACTTCAAATCGGGAAATCCCGTCGGCAAGCTTGAGGTCTCCGATATAGAAAAGGGAATGAAGAAGCGCGGCACGATAATCAGGTGGCTGCCCGATCTTAAGGTATTCAAGGAGATCGACATTCCGAAGGACTTCCTTGAGGCAACGCTCAGGCGTCAGGCTTTCGTAAACGCGGGTATCCATTTCTATCTTGAGGTGGAGGTGGAGCGCGGAAAGTTTGAAAAGCAGGAGTTCTACTATCAGAACGGCGTTCAGGACTATATCGCGGAGATAACCGAGGGCATCGCTATGACCTCGCCCGTCATATGGCGCATAGAAACGAAGGGCAGAGACCGCGAGGATATGAAGGACTATAAGCTCAAAGCCGAGGTCACCTTCTGCTTTGCAAAGACGGGAATGGCGGAATATTACCACAACTCGTCCTTCCTTGAGTATGGCGGCGCCCCCGATAAGGCGGTGAAAAGCGCCTTCGCTTACGCAATAGACAAGCACATCAAGGCACAGAACAAGTACGCAAAGGGCGAGTCGAAGATCGGCTTTGCCGACATTGCGGACAACCTTGCGGTCATAGTCAACTCCGCCTCGACGCAGACGTCTTACGAAAACCAGACGAAAAAGGCTATAACCAACGCCTTTATCCAAAAGGCACTGACGGAGTTCATAAAGACGAATCTCGATATTTATCTTACGGAAAACAAGACGGCAGCGGCGGCTATCATAGGTCAGGTGCTCGTAAATATGCGCGCGCGTGAGACCGCGGAGAAAACGAAGATAGATATAAAGAAGAAGCTCTCGGGCAACGTGATGGACGTTTCGAACAGAGTAGAGAAGTTCGTCCCCTGCAGGTCGAAGGACCCCGAGCTTCGTGAGGTCTATATAGTTGAGGGAGATTCGGCAATGTCAAGCTGTAAGCTCGGCAGAAACGCCGATTTCCAGGCGATAATTCCCATACGAGGAAAAACGCTCAACTGTATGAAGAGCTCTTACGATAAGATCTTCGCGAGCGATATAATAATTGACCTTCTGAAGGTCATAGGCTGCGGAGTCGAGGTAAAGTCGAAAAAATCGGACGTTTCCGCCTTTGATTACAACGCGCTCAAATGGAACAAAATAATCATATGCACCGATGCTGACGAGGACGGTTATCATATAAGAACGCTGCTTCTGACTATGTTCTGCCGCCTGCTCCCGACTCTTATAGAGAAGGGGAAGATCTTCATCGCCGAGTCGCCTCTTTACGAAATAAATTCGGGCGGGGAGACCTACTTCGCTTACGATGAAAAGGAAAAGACGGAGATCCTCTCAAAGCTCGGAAGCAAAAAATACACCATTCAGCGCTCAAAGGGTCTTGGTGAGAACGAGCCCGATATGATGTGGCGGACGACGATGTGTCCGCAGACGAGAAGGCTCATCGCCGTTACCCCGACCGATGCCGAAGAAACGGCAAGGATGTTCGACGTCCTCCTTGGCGACGCGCTTGCCGAGAGAAAGAAATTCATCACCGAAAACGGTCACAGATACGTCAAGGACGCGGACGTATAATCATCTTAAAAATCAAAAAAACAAAATATAATTTAAAGCAGAAAGGCAAAAAAGAAAATGGCACAGCTTAAAAGATCCGCAAAGTTCGAGGGCGTCGAGGGACCTCTTCTTACCATCGTTATGGACGGCGTAGGTATCGCTCCCGATAACGGCGCGAACGCAGTAGCGGCAGCAAACACTCCCACCCTTGACAGACTTATGAAGACTTATCCGACCCTTGCCATCAAGGCTCACGGAACCGCCGTAGGTCTTCCTTCGGATGACGATATGGGCAACTCCGAGGTCGGACACAACGCAATAGGCGCAGGTCAGGTATTCGCCCAGGGCGCAAAGCTCGTTTCTCAGTCGATAGAAACGGGTAAGCTCTTCGCGGGTGAGGCTTGGAAAGAGATAACGGGCGGCGTTGTTTCGAACGGCTCGACTCTTCATTTCCTCGGTCTTTTCTCCGACGGAAACGTTCACTCCCACATCGACCATCTCAAGGCTCTTATAGAGGGTGCGAAGCGTGACGGAGTAAAGCGCGTGAGAGTGCACATCCTTCTTGACGGACGTGACGTCGGTGAGACGAGCGCGCTCGATTACGTGTGCCCCTTTGAGGAATATATAGCGGGTCTTCGTTCTCCCGATTTTGATATTATGATAGCTTCGGGCGGCGGACGTATGACGTGCACGATGGACCGCTACGGCGCAAACTGGGGTATGGTCGATCTCGGATGGAAGACTCACGTTCTCGGTGAGGGCAGACAGTTCGCGACGGCTGAGGAGGCTATCACCGCTTACAGAAACGAAACCAAGGTCATCGACCAGGATCTTCCTCCCTTCGTTATCGCGAAGGACGGTGTGCCCGTAGGAACTGTCGAGGACGGCGACGGCGTGATATTCTTCAACTTCCGCGGCGACAGAGCTATTGAGATCTCTACCGCGTTTGAGGCGGGCGCTGATTTTGATAAATTTGACAGAAAGAGAGTTCCCGCAGTTCTTTACGCAGGTATGCTTGAGTACGACGGCGACCTTCACATTCCTTCCCGTTACCTCGTAAATCCCCCCGAGATCACCAACACTATGACCGAGTATCTCGTAAGCGCCGATGTTACTCAGCTTGCTATCTCCGAAACTCAGAAGTACGGTCACGTTACCTATTTCTGGAACGGAAACAAATCGGGCAAGTTCTCCGAGGAGCTTGAGACCTATATCGAGATACCCTCCGACGTCGTTCCCTTTGAGCAGCGTCCTTGGATGAAGTGCGCCGAAATAACCGACAAGCTCATCGAGTGCCTGCGCTCGGGCAAATATAAGTACCTTCGCGTAAACTTCCCGAACGGAGATATGGTCGGTCACACGGGCTCATTCCTTGCGACCCAGTGCTCTATGGAAGCACTTGACCTTCAGCTGGCGAGAATTCTCGCGGTCGTCGACGAGCTCCACGGCGCGGCTCTTATAACCGCAGACCACGGCAACGCTGACGAGATGTACGAGCTTGACAAGAAGACGGGCGCTCCCAAGGCGGGAAAGGACGGCTCCTTCAAGGCAAAAACGAGCCACACGCTTAACCCCGTGCCCTTCATCGTCTACGACAATTTCTCGGCTGATAAGTACACCGTGAAGCTCGGAAGAGAGGACTTCGGTCTTTCCTCCATCGCGGCGACCACCGTCAATATGCTCGGATTTGAGGCACCAGAGATCTGGGACGAGTCGATGATCGAGCTTTGATCTTAAGCAGTTTTTCGGCAAAATATACAAGTATGGCACTATGTAACTATGCATAGTGCCATATTTTCTATATTTTTATTGAAAGTATATAAAAAATACACTAATAGTTCATACTTTGGAAACAAATAAGTGATACAATATCACCGCTTTATATGTTGCACCAAATTTTGGGAATGCAATATTCTGTTATTAAATGCATATACGGAGGTTTGTATGATTTCACTGAACGTGGAAGTAAAGCATAACACCTTTGGCAAGGGAGCCGTCGTAGACTGCCAGGGGAAGTATATGAAGGTAAGGTTCGCGAATGCGGAAAAGACGTTCGTCTATCCCGACGCGTTTGAAAAATTCCTTACTCTTGCGGACGGAACCGTCAGCAGCGATATCCTTGCTGACATCGAGGAGGTCAAAAAGCAGAAAAAGGCTTTGCTTGACAAGAAGACCGAGGAGCAGCTTCACACGATGACTCACGGAATAGTTATCCCCGGTAAGGAGCTTCTTTCGCTCGAGAGCAACGAGTCTTTTGAGAGCAGACTTAAAAACACCGAGCCCGAGGAGCTTTGATTCGTTTTAAAAAGACATGATGATTTTTCGGTCCTCATGTCTTTTTATCGTTGAAAGGGAGATAAAATGTTTGATAGCATATTGAAAATATACCGCAAAGAGCTTTTGGACGGAAAGCTTCAGAGCTTGCTTGCAAATATTGACGGTAAAGAAGAGATACTTCCGAAGATCAAAGAGGACGGGAGCACTGCCCGTCTTTGCTTTTCCGATATAAATTACGCGACTCAGGATAGGGCGGCGTGGGATGCTTGCAGGCATCTTTTCCGTCTTAAATCGCTTGCGCTTGCTTATAAGAAGGGGGACGGGAGCATAAAGCCCGAAACGCTTCTTTCGCTTCTTGATTTTTGGCTTGAGCGCGATCCCGTTTGCCTGAATTGGTGGTATAATATGATAGGCGTGCCGGGCGAGCTCGGTACGGTCGCGGTCCTTCTTTGGGACGAGCTTGACGCAGATCGACGCGTTCTCCTTCTCTCAAGACTTTCGCGCGGCGTAATTTTCATAAGAAACAGAATGATCCCGTGGGAGCGTTGCAAGGGAGCGAATATGCTCTGGGTCGCGTTTATCACTATGACTTACGCTATCCTTGCGCGTGACGCTTCGCTATTTGAGCTTTCCGTAAAGCTCGCCGAGGGCGAGGCTGATTTTGACAACGAGCAGGGAATGCAGCCCGACGGCTCGTTCTTCCAACACGGAAAAAGGCTCTACTCGGGTGGCTACGGCAGAAGCTATATCAAATCCTTAGCGCCCCTCATTCATTTTGCGGGGATGACGCCCTACGCTTTTTCAAAAGAAAAGCTTGAAAACGTGATGACCCACGTCTTCGGACTTAAATATATGATGAACCGCGGATGTTTTGACCACGCGGTAACGGGCAGGGAATACGTAAGACGGGGCGCCCCTATGAGCGTTAGCACTCTTATTCCCGCGCTCCGACTCATCGCCGACACGCCCGACTGCCCGAGACACGAGGAGCTTCTCGAATTTATCGACTCGCTTGAATCGGGCGGGTCGACCTTCGACGGCGTGCGTCTTTTTGAGCGCGCGGCGTATCTCACGATGTGCCGTGACGGAGTTTTCATCTCTCATAAGAGCGCGGCACCCGATATTCTGCACGCGGAGATAATAAACGGCGAGAACGTTCTAGGCTATAATTTCTCCTACGGCACAAACACCGCGGTCCTTTCGACGGGCACGGAGTACGCGAGAGCGATACCTGCTTACGATTACGGCTTGATACCGGGAACGAGTATGCCTTATATGACCGAAGACGAGCTTCTGGCGGTAGAGGATTTCAGCTTAAGAGCTCCCACCGTTGAGAATTACAAGACCTTCTCGGACGGTGACGTCGCGCTGACCCGCACGACCGTTACTCACGAGGGTGTCAGCGCGACCGTCGCGGCGTTTGCGACTCCATACGGAATGATAATTCTCGGAAACTCCCTTTCCGACGCCCTCGGCAGAGAAATTATTACCACGGTGGAGCAGTGCGCCTGCTCGGGCGAGATCAAGCTCTCCGATGACGAGATAATACACGGCTCTGTCAGATACAGAGTGCTTGACAAAAGCTCAAAGCTCGTCGGTACGCGTGAGCTTAAAAAAGGCTCTTATCGCCGCAACCGCCTCGTCGAGTCTGATGAGGTGTTCGAGTGCGATATGCTGACCGTGACTCTTGACAGGCGCGGAGCAGATTCTTACGCGTACGTAATAGCGCCCGTAAGCGTCGATACTCGCGGAATTTTTGTAATTCGCAACGATAAAACGGAGCAGAGTATAAAATTGCCCGACGGCAGGGTGCTTTCTGTCGGCATTTAAATCTATGAAAGAACGGAACTAAAATGACAGTCCTGAAAGGCTATTTGATAGGCGCGGTGTACGCCGCCGTCTGTCTGCTTTTTTCCACGCTTCTTTACAAGCTTGGAATATCTAAAAAATATACGCGAAAGACCGTGCACATACTCATCGGCTTTGAGTGGATAATTTTAAATCATTACATAGGTCCATCCTATCACCTCTTGATAATATGCTTATCGTTTCTCGCGTTGCTTATTTTCACTTACAAAAAAGGGCTTATGCAAATGATCTCCTCGGATGCGGATAACGCACCGGGAACGGTGTATTTCTGCGTTTCGATGAGCGTGATGTCGCTCGTATCGTGGCTTCGCCCCGAATTTATGCTGCCGTTCGGAATAGCGGTATTCTGTACCTCGCTCGGCGACGGCTTTGCGGGCGTCGTGGGGCAGGCGGTGCGCCGTTTCAATCCGCATATATGGCAGAGCAAAACGCTATTCGGAACTCTCGCAAGCTTCATATTCTCCTTTGGCGTTTGCGCGGTGTTTGATAATATCTATGCGCTCGGGATTCCTCTTTGGGGCTTGGTGTCACTTGCCCTTACGGGGGCGGTGCTTGAGCTTGTGACGGGGGCGGGGCTTGATAACGTCACCCTACCTCTCGGTACGTTTTTGCTCTCTTATCTTCTGATCTTCAGAAGCGCCGCTTTGATTGAATATATAGTGCCTGTTCTCTTGACGCCGCTTCTTTTGGGAATAGTTATAAAGCGCCGTATTCTGACACCCGTCGGAACGGCTTTTGCCGTTATCCTCGACCTTGCGGTGAGCCTTGCTTTTGGAAATATGGGCTTCTTAATGATGGCTCTATTCCTGTGCGGCGGTGTTCTAATTGATAAAATAAAGAGAAAATTCGTGGCAGAAGGCGACGGACTTGAAAAGAAAGATGACAAGACCCGCGACGCCTATCAGGTGCTTGCAAACGGTGCGCTCGCCTTCGTATTTTCCGCTTTGTACCTTGCTTTTAATAACGAAGCCTTTCTTTTCGCTTTTATGGCAGCGGCGGCGGAAGCGTTTTCGGACACGGCGGCGTCGGGCTTCGGCTCACTCTCGCGCGGCGCGTTCGATCTTTTCAAAATGCGAAGAATTGAAAAGGGAATGAGCGGCGGAATGTCATTGATAGGCACGCTTGCCTCTCTCCTCGGAGCGGCTTTGACGGCGCTCATACCATTTGCTTTCGGCGTTATTCGGCTGCGCGGATTCCTTCTCGTCGTCATTTGCGCGTTCTCGGGCGCCCTCTTCGATAGCTTCTTGGGCTCGCTCGTTCAGGTGAAATACAGATGCGGAATGTGCGGGAAGCTTACGGAAAGTCCCGTGCACTGCGGTGATAAGTGCGCGAAGGTGTCGGGCATTTCCTTCGTTAATAACGATGCGGTTAATTTCGTAAGCTCTTTGTTCGCTTCGGCTCTCGCGATAATATTTTACGTTTATTTGCTTTAAAATAATAATAATTTAAGCGTTTTGCTCCTATTCTTTTTTATCTGATTTGGAAAAAACTTCTTATCATAAACTCGGATATGCGTGACAGAATAATAACAGAGTCAAGAAAACGCGAGCCTCACTTTGAAAACGGGGAGCGCAAACGTTTTCGGTATGGCTCGCTAATACAGATAAAAAAAGAGGAGATCAGATCTTATGTCTAAGAGCAAGGTTAACGTGCCCGAGGCAAGAGCGGCACTTGACAAGTTTAAGATGGAGGCAGCTAACGAAGTTGGCGTTACCCTTAAGCAGGGTTACAACGGCGACCTCACCTCTAAGCAGGCAGGTAGCGTTGGCGGTCAGATGGTAAAGAAGATGGTTGAGTCCTACGAGAACTCCATCAAGAACAACGGCTAATTTCAAAAAAACGAAAAAAAGAGCTATGGCGAAAGTCATAGCTTTTTTTTACCTTATGCTGTCGAGATTAAAATTGATAGATTTGTGCTTCTTTATGATATTTTCGGAATTGTGCTCTTCTTCTTCATTTGTTATAATAGTTTTAGCATTTTGCGGAATTCCGAGGGACTTTGTCCCTTTATTTCCTTGAATTTTCTTGTAAAGTATGAGGGCGAGTCATATCCAAGAGAATACGCAATATCGGTTATTCTAAGCGTTTTATCCGTTATCATCATCTGTTCCGCTGCGCTTATTTTCATTTCGTTTATGAACTCGACGGCAGAGGTCGCGAGATTGTTTTTCAAAATTCTCGCAAGGTGGCTATAACTTATGTGAAGTGCGTCGGCAATATCTCGGGGAGAGATATCTTCGCTTATATGTCGGCGAATATACTCCTCGGCATTCATAAGATACTCGCTGAGCTCGGTATTTACCGCGCTTGACGTGGAGGAGATCCTGTAAAGCTCCGCGTGAACTCTTAAGATTTCCGATCTTACGACTAACTCACGCATATCACTTTTGTCACGTGCTGTTTTGCGGAGCAGGACAAGGCTCTCGCTGATGGAAAGTGCGCTCGGATCGTTTGCCGTAACAACGAAGCTTTTCACCCTGCCGTATCTGAACGGTGCCAGATATTTCATATTTATGGAGGATATTTCCGAGGAATAGATAACTCCTTCGGTATATCCTAATACGTAATTGTCGTAGCTTTTGCCGAGCGAGCGCACTCCGTGAAGAGCCCTGGGGACGAAAACGGCAATATCACCGCGCGAGAGCTCGTATTCTCCGTCTTCAAGCGCTATTTTCATAGGCTCGCCCTTGACCTCGAATATTTCAAAGCAATCGTGCCAATGAAGTGCGCATTCGTATCCGCCGTCACCTGTTTGATGGCTGAATGAAAAATCCGAGCTTTTTTTATCACCGAAATTCAAAGGAATACTGCTTTTCATATATTTTCCACATGTTGTTTTTTTGTATATTATATCACAAATCTATCATAAAGTCAATTGAAAGGAAGAGAAAATGAGCACCGAATTTATTAAAGAAGATATTAGTACACCCGTCAAGTACGAGTGTGACGTTTGTGTAGCGGGCGGAGGTGTTGCGGGAATTGCCGCGGCTCTTTCTGCGGCAAGAGCGGGGCGCGCTTTGGGATTGAAGACAGAGGTAATACTTCTTGAGCGCGGATTTATGCTCGGCGGTCTTGCCACCGCAGGACTTGTAACGATTTATTTGCCTATTTGCGACGGTGAGGGAAATCAGGTTTGCTTTGGTATTACGGAGGAACTCTTCCATCTGTCAATCGAGCACGGAGCTGAAGATATGTACCCCACCGCTTGGTTTGACGGTAACGATATTGAGGAAAGAAAAAAGCATCGCTTTCAAGTACAGTTCAATGCACAGCTGTTTGCAACGAGCGCAGAGAAGCTTCTTTTAAAAGAAGGAGTTAAAATACTGTACGGAGCGCCTGCCGTAGGGTGCGTGAATGATAATGGAAAAATTACTCACGTTGTCATTGAGGGAAAGGGTGGCCGAGAGGCAATAAGAGTAAGAAAATCGGTTGTTGATACTACGGGAGACGCGGATATTTGCAAGCTCGCAGGTGCTCTCACAGACACATTTCCGGAGGGAAATAAGCTCGCCGCTTGGTATTACGGTTACGGTGAGCATAACCTTAAACTGTATATGTGCGGAGTTCACGACGTTCCCGATACAACAGAAAACACCGAGCTTCAGGATTTAAGAAGGTTTTCGGGACTTGACACAGAGGAGCTTTCGGAGCTTGTCGAGCTTCAGCACGCATCTCTTGTTAACAATGTTCTTGATAGAAGAAAAACTATTACCGATCTTGTTCCCGTCACGATATCGACCATTCCTACCGTCCGTATGACGAGGAGGTTAATCGGTGCCGAAACTCAGGATATAGGTGACTCGTGCGTACATTATCCCGATAGCGTTGGAATCTATCCCAGCTGGAGGAAGAGAGGCGTCGTGTACGAGCTTCCGCTATCCATTCTTTACGGCAAAGAGGTAAAGAACCTTTTGACTGCAGGCAGGTCGGTATCCGTAACGAACGCCCTTTGGGACATTACCCGTGTAATACCAGTGTGTGCGGTGACGGGAGAAGCGGCAGGAGCAGCCGCCGCACTTAGTGACGATATGACGAAAATAGATATAGATAAGTTGAGAGCATATCTTGGCTCGTGCGGGGTACTTTTGGAATGGAAAAAGTGAATAAAATAGAAGAATATACATACGAGCAATCACCGTTTGCAGGGTCGCGTTGGATTGCCCCGACGTATTCTGTCGACGTAGCTGTAATTACTCGTAAATTTACACTAAATGCAAATCTTAAAGGCCACCTTTATATATGCGGACTCGGTTACTTTGAAGCAACCGTTAACGGTCAGCGTTTGACGCAAGATAAGCTTATCCCTGTCGCGACCGATTATCACACTCGCGATCTTTCGGAAGCTACGTACACGGCTACGGATATAAGAACTCACAGAATGTATTACTACGAGTATGACGTAGAAGGATTCTTAAAGCAGGGAGAGAACGTACTCGAGGTAACGCTCGGCGGCGGATGGTATACGCAGAGAGAACGTATAGCTGAGGGAAAGATGCACTATCTTGACAGACCCCGACTTGTTTTCACTCTTGCTTTTGATGATATGAGTATATACTCTGACGGAACTGAAACGTGGTGCGAATCGGAAATCAGAAGCTCAAATATTTTCATCGGAGAAGTTATTGATTATAGATTTCGTGATAATGCTCCAAAGCCCGTCATATTTCTTCCTCACCCGGAGGAGAGCATATTTTCTCCGAGCATAGGCATACCCGACAGAATAATAAGAAAAATACGCCCTCGGATTTTGTCGGAGCGTAACGGGAAAAGAATATACGATGCGGGCGAAAACGTCAGCGCATTGGTTGCTTTGCGCGCCAACCGAGGAAAATTCACTCTGCGTTATTCGGAATATCTTGACGGGGAGGGCAATCTTGATTTTACCACTACGGGCGCTCACTATAAGGGCACCTCGGGGAAGCCGCAGATTATGACCGACGTATTTATTTCCGACGGCGAGAGCCGTACGTTTATGCCGCACTTCACCTGGCACGCATTCAGATATTTTGAGATCGAAGGCGACAGCGCGGGAATAGAGGACGTTGAGGTGTGCGTGATCCATTCCGACGTCGGTTTGACCGCAGAGTTTGATTCGGATAGCGAGGGGGCGAATTTTCTCTTTGATGCCTACGTGAGAACGCAGCTTTCAAATTATCACGGCTCTTACCCATCCGATTGCCCTCACAGAGAAAGACTCGGTTACACGGGTGACGGTCAGCTCTGTGCTCCTGCGGCTATGATGATACTTGATTCAAAGGCGCTTTACCGAAAATGGATCCGCGATATTCTCGACTGTCAGGATATAAATACGGGTCACGTGCAACACACAGCGCCGTTTCAGGGCGGAGGCGGCGGACCTTGCGGCTGGGGAGGCGCGATTATTACCGTGCCTTATGCGTTCGTTAAGCAATTTGCTGACAGGTCTATCCTTAGAGAGGCACTTCCCGCTATGCGCCGTTATATAAAGTTTACCGAGAGTTGTATGGAAAACGGAACGGTCGTGCGCGAATCGAAGGGCGGTTGGTGCCTTGGAGATTGGAAATATCTTGACTCGGGCAAGGTTCCCGAGCATTTTGTCAATACGGCGCTCTTTGTGCGCGCTTTGCGAATGTATCGCGAAATGTCGGGCAGTAATGAGTTTGAATACCTTGAAGCCGTCTGCCTTTCGGCGCTTGAGCGTGAATACGTGGCTCTGAAGGAGATAGGTGCGGCTTCCGTGTGGGCGACGTATGTCGGTATCGAAAGTCCGGAAATCCCCCGAAAATACTACGAAGCCCTCGGAAAATTTGACACGGGATTTCTCGCAACGGACGCTCTTGTTGAAATCCTTTTCAAGCACGGATACGCCGACACGGCAAATAAGCTCCTCTCATCAGGCGCAACAGGCTCTTTTCTTGAAATGAAAAGAAGGGGCGCGACCTCGCTTTTTGAGAGCTGGGGGTGCCGCGGTTCGGGATCGCACCCGATGTTCGGCGCTTGCACGCGCTCTCTTTTTGAGGGGATTCTCGGCATCAGACAATCGGACGGCTCTTACGGATATGAAAAAATTTGTTTTTGCCCCGCCTTGCCGACAGGTATGAATTACGCTCGCGGATCGATCATCACTCCTCGCGGGAAAATTTCCGTTGTACTCAAACGCCGTGATGAAAAAATCGAAGCGATTCTGGTCGTTCCCGATTCGGTTGCCGTGATCAATGAGGCAGGGGAATGCTATTCTGTTGACATCGTGCAAAATCTATGAAGCAGTTATTGGAATAAAACACGTGCGCTTTTATGATTATGCAAGATTTCTTTGAATATTGCGAGGGCAATGAGCGCGGTTGCCGTTATTATTCGGCGAAGTATAGGGAAAAATTTACACTCTCAAAACTGCTCCGCACCGTACGGCGAATAGATTTTTGATGGATTTTGACACAGCTTGGCGAAGTCAAGTGCGGAATTTACAAGCCGAGATGCGGCAAAAGACGCGAAAATGTATCTTTATCTGCTCTATTCAGGTTCGAGGTGTGTGCTTGTCTCGGCGAGGCAGGCGGGGTACCCCGAAACGAGCGAAGCGAGTTTTGGGGGCTAGCCAGCCGAGCCGACTTGTATAGGGACAAGCACACGCCGTGATCTCGGGTTCGACTTTAGGGTAAGATTTATTATAGAATGATTATTATAAATTACATTATAAGATGAAAATGATGCATTACAATTTTTTGGAAGATAAAACTTGAAAAAGTAGAGCTTATAAAGCAGGGGCACATTACATTTACGTTAACGTTCTGCTTTATTTCTGAAAGACGCAGGGGAGATACCGTACTCTTTTTTGAAAGCTCTGCTTAAATGCGAGGCGTCGGAAAAGCCTGTTTTGTTAGCTATATCGGAAAGAGACTGTGTGGTTGTAATAAGCATATTTTTTGCCGCTCCGAGTCTTTTTTTTGTTATATATTCCCCGGGGGGCATTCCGCAAAAGTCCTTGAATTTTTTTAAAAACGCGGTTCTTGACAGATGAGTTGCACGCGTGAGCATAGATATAGTTATTTTTTCGTAGTAGCGCTCGTGAATAATAGAAAGTGCTTTGACAAATGTGGTGTCACGGCTGTGCGCGTTATCGTGATCGTTGATCGTATTTTCCATATACATTTTACACAGGGTGGAAATTGCCAGGAGTGAAAATGCATTACGTATACACATTACGTAATTGTCGTTACGGTTTTTATACTCTCTTACTTTGGTAAGGAGCTCTTGAACCGTGCAAAACTGTTCATCGGTCAGCTTCAAATACATAGGCTTCGCGGCATTTGCACGAATACTCGGCTCTATATCGAATAGCATACCAAAACCGGGTAACAGCTGAAGATCTGCAAGATTTTTTTGCATAAATGCGCTGCTTATCAGTATATGGTGAACGTTTAGGCTCTCGCTCTCCTCAAATCCGTGGTTTACGCCGGGCGGTATGATGAAAACGTCACCTAATGTGACGCTTATGGAGCTGTCACCTATAAGATGTTTGCCTCGTCCGCCCGTGACTACTGCTACCTCAAAAAATGCGTGCGAATGAAGCGGTGCTTCATAATTGAATTTTAACAAAAAGCGAGAATATTCCAGCGGGTTCAAAAAGGTGTTTTTATCAAGATGGTGAATAATTTCAGGCGTACTCATAAAGGCTCCTTTGTGTACGATTTTACATAAATAAATGTATTTTTGTACCTTGATTATACCACAAAAAAATGATAAAATCAAGTTGAAAAGTAAAAAAGTAGAAAAGCAAGCTACAAAAGTCACGGCAAAAAGGGGCGAGAAAAGTGGAGAATCTCTTATATTACAATAATGAAGCAAAATGCTTCGAAGAGGCTCTACCGATCGGTAACGGTAGGCTCGGAGCAATGGTTTACGGTGGAGTCTCACATGAAAGGATCTCGCTAAACGATGATACTGCATGGAGCGGTACAGGAAAAATTCACCCTGCTCCCGATGGGGCGTATGAGGCTTATATCAAGGCAAGGGAGCTCGTGCTCCAAAACAAAATATATGAGGCACAAAAAACACTTGGCGACGGCTTTTTAGGGATGTGGTCTCAGGTTTATATGGCAATCGGAAACGTGTATCTTGATTTCGGACATAATAACGTTGCCGATTACCGCAGATCGCTTGATATTGCAAATGCGATTTGCGCGATTAGGTATAAAACCGACGGTGTTACGTATAAAAGAGAGATTATCGCATCCTGTCCTGATGACGTTATAGCCGTCAAGCTTTCGGCAGATAAGGCGAAAGCCTTGAGCTTTACGCTCAGTACTGATACTCAGCTAAAGGAAATTGAAAGAGAATTTGACGGATGTAACTATATTTTCACCCTAAGATGTCCGTCGAACGGTTGTATTTATCCTTTCGTACAGGATGTCCCGTTCATTTACGACGAAGCAGAAAGGGGTATTACCGTCACGGTTGCAATTAAGGTGCAAAGCGACGGTGCTGTCACGGGGAGCGATGAATATGTCAGAGTCGAAAATGCCACCGCTGCGGTTGTTTATATCAGTATAAAGACGAGCTTTAACGGATGGAACAAAAATCCCGACACCGAAGGACTGAATCACCGCGCCAATGCTTTAAAGGTGTTAGATAAGTTAAATGGCACAGAATACGATCGGGTAAAGGCGGATCACGTAAAAGACTATTCCGCTCTTTACGGTAGAGTCAGTCTTGATTTGAACTCAAAGAACAATACCGACACTTTAACAAGGCTTAAGAACTTTGACGGTAGCGATCTTGGACTTTACGAGCTTTTATTCGGCTTTGGCAGATATCTCACCATTGCTTCATCAAGAAGCGGAACTCAAGCAACGAATCTGCAGGGTATCTGGAATGAAAAACCGGTTGCTCCGTGGAGCTCCAACTATACGCTTAATATTAACACGCAAATGAATTATTGGCCGACTCTTATTACTAATCTTGAGGAGTGCTATGAGCCGTTTGTCGCTCTTGCAAAAAGATTGCGTGAATCCGGAACAAAAACGGCGCGCGATTTCTATCATGCAAGAGGCTTTGTCTCGCACCACAACTCCGACCTTTGGGCAATGACCAACCCCGTCGGTTATAAACGCGGTGCCGCGGCTTGCGTTTATTCATTCTGGAATATGAGCTCGGCGTGGATCGCTTGTCAGCTTTTTGACCTCTATGAGTATACTCTCGACAGGGAAAAACTCTCTGAGATATATCCAATTATCAGCGATGCGACGTTGTTTTATTTAGATACAATATACAAGGATGAAGAGGGGTATATGATATCGCCCTCGACCTCTCCTGAAAATCATTACGTACGAGACAATGACGGAATAAACGACGCAAACTGCGAGGATATGAGCAATACCGATGAGTTCTCGGTAAAGATTGCAAAATCGGGACCAATGCTCAGTGTTTCTAAAACGACAGCAATGTCCGCGAGCCTTCTGAAAGAGCTTTTCGTGATATATCTTAAAGCCTCGGAGCTTCTCAACGTTAAAAACGAGATTACGGAAAAGGTGATTCAAATTCTCCCGGAGCTTTATCCGATAAAGATATCTGACGGCGGATACATAATGGAGTGGGCTTACGATGAGGTTGAAAGCGACCAAAATCACAGACACTTATCTCATCTTTACAGCCTCTTTCCGGGAAATCAGATTTCACAAAAACGCGAGCCCGAGCTTGTAAAGGCGTGCAAAAAAACACTTGAAAGGCGTGGGGATGAGGGAACAGGATGGGGACTTGCCTGGAAAGTCAATCTCTGGGCGCGCTTGAAGGAAGGAAATCGCGCTCTTAAGCTTTTGTCTCGAATTCTTAAACTTTCGGTCCCAACCGATACAATCAACCTTGTCGGTGATGGCGGCGGGACGTTCCCGAATATGTTTGATTCGCATCCTCCATTTCAAATTGACGGAAACTTCGGTGTAACAGCTGCCATCTGCAATATGCTTATGCAAAGCGAGATCGGACGCATTGAGCTTTTACCGGCTCTTCCGGATGCTTGGAAGGATGGATGTATACGCGGAATCGTAGCAAAGGGTAACGTTAAAATATCGATGAAGTGGGAAAACGGAAGGGTTATAAGTCTTGTTATGCGTACTCCGTTGAAGCAGACTGTAGCGATAGAGGTCAACGGACGCGAGATTGTTATTACTTTACCATCCGATGAAGATTACACCTTGATCTAAAATTTGCTAAAACAACCATATAAAATATACGGCGAAGTCCGAAAGGAGAACAAAATGAGAATAAAGGTTAACTGTCTTACAGCAGTTATGGCTGCGCTTGTGACGCTTGTTTTAGCGTTGGGCGTATGTTATAAGACGTCCGCTGTGCAGCAGACCTACCGTGCCGAAATCGGCTCGACGTGCCGTCTAACTTCCGTGGAGAATGGCTCCCTCTCGTTTGCTGGCGAGAGTGGAAAGAGTGACTATAAGATCATCTTTTCAAGCGACACGATAATGCTTGACTACGATCTGTCAAACGATGTTAGAGCGCTTCTTTTGCGTGAAGGCATTACGGATGTCAGCATAAAATCCGATGCGGTTGAAACTGTGGCTTCCGCGCACGAGATTCTTATAGGCAATACAAACCGAGAGGAATCGGCAACCCTTCTCGCGTATCTCGAAGAGCAGTGCGAGAGCACTGAAGATCTTGCGTGGGGATATGCGGTTATCGGAGAAAAGCTCGTTTTCGTTGCTAACAGCCAAGAGGCATTCAGGATAGGACAGGAAGAGTTCATTTCTTATCTTAATGAGAACATATCCGCTTTGCCGCTTGATCTGTTCGTTACGGCGATCAAGAGCATCGAGGACTATTCCGAGGAGATAAGACAGGGAAAAATTGACACATTGCTCTCGCTTAACAGTGAATTTACCGACGGACAGTTCAACACCGATAAATACACGCCGGGCACGTTCTACAAGCCAATGTGCGGTGATGGCGGGCATTATCCGTTAGGTGCTCCGAGCGGAAAACCGTGGCTTTATCCCGCAGAGGGGGATCATCCGAGATATTTCGTAACTAAGAGCAACCTTGAAAGGATTCGCGAGATACTTGCCGAAGGAGAAAACGGCGACTCTCTTTATTCCGCTTTGGCAAAAGAGTTCTGGCTTCGCGCAAACACCAATATAGAGTCGATTGATTTCGGCGTATTTCCGAGTGTGCGCGGAGAGTCGGGGCAGACGTACCGATATAACGGCGAGACACTCGGTGTCATCGAGGCTAAGGCTCTGGCGTATCTCATTACGGGCGACGAGCTTTACGCTTACGAGGCGATCGTCGGCATAAAGAACGCTATGCTCTCATTAAAGTTTACCACCGATCTTCACGGTGACGTCTATCACGGACCTTCTCACGTAATGATAACGCTTGCGGCGGTTTACGACTGGTGCTATGACGTTCTTACGGAAACGGATAAATGGCATCTCATTTGGGGCACAGCGCAGATCCTCGGTCCGCAGCTTGAGAGAAACATACAGTATCCGCCCGCCGGATCAGCGGGAATGAACCCTGTTGCCGGACACGGTACAGGACCGCAGTTCCTTCGTGACTGGATGAGCGTCGCGTCGGTGTTCTACGATGAAGCGCCCGATTGGTGGGAGTTCGTCGGTGGCAGGTATTTTAACGAATATCTCCCTGCCGCAAACTATCAGTATGAAAACGGATGGGTATCTCAGGGCACGGCAAGCTATGCACCGATAAAGGTAAACGTTCAGGCTTGGGCGATATATCTCATATATCTTTCAACGGGTGAAATGTGCATCACGGAGGATTTCAGCCGCTCTGCATATTTCCTTATGAGCCACGTTTTGCCGAGCGATTATTCTTCTTTCAGGCAGTATTATTTCCAAACGGGTGACGGCTCGAGAAACACGTACGGTCAGATCGTTGGCTTCAACGAGTATATGCTTCTTGCGGCGATGTATAACGATCCTGTGATCTATGCTCACGCTCTTACAGTTTCCAACAATCATTCAAGATTCCAATACGATACCATCTTCACTATGACTCCATCCTTGCAGCTCGCGCTTGCCGCGATGGTGGATTACAATGGAGAGCGCGTGCAGGATGAAGCGGATCCTATACAGTATTTTGCCGATCCCGCAGGGCAGATGACCATTCGTGAGGAATGGGGTGACCCTGATTCGGTAGCAGTTCTGATGCGCATTATGAACCGCACGGGCGGCAACCACGAGGGGCAGGATCACGGTTCTTTCCAAATATATTATAAAGGTTTGCTTGCGGCAACCTCGGGAGCTTACAAAAAGTACGGCTCACCCGCGCATTATTATTATCATCAGTCGACTGTCGCGCATAACGGTCTTCTTGTATTCAATCCCGCGTATGCGGATGCAGAGCCGATATACGACGACGGTGACGAAAACGCAAAAACCAACATAACAAACGTCGAGAGGTATTACTATTCCGGTAGCCAGATAAGAAGAGAGCCGCACACCGGCTCTGCAAACGAATGGCTTGAAACCAGCCGCAGAGCCGACACGCTCGGTGCAGCTTACGGCTATGCAAAGGACGGCAAGGCTAAATATGCATATATTGCAGGCGATATAAGCGCCGCATATCACGAGGATACAGTCGAGTACGTCGGCAGACGTATGCTCACGGTCTTTACGGGAAATGAGGATTTCCCGGCTATATTCCTTACCTATGACCAGATAACCTCGAAGGATGAAAGCTTCAGAAAATCGTGGCTTTTACATACGCATAAAGAACCCGAGATCGATATAGATGAGCTTTCCGCTACGGTCATCAACGGTGACGGTAAAATGTACGTAAAATCCTTGTTCGGTGCAGAGGCAATCGTTAAGATCGGCGGCTCGGGCAAAGCTTGGTGGATAAACGGCTACTTTGCCGATCCTGCCGACCGCGGATCTTGGGATGAGAGAACGCAGAGCTTTACCGATCCCGATAATATCGGCTCATGGGTAGAGGGCAAAAACGCACAGGACGACTTCGCGACGGACGATAACGCGGATAAGATATGGGGACGTATCGAGCTTCGCGCGGACGGCGAGAAAACCACCAATTTCTTAACCCTTATGGCTGTTACGGACGCCGAGAGCACGGCGGAGCTTGATTACCTTAAGTTTTCGTCGGACAAGATTCACGGAGTACAAGTAGGCAACAATATCGCGGCATTCGCGAGCACGACCGAAAACTATCACAAGGAATTATCCTTCACGACAGAGGGAAAAGGTCTTTACGAGTATTACGTTGCAGGTGTAGCCTCGGGCACGTGGCAGATCACGGTCGACGGTGTTTCCGTAGCGTATTCTTACGTTGACGCGGGAGAAGCGCTTCTCACGTTTACAGCCCCTACAGGCGAGGTAACTTTGAAGCCCGGCGCTGACGTAATAGGCGATACCGGCGGTAAAATACAGTATAATTCCGGCGGCGCAACGCTGCCCTCGGATACTCCTTATATCTACACGAGTGAAAGCGTTACGCCTCTTCCCATGGACGTAAAACGCGGCGGTGACGTGTTCGTCGGATGGTATACAAGCCCGAACTTCGAGCCTGGGACCGCAATCACGGAGATCCCCGCGGGAATGAAGGGGACGGTTAAGGTTTACGCTAAATGGCTCCTGTGCTTTGTGGACGAGGACTATTCGAGCACTGATTTTAATCTCGGAGAGGGTGAAAACGCTCTTATAAACGGCATACATTACGCAGGCAATAAAAACGCAGGCGCGTATTTCAAGACGGCCGAGGAGAACGGAGAGCGTTATCTTCTTTGGATAACCGGTGAAAAAGATCCTATCATCAACGTTCAAAATAGCGTAAACAACATTGCCTCAATGAACGACACGTCTATCAGCTACACGCTTGTGATGGGTGGGGACGGCGACCTTAAGGTTCCCGATTTTGATTTCAGCGTAATAGGCAATACTACCGTGGACGGTGAAAACACCTCCAACAGCAGTATTACTCTCGGAAAGATCCAAAACGAGATATTCTATTTTGCTAAAACAAGCACTCCTATCGCAGACCTCTCGACGGGTGAGAAGGTCACTGTCAGAATCGTGATCGACTTCGAGGAGGGCGTCATTCGCGCTTACGGCGAGAAGGGACGCGAGATTGCCGTGGCGGACCTTCCCGCAATACCCGATTTCACGGGAGCAAGCAGCTACTCGGAGTGGAGAAAGTGCTTTAGATCCTATCTCTTCTACACAAGAAGACTCAACTCCGCCGCAGGCAACGTCACGGACAGCATTCGTTACTACAGGATCAGAATTGAGGAAGGAAATGCGTTCGAGGGACTTAAAGAGCCGCCTCATCCACAGTCCATAATCTATTCTACGGGCGGCGGAACTCTTCCCGAGGGCGCACCGGAAATATATGATCCGAGTACAGATACGCCTTTGCCCACCCCAACCCTTTCGGGCTATGCCTTTGGCGGATGGTATACGACGCCAACCTTTGACGAGGGTACAAATACGGCTGTCGTGCCGACGGGGCATGAGGGCTTCTACGAGGTTTACGCTAAGTGGAACGTCATATTCGTTGACGAGGACTTTTTAAATACCGACATAGATCTTGACGTAAACAAGAAGGTAAACGGAATTTACTACTCGCCAAACTCCAATCCCGGTGCGTATTACAAGACCGAAAAAGAAAACGGTGTGAAATACCTTGTCTGGTACGTTGGCGAGAAGGATCCTATAATCAACGTTCAGGACAATACGGTCAATATCGCATCAATGAAGGATAACTCCGTCAGCTACACGTTCACAATAGGCAAGCACAGCGACAGAGAAGTTCCGGATTTTGATTTTAGCCTTATCGGAAAGCACACTGTAACCGGCGAGAGCGCAAACAGCTCGATAAACTTGGGTAAGATCAAGAGCGGTGTATTCTATCTCGGTGACACGAGCATTCCCGTTGCGGATCTGAATCAGGGCGAGCCCGTAACTATCAGGATCGTTCTTGATTTTGACGCGGGCGAGATCATAGCCTACGGAGAAAAGGGCAAGGAAGCGGCAAAGACCTCTATGCCGACCATCCCATCGGCAACGGGAGCTGTAAGCTATCCCGATTGTAAACAGTGCTTCCGCTCTTACATCTTCTACACAAGAAGGACGAACGCACCGCAGGGCACTCCAACAGACGCTATCCGCTACTATCAGCTGAGAATTGAAGAGGGCAACGCGTTTGAGGGACTTAAAGAGCCGCCTCATCCACAGTCCATAATCTATTCTACGGGCGGCGGAACTCTTCCCGAGGGCGCACTCGAAATATACGATCCGACGGGAGAAACGCTCCTGCCCATTCCCACACTCACGGGCTATGCCTTTGGCGGATGGTACACGACGCCTACCTTTGACGAGGGTACAAAGACGGCTTCCGTGCCGACAGGGCACGAGGGCTTCTACAAGGTATATGCCAAGTGGAATATTATCTTCATCAACGAGGACTATAGGACGACCGACCTTGACGTATTTGAAGCGGATAAAACGATAAACGGCATCAGTTACTCGGGCAAAAACAAAGCGGGCGCGCATTTCAAGACCGAGGTAGAAAACGGCGAAAAATATCTCGTCTGGACAATGGGGGAAAAGGATCCGATCCTAAACGTTCAGAACTCCACCGTAAATATCGCGACAGCGACGGAAACGTCGATCAGCTACACTCTGACCTTGGGTGCGCACGGAGGCGAGGCGATCCCCGACTTTGAGTTCAGCCTTATAGGAAAGCATACCGTAACGGGTGCGTCGACCTCCACTCATTCTATCACCTTCGGAAAAATATCGGACGGCACGTTCTATCTCGGCACGTCGAAGTCCGCGCCTGTTGCGGATCTTTACTCGGCGGAGTCCGTAACCGTCAGAATAGTTCTTGATTTTGACGCGGGCTTGATAACTGCTTATGACGCCGAGGGCGAGGTAATTGCAAGCATATCGATGCCGGCGATTCCCGAAGCTACAGGTGCCACAAGCTATTCAGAGTGGAAACAGTGCTTCCGCTCTTACATCTTCTATACAAGAAGGCTTGGATATACAAATGGCAGTCCTACAGACTCCATCCGCTACTACCAGCTCCGTATTGAAGAAGGCAACGCCTTTGTAAAATAACAAAAAGAAAGGAATAAAACAATGAAAAACCGCATCATTTCTCTTATCCTCGCGCTTGCTACACTGCTTTCGTGTATGTCCTTGAGTGTCTTTGCGACGGGCGAAAGCCCCGACGGAGAGTCGGCTGTTACGCAATCGGAAACGGTAAATTCCACGCATACCGACGAGCAATTAACAGAGATCCTTACAAACAATACAAAATTCGGTACTGCAAATAAGGGCTTCTCCTTCCACTCGGGCGATGCTACTACTGCTGACGGTAGAATCGTTATAGGCAAGGATACCACGGTCAATAAGCACGTCATAGATATGACAAACCATACCGATACCTCGGGTACGGGCGGTATCGCGAACTTTGCCACCACTCATACAAGAGGCAATAAGTTCGTAGTACAGATGGACTTTGAGATCACGGACGAAGCGTTTGTTGGCACTTATTATCCATCGCTTATGCAGATGGCATCTTATTTCAATAATAAGGGCAACGGCGGCAATCCCTACGTATCCGGTGTCGACGTGCAAACTATTCTCGGTCTGATGATCTACACAAATGCATCCGATCCTACCAAAAACAGTGCTACGCTTTGGGGAATGTATCAGGGCATTTCCAACAGAAACGACAAAAATTGCAAAATTACCACGGTCAAGACAAATACGCCTTATACGATCGCCCTTCATTTTGATATGAGCGTTATTGATGAGGCGACGGGAACGTACGGCGTATACGACGTATATCTCAATGACGAGCTTGTTAAGGCTGACGTTCCGTTTGCAAGTCGGGAACAGCACGAGAGCTTGATCTTTGACTCCGCAAGACCTTATTTCACAGGCACCAACCTCTTCACTAAAGAAAGTGACGGCAGCTACACTCTCACTTCCAAAAGACAGACCGCATACTTCTTCACAAATCCGGGAACTCTTACCGACGCCGACACAAACGGCGATGAGATCCCCGACATTTATCAGTACACGGATGCTGATGGTAAGCTCGTAAATTACGCAGGTATTACCAAGGACACCGTTCCCGCAAAGTTCGTAGAGCTTGGCAAAGCAGACGGAATTGACGATTATATGCTTGGATTCCTGCGCTTTGCCCAGGTTGACGGAATTACGTCGAAAAATTACCAGGGCGACGCTATCTACTTCGATAATATGCTCGTATATTACGCCGACGAGTATCAAAACCTTAAGAATCACTCCTTTGCGGCAGGGGAGCACGTACACAATTTTGACAAGACTACCACCGACGTAACCTATGGTTGTGTATTTTGCGATGCTACGAAGCTCCAAACCAAGACGCTTGATGCAAATAAGGACAGAATTTGTGACGTTTGCGTTGAAGGTCTTGAAGTATCAAACGGAACGTGCACTCACGATTATAAGGTAACGCACTCTCACAGTATTGCAAATAACAAAAATGAAGTTACCTACACCTGCTCCTGTGGTCACACCGAAACCTTCGAAACCAAGATGCACGAGTCTCTTTCGGGCGGAATCGTTGACGCTTCCTTGATTGACGATATCGGCGGCGACGTTATCTACGCATCGGAGTTTGACAGCAGCACGAATCCCAAGATTAACGGTTCGGATCCCGATGGAATGCTCCAACTTGGAAATGATAACGGAAACTATTATATCAAGTACGGTGCCGCAACCGCAAAAGGCTATCTTCAGGTATCTACTAATATGGGCAGCGCTCAAGCAGTTCTTTACAACTTTAACGAATTCCACGGCAGAGCCTACACAATATCGATGAGGTTTAAGAAATTCTCCACCTATTCGATTACGGGAAGCGTGAATCTATTTGACCTCTACTCGTATACGACGGCAACCGTTGACGCAGGCGGAACGGTTACTAAGGTCGGTGCTCACGCATTTGCTCCCTTGAGGATGGATCCCTCGGGAAATCTCCTTGCGCGTAACGGAGAAACCGGCAGCTACGCTTCGACGGGTGTTAAGCTTGCTTCCGACACTTATTACGACATCATGTTCACTCACCACCCCAAGGGCAATACCTTTGATCTTTTCGTTGACGGAAAATGCATAGTAAAAGATATGCAGGCAATGACGGATACCGATAAGGCTAAATTCACTTGGTCAGGACCTCTTAACATCAGCGGTATTACCGATTCGAGAGTTAACTATACCGACCCGGAAAACAAGATTATGACCGTAACTCACGAGGACTTCGTTTTAGGAATGGTAAGATTTGTCGGTTTATCAAATATCACCGCAGACCAGATAGCGTTTGATGCGATGAAGGTATACTATTCCGACAGAAACCTTGAGTGTGCACACAATTTCAAAGGTCAGACCTGCGAATGGTGCGGACTTAAAGACGATACCTATGCACATTGCGATATTTGTGACGGCAAAGCGATCTCGGCAAATGCGGCAGTAGTAGCAAAGTCCGTTTCTCTCGGAGAGCTTATCGATATGAACGTTTACGTAAAGCTTGCAGGAGAAAAGAGCGGAACTGCAACTCTCAGTGCAGGTGACAGGAGCAAAACCTTCGATCTTTCAGAGCTTGAAGCCGATGCCGAAGGCAGATACAAGCTCTCGCTCCCTCTTACGTCGATTATGATGGCAGAGGACGTAACGCTTGCAATCGACGGCGGTACGTATACCACAAGCATAAAGGAATATGCTGAAGAGCTCATAAAGATCACTGCGAATGATAACGAAAAGGCTCTTGCAAAGGCTCTTCTTAACTACGGTGCGGCAGCACAGGAATACTTCGCTATCAAGAACTCGGATGATGAACTCGACGATGTTCTTGCAAACGCAGGTCTTGCAGATGCCGATAAAGTAGTTGCGGCACTTACTGCTGCCGATCTTGAAGCTTATAAGTTCTCCGCTTCGGGTATGACGGCTGACGTTCGATACATCGGTGCAACGCTTACCTTCTCGTCGAAGATGTATATGAAAGTATACTTCACAGCATCGGAGAGTGCGACCGTTACGGTAAACGGCAAGATTTATGAAAAGGCGTTCGACGGAGAGAACTATTACGTTACCGTAACCGCGGCAACGCCGATAGAGGCTATGAGAGCTGCTGAGTTCGTTATTACAGACGGCAATACCGTCGCGTCCGGTGATATTTCGGTATTTACGGCGATCCACGCAGCTCTTGCAAATCATTCGGCAAACACAGCGCTCGTATCGCTTGTCACGGCATACGCGAGATACTGCCAGCTGACGGGTGCTTACGCAGCATAATAAAACAGGGGTGAACAAATATGAAAAAATACAATAGTGTTGATATTGAAGTCATCAAAGCTGCCGACGTTGTTTCGACATCCGCTACGGTTGAATCCGAAAAGATCTTCTTCGGTGAAAACAACGCCGCTCAATCATACGCATTAGATGCAGATTCCTTTGAATTCTAATTATCATTTCGGATAAACATTAAATTCGGGCGGAGTCTTTTAACCGAGATTTCGCCCTTTTAAATTGCAGATATTTCTTAAAAGGATTATTATGAACGATATAAGAGAAAAACTTTATAACACGAAATTCTCAAATCCCGAGCTGTTTGAACGCTATTCGAAAAAAGGCGTCGTTTCTATCTTCGTTTATTCTAAAAACGTATTGAAAAACGGTACACTTTCGACTTACAGTGAGGATCCATCAGTTCGATGTGTGAAGCAGAACGGTGAGCTGTACGTCCCCATTTCATTTTTTGAAAAATTCCTCGATCACTCTGTTGAAGAGAACGAGGACTCTATAGCGATCTTGACGGTAGAGCTTGGCGGCTTGCGATATGTTCCTGCCCTGAAATATGCCAACGCTCTCGGAGTTGACGCACGTGAGTTTGACGAAGGAAAGCTGATAGTATTTGCGGACAAAAAAATCCTCGACGAGATAGAGAGAAGTGACGAGCTGCAAATATCTGCAAGCTATGCTACCGTCGGCAAATACGATGCATCGGGATTTACAAAAGAGGACTTTGACTCCGTTAAGGAAAAGTGGCGCACCGTTCTTCTCGGAAATGAAGAATTAAACGATCTTAGCAATCCGGATTTTTGCGAAAAGCTTAAAAGTATATCGACGGCAACGAAAAAAACGTGGGAAACGCTTAATAAAGAAAAGGATCGGTTCATTCTTTGGGGTGAAAAACCACCCGAGGTGTCGGGAGATCTGACTATACAGTATAGAAATATCTGGACGCTTACCAAGGGTTACGGAACGTACGGCACACGCTATTACAAAAACGATGAGTTAAAAGAAACTATTCTCGACTGCCTTGAATGGATGTACGAAAATATGTACGGCGAGGCTGAGATCGAGGGACGCGGCTGGCGCAGTATGGAGACGTTCAATTGGTGGGATTGGTTCTGGGGAGGTCCCGAACCCTTGACCGATACGCTTATCGTTATGGAAGAGCATCTTACGCGTGAGCATTTCCAAAAATACTTAAAGGCATTCTTGTACGTTCTGACAATTCACAGACTCGGTTATATCAGAGGGTGCGCTATGAGCCGCCTTACCGTTTGCACAAAAGCTGCGCTTCTGCTTGAGGACAGAGCCTTGCTTGAAGAAACCTGCGCGGATTATGACCTTACGCTGAATATCACAAGAATGGAAGACGGTGTTCACGTAGATTACGTAGAATGGACACACGGCTTTCCTCTTAATATGATGTACGGCTTTAATAATCTCGTAAGAAGCGGATTCGTTGGAACTCTTCTTGGCGGAACACCTATGGAATACGTAAGTCCAAAGCAATACGAATTATATAATATCGCTAAATATATGTTTGAAACTGCGTGCTATAAGGGGCAAGGCTTTGTGGGCTTTAACGGAAGGGGCACAGGCGGAAGTGAAATGATGCTTGGAGTAGGCATTATGAACAACGTTCTTCCGTTGATAGGTCTTTTTGGAGAAGAAGAAGATTCGCGCTTGAGAAAGTTCGTGAAACGCTGTGCATCGACACCGCGAATCGTAAATAGTTTAAAAAATACTTGTTCTGTCTATAACTTCGCAAAGCTTATGGATATTTTGCGCGATGAAAGCATTTCGTCGGAAAATGACTATGAGATAGGCTATGCGTGGTTCACCGCAGATAGATTTGCTCAACACAGAAACGACTATGCTTTCTTGGTAACGATGCCTTCCGAGCGTCATCCATCGTACGAAAGCATTTGCGGTGCGAACAGGTGTGGCTGGTACACCTGTGACGGCGCGGTTTATTATTATAACAACACGGACAGAAACGCCTTCGACGGAGTTAATTTTATACTGAACCCAAATATATGTCAAAGGATCCCGGGAACTACAGTAGACGTAAGAGCTCGTCAACCGTGGTTTTACAAGGAAGGATGGAAACCGAGCAAAGCTTTTTCGGGAACTATGGCGATCCTTGAAAAATACGGAATGGCAGCGTTCGAGTACGAATCTTACCATTATGAAGGGCACGAAGCCGACGGCACGGACGATTCCGATTACGGAGGCGGCTTTACTTATTGGGAGAACGACCTTGAGGCAAGAAAGAGTTATTATTTCTTCGATAAAGAAATGGTGTGCCTCGGTGCGGGAATAAGCTCTACGATGAACTCAGAAGTTATCACTACTGTTGAGCATAGGCGTCTTGTTAAGAACGGCGTGATCCTCGGCGAGGAGGACGTTTATATCGACGGCGTGCTTATGCCGAAGGAGGACTACGAAAAGGTCAAGGACGGCTCAAAATGGCTTCATCTTGAGGGATTCGCAGGTTACGTTCTGCCTTGTGGCGGCAATGTAAGAGCATCAAGATATACTTGGATGCCCGACTATTCCAAAAGGGATTGCTATTTCGCAAAGGATCCGGACGAGAAGCTCTATCAGAACGGAAAGCCGTTCTTCGAAATCAATCTTAGCCACGGTAAAAATCCGAGTGACGAAGCTTATGAATACGTTGTGCTGCCAAATGCGACGAAAGAGGAAACTAAGGCTTATTCCGATTCTCCTGAAATTGAAGTAATAAAGAATACTAAAGAGTGCCAGGCTGTAAGAAAGCTCTTGCTCGGTCTTACGTTTATAACGTTCTATGAAGCAGGCGAATGCGCGAGCATTGAGGCATCAAAGCCCTGTATAGTATCCGTTCTTGAAAGCGGAGGCGAGATGACTGTTTCGGTCGCCGATCCTACGCACAAAGCATCGGAAATAAAGCTGACGCTTGACGGTGAGTATGAAGCTGTAAACGTTCCCTTTAAGTCCGCTGTGGAAGAGAGGGATGGAAAAACCGTTATAAGAGCAAGGACAGAAGGCTTGACGGGCGAAGCCGTGAGAATCACATTAAAAAATAAATAACATTAAAATAGCCACCATAGGTTGGAGCTTTCAATGACTGAAAGTTTCTTCCCACGGTGGCTATAATTATAGATCAGAGCCTACAACTCACAGGCACGCCAAAGGTCTTTATATACTTCACTCTCGCGCGTTCTACGCGGTTATAAATACCGTGGTTGCTCATTCCAAGGTATTTGGATACCCTATAAGGCTTCATACCGTTCATAATCAATCTGAGGGTATATTTCTCCTTCTTGGTCAAGCCGATCTTTCGCATTATCGTATTCACGTCGGTAGAGTGCTCTTCGCTTATGCTCTCGCTTTCAAAAGTCCGCACTTGACTTCGCCAAGCTGCGTCAAAATCCATCAAAAATCTATTCGCCGTATGGTGCGGAGCAGTTTTGAGAGTGTAAATTTTTTCATAGACGAGCCAAATTTTTTGAGAAATATGCGGATATTTAAGAAAAATTCGGCGAAGTATAGGGAAAAATTTACCTCTCAAAACCTTGTGTGTTCGACTCCGCTACGGCTAACCAAAAGAAAACAGGTCAAAGCCCTGATGGACTTTGACCTGTTTTGGTGCGCCAGCGGGGTCAATGTACGAACCTTTATTATGAGAAAAGGCAGAGGTTATCTGCCTTTCTGTTTCATTTGTTGTTTCGGGTGTTATCTTATGGGGTGTGGGCGTGTCCGAAAAGTTGTACGTGATAATGATTTTATCCGGGTAGAGAATGACCTCGCGGACGAAAGTATTGACAATGATTTTTCTGATCTTGATATCAGAGGGATCATCGAAGAGCATACTTTTTAAGTATGCTTCTATTTCCTCTATCGTCAGGTACGAATACGATTTTTGCTTCTCTTGTTCTATGTCAAAATCATATTGCATTATCTCA
>JAFVTS010000032.1 GCA_017503105.1 Clostridia bacterium
AATCTCACACATTTGACGGATGATGCGGACGGTGATACAATAAAGGCGGAATATGTTTCGGCTGCCGATCCGATTGAGAAATCCTCGGATAGAAAGGAGAAGAATGCAGGGAAAAACGACAGCGAAACCAACTGAGAAAATGGGGATCACGGCACTCTATTGCCGACTCTCCCGTGACGATGGCACGGAAGGTGATAGCAACTCCATTGCCAATCAGAAAAAGCTCCTCGCTAAGTACGCAAAGGAGCACGGCTTTACCAACACAAGATTCTATGTGGACGACGGTTACACGGGAACAAACTTTAACCGCCCCGACTTCCAAAGGATGCTTACCGATATGGATATGGGATATATCTCAACCGTCATCGTCAAGGACTCATCTCGTTTTGGAAGAAACTACCTCGAGGTAGGACAGTACACCGACTACTACTTTCCCGAAAACAACATTCGCTTCATTGCCATCAACGACTGTATCGACAGTGAGAACGGTGAGGACGAATTAGCGCCCTTCCGAAACGTAATGAACGAGATGATGGCAAGGGATATTTCAAGAAAGGTTCGTTCCGCACACAAAATTCGCGGTAACGCAGGTGAGCCGTTATCTCAACCGCCTTATGGGTATATGAAAGCGCCCGACAACAAAAAGAGATGGATCATTGATACGGAGGCAGCAGAGGTAGTCAGACGAGTGTACCGCTTGTGTATTGAGGGCAAGGGCAATGAAACGATAGCAAGAACGCTGCAAGATGACAAGGTGTTAGTGCCGATGGCATATTGGCAAAGCAAAGGACTCCCGCGAGGCGGAAAGAAAACGCAAGCCGATCCGTACAAGTGGTGCAAGACGACCATTGCCAAGATGCTCTCACAACAGGAATACTGCGGCGATATTATCAACTTCAAGAGCACGTCAAAGTCCTTCAGAAACAAAACACGAGTTGAGAACCCGAAAGAAAATTGGGCGATCTTCAAGGACGTTCACGAGCCAATCATTGACCGTGACACGTGGGAGCAAGTGCAGAAGCTTGTGGAAAAGACCAAGCGCAGACCGCCCAAGGACAAGAGCCAAAAGAAAAGCATCTTCACAAGCTTTCTTTACTGCGGAGATTGTGGGCATAAGCTATGGTTTAATTTCAATCAAAAGAACCCGAGCATCCGCTTTTTCAGTTGCTCGAACTACAAGGGGATGCGAGGCACTTGCGAGAATACTCACTATATCCGTGAGGATGCTTTGGAGCAGATCGTACTGATGGAGCTACGAATGCTTGCGGACTTTCTCGAAAGCGCGGAGGAAGCCTTTGCAGAGCTATTGGAGAAAAAGACCAACAAGGATATGCATCGGGAGAGAACGGCTGCGGAAGGGGCATTAGCGACGGCGAGAGCGCGAAGCCAAAAGCTCCTCGGACTCTTTGAAAAGCTCTACGAGGACAACGTGGAGGGCAAGGTCACGGATGAGTGGTTTATGCGGCTATCTCAGAAGTATGAGAACGAGCAAGAGGAGTTGAAGCGGCAGACGCTTGAACTGAAAGAAAAGCTCGACAGCATCGACAAAATGCAGACGGCAAAGGATGATTTCCTCAAAGCTATTCGCAAGTTTATGGAGATGCGCACCTTAACACCCATTATTCTGCGAGAGCTGATTGAAAAGATCGAGGTCTTTCCCGTAGAGGGAACGGGTAAGGACAGAACGCAAAGAGTCATCATTCATTACCGCTTCGTCGGCACGCTTGACATCCCCGGCATCATTCGCAGACCACCCTATATCCTCGACTCGCGCAAGGGCGTAGCCATCGAATACTTATCTAATGCAGTTTAATCCCAAAAACAAAAAAGAGCAGGCGAACCTGCTCAAAACAACTCAATATTTAACCGAAAAGTAAGCATAAGCAAAAAATATCGAGTGTCCATAACTGAAATCTGTTATGAACACTCGATATGGTCGGAATGACAGGATTTGAACCTGCGACATCTTGCTCCCAAAGCAAGCGCGCTACCAACTGCGCTACATCCCGAGGACTATTAAAATAAAAAATAAAGGGACTGAAATTATCAGTCCCTTGGTGCTCCTGCGGGAATTCGAATCCCGGACACCTTGATTAAAAGTCAAGTGCTCTACCGGCTGAGCTACAGGGGCATTTGATTTTCACGCTATAATATAATAGCACATTTAAGACTGTTTGTCAATACTTTTTTGAAAAAATACCCGAAATCCAAGAAAAATATATATTCGATAAGATCAAAGGATGGCAAGGCGTTTTGGTGCGCAAAGGCCTTATGCGCGCGGGTGTATTTTTCGGTAATGGCGGGCAACGCCTTCTTCGAGATGAGCGCGAGGCGCTGCGAATAAATAAAAAGAGCCGCTTGGCGTACCTTCAATAAAGCGGGTGCGCCAAGCGCTTTTTGTAAGACGTTATCTAAATTCTTTTTACGACCGTGTGTGTTGCTTTTACAATACAGTCGGCGGGATATACTCCCCGCAGAGAAGTTAAGGGATAAACCGACGTGTTTTTTCCTATAACCGTCCCGGGGTTTATCACCGAGCCGCAACCGACGTCAGCTCCGTCTGCAAGAATACCGCCGAGCTTTCGGAGTCCCGTTTCGTAATCGCGCTCGCCGTGGACCACGACGGCTCTTCCGTCGGATTTCAGGTTAGAGCATATCGTTCCCGCGCCCGTGTGCGCCTTGTTGCCGAGTATGGAATCACCGATATAATTATAGTGCGGTACCTGAACACCGTCGAGAAGTATGCAGTTTTTCAGCTCCGAGGAATTACCGATAACGCACCCCTCGCCCGTAATTACAGAGCCGCGGATGAACGCCCCCGGGCGTATTTCCGTGTCCGACCCTATAATGGCAGGGCCTTCTATCGTCGCACTTGGGTAGATCTTCACGTTTTCTCCGACGAGCACTCCGTCCGAAATAAGCGTATATCCCGTAAGCCCGCATCCTATAAGCTTCGCTGCGTATTCCTTTATTTTCGGGAGCATCTCCCACGGGTATTCACACCCGTCGAAAAGCTCTTTCAGATATTGCGGAACGGAGGAAAAAAGCTCTCGTGTCCTCACAAGCTTATTCAACGGCGTATCCTCCCGATCTTATGGCTTGAACTATTACTTCGGCGTATTTTTCGCAAGCGTCTGCCGTTTGCGCTTCTATCATAACCCTCACAACGGGCTCCGTACCGCTTTTTCTAAGGAGCACTCGTCCGTTTCCGTTTATCATATCTTCCACTTGCTTTTTTGCGCTTTGGACTCCCTCGTCCGAGATAGCGGCGGCTTTATCCTTTACTTTTACGTTGACCGTGTGCTGGGGATAGAGAGTGATGGGCTCGGCGAGCTTCGACAGGGAAGACTTTGAGTCGCATATTTCCTCGGCTATCATAATAGCCGTAAGAATGCCGTCACCCGTCGTTGCGTACTTTTTCATTATTATGTGCCCCGATTGCTCGCCGCCTATCGCGTAATCGTTATTATGCATACATTCGTAGACGAATCTGTCGCCGACGTCCGTCTGTACGCACTTTATTCCTATTTTCTTAAGGCTACCTACGAAGCCGCTGTTCGACATTACGGTGGAAACGACGGTATCCGAGCTGAGCGTACCTTTTGACTTCATACGCCTCGCGAGAATATATATTATTGCGTCGCCGTCAACGGTGTTACCGTTTTCGTCTATTGCGATGCACCTGTCCGCATCGCCGTCAAAGGCAAATCCGACGTCAAGGTGCTTTTCCTTTACCAGCCTTCTCAGCGCTTCTACGTTTGTCGAGCCGCATCCCGAATTGACGTTAAGTCCGTCGGGCTCGTTACCTATAACGTGCGTTTCTGCGCCGAGTGCGCTGAATACCGCGCTCGCGATATTCCACGAGGCGCCGTTTGCCGAGTCTATGCCTATCTTAAGGTTCTTGTACGAATTTGACGCTATCGAAATAAGATATCCGATGTATCTGTTTCTTCCTGCGACGTAGTCGTGTATGCATCCTATCTTCGCCCGCTTCGCAAGAGGGAGGTCGGGCTCGCTCAACCCAAGAGCCTCCATATCACCGTCAATGTATGCTTCTATGAGCTCGGTCGTCTCGTCGTCAAGCTTTTCGCCGTGGGAATTTATAACCTTGATCCCGTTGTCGTAAAACGGATTGTGCGACGCGGTTATCATTATTCCGCAGTCAAATTCATCAAGCCGCGTGACGTATGAAACGCTCGGCGTCGTCGTAACGTGGAGCATATAAGCGTCAGCACCCGAGGCGGTTATGCCCGCGACTATTGAGTATTCGAGCATATAGCTTGAGCGCCTCGTATCTTTGCCTACTACGATGCGCGGGCGGTATCCCGATTTCTGACAGCCGGAGAGCTCCGAGGCGAAATACCATCCGAGAAAACGTCCGACCTTGTACGCCTGCATCGAGGTAAGACTCACGTTTGCCTCTCCGCGGAAGCCGTCCGTTCCGAAATATTTTTTGCGCTTCACACCCTTTTTCGATGAATCCCCGACCGCAACGTCATCTTTGAGAAGCTCGTCGGTTGAAACTCCGAACATCTCCGAGAGCTGTAATATTTTGTCTATCTGCGGAAGCGATTGGTCCATTTCCCATTTTGAAACGGATTGACGCGATATTCCGAGACTTTCAGCCAGCTCCTCCTGCGAGATTCCGATCGATGTCCTCAAATAAGTTATTTTTTGTCCGATACTCATATATTTCTCCTTTCATCGCCGCTTGAGTAGCGTGAATTTGTTCGCTGATATATATTATAGCAAAAACAAGCGGACTTGACAAGCAACTTGAATATGATTTTTAAAAGCAACTCGCGGTTGCGGGAAATTTTCAGCATACAGCTCTGTTTTTAGTATTGCCAAATAAGCCGTTTGAAATTTATTGTATGCAAAAAAAGAACGGAGAAGGGGGATCTTGCTCCGTTCTTTTTTATTATTTACGTTTGCCGATAGCCGAGCCGTCGTATTCGTCAAGTATTCTCTGCGCGTGGCGGGACATAAAGAGGGAAACCCCGTCGCCCTTGAAGCCGAAGGTCATATTGACGTCACCTATGAACGTGTCCGTAATGCGGACGCTGAGTCGGAATTTCTCCCTTTCGGTCCATACAGCCGACGCAGCACAAGCGTACGTGCCGTCCTCGTATACCGACGCAGTCCTGCTCATTCTTCTTTTCCCGGGGAAGGTGCCGAGCCTGTTTTTTCCGAGTCCGAATTTTATTCGCATCTCACCGTCGGAGTTTTCGTAAACGAACTCTCCGCCATCGTCCGAAAAATCAAGTCTGAAGGACTTGATCCCCATCGGATTTTCCGAAAGAGTGTAGGTTACGCCGTTTATTCTCTCTTGGATATTATCGCGCACCCCGCCTTCAAGGTGCACAAGCTCAAGCGAGCTTTCGTACGCTCTTAAATCGGATAAAGCGGATATATTTTCGGGCAGAAACTCTTTTGCGGGCTCTATGATGCTCTTGTAAAGCTCGTGCATAATGAGAAATCTTGACGAGCCGTCGGAGCTTTTATGGTTGCAGGAATTTATAACGAAGATAATATCCGTTTCGGGGTCGCAAACCGCGTACTGATCAGCCATTCCGACGAAGGCAAAGCCGTCGCGAGGCGTCTTCCATATAAGGAATCCGTAACCGTTATCCTTGCAAAGCGCCTCGGGAATGCCGATTTTTACGTTGTCGGTCTGCTTTGAGGTCGCTTTCTTTACGAATTCCTCGCTAAGGTATCTTTTTCCGCCGATCTTACCTCCCGAGAGCATAAGGCGTGCGAATATAAGAAGGTCGCGCGACGAGCACATCACGCCCGAGTCGGCGTGTGAATGCCCACCGGGCGCCAAGAGGCAATACGAGTCCTCCGAAAAGCCGAGCTCGCGAAGACATTTGTCCTTGAGATATTCCATCATCGGCTTGCCCGTCAGCTTTTCAACTATGACGGCAAGGAGAAACGAGCCCGCGCTGTCGTAGCTGTAATTCGTCCCGGGGATCTGCGTTGATTTTTGCTTGAAATAAGCCGCGGCTCTGTCGGGCTTGCCCCACCAATCGGGCTCCGTCAGCATAGAGGTGCGCATCGTGAGATGATCTTTTACGGTCGCGGAGCAGAGATTTTCGTCAGATCGGTCGATATCGTATTCGGGGAAGAAATCCACTATCTTATCATCAAGCGTCATAAGCCCGTCCTCTATCGCAAGACCGACGGCAAGTGCGATGAAGCTCTTGGAGACCGAGTACATTCTGTGCTTTGATTTTTCGTTATACGGAGCGTAGTATCCTTCGGCAAAAATTTTATTGCCCCTTGCCATAACGTATCCGCGCGTGTCAAGACCGTATGAATCGAGCGTCTTTATGAAGCTTAAAACAGCCGTCGAAGATATACCGCACTCCTCGGGTGACGCTTTCTCAAAAATCATTTCGTTTTTCATTTTCATCTTTCTCTTTTCTTTGCACTTTCACGCATTTTATTTTCTTTATTTATATTATACAATCAACTTTGCGGTGTGTCAATAGAAATGCTCGTTTTTACCATCTTTTACCGTGGCTGTGCGTTACGTTTTTTTATGATACGATTTTAACGGAAGATTGCATTTGTTTTACAAACTTTAAATAAAGATTTATTTTTTTATATAAAATCACCATAAATATTTATAAATTTACCTTGTTTTCTGCTATTATACATTGTATAATAAAATCAGCAAGGAAACTTTGAATAAAGCACTGACACCAATAAAAAGGAGATCTTAAAATGATAAAAAGGATCCTTAACTCAGTATTCATTCTCGGAGTTCTGATTTTCTTTGTCGGAATTTTCGGTTTTTCGTTATCGAAGACGGAAAATCAAGCCGCGAGATCCGAAGAGCTCGGCTTGAGTCTTCTTTCCGAGGAGGAAACGGTCGACGTCGTTAAGGACGGCTCGAGCGATTACGTTATTCTTTTCTCGCAGGGCGATACTATGATAAGCGACACGGAGCTTGCAAGCGAGCTTTCCACGCTCATCAGAAGGACGTACGGCGTTACGGTGCGCTATAAGCCCGATGCTTCGACCAATGAGAGTGAGTGTGAGATACTTCTCGGACTTACGACACGACAACTCTCCCGAGATCTTGCCGAAGCTATTGACGGCATCGGCGACGAGGGCGAGTACGTTTGGGTCATAGCGGAGCGTGACGGAAAGCTTGCCTTTCTCGCAAACTCTTCCGCGGCGTTTGAGCGCGGTAAAGAGGAGCTTCTTTCTTACTTGACCGAAGACGGCTTTTCCGTTCCTCGCGGGCTTTTCAGTATTGGGCATATTACGCTTGATGAAATAGAAGCCGAGAATGCAGCTAACCGCGAAAAAGAGCTCGAACGATTGAAGGAAATTAACGCTGAAAACTTTAGCGAAGAGCTGTTCGGGAAGGCTTCTTACAAGCCATTGATCGCCGAAAACGGCGCTCATTACGTACACAGTCCCTATGACAAGCCCTGGTTCTACCCGACGGTAGGCCAGCATCCGAGATATTTGCTGAACGGGGGCAATATTGACAGAATAAAGGAAATGCTTGATGACCCCACGTACTCAAACCTTTCGAAAGCCTTCTGGGAGCTTGCAAACGCAGGGGAGGATGAGCACTTCTTCGGCGCTTTCCCCGAAGTAAAAGGGAAGACGGGAACGTACAGATACGACAGTAGGATACTTGCGATAATAGACGCAAAGGCGCTCGCTTACCTTATAACGGGTGATGAGCTTTACGCTATGGAGGCTATCATTTCCATTAAAAACGCGGCGCTTACGCTGAAATTCACAACCGATATACACGGTGACGTTTATCACGGACCCTCTCACGTTATGGTGACTATGGCGGCGGTCTACGATTGGTGCTACGACGTTCTTACCGAAACGGACAAGTGGCAGATGATCTATTGCGTCGCAACGAAGCTCGCGGCGGGACTTGAAACGGGAATGCAGTATCCGCCAAACGGAATGAACCCCGTTTGCGGACACGGAACGGGACCGCAGTTCGTCCGTGACTGGATGACGGTCGCTACGGTCTTTGCCGACGAGGTTCCCGATTGGTGGGAGTTCGTTGGCGGACGCTATTTCGAAGAATACCTTCCCGTTGCCAATCTTCAATTTGAAAACGGCTGGGTATCGCAGGGAACGGCGATATACGGTCAGCTGAAGATCCACGCACAGGCTTGGGCGGCTTATCTCATAAAAACGTCTGTTGGTGAGAACTGCCTTACCGAGGACGCGCGTCTTACTATGTATTACGAGATGAGCCACATCGCCTCCAACGATATGTATTTCCAAACGGGTGACGGCTCGAGAAACTCCGTAGGTTCAAAGGTCGGTTTTTCCGAGTATTTCGTAGTTGCCGCTCTTTATAACGACCCCGTAATTTACGCGCACGCACGCAGGTATTCAAAGGATCACACGGTATTCTTCTTTGAAGAGGCGGGATACGATACTATCCTTACTATGACCCCTGCGTTCCAGCTCTGCTTCACGTCCGCGGTAGACTATAACGGCGAAGACGCGCGCGACGGCGTTGACGTCATTCAGTATTTTGCCGATCCCGCAGGTCAGATGACGGTCAGGGAAGCGTGGGACGACGAAGATTCGATAACCGTTTTTATGAAGATCGGAAACGAAACGATGTCTAACCACGACGTCAACGACCACGGAACCTTCCAAATTTATTATAAGGGACTTCTTGCGGCAACCTCGGGTGTTTACGGCGGTTACGGAATGCCTGCGCATTACTACTACCATCAGGCGACTATCGCACACAACGGTCTGCTTATTTTCAATCCCGCGTTTGCGGATGCCGAGCCCGATTACGACCCTACGTTGCCCGTTACCAGAAGACTGAAGAACGCATCAAGATATTACTATTCCGGCAGTCAGGATATGCGTCCGCAACCCGATACTATTGAAAAATGGACTAACGGACAGTACGATATGGCTGAAACTCTCGGTGCCGCTTGGGGGTATTACGACGACGGAGCGCCAAAATTCGCGTACATAGCAGGCGATCTTACCAACGCTTACAACTCTGCGACTGTGGACTTCGTCGGCAGAAGAATGCTGACTCTCTACACAGGCGATGAGGATTTTCCCGCTCTGTTTATTACCTACGACCAGATAACATCGGTTGAAGAAAGCTTTACGAAATCGTGGCTTCTTCACGTAATCAAGGAGCCTACGGTTGATTTTGACTCTAAATCCGCAACAGTTGTGAACGGTGACGGAAAAATGTACGTTCGTTCCGTATTCGGTGCAGATGAGCTTCTTTCTCTCGGTGGAGAGGGAAAGGCTTATTGGTTCAACGGCTATTATGACACCGACGGAAATTACGTAGAGGGCAAAAACTGCTACGACGATTATACGAGAACGGATAACTATCAAAACATCTGGGGCAGACTTGAGCTTCGCTCCTCGGGGCGGAAGCATAACGATATGCTGACGCTGATGGCGATCACCGACGCGGATAACGAAAAAGAATTTACCTATACACCCGTTGAATCCGATTCTGTTTACGGTGTAAGCGCTTTGAATACCGTCGCGGTATTCACGAAGCCGACGCAAAACCAATACGGCAGCTTTTCGTTTACTACCGAAGGCCGCGGAATGCTCACGTATTACGTCAGCGGCATCGATGCGGGGACGTGGCGCGTCATAGTTGACGGCGTTTCCGTTGCGTATTCTTACGCCGATGAGTCGGAATGCTTTATGACCTTTACTGCGCCCGCAGGCGAGGTGAAGCTCGTTCCCGGTAATGACGTAATAGGTGCCAACGGCGGCAAGATACAGTATTCGACGGGCGGCGCGTCGCTTCCCTCGGACGCTCCTTACCATTACAGAAATTGGGAAACGACGATCCTTCCCACTAACGTAAAGCGCGGCAACGACGTATTCCTCGGCTGGTATACGACCCCCACCTACGACGAGGGCACGAGATGGACCGAGATTCCCGCGGGCACGCGCGGGCTCGTAAAGCTTTACGCTAAATGGTTCTCCAATTTCACGGATGAGGATTATACGTTGACGGAGCTCGATCACTATGAAAGCAGACGTGACGTAAACGGAATAACTTATAACGGCTTGCAGAAGGCGGGCTCGTCATTCGTAACGAAGACCGATAAAAACGGTGTGAATTATCTTGAATGGCGAGAGGGCACCCAGGACTCACTCATCTGTCAGACGTCAAGCTCTAAAAATCTCGCTAATATGTCCACGGAGGATGGGTGCGTTTCATTTACGATCAAGTTATCTCTTAACGAGGGGTCGTCCGTGATGTCTTCGCATATACGTCTTATCGCCAAGGTCGATGTGAACGGTGCTCCCGTCTCGGGCACTGCCTCGGTATTCCTTGAATTTGCCTCGGACGGCAAGGTTGTAACTCCGTCGGGTGTGCGCATTGCTACTCTTTCTACTGACGAGATAACCGAACTCCGTTTGGTAATCGATTTTAAAAAGGGTGAGTTCCGTTATTATAACGAATATTATGAGCTTATTGAAACCTCACCGCTTGTTCCGCCCGCTTCAACCAAGGCGGCAAATGCCGAGGAATTCAGAAAGTGCTTGACCGAGTACGTATGGTATTGGTACGGAGGAACGAGCAGTAGCATTGCGGATGCCGCGACTCGAATTTACGGCATCAGAGTTCAGGAGGGCGATGAATTTTCCGGAAAGGAAATAGTTCAGACGGAGGGAATTAAATATAATACGGGCGGCGCCCGTCTTCCCGACGACGCTCCTCGCGACTTTATCGAGGGCGCTGACACGCCGCTTCCGTCTTTGAAGCTTGACGGTTACGTTTTTGACGGTTGGTACACCACGCCCACCTTTGACGAAGGAACGAGAGTTGCCTTCGCGCCTGCGGGCACGGAAGGACTCTTCGAGGTCTATGCTAAATGGAATCAGGTATTCCTTGACGTTGATTGGACGGAAAAGGTCATAGACGTAGGTAACAAGCCGACGCTTATTGACGGTGTTAATTACGCGGGCAATAATCATCCGGGTGTTTCCTATAAGACCGCCCTTGGCGAGGACGGAAAGCGCTACCTTCTTTGGACCGTCGGGCCTAAGGACCCCCTTATCGTTCACGAGAATGCGCTCACTAACATTTCTACGATGACCGATACCTCGATCAGCTATACCGTAAAGCTCGGGGCACACGCAGACGCTTTTATTCCGAATTTTGATTTTAGAATAATAGCCAAAAAGGACGTTAACGGCGCTGACGTTACCACGCATTTCACGTTTGCGTACGTAGAGAATGGAACGGTCTATATTACCAATAATTTAAACGGCGTGTCAAAGGCTATTGACGCCCTTGAAAGCGGAAAGATAACGACGGTGAGAATCGTTATTGATTTTGCGGAAGGAACTATCAGCGCTTATAACGCTTTCGGTATGGCGATAGAAAGCGTCAGCTTCACGGCTCCTGCCGCAAGCGGCGCTGCGACACCTCTTGAATGGAAGCAGTGCTTCAGGAGCTACCTTTATTACACGAGGATCGGAAGCGCTAAGGACGGCGCGCTCCGCTACTACGGACTCAGAATAGAGGAGGGCAACGCCTTTGAGCTTGCCGAGGGTGAGGAGCCACCTAAGTCTAACGAAATTATTTATGCTCTTGACGGCGGAAAGCTTCCGACGGGAGCCCCCTCTGAGTATGATCCCGAATTTGGCACAAAACTTCCCACTCCCGTAAAGGACGGATTTGAATTTCTCGGTTGGTATAACGAGGACGGACAAAAGGTCTACACGGTTGGAGAAGGTGCTGAAACTCCCATTCTTGTCACGGCGCGCTGGACTAAGATATTTGCTTCCGAGGACTTTGAAGAGAGCGATTTTGACGTTACCGATACCAAAGACAATATCAACTATAACGAAGTAATGCTTAGAGTTGTTGCCGACGGCACTGCTCTTAAGACCGTTACGGATGATGACGATAATAAGTTTATAAGATATTCCATCCTTAAAAACGATGCGCTTCTTTGTGTTCAGAACGATTCTTATAACCTTACTCATATGAGCTCTGATTTCCTTTCTATGAAGATGGATATAATTCCCATAGAGGGCGAGCTTCTTACGAGGGTTTTGATCAAGATCGCAACCTCAGGCGGTACGCACGGACAGCTTGCCATAGCGTCGCTTGATCCGAACACGGGTGATATCAAGCTTGACGGAAGCTCAAAGGTGATCGCTAACGTTAAGGAAAATAAAGCTACCGTAAGAATCCTGATTGACTTTAAGATGGGAACGGCATCTGCGCTTGATGCAGACGCAAACGTGCTCGACTCTGTGGCGCTTACGGTTCCTTCGAATAACGTTTCAAGCCTTGATGAGTGGAAACGGGTAGCAAAGAATTACCTGCTTTACACGTATTTGATGAACGCTTATTCTTCAAGCGGACAGACGTCTTATATCGGCTTTGACAATATTCTCATAGCTGAAGGAAACGTCTTTGCGTCCGATGACAAAGATGCGGCAGAGTCTTACGAAATCGGTTATTATCCTAACGGAGCAAGCCTTCCCGAAAACTTGCCGACCGAGTACGATCCCGAAAAGGGCACGCCGCTTCCGATTTTGGAAAAAGAGGGATTCGTCTTTGACGGATGGTATACCACCTCCGGCTACGCGTCGAATTCAAAGGTTGAAAGCGTCGGTTTGGGATGCGTCGGTAAGATCAACGTATTTGCAAAGTGGTTGACGCTTTATGCGGAATCCGATTTTGATTCAACTGACTTTGACGTCGATGAAACGACGGAACTGTATTTCGACGGCGGATTTGCATTCCGAGTCACTGCTGCAGGCTCAAAGCTTAAGACCGAGGTCGACGAGAGCGGAAATAAGTATCTCAAATTTTCCGTTCTTGATAAGGATGCGCTCGTCGTTGTTCAAAACGATCAGAACAACCTAACTAATATGAGCGACGATTGCCTTTCGATGCAGCTTGATTTTTCCGCAATCGGAGATGACAACGTTTTGGCGGCTGATATAAAAATTGCTACCTCGGGCGGCGCTCACGGTCAGCTCGCACTTGCCTCCGTTGATCCTGCTACGGGCGACGTTAAGCTTAAAGGAGGAAGCGTAGCAATAGCGAATATCAAAAACGGTATGGCAAGGGTAAGACTCGTTATAAACTTTGTTTTCAGCACCGTTTCTGCCTATGACGAAGACGGAGAGGTGATCGATACAGTATCACTCGTTCCTCCTGTAAATTCCGTCGCAACGCTCGACGAGTGGCGCCGTGTGGCAAAAAATTATCTCTTATATTTGTATATGATGAATACGAATGCGGACAAAACCACGCACGCTACTCTCGGCTGTGATAATTTCAGAGTCGTTGAAGGTAATATATTCGAATAATAAAAATCTGCCGAGGAACGAGCGTTAAGCCCTCCTCGGCAGTATCTTTTATGCTATAAACATTTGAGTCCAGTATTTTCCGTCGGGGCAGTAACCGACGCCTATCTCCTTGAATCCCGAATTAAGTATATTGGCTCTGTGACCGCTTGAATTCATCCATCCGTCAACGACGGTCTTTGGGTCGGCATAGCCTCTTGCTATATTTTCGCCGGCGGTTTTATAAGAAATTCCAAAATTTCTTATCATTTCAAACGGTGAACCGTACGTGGGGCTTGTGTGAGAAAAGTATTTCTTATCCCTCATATCCTCCGACTTGAACCTCGCCACGCGCGAGAGCTGCCAGTTGTGCTTCAGCGCTCCGAGCCCCGCTTTGTTCCTTTCCGCGTTCACGAGCCTTATGACTTCTTTTTCAAATTCAAGCACCCCGCCGTCGACACTCGGAATATTAAGAACTTGCCCCGGATAAATGAGAGAGGCGTTTTGTATCTGCGGATTTGCGCGTTTTATTTCGTCGAGTCCAACCTCGTATTTTACTGCTATTTTCCACATACTCTCACCGCGCGCAACGGTATGAGCGGTAGCGGCGGACGCGCTTGTAACTGAAAATGCAAGCATTGCAAGCAACGAGAGGGCAACGCCCGTTATTCTTGACCGTAATTTCAATTTTTCGTTCTCCTTTTCTTTCTCTTTTTCGGCACGGTCTTGCAGCCCTGCGCCGAGTGTGCTCGCCTCCTTTCCTTTCATCGCAAGATTTGGTTTCGCGTATACATTATATCATAATTTTACCTCTCTTGTCAAATGCAATTCTTGGAAACGCCCGCAAAAAACAAGGCAGAAATCCCGATGCGCTATATTTGCGCATCGGGATACAGGGTTTAATAATTAGAAATAAATACTGAAATAATGCTTGTCTTCCGTCATAAAGTTGGTTGCCGAAGCAAAGTCTGCAACGTGGTATTCAAGCGTCTTTTTGCCGTCGCTGAATTTCAAAATATATTCTGCATTGACTTTATCGTTAGTGTGTATTCTTTCACAATAGACGCATTCAAAATTCGCCGTAAGCTCTCGTGCTCCAAACATCTCTTCCTCGGAGTTTCCGATTATTTTAGAACGACAGAGAAGGGCTGCGCCTTTCCTTATAAGCACAGCATCGCCTTCGACCCAAAGCTCGGGATCTGCAGACACGTAATCACCGCTTGCTTTAAACGCGGAAGTATTAGAAACCCATCTGTCCTTTTTCCAATCAAAATCTCCAAGCTCAGGTGTAGAGCTTATGGGAATGATTTTTACGGCAGCATCAAATTTTGCACTGACCTCGGATGACCCCGCGTTCAATGTGGCAGAGAATGTATTTCCGACAGCTCTTTTCTTTATTCCATTGACGGTGATATAAGATTCATCACTCCAAGAGGGAATTCTGAATATGATCTCAAGCGGATCACCTTCAAATTTTATTTTTATATCGGAACAGCACTCACCGAGAAAATCGCCGCCTATCGTTACGTAAACGTCGCGCCCTCCGATATTTATTTTTCCCGACATTTCACCGTAAAGATTTATAAACAGTCTTTCTCCGTCGCTTGAGAGCATAGTCTCGGCGAGATTCATAAAGCCCCGCGGCATATTGTTTACGCAACAGTGGTTGTGCTCGAATTTTGCTTGAACAAGTGCCACAAGGTGCCTGCCGCAGCCTCTTAATGCGCGAGCGCCCCACCGCCCGTCCTTGAATGCGGAAGCAAGAAGCGGTGTGTATGCGGAAAGCTCAAAGAAGTCAATGTATTTTTGCTTTCCCGTAATAAGGAAAAGCTCGCTTGCAAGACGCATAAAGTGTATAACGTCACAGGGCTCTGTCGCACAGTTGACGTCATATGCCGCATCTCCGAAAACGTCATTGAATCCAACGCTGAAGAGTACGTTATATTCGTGTTTCACAAGTATATCAAAATAAGCTTCCGTAGCCCTTAAGTACTTTTTATCGCCTGTTATACGGTAATATTCCAAAATTCCGTCGAAGCACGACATCGTTTCGTATGCTTTAGCCCACTTATTCGATTCGGGATACCATTCTCTGATCCGCTTTCCCGAAAGCGCGTTTTTGATAAGCGCCGGAGGTGTGTCATATCTTTCCCATCTTTCGATGATCTTGTCAGCAAACTTGAGATATGCCTCTTTTTCCGTAATGGCATAAAGCTTTAACAGCGGTTTTAATATCGAGCAGCTCGCAACACCGAGAAACGTGCCGGTTTCCCCAAGCTCGGTGTCGGTTTCTTCGAGATCTCTTATAAGATGATCGACCATTCCGACACATGAGCGCAAGAACTTTTCATCTCCGAGTAAAAGATAACACTCGAGCATTCCCCAAAGCGTGTACTTCCTGCACCAGATGTTCCAATTCCATAAGTTGGCGGCGCCCGTTGCAGCCATAGCCTCTTCTTTTGTGGGAGGGAAGAAGTTTCGCGAGTTTTTGTAAGTTCCGAGATAACCGTCAGGACGCTGATATTCGAGCATTTGCTCGGCTCCGCGCCTTATGAAATCGCGAAGCTCTTCCGAGCCCGAGTATCTTGCCACCCTCGCAGCACCTATCATCCATTTTCCCCAGTATTCGCCTTGCCAGATGCCGACCGCCGTTTCATCGTCCACGCGGTTCTTAAAGGCGTCCTCCGCCTCTCGGTAGATAACGTTTTTTGCTTTATCCGAGAAGATGCGTTCTTCAAAAAAAGTATCTGCAAGCTCTCCGACGTAACCCTTTAGTTTCACGGAATCAAGCGTCGGATTATAGTAGCGGTTTTTTGCCTTGTATTCTATCATAAAAAACTCTCCTTTTTGGTATTTTTTAAAATTATACCATAAAAGAAGAGTTCTTTTCAATTCCGTTTTTTTACTCAAATGTTCTTTTTGTTTACGTTTTTTCGGTATTCGCAAGGTGTAAGACCGAATCGCTCCTTGAAGCTTTTATAGAATTGCGATCTTGAGCAAAAACCGCAAGCTGACATAATGTCGGTCACAGTACCGTCAGTGCTTTCAAGCAGTCTTTTCGCACTATCGAGCCTTTTTTCTTTTACGTATTCGATCAGGTTCTTTCCGCATATACTCTTGAATTTTCTTGAAAAATACGACGGGTTGTAAAAGCAGTTCCGCGCAATATCACTAAGCGTAATGTGCTCCGCAAGATGCTCTTCAACATAAGCGGCGATTTTATCCGTAGCACGGGACTTTTCTATATAAAATCCCGAAAGTCGCCTTATCAGCATTGTGAAAAGTACTTGCATATAGCCGTATAAAACGGCTTTGTACCCGGGACGTTTTTCCTCGTATTCGCAAAGCATAGTTTCTATCATTTGCGAGAGAATTCGAAGTTCTTCGCCCGAAAAAGAAGCAACCTTGCTGTCGGTAATCGTGCTTGATATTGATGAAAAGCGGGGAAGTGAGAAGACGTCGAATATGTTTTCTGAGTTAATGAGATGCTCGCTCATAAATTCGGGGCGCAGAAGAATATGTATGAATTCCATAGAGGAGTTTTTGAACGCGTGCGACTCGCCGAAATTTACGAAAAGAATATCGCCGTGTCTTACGTGATGCTCTTTACCGCCTATAATTTGAATCCCTTCGCCGCCCGATATGAATATTATCTCAATAAATTCGTGAGTGTGCAGATTCTTGTTTCTGTTGGCAAGCTCTTTTTTTACGAGTATTCCTTCGTTCTTTCCGAGCGCGTCATCGGCGGTATATCTTTGGATTGCGTTCATTTTACTTCGCATTCCTTTAAAACATTGTCGGAATCTGTTCGAGAGAGCCTTTTAAGCGCGATTGCCAGAATGGGAACAAGACCTATTATAACGAGCGCCCACGAAATAGGATAGGAAATGTAAAGTCCCTGTGCAGAGTGCAACGAGGGAAAGTGGGCAAACGCCGTGTAGATCCACAATGTTCTGAATCCGCAAGTTCCGATGAGCGATGCTATCATCGGAGGGAGGGAGTATCCCATGCCTCGAAGAGCTCCCGAAACGGCGTTCATAATACTGCTAATGAAATAGAGCGGAAGGGTCACAAATCCAATGGAACGAGCTTCCTCGATGATCAAAAGCCTTAGCGGATCGTTTGATGCTATATAAAGACTTGAAATCGGCTCGATGAATAAAAATCCCGCAACTCCAAGAAACAGTGTGACGGTTATCGATTGTAAAAGGCAGATGAGCAAGGATTTTTTGATTCTTTGATACTTTTTTGCGCCAAAGTTTTGCCCGGCAAAGGTGATCATTGCGTTCATATAGCTTGACGAGGCGTTGTTGGCGAGGTTGTTGAGATTCGTTGCGATGGTTCTTGCGCTCAGAACGTACGTCGGCAGAGAATTGATGGCTCCGGTTATAAGCACGTTTGAGATACTGAACATAGAGTTTTGTATACTGTTTGGCAGTCCGAAGCGCAACATTTTTTTGAGAACGGGCATAGAGATCCTGAGTTTTCCAAACGAAAGCGCGTAGCACTCTCCGCGTCTTTTTAACAGTACCGCAACGACTGCTATCGCCGAAGCGTACTTGGAGATCGCCGTCGCTAAAGCAACACCGTCTACCGACATATCAAAAGCCGTGACGAAAACTATATTGAGCACTATGTTTAAAAGACCGGACGCTGTAAGTATGTAAAGAGAGGTTTTTGAATCTCCGACGGCTCTTAAGGCTGCGGCTGAGAAGTTGTATATTGCAGTCGCGGGCAGAGCTGCGAAAATTATTCTCAGATAAAGCGTTGCTCTTCCGAGGATCTCGGGGCTTGTACCGGTAAGGACGAGCATATCCTCCGCAAAGATTATCGCGAAGATCGCCAGCACTGTGCCAAAGATGCCGCCAAAGCTCAGCGCGGTGTGAACGCTCTTCGAAACCTCGTCGTATTTTTTAGCTCCGAAAGCGTGAGAGATGGTAACGCTTGAGCCTATGGAAAGACCTACGACAATGTTAAGGAAAAGGGCGCTGAGTGAACCGGATGTCCCAACCGCCGCAAGCGCGAGGGGGTCGCCCGAAAATTTGCCGACAACGACGTTATCGGCGATATTGTACAACGTTTGCAAAACGTTCGTCAGCATTATCGGAAGGACGAACAAAAGCATAGGCGTAAATATTTTTCCTTCGGTAAAGTTCTTCTTAACCATTTTTTTCGCTCTTTTCTTCATTATAATATATATTATATCACTTACAAGCACTAAAGTCAACTCCGTTCTCACTATATTATTATCAAATAAAAAATACGTGCAGTATTGCATTTTATTTTAATTTGTGATAAAATATATTATAAAATTTTTAAGAGGGATGTCTGTGATGAGAAAAATTGGAATAAATCTTGATGCGGCGGGAGCAATTTCGGCGGAAGATTGTGTGAAGATAATTAAAGAGCTCGGCTTTGAGGCGGCTTTTATAACGCCAAGACCCGACGGTCAGATCCTTCACGAAGCGGAGCTTCTTGCGAGGGCGGGAATATCCCTTGACACTATTCACGCTCCTTGGAAGGGCATAAACGATATATGGCTCTCGGGGGATGCAGGCGAGATGCCGCTCGGCGCTTTTGAGCATTACGTTGATATGTGTAAAGAAACGGGCGCACCCGTTTTAATAGTCCACCTTTCTTCCGGTGCAAATCCTCCCCCCGTCACGGATATAGGCCGTGCGCGCTTTACGAAGCTCGTTGATTACGCTCTTGGAAAGGGGATCACTTTGGCTTTTGAAAATCAGCGTATGCTGTCTAACCTCGCGTGGGTGTTTGAGGAGTTTAAGGAAGCGAAGAACGTGGGCTTTTGCTGGGACGTAGGTCACGAGATGTGCTTTACAGCGGGAAGACGTTATATGCCGCTCTTCGGTGATAAGCTTGTGGCAACTCACATTCACGACAACGACTGCGTGTACGATCACGATTATCATATGATTCCTTTTGACGGCAAGATCGATTTTTCAAGAGTCGCAGATGAGATCAAAGCGTCGGGCTTTGACGGCACGCTTATGTTCGAGCTTATCAAAAAACACGATATTTATACCGAGCTCACGGCGGAACGGTATCTTGAGCGTGCCGCCTCGGCAGCAAAACGCTTCAGAGATATGCTTCAATAAATTATAAAGCGGGGTGACGGATGTGCCCCGTTTTATAATTAAAATCCCTGTTATTACCAAATAACGCGCTCCAAACCGTCAAAAATTCCGATTTAGTAAAAAAAGTTCAAAAAAATTGAAAAAAGGTATTGACAAACGGGAATAAATCGTGTATAATAGGTAGGCTGACTCGCGGAAAGCACGCGAGGGAGCACAAACTTGCTCATTGAAAATTGAACAACAAGAACGATTAAGAAGCACTGAAAAGTGCGAAGAATCTCGTTAAGAACACTTTGAAAAAAGAAACTCAAAAAAGTAAGAGAAAGCTAGATTAAGTAACTCTGAAAAAAGGTACCT
>JAFVTS010000033.1 GCA_017503105.1 Clostridia bacterium
AAATTCTGTTTTTCGTAATTCTTTACCTGCTTGCGTTCGTCTTTACGGGCGTGCCGTTTAAGATGCTTGGAGAAACGTGGAGCGGCACGGTTAAAAGGGTCGAAATAACGGACGGCTTCGGTTTTATGAAAACGCCGGGTCGCTCGGGAATAGGACATATGTACCGTCAGAATGCCATCGCTTTGACCGTTGAGCGCGACGACGGTAAGATCGTAATTCATCCCGCACTTTCACTAAGCTCACCGGATGATCACACCCCATCTTTCTCGTATGAGCCTTATAACTTTGGTGAGATAGATATGCACGTTGACGATTACAGTGTCGGCGACAGAGTTTATAAGTACAGAGGCTTTGAGCATCTTTGCATCTATTCAAAAACGGGAGTGAGGACTTGCATCGTCTGCGGTCAAATAAACCCGAAGGACGCTGAAAGATGCTGGGACTGCGACGAGCGGCTCGTTACCGATAAAACTTCGTTTTCAGAATAAATAAAATCATCCCCTTTAAGCAAGTAAAAATGCTTGAAGGGGATTTTATATTGGATCTTTTAAAGAAGTGCCTGCAGTTTACGCTTCTTCATTGGGAAGAGAATAGCACAGCCAGATCACGCAGTCAAGCTCGCGCGTTATTCCCTCGCAGCTTAAAGTGATCTTAACGTGAATATCCGTCGCCCCCGTCACCTGCGAGAAGTCATACTCGATCAAAAATCCGCTTTGGTCTGACGTAATGATGCTTGCGTGCGGACTTTCAAGCGAGAAGCTCGCGGCAACGTCGCTTCCGTTTATAACCGTCACGTATTCTTTGCTGATCTGCTCAGCTCTCGGGTCGGGGATGATCACGTACGTTATTCCGCTCTTCAGCCACTCGCTGCTTGCTATTGCCTCGTCAATTTTCTCATCGGGGGTCAGTACATCCTCGGGCGGAAGACCCACAAACTCGGGCTTTACCGCGTTACCGCTCGGATCTTTTATCGCAAAGTGCAGATGGTAACCCTCGAATATCTCCATAATCGCGCTTGCACCGACAAAGCCCACGACTTCGCCTGTTTTTATGAACTCTCCCTGCGAAACGGGGAAGTTTTCATCAAGGCACTGATAAAGATATTTATAACCGAAGCGGTCGGTCACCTCGACCGTAAAGCCGTAATGATCGTCGCAATAAACATTCGTGACCACGCCGTCCGACATAGAATAGACGCATCTTCCCTCGGGCGCCTCAATATCCACACCCATATGAAGTGTCATACTGTTCGTCGTGGCGTTGTGCACGGGCTCTTCGGAATAGTCCTTGATCACCGTCCCGAGGGTCGGCTGCACGCCCGCAAGAGAGAAGAATTCCTCGCTGAATCTCTCCTCCGTCTTCGTCACGCCGCCGATGGTGTAAGAGTAGCTGATCTTGATTTTGAATTTGCCGCGCGGAATGTTTTCAAAGGAAGTAACAAGACCCGCGGATGATTTTACGGGAGTGCCGTCCAAATTTACGAGCTCCGTTTTTATCGGGGTGGCAAAGCCGTTTTTCCTTTGTATTTCAAAATAAACCGTGTCAGCCTCTGTTTTTGTGAAGATCGGAACGATGGCGGGGTCGCACGAAAATTCCGCAGAATACAAAACGTGAACGTCCTCGCCCGCACCGTCGTAAGCATCAAAGACTGCCGCTATAATTAAGGTGTACTCGCCGTCAAAGCCAAGTCCCGTGAAGTTGAACGCCTTTGCCTCTCCCACGCTAAGCTCGTGCTTTTCAATAAGCGCGTCTCCGTCATAAAGAATAACGTATGCGTGACCGCCGACCTTTTCAATAAGCGCGTGAGGATCGAGTATCTTTCCTGTAAACGAGATGAAATCCGCACCGAGGTTAAGATCTCCGACCTCTGCCGTCGGTTGCTCTTTGTCGTAGATTCCTACGCTTACGGTACGCTCGCCGTCGATCTTGACGTCTTTGATTTTTTCTCCGTGAACGTATTTTATAGCGTCGATGGTATAGGAGATAAGCCCCGATATGTCGCCTACGTTTACCTTAAGGACTATATTTTCCATATCCGAACCGGGCTCAAACATATACGAGCTGTATTTGTTTCCGTTAAGAGTGAAGGATAGTATCTCCAAATCGTCGGGGTTGTCAAAATTGACGGTTATATATATATCCTCCCCGGGATATGCGTAATACAGCGACCTCTCGGGATTGACCGAAAGATCTTTCTTCAATTTTTCCTTAACCTTGTCCTTGTCCTTAGAAAGCAAGAGCAGCTCGGTGCCGTCGCCCGAGAACGGGGATTCGTTGCTGACGGTCATTCCCGTGTAGACGGGAACGTTTTCTTGCGTCGCGGTTATTCCGCCGCCCGTTCCGCCGCCCGGTCCTTCGTCGGACGGTAATAAAAGGAATGGAAGGAGTGCTGAAACGAATATCAGGACAGCCGCGGCACAGCTTGCGGCGGATATGTATATCCTTTTTCTCTTCTTAAGCCTTGCACCTGCGGATACTCTATCTTTCGTGGCTTCGTTTATATAAGAGTCCGATATGGAGGAGATTATATCGATCCTTAAATTTTCTCGGTCTTTCATATGCTGACGCCCTCCTTTTTAAGCGCGCATTTAAGCTCGCTCCTTAGTTTTTCAAGCTCACGGTAAACCGTCTTCTGACTGACGGAGAGCATTTTTGCAATAGTAGTTACCTTGTCGCAGTAATAGTACCTGCAAATAAAAATAAAGCGTTGTCTTTTCGTTATACTCCCGAGGAAGCTGTTAAGAACACGCACGGTCTCCTTCATCGCGATATCCTCGACTATGTCCGCCTCCCCCGAGACGATAGTATCTCCGAGCTCCTCCATAGAAACGACAAGCTCCGAGCTTATCCTCTTCTTTGCTTTGCTTTTTCTGTACCTTGAAACGGAAACGTCACGCATTATTTTCGATAAAAACATCTGCAGATAAGTCGGACGCTCGGGCGGTATCCTGTTCCACGTTGTAAAATATGTGTCGTTAAGACACTCTTCGCTGTCAAAGCGATCGTTCAGAATATTATTCCCGATCGTGAAAAGGTAAGCTCCGTATTTACGCCCCGTCGCGTTTATAGCTCCCTCGTCCCTTTCGAAATAAAGCTCTATGATGTCGCCGTCCGACAGTCTGTCGCTCTTATTAGAATTCATAAGACCTCCTACACTTTTATAGTGCTTTTGTGCTCCACCTACTTTATATGCCGCATTTTTTGCGGAATTTTGTCGCGTTTCTCGAAAAAAATATCGGTTTTTAAAAAATATTTCTTAAATTACACTATATCACTATTTTTTTACTTTGTCAAATCTTGTGCGCGCGACCCTTGATTAAATTAAGATCGTTAAAATAAACACGATTTTGTTGACATTTACAAAAAAATGTAGTATACTTAATAAGTAATTATATGAAAGCAAAGGAGAAACGAAATGCTCACAGATATTGAAATCGCTCAAAACGCAAAACCGAAGCACATTCTTGAAATCGCCAAGGCGGCCGGAATCGACGAAAAATACGTCGAGCTTTACGGAAGCAATAAAGCAAAGCTTGACCTTTCTATCTTAAATGAAAACGCGGGAAAGAAGGACGGCAAGCTCGTTCTCGTCACCGCTATAACCCCCACTCCCGCAGGAGAGGGAAAGACCACGACCACGATAGGTCTTGCAGACGGTCTTAAGAGAATAGGCAAGAACGTTGCCGTCGCTCTCCGTGAGCCCTCTCTCGGTCCCGTTTTCGGTGTCAAGGGCGGTGCCGCAGGCGGCGGATACGCTCAGGTCATTCCTATGGAGGATATAAACCTTCACTTCACGGGTGACTTCCACGCAATAGGCGCGGCTAACAACCTTCTTGCCGCAATGCTTGATAACCATATTTACCAGGGCAACAGCCTCAACATCGACCCTCGCAGAATTACTTGGAAGAGATGCGTTGATATGAACGACCGTCAGTTAAGATTCGTCACCGACGGACTTGGCGGCAGAGTAAACGGAGTGCCGCGTGAGGACGGATACGACATCACGGTCGCATCCGAGATTATGGCTGTGCTTTGCCTCTCTTCTTCTATAACCGATCTTAAGGCAAGACTTGCACGTATTATCGTGGGCTACACCTACGACGAGCGCCCCGTAACTGCGGGCGATCTTAAGGCTGAGGGTGCTATGACCGCGCTTCTCAAGGATGCTCTTAAGCCGAACCTCGTTCAGACCCTTGAAGGCACGCCCGCGTTCGTTCACGGCGGTCCCTTCGCAAATATCGCTCACGGCTGTAACTCGGTCATCGCAACCAAGACGGCTATAAAGACTGCCGATTACGCTATCACCGAGGCGGGCTTCGGCGCGGATCTCGGTGCGGAGAAGTTCCTTGACATCAAATGCCGTATGGCGGGTCTTACTCCCGACGCCGTAGTTATCGTAGCGACCGTAAGAGCGCTTAAAATGCACGGCGGTCTTGCAAAGACCGAGCTCGGCTCCGAGAACCTTGAAGCGCTCGGACGCGGTGTTCCAAACCTTCTTCGCCACGTATCAAACATCAAGAACGTATATAAGCTCCCCTCCGTCGTGGCTATCAACCGTTTCCCCACCGACACGGACGCGGAGATAGAATTTATCATAGCTGAGTGCAAAAAGCTCGGCGTAAACGTAGTTCTCTCCACGGTTTGGGCAGAGGGCGGCAAAGGCGGCGAGGCTCTTGCGCGCGAGGTCGTAAGACTTTGCGAGGAGGAAAAGGGCGACTTCACCTTCGCTTACGAGCTTGACGGCACTATCGAGGACAAGATTGAGGCTGTTGTAAAGAAGGTCTACGGCGGCGTGGGAATCAGCGTTCTTCCCGCGGCAAAGAAGCAGATCGCGGCACTCACCGCACTCGGCTTTGACAAAGCTCCCATCTGTATGGCAAAGACGCAGTATTCATTCTCCGACGACCCGACGAAGCTCGGTGCGCCCGAGGGCTTTACCGTCACCGTCAAGAACGTAAAGGTCTCCGCGGGTGCGGGATTCGTCGTAGTTCTTACGGGTGATATTATGACGATGCCGGGACTTCCCAAGGTTCCCGCAGCAGAGAAGATCGACGTTGACGAAAACGGCAAGATAACGGGGCTCTTCTGATAAAAATAAGTAAAAGCGCGACCCCGTGTCGCGCTTTTTGAAATAAATCAAGCGTTTGGAGAATAAAAATGAAGCTTATTATCGCATCAAACAACAAGCATAAGATATATGAAATAAAGAAGATACTCGGAGAAAAGTTTGAGGAAATAATCTCGATGCGCGAGGCAGGCATAGAGCACGAGACCGTTGAGGACGGTCAGACGTTTATGGAAAACGCTCTTAAAAAGGCGCGTGAAATGGCTGAAATTTCAGGCTTCGCCGCTCTTGCCGACGACAGTGGGATCTGCGCTCACGCCCTCGGTGACGCGCCGGGTATATTCAGCGCAAGATTTGCAGGGCACCACGGTGACGACGAGGCGAATAACGCTCTTCTTATGAAAAAGCTTGAGGATAAGGCAGACAGAGGCGCGCATTACACCTGCGCTATGGCGCTCGTTTTCCCTGACGGCAGGGAGATTTGCGCCGAGGGGTATATGTACGGTGAGATAACGAAGGACCCTCGCGGAACGGCGGGATTTGGCTACGACCCGCTCTTCGTGCCGACGGGCGAGGTGCGCACCGTCGCCGAGATGACGGACGATGAAAAGAACGCGATAAGCCACAGGGCAAACGCACTCGCAGAGCTTTTGAAAAAACTTTAAGCGGCATCCGTGTGAAAATAGCACTCAAAAATGTCAACTAAAATTTACAAAACACGGAGATGCTAAAATGAAAATCGAACGCATTTGTCGGCTCATTGACGAAAAAAAGACCGAACTTTTTGAGCTTCTTGGCTCTTTCGTAAGAATCAATTCCGAGAATTTTATGACTCGCGGAAACGAAAAGGAACTTGCGGAGTATATACACAAGCTTTGCCTTGATCTTGGACTTGAGTGTGAGCTTTACTCGCCGCTTGACGTGCCGGGATTTAAGGATCACCCCGACTACGTTGACGGACATAATCTTGAGAATAGACTTAACGTTACCGCGCGTTTTCGCGGTACAGAAGACAAAGATGGACTTATGCTTATGGGTCACTCGGACACGATGCCGATCGGCGACATAGATCAATGGAGCTTCGATCCGTTTTCGGGCGAGGTTCGCGACGGTTGTATATGGGGGCGCGGGGCTTGTGATGACAAGTACGCTCTTGCTACGGCATTGTTTATAATTAAGCTCTTAAAAGAAGAGGGCTTTGTACCAAAGAAAAACTTGCTGTTCAGCGCGTACTGCGATGAGGAGAACGGCGGTTCGCACGGCGCACTTGCCTCGGTGCTTAAATATCCTTGCGAGCGTATAGTCAATATGGACGGCAGAGACACGATATGGAACTGTGCCTCGGGCGGTCAGGAAGCAAAGTTCTTCTTCCATGCAAAGGGTACTGTGGACAGCGTGCTTTTAGCAGCAAGAGGAATTTCTGTTGTGCTTGAGGAAATGGAGAGCTTTGCAAAGTCGAGAAAAGCAGAGCTTGAGGTAAATCCGTACTACACGGGCACGATAATTCCGAGCACATCACTTCGTTATATGGGTGTCAAGGCGGGTAATGCCGGCATGAACCTCGACAGAGGCGAAGTGCATTTCACCTATTACACCGATAAGACGAAAGAAGAGATCTTCCGCGAGTTTGCCGAGCTTGAGGAGCGGATCGCAAAGCGCTTTGAGCCGCTTGAGCTTGTTGTGGACGGCTTTGTTTCTCATACAAGATTTTTCCATTATACGCACATTGCTCCTGACGATCAAGCCATTTTGGACTTTGTTGCGTCCGCAAAGGAAGCGACAGGCAACGAGCCCGAGGTTTGCGGTTCCTGTCTTTCTGATCTTTCTGTTATCAGCAAGTACGGCGGCGGAGCTGCATTTGCTTACGGAGCGGGAAGAGATTTTTCACTCCCGGGCGGTGCTCATCAGCCGGATGAATTTATTGAATGCGATGAACTTGTAAAATACACAAAGAACATCGCCGCATACGTCCTTAAGACCCTCGGTTAAAACGGTAAAACAAAGAGCGGACAAGTTTCACCGTCCGTTCTTTGCTTAACCAAAAATTCGTTTTATCAAAATATAATGTGAGACAAGACCGGTTTTATGGATGTTAGCCCCCACTTTACAGCGCGAAATGGAAGAAGTTCGGCACACAAACTCCACCTCGCTGCTATTTTTCACAAACGCCACGGAATATATCCCCCACTTAAACAAAAAATCGCCCTTTATCGGGGCGATCTTTCGGGAATGTTGAGCGGAGCTTCTTTATCCTCTTTTATTGAAATGTAGCTGACGCCTATCATTCTTATGAAAATGAGGCTAAGACCGATAAAATGATAGTAGCGGAGCTCCTCGCCGCCGAAGATGACGCCGACGGCGACCGTAACGAGAGTTGAAACACCCGCAAACGCTTCGGTCGTGGAGGTCCTGATCTTTGAAAGGGCGAAATTGTTCATTCCCGTCGCTATAACGGTTGAAAGCACTCCGAGAACGAAGAAGCCTATGAGATTTTCCGTGCTGAAGTACGGCTCAAAGTAGTTCAGAATATTACCGTTAATAATATGCCTCACCACGTTTATCGCGTTGAACGCAATGGCGCCTATCATACAGGAAACGTAAGTTATTTCCATAGGAGAGAAGCTCTTTGAGGATTTGCGTGAAAAGACTAAGAAGAGCGAGCCCGAAATGACCGTAAGCAGGAGCATAACTATTCCAAAAAACGTGTCTTTGCCCGACGACGTGTCTGTATTTAAGGCAATATATATTGAGCCGAAAATTCCCGCACCGAGCAGGATCTTTTGCACGAGGGTGCTGTTTTCCTTTAAAAAGATTATTTCGAAAATGCAAGTCGTTATCGGCATAAGGGAGAGGATCACGGCTGCGGTGATGTTGGTCGTCATAGAGATCCCGAGGGTTTCGAAGAACATATAAAGCACAGGCTCGAAAAGCGCTGTCAGCAGTATCGTTTTCATCGCCCTTTTTCGTGGATTTTCTTTGAAGAAGTCTTTTATTCCAACGCTTATTTTTATGATGCGCACAGCCTTCAGGAGCCACATAAACGCAAAGCTCATAAGAAATCTGAGCGCGAGCACGTCAAGCACGTCGGTGGATTCAGTCAGCTCACCCGTGAAGAATATCGTGCACCCGTATATGACGCTTTTCAAAAATGAAAATATGTAAGCGAGAAATGACATAGAAAGAGTACCTCTGTTTTTGAATTTTACCTATATGATAGCATATAAAAATGGCATATTCTTGCCAAAAACAGCGATATGCAAGTCATTTTTTGATATTAAGGAGGAGTATGCAAGCTATATTCGGTCTTACGCGTGAGCAGCACAACCGACTTTATTTCGACGAATACACGAACGATTCGGGAATACTTCATTTTCATTCGCCGATCGAGCTCTATTTTGTGGACGGCGGCGAGATGGAGGTTTTCGTAAATGACAAGCGGCGCATCCTCCGCGCGGGGGAGATGTCGGTGGCGTTAAGCTTCGACGCGCACGCTTACGCCACGGTAGGCACCTCGCGCTCAAGCGTTCTTATAATTCCGTCCTATATGTGTGAGGAATTTTCCCAAGCGATAAGGCACAAGCGCGCCGTAACGCCGTTCATCTGCGACAAAGAGGCGGTGAAGAGCATAAAGGACTGCTTCTCAAAAATAAAAGAGTGCGGCGAGAATTCTATAAAAATGCGCGGATACATATACGTTATCCTCGGTATCGTTATGGAGCATATCAACCTTGAGAGCATTGACGAGCCGCTCGATTCAAAGCTCTCTTCAAGACTGCTCTTCTATATAAATGAAAATTATAAGAGTAACGTTACCCTTGCCACCGTTTCGCAAGCCTTCGGCTACACGCCCGAGCACCTTTCGCGCTATTTCAAATCCTGCTTTAAAATAGGAATAAACCGTTATATAACGATGGTCAGGCTGAAAAACGCCCTTGAACTGATGCACGAGGGGCGTCATACGGTTCTGTTCTGCGCAATGGAGAGCGGATTTAATTCGGTTCGTACCTTTTACAGAGCATTTGCCGAGGAGTTCCATTGCTCACCGAGCGAATATCTCAAAAGCGTAGGTATAGATGCCGAAAAGGGACTCTCGCATTTTGAGATAAGTGAATAAAAAAACGGGTGGAGACGTTGCGATAAAACGCCTCCACCTGTGCCATATTTGTGCGTATTAAACCGATTTTGAGATTGAAAAGCTGTTCTTTCTTTATCTCTTTAATAATTCCTCAAGCTCCGATATCCTTTTTTGCTCCGCCTCGGGTGTATCACGAAGCGGGAAGGGGATCCCGAGCTTTTCGTATTTTTCAAGGCAGAGCTTGCGAAAAGGCAGGAGCTCTGTTTTTTTGATGCATTTATAAGGCTCTAAAATTTTAGAAAGAGCTCTTATATCTTCTTCGGTGTCGTTTATCCCGGGCACAACGACGTGCCTTATCCAAACGTCCTTCCCGAGCGCTTCGAGCTTCTCAAGAAAGCGCAAAACGCCCGCGAGGTCGGCACCCGTGTTAAGTTTATAAGCTTCGGAGGACGTAAATTTTACGTCAAGGAGCACAAGATCAACAAGCTCAAGCAACTTGTCCGTGTCCTCGTTATCAACGGCTCCCGAGGTGTCAAGGGCTATGTGAAGTCCTCGAGCCTTTAAGATCTTTGCAACCTCGGTGACGAACTTCGCCTGTACGCACGGCTCGCCCCCCGAAAAGGTAACTCCTCCGTTTTTTATATACGGGTAGAGCTTAAGGACCTTTTCCGCAAGTTCCGATGAGCTGAAAACTTCCCCCGCTTCTTTTTTCCAAGTGTCGGGATTGTGGCAGTAAATACACCGAAGGGGGCACCCCGTGGTAAAAATTACGGCTCTGACCCCGGGACCGTCGAGCGTCCCGAGAGATTGTATGCTGTGTACGTAGCCCGTCATTATACCGCTTCGTGGAAGGTTCTTTTGATGACCTCCGCCTGCTGCTCGCGTGAGAGCTTGTGGAAGTTAACCGCATAGCCTGAAACACGGATGGTAAGGTTGGGGTAAAGCTCCGGGTCGTTCATAGCGTCGACGAGCTTTTGTCTGTCAAGGACGTTGACGTTTATGTGATGCGAGTTCTGGACGAAGTAACCGTCGAGAATATTGACGAGGTTGCCTATTCTCTCTTCGTCCGTCTTTCCGAGCGCTGCGGGTACTATTGAGAAGGTGTTGGAGATACCGTCGCGGCAGCAGTCGTAGGGCATTTTTGCAACGGAGTTGAGCGAGGCGAGAGCGCCGCATTTTTCTCTGTTGTGCATCGGGTTCGCACCGGGGGCAAAGGGCTCGCCTGCCGCGCGCCCGTCGGGAGTCGCGCCCGTTTTCTTGCCGTATACTACGTTAGACGTGATAGTAAGGACCGACAAGGTGTGCTTTGCGCCTCTGTACGTCGGATTCTTGCGAAGCTCGGTGATGAGCCTCTCAAGGAGCTCCTTGGCAATAGAGTCGACCCTGTCGTCGTCGTTTCCGTACGTCGGGAACTCGCCCTCGGTCTTAAAGCCCGTAACGAGTCCGCGCTCGTCGTATTCGGGTGTGACGGAGGCGTACTTTATCGCCGAAAGGCTGTCCGCAATTACGGAAAGACCTGCCGCGCCGAACGCCATTACGCGCTCGACCTCGGTGTCGTGAAGAGCAAGCTGGGTCTTTTCGTATGCGTACTTGTCGTGCATAAAGTGGATGACGTTCATCGTGTCGACGTATTCTCCCGCAAGCCAGCCGAGATAGTAGTCAAGACGTCTTTTTACCTCGTCGAAGTCAAGTACGCCGCCTTTGATAACGGGCATTTCGGGACCGATCTGCATTCCCGTTTTTTCTTCCTTACCGCCGTTGAGCGCCATAAGAAGGATCTTGGGAAGGTTGCATCTTGCGCCGAAGAATTGCATCTGCTTTCCTACCTTCATAGCACTTACGCAGCAAGCAATAGCGTAATCGTCGCCGTATATCGGACGCATAAGGTCGTCGTTTTCATACTGTATGGAGTCGGTTTCAATGGAAACTCTCGCGCAATAGCGCTTGAACGCCTCGGGAAGAGCCTCTGACCAAAGCACCGTAAGATTTGGCTCGGGTGCCGTGCCGAGATTGTAGAGCGTGTGCAGGAATCTGAAAGCGCTCTTCGTAACGAGAGTTCTTCCGTCCTCTCCCATACCGCCGACAGCCTCGGTGATCCAAACGGGATCGCCGCCGAAGAGCTCGTTATATTCGGGTGTTCTCAAATGCCTTATCATACGGAGCTTCATTACGAATTGGTCGATGAGCTCCTGAGCTCCCGCCTCGTCAAGCACGCCAAGGCGAAGGTCGCGCTCAAGATAAATATCTATGAACGTTCCGACGCGTCCGAGCGACATTGCCGCACCGTTTTGCTCCTTGTTTGCCGCAAGATAGCCGAAGTAGAGCCACTGTATAGCCTCCCTCGCGTTCGTCGCGGGCTTTGAAATATCTACGCCGTAAAGCGCCGCCATATCGCGGAGCTTGCCGAGGAAGTCTATCTGCTTGTAAAGCTCCTCGCAAAGGCGGATGTTCTCCTCGGTCATACGCTTTTTGCCGAGCTCTTCCTTGTCGCGCTTCTTTTCTTCAATCAGCTTGTCAATGCCGTAAAGAGCTATCCTTCTGTAATCTCCGATTATTCTTCCTCTGCCGTAAGCGTCGGGCAGACCCGTGAGAATTCCCGTATGACGCATAGCGCGCATAGTGTCGGTATACGCTCTGAAAACGCCGTCGTTGTGCGTCGTCTTGTAGAAGAATTCGCGCTCTATCTCGTCGGAGAGCTCGTAGCCGTAAGCCTTGCAGGCGCTTCTTGCCATTCTTATACCGCCGAAGGGGTTGACGCCTCTTACGAGAGGTGCGCCCGTCTGAAGACCGACGATGAGCTCGTCGTCCTTATCAAGGTATGCGGCAGGGTAGCTGAGAAGAGATGAAACGTTGTTCGTGTCAACGCCGATAACGCCACCCTTGTCCTTTTCTTCTTTTAATTTAGCCTCTAATTTTCCGAAAAGACGAGCGGTCCTTTCGGTCGCGGGAGCGAGGAAGCTCTCGTCGCCTATGTAAGGCGTATAATTCTTTTGGATAAATTCGCGCACGTCAATGGTGTCGCACCATTTTCCGCTTATAAATCCTTGCCACTCTGTTCTCGTGTTTTCCATCCGTTTTTCTCCTTTATATTTGGATTTTTCGCCTGTGGCAAACAAAAAAGGCAGTCTTGTTCACCACAAAACTGCCCAGACGGTCGGCATTCATATTCCCGGCTCCACGCAGGTCACCCTGCTTTTATCCGTCAGTAACTCGGGAACTTTTACGCCCTTATTATAACATAACTTTGCCGTTAAGTCAAGAGGTAGGCGCAAAAAAATATTTTTGGAAATTTTGACTAAAGCGCCGTGCGAGGAAAATGCTTTAAAATCAACAGACGGGAACGTCTTAGCCGGCAGGCGTACTTACCTCCTCCGCATAACCGCAGAAGGAGCATTCCCTGTACGAATGGTTGCCTTCGTTATAGTATTTAAAAATGTGCCCGTTTTTGCAGCGCCCGTTTTCGTCGTACTCATTAGGATCGTCTAAAACTCTTTGCTCCTTCGAGCCGCAGGTTTTGCAGCTTCTTTTGAAGACGAGTCCATCAGGCTCTTCGACGGTTTCCCACTCGCCGTAGCTGTGACCGTAGCGCGCGCAAAGCTCTTCCTCGGACGCAAACCAATCACTCTCAAATATCACCTAAAACGCACCGAGAGCGCTAAGCGCGAGGAGCGCGAGGAGCGCGACGACGGTGATAATTATAACTATCTTTTTTATTTTTCGCTTCGTATCTTCCGAAGCCCTCGGACGCTCTTTTATTTTAGCGAAGAAGGCAAAGAAGCGAGAGCTTTTTTCTTTCTTTTCCTCTTTCTCCCTGACGTCCTTAACACCCGTAGCGCGGTAACGTAGGATGGCTCTGATCATAACCGCCGCGTCAAATATGATTAAAACGGTGCAAGGGATGAGACAGCTGAGCATCTCGTCTTCTTCAAGGATCAGCTTGCCTATTATAAGCTCAAGCGAGCCCCAGACGCTCGTTATAATACCGATAAGAAGTAAAAGAACGTCGAGCTTTTTCGGTTCTTCTGCCGTATCGCGAGAACGGAAAATTAAAGCGGTTCGGCATATTCCGACAAACAGAAGCATAAGGATGGATGCGATAAGCGGCATAAAGACCGCTCCGAAATCGTCAGCCCACCCCATCCCGCCGAACAAGTATAAAACGGAGCAGACCGCGGAAAAGATCAAGCAAATAACGCTCGTGCGCATTTTGCTAAACTCGTTCGTGCCGCTTGAAAGAGAAAAGAAATCAGCTTTCGGTGAGCGACGCACTCTTGCGCTTAAAATATCGTCAAGTCTTCTTTTTAGCTCCTCGTCCGCGCGGGCGTAAAATTCTATGTATTCGTTCGAAGCTTCGTAAGGCTTTTCTAAATTTCTTAAATCTTCTAAGTTCGATATTCTGTATTTGGCAAGCAAACGGTACAGATAAGCTTCGGTATAAGACGGGTCGCTTTTTATCTTAGCAAAGCACATCCTTAAGACCGTAAAGTACTGCTTTGCCTCAAGCCTTTTTTTAGCAAGGATAGGGAACAGCGCGTCATCCTCCGCCTTGGGGGTAAGTTTTTCTTTTAAAGAAGAAACGCCTTTTTTAACGTATCCGAGGCCTCGCTTTGCCAGATCTGTGCCCTGAGCGACAAGCTTTTTTGCGTCAAATCCGATAGCTTTTGCTTCGCTCTTCTTATCTAAGATCTTTTCAATTCCGTGTAAAAGATCCTGTGAGAAGCCAAGATCGCCCATATTCAAGGCTTGAAGATACTTGAACTCCTCCGGCAGATCGTTCGGTGACATATCGCGGTAAGCGGGGATGAGTGTTTTGTTCTCACCGCTTTTGATAAGCTTCAAGTACCTTGACCATTCGTTTTTCACCCACGCGGACTCAAAGTACTGAGGCTTCGTTCCGAGGGCTATCATAATTTTCGAGGAGTGCAGAGCCGAGAAAATGTAAGGCTCGTATTCCACGCCTAATTTATCCTCAAGAGTTATGCGGCTGAAAAACACTCTGTATCCGCTGTTTGTGAGGATGTGGTATATCTGTGTTGCATAAACGCTGTCGTCTGTATGTTGACCGTTTGCGTCCGTTTCCTTGTAGCAGATAAATATATCAAACGGAGCCTCGTTTTTCGATACTGCGAGAATCCTCTTTTGAATCGAGTTTATCACCTCGGCCTCGTCTTCAAAAGCCGAGCGCTGCAACGGATCCGCGTATCTTATAGCGGACTTGTAATCCTCGTCGTCGAAAATAGAGGTAAGCTGTGTGCGGTTCATCGTCGGAACGCGCCTGCCCGTGCGAGGGTCTTCTACGTATTCGATACCGAATTTGCAAAGCACGAGTGACCAATACGCCTCAGCATCCGTGCTGTCATTACTCAGAAGATTTCGGAAAACCTCTTCTGCCGAGTCGTACTGATTGTTGCGCCTTAAATCTCCGCCTCTGTTGTAAGTATCAGTTCTTGCGGTGTCGCGATATGTGGGGAAGGTCTGCTTGGTATTGCAATACTCGCAGGTGCCTATCGTTGCCTTTTCATCAAGTGAAACGCTTCCGCCGCACATTTTGCATCTGAAAATGGCCATTTTATTTACTCCGCTTGAGATTTTTGCAAAGTTCGTTTCTTTCCTTTAAAGTAAGAAGTGCCGTAGCACAAAGCTTTACCGCAAGATCCTCGTCACCGCTCTTTATCGCGTCGCGGCATTCCTTTACTTGAGTGTCGAGCTCCGCTTCGATCTCGGCGAGCGCGTCGGTGCTTACGGGGTCGCTGTATCTTGCCTCTTCCGTAAGCGTTTGAATATTTGCTCTGAGCGCATCGCTTTTTACGTACGGGAAAAGAGCGGCAAGCTCAGCTCGCAGAGATTTGATGAACGAGGTGCGTTCTATGATCTCTGATTCGGTTTCTTTTATATTGTCCTTTGTTAAGAAGCAGGTAATAGCGAGAATGAGGTATAAGCCGAGAAGAACTATTTGTACGGGATAAACGATTTTCGGGCTGACGCTTGGCTCCAGCTGCATAAACGTGAATGAAGCGGTGTATTGAATAACGCAATAGATGGCGCCGTATCTTACAAGCGGAAAACCGAAGAGCCAATCGCGAAGAAACGCGCGCATAGGGCCAAGCAAAAGAATGGTCACCACGAACGTGAGCGCACCGATTATAGTTATAGCCCACGAGAACCAGAAAACGGCGGTGTGATTTTTTACTCCAAAGGTAAAGAATATAACGCAGTTATATATGATAAGTGCGATAAGAGCTATCGCCGCTGCCATAAACAGCGTTTTCTTTTGATCTTGTTTTTGTTTCATTTTTCGTGTCCTCCGTTATGTACCTTAATTGCTCTGCTTTTTTGCGCCGCAGTTGCCGCAGAAAAGTCCGCTGTTGCCGTCAAATCCGCACTTTTCGCATTTCCAAGCCGCTACGGGCTTCGCTGTGCCGCAGTTTTCGCAGAAATTGTGCCTGTTTCCCGAATGTCCGCAAGCAGGGCAGGTCCAGCTCGTCGGACGGGGTGCACCGCACTCGCCACAGAAATTGCCCGTATTTTCATTGCATCCGCAAGAGCAGACCCAAGTATTGCGCGCTGTCGAAGAAGGCGTCGGTTCTTCTGCGGGAATATTGAAGTTGTCCATCTTTCCGACTACCGCCTCTGCCATCTTCATACCGACGGCAAGATTGATGAAGTCGCCTGCGACGCCTCCGCCCGCAGCTCCGCCCGAGCCGCCCGCGCCGAGATTAGAGTTGATCTTTCCAAGGCTCTCCGCGTAAGCTTTTTGTACGTCTGCCGCGATCACGTCCTTTTCACTGTAACCCTTTTCTCTCATTACCTCAGCCTCGGCAAGACCCTTCATTCTCTCTGAGCTTGCTGTTGCCTCGGCGGATATCTTTTGTATGTCGGCCTGATTTTTTGCTCGGATGATCTCGATCTGAGAGGCTGTTTCTTCTTCCGTTATCTTGCGCTCGCGCTGAGCCATTGCGATGGTCTGACGGACCTCCTCTGCCTTGACGTCGAGATATATCTTCGTTTGCAGAGCTTTAAGATCCTGGAAATTCCTGTCGTCCTCGGGCAGGGAAACGTTTGAAACGTAAAACTGCGGAACCTCAAGTCCGTAAGCCTCGAATATGGATTTGACCTTATCCTTCAAGAAGATCGACAGCGACTCAAGGTGCATATCTATCTCTAAAATATTTATGTTGCGGGATACGATAGCTTCGGCAAGATGCGATTTTATTTCCGTCATCATCGGAGCTCTGAAGAAGTCCGAGAGCTTGTAGTATACCGCGTTCTTTACGACGCTTGACGAAGAGTCGCCCTTTTCCGTAAAATCGTTTCTGAGAAGTCCCGAGGAAACGCCGACGAGGCTTACCAAAAGCTTTCTTCCGTTCGTAACCTTGAGCGAGATCTCGCCCGAAGCACCTATGTCAAACGGGATCTTCGTGAAGGGATCGACGAAGCGAACGCGGGAGTCCGTACCCCACTTGATTCCCATTTGCGTCGAATAATTTATGAAATATATCTCCGCGTGAAAAGGAATGTCGGTCTTCGTCACAAAGTTAAAGACCTTGTTGAGCAGGGGCAGATTTTCCGTCGTCAGGGTGTGTCTGCCCGGGCCGAAGGTATCGAGCGCCTCACCGTTTAAGAAAAAGATAGCCTCTTGAGATTCGTGAACGATCAGCTGCGAGCCTATCTGAAAGTCCTCTTCCGGATGCTTCCAAATAAACGTGGAGTTGTCACCGTCGTACTTGATGGTTGCGAGGTTGTTCGTGGTGTTTTTCAACACCTTCAGAGCTTTTTTAGACTTGCCTATCATAGTTATGCCCACCCTTTACTTCAATATATTATAAAGATATTAAATATTTTAATATAACATTCCAAACTAATTATACAGGATTCTTCAAAAAATGTCAATACTTTACATAAAAATAGTTATTCCATTACGTTATTGACATATCGTTCCCGTTGTGATAAAATATAAATGTATAAATGTAAAAAACAGAGGCTTTTATGAAAGAAAAATATCTTGACATAATGGAGGCGGCGCTTTCTGCGTATTCCGCCTCGGACATACTTTCGTACTACGAGCGCGTAAGGAAAGAGGGAATAACCGAGCACGGTTATCCAAGGCTCGTCGCGAATATCGGGATACTTATCGCCAAGGGCAGAAGAAAGGAGCTTCTTGCGCTCTTTCTTGATATGATGAACCTTGCCGCGGAGTGTATGCCGAAGGCGAGCGGAAGAGGCGGAAACGATTTTTCCGTAAGAGAGATAGTGTCCGCTATAATCGAGCTTGAAAAGACCGATCTCGTTTCGCGCGAGCGTACGGCGAAGTGGCGCGCGAGTCTTGCGAAGATAGTTCCCGTCGAAAATTACAGAGAGATAGCGACCCCCGAGAGGGAATACGTCGGAAATTGGGCGGCGTATAACGCGGCGAGCGAATATATGAGATGCTTCGCGGGAATTGCCGAGGATACGGGATTTATAGACGCTCAGCTTGAATCGCAGCTCCGCAATTTTGATGAGAACGGAATGTACAGAGATCCGAACGAGCCTATGCTCTACGACGTTGCGACCCGCGTTCAGCTTGCGGGAATGCTTCACTTCGGATATGCGGGAAAGCACGCTGAGAGGATAGAAGAAATGCTCGACAAGAGCGCTGAGCTTACCGAAAAGATGCAGTCCGTAACGGGTGAGCTTCCGTTTGGCGGCAGAAGCAATCAGATGCTCTTCAACGAGGCGTATCTTGCCGCAATGATGGAATATTACGCCGCAAAATATAAAGCGGATCCTGAACGCGCGTCAAGATTCAAGGGAGGAGCTGCACTTGCTACGGGCAGAATACTTCGCGCTCTTTCAAAGGACCCACTCACACAGGTCAAAAATTGCTACCCCCGTGAGTCGATGTTCGGATGCGAGGGATACGCTTACTTTGATAAGTATATGATAACGCTCGCGTCGTTTGCATACCTCGCTTACGCTTTTGCGGATGATGATATCACACCCACCAAGGCTCTTACAGAAGAGGGCGGATATACGGCGGTGACGAGCGATAAGTTCCATAAGTTCTTCATCAATAACGGCGGATATTTTCTTGAATTCGATATGAACGCCGATCCCTGTTACGACGCCACGGGTCTTGGCAGAATACATAAATCGGGAGCTCCCGAGGCGCTTTGTCTCTCCGTTCCGTTTGCGAAGGAACCGCACTACGAAATCGGCGAAAAAAATGACACGCCCCTCGCCCTTTCGTCCACGACGCAGGAGGGGATCTCGTATTCCGTGGCAGAGGTAGGAAACGTAAATTCCGCGATCTACGCTTATATGAACGTAGAGCGGGACGGGAAGATAATTGCCGCCGAAAAATACACCGCCGCCGAGGACGGGATCAACGTGATAATTGATACCGAAGGGGACACGGAATATAATATTCCCGCGTATATGTTCGACGGTGAGATATACACGAACACGACCCTCGTAGAAAATACTTTGTCGGTCTACTACCGCGGATACGTTGTGAAATTTTCATCCCCCGATGCTGAAATTTTCGACACGGGTCGGACTTACCGCAACAGAAACGGCGTTTACAGACTCTACAAGGCGCATTCCACACAGCGCGTCAGCCTGCATATCGAGATCCTTAAGGGGTCTGCGATCGAAATTTAAAGAATGCTTCTTTGCAAGGGCTCGGTCACAGCTTTAGCTGACGTCCGATAACGCACCTTTAACTGTATAAAAAAAGCACTTATGATGAACGATAAAAATCGTCTGTCATAAGTGCTTCTTTCATTGATTTTGACAAGCTTTTTCTCAATCTTACAGTGAAACGTTCCGACAATCACCGTGAAATATCTCACTTCGTTACGGGCGTACTCGAAAACTGCGTTTTTGGGTACGCCCATCGACGACCGAGGCTCATTTTTCGTTGCGTTCGTTATACGGAAGGAATGTAATCTCCCGTATAAATTTTGATGTCGTCAAACGCGATACCGCCGATGCCGTTGCCTTCGGAGTCAACGTTTGTTCCGACGTGCCAATTTATGACGTTCGAAACGCCGACGTACCATTCCTCAAAGGAGGCGTAGCTTTCGGCAACCACGGAAGGAACGGCGACGTTCGTGCTTGCTATAACGCTTCCGTCCTCGTTGTATGCTGTCAGGGTGGCTGCTGTTATATCAAGAGTGAAGATGATCTTCGTAAAGCTTTCGCTCAGCGTTCCGATGACAAGATTTGCGTCGCCGCTTAGAAGTATCTCACCGCTCTTTTTCGTCTGGAAAAGACTTATGACGTTCTTGAACGTTGAGTCACTCTTGTAAGAACGGGTTCTGAAGCTCGTGTCGCTGCTGCGTCCGTTAAGCGCAGCAAGGGAAATCTCGTAGGTGATCTTGCCGCCGCCCGCGGAAACCTTTGAGAAAAGCTTTGAATCCGTATAGCTGATAGTAGTGTCGTTGGTACCGGTGTATGCTGCAATATAAGTATTGCCTTGCTCGTCCGTTTCCGCCTTTATGAGCGTTCCCGTCTTGCCGTTGAGCTGATAGCTGATGCCGTCGCACGTTTGGTTTGTGTTTTCAAGATATGCCGTTGAGTCTGTGAAATCTTTTTCGAAAATAACGATTCTGTATTTTGCGTAAAGATATACGGGCTCGTTCGAGTTCGGCATATTAAGAACGTTTACCTTCGTTGATTCTTCAAAATTCGCGGAGGTGTACCAGCCGATGAATTCCGCACCGCTAAGCGTGGGGATGGGAAGATTTGCGTCAACTCCGACGGTATAGAGCTGATCGTACTCACCGCTGAGCGTGCCTTCTCCTGCGTCGTAGAATATTTTGTTCATATTCTCGGGCAATGACGCATCCTTGGGAATATACTCGCCTACGTAGACGTTAACGTTGTCGTAGAGAATCCCGCTGCTAATGCCGAAATGCCAATAGAAGAAATAGGTGGAGGCTGCAAACCAATCCGCAACGGTCTCGTACGTTCCTGCGGTGACTTGAGGCACCGTAGCTTCTGTGCTCAGTATCTCGTAGCCGTATACGTCGTATGCGGTTATCGTAGCGGCGTAAATGTCGAAGGTGAAAATGAATCTCTTGAAGCTTGTCGTAAGCTCTCCGACACTCTTGCCCGCAACGTTGTTGAGAATAACTTGCCCCGCAGAGTTCGTTCCAAAGATGTTGATGGTATCTGACGATCCTCCGTTACCGCGAACCTTGAACGAGGTCGTGGAGAATTTGCCCTCTTCGAGGAGCGCAAGGTCTATCTCGTACGTTACCTTTCCGCCGCCCGCGATAGTTGCCGCAACGGCGTTCTGAGGCTTGTAGCTCAGGCTTGCGTCGGTTCCCTCGGTACGAAGTCTGATGTAAGTGTTACCGTTTTCATCCGTAACCGCCTCCGCCGAAGCTCCCGTTTTACCTGAAAGCTGATATATGATGCCGTCGACGGTCTTGTTTTCTTCATTCACCACCATATCGGATCCTGTAAAGTCCAAATTCTTTATGACGGTGTTATACTTTGCGTAAAGCTTAATGGGCTCGTCGGCAGTTTCCGCGTTGATAACGGAGATCTCAGTGCCCTTATCGAACGTAGGCGTCGTATACCAGCCCACGAAGACCGATCCGTCGGGAACGGAGGGAGAGGGAAGGGTGATCTGCTCGCCTATTTTATAAAGGTCGGGCACATCTGTCGGAAGCGTGCCGACACCCGCGTTGTAAATTATTTTGTTCGTACCCTCGGGGAGAACGGGTTCTACCCATACGTACTCGCCGGTGTAGATCTTGACGTTGTCGTATGCAACACCGCCGCCTGCACTTATCTGGAAGTTGAAGCCGTAGGTCGTTGCTCCGAACCAATCCGCAAAGGTTTCAAAGCTTTCCGCGGATACGGCAGGAACACTTACGGGAACGGTGTAAAGTGCCTCGCCGCTTTCGGTGCTGTAAGCCGTCAGCGTTTCCTTGTAAACGTCAAGGGTAAATACGAACTTGGTGAGCTTCGTAGTAAGAGCTCCGACCACGCACTTGGAATCGTTGCTGAGAATAACGGTGCCCGCCTTAGTGATGCTGAAGATGTAAACTCCGTCGCTCGACGTGTTAGCACCGCGCGCCCTGAAGCTCGTAGCGCTTATTCTGCCGTCGTCGGTAGTCGCAAGGTCGATCTCATACGTTACCTTGCCGCCTCCGCTGAGGACCGTCTGTCCAAGGGTGGAGTTCATATAGTTTACCGTAGCGTCCTTTTCGTTTGTCTCGACACGGATGTAGGTGTTGCCGTTTGCATCCTTCACAGCCTTGACACGAGTTCCCGTCTTGCCGTTTATAACGTAAGAGATACCGCAGTCGGTTGCCGCCTCGGCCTCTTTGTCAAGAGTGGACGAGCTGAAGTCAGTGTTGAAGATCACGGTGTTGAACTTAGCGTAAACTCTGATGGGCGCGTCTGCATTTGTCGCGTCGATAACGCTGATCTCGGTGCCCTCCTCGAAGGTGGGAGACGTATACCATCCCATAAATTGCGCGTCCGGCGCGGAAAGGGTGGGAAGCGTGTAGGGGGTGCCTACGGTGTAAAGGTCAGGGGTGCCGTCAGGAAGCGTCGCAGGTCCCGTCTGGTATATAATTACGTTCGATCCCTCGGGGATAACACCCTCTGCGGGGACGTACTCACCGGAGTAGATCTTAACGTTATCAAAGAGCAGACCGCCGTGTGCGCTGAAGTGCCAGTTGAGGCAGAACGAAACTGCGGCGAACCAATCGGCAACGGTTTCGTAAAGGTCTGCCGTGACCTTGGGAACGCTGACCTTTACGCTTGCTATCTCTAATCCGTAGATGCTGTACGCCGTGATAGTTTCGGCGTAGATGTCAAAGGTGAAGATGAACTTCTGAAGATCGGTAGTGAGCGCGCCTATCCCGAGCTTGCCGTTAAGGAGCACGTTGCCCGCGGAGTTTGTCGTGAAGATGTTGATAGTGTCGCTCGAACCGCCGTCTCCACGGGGCTTAAACGATGTCGTCGGGAATCTTCCCTCTTCAATAAGTGCAAGATCGATCTCGTACGTGACCTTTCCGCCTGCGCTTATAGCGGCGGAAGAAACGGGCGCGTAGTTGTTAATAGAGGCGTCAGCGCCGTCTGTGTAAATTTTAACATACTTATTGCCGCTCTCGTCGGTCTCTGTCTTTGCGTAGGAACCGATCTTTCCGTTCAGCTGATAGAGAAAATCGTCTACCGTAACGTTTTTCTCTAAAACGTCGACCTCGGAGTCTGTGAAGTCTTCATCAACAAGAGTGATAGAGCACTTAGCGTAAAGCGTGATAGGTGCGTCCGCGTTTTCTGCGGTCAAGGCTTCAATTTTTGTTCCCTCGTCAAAGGTTTGAGTCGTGTACCAGCCGAGGAATGTGCCGTTATCTACCACAGGCTCGGGAATCGTAACGGTTTCTCCCACGGTATAAGTCTTGGGATACTTGTCTATGAACCGGGATGTACCAAGCTTATAAATGATTCTGTTAGTCCCCTCGGGAAGAATGTTTTCGGGTGCCATATATTCGCCGCAGTAGACCTTAATATTGTCGACGAGCATCGACTCACCGCCCGTAGGCTGAGGAGAGTTGGAACCCATCCACCAGTTGAAGGTGTAAGTGAGCGCGAGCATATAATCGAGGGTGGTTGGATGCGCGGACCCCTTAGGAACGGTAAACGCTACGTCCGCGAGGAGATCTCCGAACTCGTTATATGCGTAGAGCATAGCGTTCGCGAAATCTACCGTAACTACGACCTTTTGGAACTCGTCGTTAAGAACGAAGAGCGTGGTGCCACCGAACTTAACGGAGCCGTCTTCAAGCGTTTTGAAGAGCGTGACGCGCTGGCTCGTCGTTTCTTCTCTTAGCATAAAGCTTGACGCAAGAGGCGCCTTGTCTCCGTTTCTTGCAAGCTCGACCTCGTAGGTGATCTTAGTGTCGCCAAGTCCGATAAAGGTTGCTACGTCTTCGTGAGCGTCAAGCTGCATATCTCTCTCGGTTCTTGAAAGTGCAAGGAACTTGTTACCCGTTTCCGCATTCGTCAGGATCTCGAACCAGGAGCCTTTCTTGCCGTTTCCTCCGTATTGGATCTTTCCGAAGGTCTTGTTTACTTCGCCAAAGGCGAAGGAGAGGTCTTCAAAGTCCTCGTTGATAGGATAGCTTCTGTATTTTGCGTATACTGCGAATTTACCTTTTTGAGTGGGTGTTATTTCGGTCACGAGCGTTTCTTCCTCGAAGTAAGGAGAAGTATACCATCCAAGGAAGGTGTCCTCGCCTCTTACTATGTTTGCGGGAAGGACGATAGTCTGACCTATCTCATATACGAGAGGTGCGTCGTCGGGCACGATGCCGCCGTAAGAGTTGTAAATTATGCGTCCGCCGTTAGACGGAGCGATATTGGAGCCGGGCTTAACGCGTACCTCGCCCGCGGGAGCGTAGAACGTGATCATTCCGCCCTCTTCGGAGGAAACTCTGTGAGCGACGTTGATACCGTCAACCTCAATATTCCACGTTCCCTCGAAAAGTCCGCAGACGTAGTATTTGATAAGTCCCGTGCCCTCGGCTTCGAATACGAGCTCGTCGGTGGATCTATCCTGTGACTTCGTGAAAACGACTACTGTGTCGTCGAGCTGCGTACCGATGAGAAGGTCCGATTCAAACATATCTATATCAAGCTTTTCGTCGTTCGTCGCGTCCGTTACGTACATAACGTTGAAGAATTCGCTTGCAATAGATCCCGTGTTGGAGAGCTCAACGCGTCCCCACATTCCGTCGGAGCCCGTCGTTGTAAGAGCGCATTGCACGCCGTTTATAAGGTAGTTTTTGCCGTCGCCGCCAAGGGGAGTTATCTCGTCAGCGCCCTTTAAGGCGTGAAGAACGAGTCTGCCTTCCATATCCGTGATAGTGACGGTCTTGTTTTCAGCGTCTATCACGGGCTCCGTCGGCGTGTGAAGAAGGAATTTGTTGACGAAATTCTCGTTTGTCGTAGTTATAGAGTCGTAAACGAGGAAGATCATCGGGTAATTTTCGTCACCCGTGAATATCGAAAGCATATTTCTTCCGACAAACTTTGCCTGCGTCGGAAGGTACGCCGTGGATATATCACCCGCAAGATAAACGTATTCCGCCTTGCCTTCCTCGGTCAGCTTGTATTCCTGACCGAGCACGGTGCCCGTGTTGGTGCTCGTGTTGGCGAGCCAGCTGTCAAGGTCGGAGAAGCCCGAGAATTTGTGGACCTGGCTACCCGTGTAGAAAATTCTCGACAGATTCGTCGCGTTTTCAACGCTTGTGCCGTTAAGCTCTGCGTCCGCAAGATCGGGGTTGAATATGAGCAGTCCGTTGTGCGCAACGGTTTCCTGATGGTAATAGTTGAAGTGCGTCGAGCCGTACTTGTCGTAGACGCCCGACTCGCCCGAGTAAAGACCCTTATAGTATATCTGGAAGGTACCGCCGTCGCCGTGCTCGTGGTTGGCTGTGTGCTTGATACCGACCTTCATAAATATAGAGGGAACGTCGGGAGTGCCCCATTCCTCTCTCGCTATCATCTGTCCTACGGGATAGGAGTGATAAATAACGGGAGAAGCGCCGTTATTGATGTCGTCCGCATCCGTCGTTCCGAGCTTGTCGTAGTAAGTAGCTCCGAGTATGAGATGATGGGCAAGGGACATTTCTATGGAGTGACCCGTGATCCTTGTGGTATCGAAGGTGCCGCCGAAGAATTCAAGCGCAACGCCTCTCATACCCGCGTCACCGTAGAGCGCGGCGATGAGAATTGCGCTGTTCGCCATTCTTTCCGATACCTTTTTAGGAAGTCCGCCGTCACCCGTTCCGAAGAACGAACCGCCGGGAGTTCTGTATTCAAGGAAGGAACGCGTTATTCTTTGAAGATCGTCGGTGTAAGGATTCTCACCCGTTGCCTGAAGGAGCATCCAGGCGCTCCAGATGTCCGCGTTGTGACGGAATGGCGCGTAGTTGTTGACACCCTGAGGATAAGTACCCGAGGTGAAGTAATGATTACGCACCGCGATGAAGTCGTTGTAGATTCTGCTCGCGCATTCCTCGTACCAGGACGGGTTTTCGTCGAATATCGCGATAGCAACGGAGAGATAGTCGCGAAGGAGCTGATGCTCCGAGCCGTGACCCGCAACCGAGCCCTGAAGCTTTGGAGGGTATCCTATCTCCATCTGCGCGTCACCCGATTGGCAAAGACCCGAGAACTCGGGCGGAACGTCGCTCGCGCAAATATCCGTGATGGCGATCATAAACTGATTTTTGTCGTTCTCGGAGAGAAGATCGTGACACCAGTCGTATACCTCTGCCGCGCAGTAGATCGTACGTCCGAACTCACGGCACTGGTCACTGTGTATCCAACCGAGCTCAAGCGTCTTCAGATAATTCTTCATAGCGAGGATAGCTTGATAGCCGTATTCCTCGTCACCCGTGAGAAGATAAGCGAAAGCCTTTGCCTCGATTATCGAAAGACCCTTTTCATCTACGTTATGGAAGCCGATTCTGCCCGTTTCGTGCTTATACGGGGCTTTGAGAACTCCGTTAAACTCTTCGTTCGCCTTTTTTATCAGGGACTCGTAGAAGTATACCGCCTCTTCGGCGCCCGAATCAATGTAGGCGCGGACGAGCTCGAGGGTGTGCTTGTTTACGTTGAGCCTCGGATGCTCACCGACCGTGGGATAAAGCTGAGGCGAGCCCCAGTCCGTGTCGGGCATTACGGTGAAGTCAAGGGTGACGTAGTCTGAGAAATCGGAGAAGGAGAAGCCCTCTATTGCTTCTTTAAGTTCCTTGATCCTTTGAAGTCTTGCGGCTTCCTTTTCCGCCTCTATCCTGTCCTGTTCCTCCTTGAGCTCGGCTTCGTATTCCGCCCTTGAGAGGGAAACGATGAGCCAAAGATCGTTTTTCACAACGAAGGACGAATCTCTGACGAACAGATCAAAGAAGTCTTTGTAGCCTCTTGAGAATGCCTCGTCAGTCGCCGCGTTGAAGGCAAACTTGCCGTCACGGAAGGCAAAGCCCCAGACGAGCGAGTCGTTTGTCACGCTTGACACGCAAATCTCGCGAAGCTCTGCTGAGAGCTGTCGGTTCGTGTTACCGATAAGTATCTCGTATTTGCTTTCGCCTTGGACCGTGTCCATTCTCGCCGCAACGGTTTGTCCCGAGCCTCTGAGCGCGGTTCTTAACTCCGTAGCAAGCGTCGCGTCGAGCTGGTTTGCGTCCGATGAGAATATTATCGTATATTGGTTATCACTCGGGACGAGGACGGTTTCGTCCTCCGAAACGAGCTTGGCACTTGTCCTTGCGTTTTCCGCATCGACCGAGTCTGTCGCTCCGATTTGAAAAACGAGCGCGAGCGCAGCGGTCAGAATAAAGAGCGTAAAAGCAAAGCGGAAAAAGTGCTTTGATAAAGCTTTCATATATGGCTCCTTAAAGTTGTAATTTGACAAAAACCGCTCACAGGTAATAACCCGTGAGCGGTTTTCGCGTCAGTACTCGTTAGTCGACGTTGTATATCGAATTCTCCGACGGTCCGGTAAGCGGAATTTTTCCCGTTTCGACCTCGGGGGAAGTGGTAACAACGTTTTCGACTTCGGTTATTTCTATTTCAAGTATAGAATATTTTGTTTTCATAGCAAAACCTCCGTATATCTCTTAAGCGGTGTACTTCTCAGCCGCTTCGCAGTAGAGGTATATCGCCTTTGCGAGATTTTCGAAGCTTTCACCGAACGTTTCGCTTGCAAGAACGGCTTCTACGGCAGAAAGTATACTTACGTTGACGGATGCAACGCTTTCGCCGTCGGTGATAACGATGACGTTATTAGCGCCGAGCTGTGCAGGATTCGTCTTGTTGATGGTGATGAAGTATTCTTCACCGTCAGCGATAGCATTCTGTGCCTTGCCGTTAACGGTGACCTCTGCGTTCTCGGAAGCCTTGAAGTAGAACTTCATAATAGTAGAGGATGTGAGAGTGAGAGTAGCACCGGTAAGCTCGATGTTGCCGATCACGTTTGCCGTGATCTTGTAGTCTGCAAGATCAGCTGCGGTGATAGCGGAAACGTCCTTGTCAGCCTCGGAGAGTCCTGCGTTTGCAAGAACATTGGCGATCGTCGCGTCGCCGTTCTTCTCAGCGAAGTAGAGCTGTGCGTATGCGCCGTAGTTGAGCGTTGCCTTGATAAGAGCCTTTTCGTTCTCGTCTTCCGAGGTCTTAGCAAGCTCTTCAAGATAGTTGGTGATGCTCGTGGTGTAAGCCGCGGAGGTCTCACCGTCGGCAACGATCGCTACCGTTACGTCCTCGGTCATATAGGTTGCGCGAAGAGGAAGAGCTACCTTGTACGTGCCGTTTTCCTCAGCCGTAAGCTCGGAGAGAAGATATTCCTTCGTCATATCCTTAGCGGAGATAACGACCTTTGCGCCTTCAGCCTCGAGAAGAGCCTTTTCAAGCTTGAGGTATGCGTTCATACTGATGAGCTCGCCGAGTGCCGCGTTGCGTCCTACGACCGCTGCGCTCTCGGAGATAGCCTGACCGTCGCAGATCTCGCAGTGATGTTCGGGAACAACAGTCTTTCCGCAATCCTGGCAAACACCGTCCTCGTCAATGTCCTTGTGGAGACACTCAAGGATCTCGTTGGTGTAGTAAACCTTGAAGTTGTCGAGGTACATAGAGTCGTTAGAACCGGGGTTGAACTGTGCAAGACGGATAATGCTGGGGATGAAGTCGGTCTTGCCGTTAATGGAGAGGATCTTGTTGCCCTCTGCGTCTGTCGCTGCGTCTGCGGGGTAGTCGATCTTGTTGCTAACACCGTCCGTGACCGTTCCACCGTTGGTGAACGCGGAGCTCGACCAGGTCGCTGCATCTGCGTGCGCCTTTGAAAGAGCGGTAACGTCTGCTTCAACGAGCTCACCGTCAAGGAAGAAGTCGTAGGTGTTATTTGCGGGAGTGTGGTGAATGGTTATCTCGTGCCAAGCGTTGTCCTTAAGGTTCTTGACGGTCTTGTTGGTGACAGCACCGGGATCGTTGCCTTCAACGAAGGAATTTGCGTAATTTCTGTAAGCAAGGTTGCCGTCAGCGTTAAGGATAATGGGGGAGAAGGCGATACGCGTGCTCGTTGACGTCATAGCCTTAAGGTCAGCGTCGGTCATATTGTTGGTACCTGTCATATAGGAGATGACCTCGAAGAAGTTAGCGATGCTTCCGCCGGGATTGCCATTATAATAAGCGCCTTCAAATTTCTCGTCAAGCTTAACGGAAATGGAGATCGTGTACGACTTGCCCTTGTAGGTGGCAAAGTTCTGCATCAAGCCTGCGTAGGAATTTACAGGCGCGTTGCCTGTCTGAGTGTAAGAGGAGGCGGGAGTCGTGTCGTCTTTAGGACCGTACTTAAGCACGTGGTTGCCGTCGATCTCAACTACTTCAAGAGCCGTATGGGTGCCTGAGCATCCGTCCCAGTCTGCGGCGCCGTCCTTCGTGAAGTCAGCGTCCTTAACGAGCTTGTTGCCCGTTGCCTGGGTGTAAGCCTTGATTTCGTCCGTGGTGAGGTAAGAACCTCTGTAATCAGCCACGTTGAACATATCGATAACGGCGGATTCGGTCTTGCCGCACTGCGTGCAGGTGTAAGTCACGGTGTTCTTTGCGTTCTCGATGTCGTGGGAGTGAGTCATTTCGATCTTATGATCGCACTCAAGGAACTCACCGTAGTAGGCCCTGATGTTGTCAAGCGCCATAACGTCGGCTTCAACCTTGCCTGTCATCTGGGTGAATCTGATCATAGAGGGGATGTAATTTGCAGCGCTGTTACCGACAAGGCCGTAATTGTTCCAAGCCTCTTTACCGGTGTAATCAACGTTTTGAGAATCCCTAACAGCCTTTATGTCGTTTGCAACGCAAAGACCGTCGACGTAAATGTCATAGGAGTTCGTCGCGGGAGTGTGATAGAAGGTGATGTTTACAAACTCGCCGATCGGAATCTTGTGTCCTGTTGATACCCAAGTGCTGGTGTCTACTTTTCTGTAGCGCACGGTACCGTCCTTCAAAATCTGAATGGGAGACCAGGAGATGTTCGACGTTTTCGACGTGGTTTCTGTATTCTCTACGATAAGAGTGGGGGAGCGAAGCTCAAAGAGCACGGTGTCGTAGTTACCGTAGTTCATATAATCCAGGGTAATTGCGTAGGACTTACCGCCGAGCGTATACCAATCCTTAGCAACGTTTGCCATAGTCGTCGAATGGGAATCTATCTGGAGGTACTCACCGGTAAGAGAGCCGGTGTAGTAGTAGTCAGCCGCGCCCTCTTCGGGGGATGTTGCGGTGATGTTCTTTTCTTCGTCGATTGTAACGTACTCTGTAACGGGTCTTTGATATTTAATGTAGGTGTTTCCGTTTTCCTCTGCGAATACTACCTGTTTGAACATTGTGTGTGTTCCGACAGGCTTAGCATTGTCGCCGCCGGAGCATACTCGGATATTAGTTCCGTCGATGCCGTCCGTCCAAAGGTAAGGAGCGATTTCCGTTTCTCCCGTAAACTCGCCGCCGCCTATAAAGCCGCTGCCTACGAGCGCTTTGATCTCTGCGGGAGTGAGCTCCTTGTAATCGCCGAAGTAGCCGATGCCGCCCGAGCAAACGTCACAAACTCTGTCGGAGTTTGCATCAAGTGCCTCGTAAACGGTCTTTACGCCATCGCAGAGGGTGCAGGCGTACTCGCAAAGAACGAGGTCGCTGTCGAAGTCGTGCTTGTGCTCGCCGAGTACAAGGTCGTGATCTTTGAGCGTGCCTGCGTAATCCTCGCCGTAGTAGACCATAACGTTATCGAAGTAATAAGCATCATCGGTGTAGGGGTTGGTGAGGGCGTAGCCGGAAAGTCTGAGGTTCTGGAAGAGTCTGACACCCGCAAGGCGGAAATCAGCAACACCCGAGCAGGTTCCGATAGCTACGGGGGTGGGCGCGTTGGTCGCCTTGCCGTCATCACCAAAAGTGATGTAAGAGCTGATGGACTCAAGAATGTCGATAAGACCGTCACCGTCCGTATCGGTGTAGTCGATCTCGTCGGTGAAGAAGTAAGCCTTCGTTGCATTCGTCATAGACGCCGCGCTCGGAGTAGCGGTGAAGAAGGGAACGTCCTCTGCCTTTTTAAGATAGTCGTTGTTCAATTTGGGGAGGAAGCCGAGATCTTCAAAGACGAGCTCGCCGTTGATGTAAACGTCGTACGAACCGTAACGGCCTGCTGCGGCGTCAACGTCCTGAGGATCAACGTGAACGGCAACGGTATAGTTCTTTCCGGGCTCTATATAGTATTTTGTATTGGTATAATAATTCGAAGAGCTCTTAGAGTTGTCGCGGAAAGCGAAGAATGCATTTCTCTCGCTGTCAACGTGCACCTTGCCGTAAGTAAGCCAACTTCCCTGTGTAATGTTACCCTTGGTGTACTGATACGATGCGATCTGTATAATTCCAAGAGAGCCATCTATATCTGTTGTAGTATTGGTTTCATCGATGAAGGTCTGGGTGATCTCAACGTCGATCTGAACGGTGAAGTTCTGACCCTTAGACTTTGAGTTCGCGTAATTCGTAATAGCGGAACTTGCATTGCCCGTGTCGGTGTGTTGGGTCACGTTGACGTAAGAGTCGTTGATGGAGCTTCCCGTAAGCTTATCAAATTCTGTCTGAAGGTTCTTGTCAAGAGCTCCGTAGACGAATCTGCCGTCCTCGGTAACGCCGAAGCGACCTGCCTTGTTCACGAAGGTCAATCCGCCGCCTGCGGCAGCGTTGCCGATGATAAATGCGTTTTTGCTTGTACCTCCGTTGTAGGAGTAATAGGAGGTGCCCTTAGCGTATCCGGGGATGAGCTTTTCGATCACCTCGGGGGTATGCGCCTTAAGCGTGTTTGAAACGACTGTACCCGCGGTGGGCACGGTTGCGTCCTCGCCCGCTACTGCTTCCTCTGCTGCAAGAGCCGCTTCTTCTACCGCAAAGAGCGTCAGCGACATACATGAGAAGAGCATTACGAGTGCGAGAACAAATGAGAGAATGCGTTTTTTCATGAGAGTTTTTCCTTTCGTTTTATTTTTTAATTAAACGCAAATAAAAAGTGAAATTTCATCCACTTTAGTCATATTGTATCATTAGCTGAAGCTTTTGTCAATACGAATTTGCAAAAATCGGCGACTCGCACAAAAACGAGATGGTGTTTTTGTGCAAAAAGCGAAGAAAGAATTAAGAAACTTTATTTAAAATAATATTGCCAAAAAAGAGGCGAGTCTCCAATATATCAATATAGTTCAAATTTACATCAATTTTATACAAACGTGCGGAAAGCGTCGTTTCTCTGATTTTGAAAAGCACAGCTTCGATTCTCAGAAAATAAATTTCAAGCCAGCGGTCCGTGGGGCTCTTTTCAGCCGTCCGCTGCCGCACCTCGACGCGCAGCGTCCTTGAACGGAAAAGTCTACATTCTTATATAAAAAATGCACCGCAAAGAGGCAGAAATATTCTTTTTTGCTCGGAAATTTCTTGAAATAGAGAAAAATGATAGAGTTTTTTTAAAAAACACTTGCAAAATCACGCTTCTTGTGCTAAAATAATATAGCAAACGCAAATTTGGGTGTAAAGCCTTTTTTTGCGGACGTCGGACCGATAATACCGCATAGCGCAAAAAGCTAAAGCAAGAATAGCGGCGCCGCACCTTTGCCGCAATATCAAAATGCGTAAAAATCACCCCCGATAAAACGAAAAACCGCTCTCCTATAACAAAATTTGCCCTATAATAAAATTTAATACGCCTGCATAGTTAAATGGATATAATAACCCCCTCCTAAGGGTTCGCTATATCCACCTAAAAACCACTATATAGCGACAAAAACTCCAAAATAACACTATATCTTGTGTTTTTGCACCTACCTTCCAAAGCCCGGTGAAAAATCCGGTGAAAAATTAAAAACCAAAAATTAAACCAAATGCCTGCATAGTTAAATGGATATAATAACCCCCTCCTAAGGGGTAGTTACAGGTTCGATTCCTGTTGCGGGTGCCAGAATTTACTGATTTTATGGTAAATGATGCGTTTTTTCATAAAAGACGGCAGTGATTTTTTAGTCACTACCGTCTTTTTCTTTGCCTTTTTACGAACTTCTGTCGTCATATTACAACGTTTGTTCTTGTTAATCTCGGTACGCATATTATTCGTCCGCTTTAGATTCTGTCAAATTATCAAGCACGTAAACAACCTGTGATTTCGTGTCCGGGATAAAGTGACTGTATACCTTCAGGGTTATCGTTGAGTCGCTGTGACCCATATATCTGCTCACCGTCTGAATGGGAACGTTTTGTGAAAGGAGCAAGCTGCAATAGGTATGTCTTAAGCCGTGGCAGCTTATGTCCTTCGTACCCCACGCCTTTTCGTATTTTTTTAACCACTGGGTTATTGTACACTCTCCCACGGGTTGCCTATATATGTTTGACGCAACGTAGTATTCGTCTTTCTTTAAATCAAAATCATCATCTGAAAGCTTGAACCATTTTTCAAACTCTAAAAGATCTTTTAAAAGCGCGTCGGGAAGCGGTATATCTCTTATAGAGTTTTTCGTTTTCGGGTCTTTTTCATAATAGCCGAGCTCCTTTGCATATAAGCGATTACGTCTTATATGCACGACTCTTTTTTCATAATCAATATCACTCCACCGAAGTCCGTTCATTTCAGCTATGCGAACACCGGTCAAAAGCATAAATTTTAGCGGTATACGCTTGTAATTCATATCCCCCGGCAGCTCGTCAAGCCGTCTTAAAAAATCCTGAGCCTCACGCATATTGAAAACCTCTTTTTCCTTGATGGGCTTTAAGGAAACGTTGCTATTGCCGGCATTTAATTTAGTACCCACAACAGGATTTTTTTGTATCCATTCATAGCGTAAAGCCTCGTTGAATACAGTCCTCAGTATTCGTCTTAATCCCTTTACGGTCTCTACGGAATACTGTCCGACAGTTACGTTTCGTTCAAAGTAATCGTCAAATTTAAGACGGTACTTCTCACACATTCTTTCTGCCGCTTCTGTCCTTATGCTTGCTTCTTTAAAGCGCAGATTGTAGGACGCGTTTCTTGATATAATTCCTTCTCTTTCAAGCGCTCTTAAATTTACAAACGGAGCAAAATCTTTTTTCATTCGCGAGGTTTCGGACTTTTCATACGTGCCCGTTAAGTATTGATTCAAGAACAGCTGAATATCTCTTACCTTGATTTCCGAAACGGGTGATTTATAAAGTCTTTGCTCCTTAAGGAAAGCATTGAATTTCTTTTCCGTATCATCAGCCCTTAAATAATAAGAATACGATAGCGTTTTCTTTACACCGTCCTTCCATTCCGACATAAGCTCGGGGAATGTTGGAACACGCGTTCTTACCTGTACGTTGCCTTTTTCATAAGCATCTCGGATCTCGTCTTCAAATTCTCTTGCCGTCCTTTCCACAAGCCTTCGGAATTTCGCCTCGGATAGGTTATCTGTGTTGTAGACACGCTTTGAGAATACACTGTTCTCGCCCGTTTTCGGATTCTTGCCGCTTGCTTGAATTTTGGCTACAAGCTCGCCTCTTTTGTTTTTCTCGATTTTGAAATAAGCCACTTGACTTTTCCTCCTGTTTTTTTACGTCGAGATATAGTCGAGCAGGCTCTGTACGTTTACGAGCACTTTATTTCCGGCGGTAAGGCTTTTTACTTTTCCTTCCTTACACCAAGCGCGGATAGTGTGTACCGTAATAGCCGTATCAGGGTCCTTTTCACGAATTATCTCGTAAGCTTTTTTGATGCTTCTCAGCATTTCCGCTCTACCTCCTTTCATTTTCATAAGTGAAAGAAACGCACCTTTTAAGCGGCAAGTTTTGTTTGGTGAAGTAACTTTCTTTGCTTTCATCGTATCATAAAAAATGCGGAAATGCGAGAGGTCTATGGTAGGTTCTTGAGGTGTTTTGGTAGGGTAAAAGAGAGGTAAGAGGGGGGTACGGTAGGAGATTTTACACCCATCCCAAAAACAACTACACTTCCAAAAGAAATCAGCAACGGAGAATTGTCAAGTGGAAAAGGGTCTTTTCGAAAAAATACGTCTTTGTTTTCTTCTTTTATTTCATAAGTCTTTTTTTCAATTTTTGTTTTCACCTCTTGACAATTTGAACGGGGATGATTATTCAAAGTCGTTTAACTTCAAATCGGTGAAAAATCAAAACTCTTCTTCCTAAAAAAACAAGTCCTACGACGTATTTAACACCGTAGGACCTTTGCTTTTTATTGATTTTTATTCACAATCTTTCTTTGTAAAATCCTTTGCTACCTCTGAATAGTATTCGTTTTCCGGAAAGAGTATTCGGTTTGCATCGGTTGCCCGTGATTTCATAAGAATAAGCGCTTCGGCGGCATCTTTCGGCGGCATTGTGTTTCTCAAAGAATTTAATATCTGATTTTCGTCTATCACATAGTATTCCTGACAGCAATAATCAAAAATATACTTTAAATTATCTCTGAGAGCCGCAACCTTTTTATCCTTTTTCGCTAATTCGTCGAGTGCCTTTTTAGGAATGTGGAAGGTGTCGTCGTTCATAAGAAGAAGCCCTTTAATCAAATCCATATATTCAGCTCTTGCTTCGTCTGTTAACAGAACGAATGACTGTACCATGGGAACTCTGTCAGAGCTTCTGCCCTGGGTGAGAATCGCACCGCATCTATAATATAATTCGCGCTTGCGGTATTCTACATAATTGAAGGAAAAGACGTAGTAAGTTCCGGAGTTTTCCTTGAACGTTATATTAACTACACTCGGTTCAACCCAAACCGGAGTGCCCCAAAGCGTTTTTGTGCCCGTTGTCTTCTCTCCGCCCGGATTAACGGTATTGTACGTCACCTTTAAAATTGCAACGGTCTTTTCACCCTCGCGCTTTATTTCCATAACGAAGGAATCGAGAAAATCGTTCATCTTTTTGGATGAATAAAGATAACCGTAAAACGTGCCAAAATACTTTTCGTCGTTTAATTCTCTGAACTTCGACGATACGTAAAGATCGTCGCTTTCGATTTTATCATCGTTTTCCGTAGGCTCGGAGAAAATATATGCTATATCCAAGTTAAGGCACTTACACATTGCCATAACGCAGAAAATATCAAGCGAATTCTTGGAAAAATCAAACGTCTTGCGGAAAGTTTCGTAATTTAACTCGTAACCGCATTCTTTATTCAATTTTTCCACCATTGCATAATAAGTCATTTTGGATAATTCAAAGGCTGCATACAGCCTTTTTTTAATTGCTGTTATTTGAGCGTCACGAATATAGTTCTTGTCTCTCTTTCGTGGGATTGCAGCTTTTTTCTTTGTCGTTTTTTCCATTTTTTCTTCTCCTTTTGCTTTTAATTGTTTGACTCATTATATCACAACGTTATCTCAATGTCAATAGGATTTAAAGCAAAACTGAAAATTTTATTTCACATTCTGTAAATTTAAGATTGAAACTATAAGGACGTTTCCTGCTGCTTTTCAGAAGATTTTCGAGCTTAAAAATGCTACAATAAAGATGGATCAAGCAGCTGTAAAAATCCAAAAAAACAAACGGCAGAATACTTCGTATTGTCTCGGTGACGATCGATTTAAACAATACGTGGAAATGCCCAAAAGGAAGGATTTAAAATGCTTACAGAGGATCAGGTAAGACAAGACCTTGATGAAATACGTACATATTATTCAATGCGGGATTTGTTTGATAAAGCCCCAAGGGAAATTAAAGCTGAAGCATTGTTTGAAAAACTTGAGCAGTACCACTCGGTTATGCGAAAAGCTCCGGCAAAATTATATGTTCTTTACGTTGCACTTTACGTGAATAATTCAACGCAGGTTGTTGTTGCGGAAGAGTGGGCTTATACAAAAGAACACGTAAGGGATTTAAACAAAAGGCTTGTTGAATATCTAATATCAAAATTAAATCGAGAATTTGTGTTTTAACATCTCCAAATAACCTACCAAACTTCTCTTTTTACCTACCAAAGTTACATTTTACCCTACCAAAACACTATCGCATTTTGCATTTTTGTGGTGTAGAATGGAAGCGTAAATCCCGAGGCGAGGAAAGATCGACTTACCGTTTCTTCCGAACTTTGCAAAGGATAGGTGGCCACCTTCGATAAGACGAGGTCGCAAGAAACACAAGGTTTCAATATAACGCCGGGATTACAAAATTACAACC
>JAFVTS010000034.1 GCA_017503105.1 Clostridia bacterium
AAAATCATTATCACGTACAACTTTTCGGACACGCCCACACCCCATAAGATAACACCCGAAACAACAAATGAAACAGAAAGGCAGATAACCTCTGCCTTTTCTCATAATAAAGGTTCGTACATTGACCCCGCTGGCGCACCACCTACAACGTAAGTTGAACCGAAAGGTTTGATTTACGTTGTTTTTCTTTGCAAAAAATTAAGGGCAGGACATAAATCCCACCCTTTGAAAAAACGTCTTTGAGCGAACGTTCACGGTAGTCGGTCAAATACAAATACAGGTACTCTCGTAGCAAATTTAATAAGTTTTTCTTGGATTTGCTTACGCATAGATTTGTATTCTTTTTCTTCTTCTGAAATCTCTTTTTTCTCTTCAGGCGTAAGTTTTTCTTCGCCTTCTTTTTTTTGCTTTTTGGACGGATTCGGATTTACTTATAATCGTTGCAATATCTTGATTGAGTGAACGGAATCCCTTTTTTGAATTTCATAATTTTAATTTTTCCCTTCTTGTTTATATTTCAATCATAATCCCACCGCAGTATTAGCATCAAAATAAACTAATTTCAAAAGAATCTCTGTTTGTGATAACAAACGGATATATGGCAAGCGGAACGTTAGTTAAGGTACTGTTTTCCTTGCACCATTCGCCATCCTCGGGGATAATCACGGAACCGGAATACGTATCAATAAGAATCGGATCTACTATATCCGTTTCGGGAAGATGAACCGTATTTCCCATCTTTACAGGCTCGTCGCTTTCTACGGGCAAGGGATTCCAATAAACGTAGAGGTCTTTTCCGTCTCTCGTATAAGAGAAAGCGACAAGCTCACCGTCCTCCGCTCCTTTTTCCCATTCTACGCTTATCTTTTTCTCTGACAGAACCGTTTCTCCGCTTAAAAGAACTCCGAGATACGATACGACCTCGTGCGCCTTTTTAGGAGTATATATCCTTCCGTGAAGGAGTCCTTGGTCCGAAGGGCGCTTTTCATTTCTGGTTGCGGTTTGGTACACCTTTTCGGCTACGTCGGCAATGATAAACCAGGACGTGAATTTCATTCCCCACATAAAATCAAGGAAGTATTCCCTTGCAGCGTATATCGCCTGTCTTGACTCGCTTCCGCCGCCCTCGTTTACAAAATAGTGCCCCACGGGATGCCAGGATGCGTGACCGACCTCGCCCATTCCGATCTCTACGTCGGGAAGTCCGCATTCGTCAAGAAGCGCTCGGATCTCTCCCGCGCGCAAGGAGCGCGGGCAGGTTTCGGGATGACGATGATACGTATGAATATTGTAAAGCGCGACGTCACCCGCATCAAGCACGGAAAAGGCTTCTTTGAGATAATCAAGATGTGAGCCCGAGGTGCACATTGCGATCTTTGCATCGGGGATCGATTTTTTAATTATTCCGCCCGTCAGCTTTATCAGCTCGGCATATTCGCGCGCATTTGGAGTTCCCGGATACCAAAAGCCCTTACCGTCGGGCTCGTTCCATATCTCCCACCAAGTCACGCGTCCTTTAAAATGCACCGATAAGGCTTTTATGTAGTTTTTCCACGCTGTGATGACCTCCTCGCCATAGAGCGTGGGAACACAACCGACTGCCGTAGGATTCGTTATATCCTTCATATATATAGGATTACCGTAGCCCACGTTAAACCAAACCTCAACGCCCCTCTGTCGGAGATTGTCGACCATATCGTCGAGCCAGGAAAAGTCGTAAACGCCCTTTTCTTTCTCGCATTTTGCCCACCCTGTCTGGCATCTTGCCCACTTTGCGCCCGTAGCGGCAAAAAGGTCGTAGCATTTTTCCGGCTTTATAAGATCTCTGTCAACGCATTCAAAGCCGATACCTACACGGCTCTTTTTTATCTCAGACGAATTAAGCGTCTTTAATTTACCTATTATCTTCATAACTTTTTATATCTCCTTATCTCGCACGAGGCGGAATTTCTTGTCGGATTTCAGCGTGTCGAGAAGAGGCAGATCCTCGTCAATTATTCTGCCGATAATGCCCATTCCCTCATCCCTCGGAAGATCTTTACGTACAAGCTCTATCTCTCCCGAATAACGTAAAAGCGTCGACTTACAGACGGTGACGTCACCGCGACGGCGAAGGCACGAAAACGTGTCGTCAACGTTGCCTTGGAACGAATGGCGCACGTAATTTGAACGCAAGATCTCCTCGCGTCCCCATCCTGCCGTATGCGTCATAACGCGACCGACCAGCCACTCGGTGATCTCTCCCTCGACGAAGGGGCGGTAACGGAAGGTCACGACGTCGCTGTCAGCCTCAGCCAAAAGCTTGAGCTCGGATACGTCGGCAAAATCATCACCGAAGAAGACGTCGTCAAGACCGAACAAAAACGCCTCTTGTATCACGGTGTGCGTGTCCATATCGCGGTGGCGCTCCACCGTGGGAAGTCCTATGCTGCACCCGATTCTCTTATGCGTATTCGAGGGAATAAAGCCGCCGACCGTAAATCCGTAGCGGTGTATAGTGCCGTTGATTTGCAATATTTCGTCCACCGTGAGACCCGTATAACGCATTGGATAATAGTTATGGCAGAAATGTATCTGCTCTTTGTTGATACCAAGCTCGGCGAGCCTTGAAAGCCACTCGTCGCTCGCGTGAACGGCGTTAAGCTCTATTATAACTCCCGCGTCGTTGTGCGAGGCTTTTACTATCTCCTCGTCGGTATACCCGCCATCAAGGCGTGCAATATCCACGCCCATTTTCTTAAAGGCTTTAAAATCGCCGAGATCTATTCCAAAAAGCGTGGCACTTCTTCCCGCGATGTCAGCATCAACGAGCATTCCGTGCGAATGTGCAATCTCTGCCATAAGCGGAAAATCACGAAGAAGCTCTTCCTTATCTGCCTCGGGCAGCTGAAGCGAAGAAAATACCGCATTTATACCGACGCTCGCCGCTAAATCCAGATGCTCACGCATTTCTTCGATCGTGTTGCCGATTCCCGCATAAAGTGCCGTTCCTCTTAATGTTTTCATAGAAATTTTCCTTTTTTAAAATATTGTTTTACTTTAATTTTAACATCTTGTGTCTTCATTTTAAATGCATAAAAATCGCAATTAGATGTAAAAAACACGCATTTATATTGACAAGAGGCGTTGCACGTGTTATAATTTCGATATGGGGGTATTTGTATGGAACAGTTATTCAGCTTCGATCCGTCGAAAACGAAGGTAGACGTAACTTTGGCGTTTTCATATACGCCTAAGATATTAAAAAATCGAATAACTCTTCGCCGCCGTTCGGGGCTGCTATACGTTTTGGAAGGGACTTACGAATACAGCTGGCAAGGAGGCTCATTCTTTGCCAACGCGGGAAGTCTTGTATACCTTCCGCCGAACTCCGTGCCGTATTCCTATTCGATAACTTTTCCGTCCGAGCTCCTCGGCGCAAAAACTATGCAGATAGAGTTCGAGCTTCGGGATATAAAAACCGACGCCTGCGTTTCTTATGCCGAGCATCCTACCTTAGTTTTTGAAAATGCGCACTTCCTTAAGGAGCGCTTTGTAGCTGTGGTGAACGCTTTTACAAATAGCGAAACGGTATCAAAGCTTCAACTTCACGCATCGCTGCTCTCACTCTTTTCCGCGTGTACGGAAGAAAACCGATCGGTGCCTGAAGGTGCGGCAAAAATAGCTCCCGCTATTAAATATCTCAATGAAAACTACACTAAAAACCTTGACGTCAAAGAGCTCTGTGCCCTTTGCCATATCAGTGAAAGCCAGCTCACGCGACTTTTTAAAAAGCACCTCGGCATCTCTCCCGTGGCTTACAGGAACAAACTCCGTGTAAACGCTGCAAAGAAGCTTCTCGAAAATTCCGAGCTCTCCGTCGGTGAGATCTCGGATATGCTCGGCTTTTACGACATCTATGCTTTCAGCCATTTCTTCACCTCTCAAACAGGCACATCTCCCACAAAATACAAAAAACTATGACGAAGGACCCGAAAGATCTTCTTTCTTTTAATGTTCCGTTTCGCCATAGTTTTTTATTTTATGCTTTTTTAAAAGCTTGCAGATATAAACGTAAAAAATCACGAAGCAAACAAAGAATAAAATATGCTCTTCTATGATCCACCCGATATCAAGATAAGAAAAATCATTGTCAAAACTTTCGTCCGTGAGGTCGTCCTTTATCCCGATAAAATCATTATCACGTGCAACTTCTCAGGCACACATACACCGCAAAAAATAGCATCCGAAACAATAAATATAAGGGCTTCCGCAAACGCATACACGGAAGCCCTTTTTATAGATTTTTTTATTCGTCAAAATTAAAAAGATATTCGATAAACTGCGCTAATATTCAAGTTCAGCTTTTGCATCATTTATCATCGAGCACGTATTTGAGTCCGTCCTGTATGTGAAGGTCCCACCATTTCCAAGAATGGTTGCCCTCCGACGATTTATACACGTGAGGGATGTCAAGCTCCGTCAACAGCTTATCAAAGCTATCGTTTTCGGTAATCAGCGAGTCTTCTGTTCCGCACCACATAAAGAGCTTAGGGAATGGCTTCCCATCGCTTTTGTTTTTTCTTGCAAGCGCAAAAACGTCGTGCTCGCTCCCCTTAAGATCAAGTGCACTCTCTAATTCAAATCCAAAATTTCCTCTCCACAGAGCGATGTCGCAACTGCGGTTCTTTCTCGTTATATCAAGAGCGCCCGAAAGGGCAATACACGCACCGTATTTTTCAGGATATGTGAGTGCTGTTTTTACAGCACCGTAACCGCCCATCGAAAGCCCCGCTATGATATTGTCCTCTCTCTTTTCGGAAAGGCCTCCAAATGCCTTGTGGCAAAGCTCGGGCAATTCCTTTGTAATGAAGTCAAAGTAATTTGTACCGTAGGCGGTGTTAGTGTACCAGCTGCGGTCAACAGATGGCATTATTACAGCAAGATTATATTCCTGCGCGTAACGCTCAATGGATGACATTCTCATCCAAGAGTTTTGGTTGCCGCCGAGTCCGTGCAAAAGCCACAGTGTCTTGAAGGGTGGCTCAGCGCCATCTTTGTCGTGAGGAAGGATAACGTTTACGGTTGTGTTTTCCTGTAATTTCTTTGATACCAAATGGGTTTGTAAAAACATAGTTATACATCTCCTAAAATCAGATAATTTTTAATAAAAATTATAATGAAGCCTAGCGATAAAACGTATGCATCGTTTAAACGGTATCTTTAATTATTTTCGTCAGGTTGTCCGCCATCTCCAAGATACCGTCGGGGTTGGGATGAACAAGACCCGTAGTGAGCTTATCGGGGGAACGAAGGACCGTCTTGCCGTTTACATATATTACGTTAGGAAGGTCAAGCTCTTTCAGCACGCTCGCAAGTATCTCGCGGTAGCGCTCTGCCGCGCCGTTTCCGACGATGTCGCTCTTACAGGTGTAGACGTCGATGGCAAAGATCTTAGCCTCGGGGTGCCCCTCGGCAATGCGTCGCACGAAATAACGTACGCGCTCCTCGTAATCCTCGGGCGTGTGACCGTGAAGGAGAAGGTTGATGCCTAACTCAAGCGTTGCAAGATCAAATTCGCATTCCCCAGCGATATAGTCAGCCATCTCTTTTTCAAGAAAAGCCGAGCCCGCAAAGCCGAGATTCAGCGCGTCTGCCGACAGATTTGCCGCCACGCGCTCAACGTAGCTGAAGTAGCTATGTAAAGCAATGCTTCCGTGCGTGATCGACGAGCCGTAAGCAAGGTACTTTTTCTTTGGAAGCATCTCTTCGCTCGGCGGCTCGATCTCGCCCTCCACGCCGACGAGCTGCGGTCTTACCGTGAAAACGAGGCGGATAACGTCGGGTGAAAAACGGTGTCCGTGCTCCTCTGCGAGCTTTCTTAAGGTTGGCAGATTTCTGCTTTTCGGGATCGTGACCTCGCACTCCCCCGAGAGCATCTTCGTCGTTTCGGGCCAGTCTGCAACGAATTCTCCGTGGTACACGGTGAGCATTCCGACGACTCCGTCGGGATAGGCGAATCTGAATTTAACAGCGTCGCCTTTCATAACAAAGCGGAACTCGATTCCTGTCGAGTTTCTGTTCTGCGCCTGACCGTTTCCCGAGAGGTGCTCCTCCACCGCGACGGGGACTCTGAGCGTACCGTACGAGCCGTTTGGCAATTCCTCCAAAGCACTGCATCCGTGCATATCAATATTTTTAAACACCATAGAGTTTTCTCCATATTCCGTTTGGAATTTTGCTAATAAAAACTTGCCGTTATTATTATAGCATAGAAACCAACGAATTGCAAGTAGAAACACATATATATCAATAAAAGCGAAAAGTATAGTTTTTTAAGCTTTTTTGAAAACATTTTTAATTGACTTAAAGCTTTTTTAATTGTAAAATATAATTAGAGCTCAGCAAATCTTTTGATACGATGACTTGTATTAAAAAAACTATATGCTTGCTTTAAAATTTCAATTATTTAAGAGAGGACAGAAAATGACAAAAAGCTTTCGATCGGCGATCTTGACGTTTTCCGCCATTATTTGTGTATTTACGCTCTTTTGGGGCGTATTTGAAAAGACTTCGGATTACTCCGATGCTCCTTTCGTCGACTACACACTTACATCCGACGAGGGGAGTACCGTTGCTTTAATTCAAAAGGAAGAAAAAGACGGAGTCCTGACCTATACGAGCGATTATACGATAATATTTGCGAGTTCTGATAAAATTTCGAATGATTACGAGTTTTCCGAAGCTGTCAGGTCTTTATTCACTGACAAAGGTGTCAAATCGGTAAGAGCGAAGAGTGACGCGGTACAAAGAACACCTCTCCCTCACGAAATTCTTATCGGTCAGACCTTGCGCGATGAATCCGCAGAGCTTCTTGGTTTGCTTGAAGGGGCGTGCGAGAATGCCGACGACCTTGCTTGGGGATTTGCGGTAATCGGCGAAAAGCTTGTTTACACCGCAAACTCTCAGACAGCCTTTGATGACGGAATGAAAGCTTTTCTCGACTACCTTTCGGAGTGCGAGCTTGTGCTTCCTTCCGACCTTTGCGAAATAAAAGTAAAGACCCTTGAGCAGTACGAAAAGGAGCAGGAAGAGCTTGCAAGTCAAAAAAGAGAAGAAATGCACGTAAAGGTCCTTGAAATGAACGAAGCGTTCACTGACGGTCAGTTCAATACAGACCTATACACTCCGGGAACTTTTTATAAGCCTATGACCGGTGTCGGCGGCTATTACGAAAACGGATGGGGCAAGGGTTCTCCTTGGGCTTACCCAACGGAAAACGTTCATCCGCGCTATCTTATAACCGAAAAAAACATTGACGACGTCAAGGCTATCCTATTGTCAGGCGAAGATAAAAGCTCCGATTATTATAAGCTTGCGCGTGCGTTTTGGTCGCTTGCAAACAAGGATATAGAGTCCATAAACTTCGGCATATTCAAGGACGAAAATATAAATTCCTCAGAGGGTCCTTACAGGTATGACGCAGAGGTGCTTGCCGTTATCGAAGCTAAGGCACTTGCGTACCTTATCACGGGCGATGATTATTACGCGGCAGAAGCGATAGTTGCTATCAAAAATGCTATGCTTTCACTTCGTTATACCACCGATCTTCACGTAGACGTTTATCACGGAGCATCTCACGTTATGATAACGCTTGCGGCGGTTTACGATTGGTGTTACGACGTGCTCACCGAAACCGACAAGTGGCATATGATCTGGGGCACGGCACAAATTCTCGGTCCTCAGATGGAAGCGGGGATGACGTATCCCCCGACGGGCTTTAACGGCTTTAACGGTCACGGAACGGGACCTCAGCTTCTTCGCGATTGGATAAGCGCCGCATCCGTATTTTACGACGAAGCGCCCGATTGGTGGGAGCTTGTTGCGGGCAGATACTTTAACGAATATCTCGAATTTACCAACGCACAGTTCACGGAGGGCTGGGTTTCACAGGGAACTGCAAACTATGCACAGCTAAAGGTGCACGTTCAGGCCTGGGCGGCTTATATCATAAAGCTTGCAACAGGCGAGAATTTCCTGACGGATGACGCACGGCTGACTATGTATTATTTTATGAGTCATATAACCCCGGCCGCAGCGAGCGCGCACTCAGGTCACTATTATTTTCAAACTGGCGACGGCACACGTAACGTACTCGGCACCTTGGTAGGATTTTCGGAGTATTTCGTAATCGCGGCGCTCTATAACGACCCCGTTATTTACGCGCAGGCAAAATCGACCTCAAAGATGCACTCCGACTTTAGTTATGACACGATACTTACTATGACTCCCGCCTTGCAGCTTTGCTTTGCTTCCGCCGTTGATTATAACGGAGAGGAGAAGCGCAACGGCGTTGAAACTATTCAGTATTTCAAAGATCCTGCATCTCAGATGACCATACGCGAGGATTGGAAAAGCGAAGATTCCGTTGCGGTGATGATGCGCCTTATGAATCAGAATATGCAAAACCACGACGGGCTTGATCACGGTACGTTCCAGATCTATTATAAGGGGCTTTTGGCTTTGTCGTCGGGATCCTACAAGAGCTACGGCTCCGTATCTCACAGATACTATTTGCAATCAACCGTGGCGCACAGCGGTCTGCTCGTCTTTAACCCGTCTCTTGCCTCTTCGAACTCCAATAATCAGGACGGATACTATTATTCGGGCGGTCAAAGGCAGAAGAACGTAGACATCTCCTCTGCTGAGGCGTGGCTGAGTTCGGGACGTATGGTTAACAACATCGGCGCGGATTACGGGTACGGTAAAGACGGCAAGGCGAAGTATGCATATCTTGCAGGCGATCTTTCTCCCGCTTATGATGAAAAGACTGTCGAGTATGCGGCAAGACATATGCTTACCGTATTTACTGACGATGAAGATTTTCCTGCTGTTTTCCTGACTTACGATCAAATCACGGCAAAGAATGAAAGCTTTGTAAAAACTTGGCTTCTTCACACTGCAAAGGAGCCCGAGATAGATACCGATGCACTTCGTGCAACGGTTGAGAACGGTGACGGAAAGATGTACGTTGAATCTCTTTTCGGCGCTGATGCTATCGTCAAGATCGGAGGCGCAGGCAAGGCGTGGTGGATCAACGGCTACTTTGCCGACCCCGCAAACCGCGGTTCGTGGGACGAGAGAACGCAAAGCTTCACCGATCCTTCCGACGTAGGCTCGTGGGTTGAGGGCAAAAACGCAGATGACGACGGTACGTTCGACGATAACGCAGGTAATATCTGGGGGCGCATCGAGCTTCGTGCCGAGGGGCAAAGATCCACAAGCTTCTTAACCCTTATGGCTATCACGGATGCTGAAAACGAGAGCTCCTTTGAATACGAAAAATTCGCATCGGATGAAATATACGGCGTTCAGTTCGGAAAGAGCATCGTCGCTTTTGCAAATTCCAACGAAAAGCGATATAAAGAATTTTCATTCACTGCGGACGGCACGGGACTTTATGAATATTACGTTGCAAACGTAGAGGCAGGAACGTGGCAGATATTGGTTGACGGTGTTTCCGTCGCCTACGCCCTTTCGGCAGAGGATGGCGCAATGATCACCTTCACCGCTCCGACAGGCAAGATCACAGTCAAGCCGAGTGCTGACGTCATCGGTGGGAACGGCGGCAGAATCCAGTATAATTCCGGTGGTGCAGTAATGCCCGAAAATACTCCTTATATTTATAATAACGAAACCGCGACGCCCCTTCCTACGGCGCTTGTAAGAGGCGACGATGAGTTTATCGGCTGGTATACCTCTCCGAATTACGAACCCGAAAGCAAGATTACCGAAATTCCCGTCGGAACAACGGGAACGGTAAAGCTTTACGCAAAATGGGTCAAATGCTTCCTGAACGAAGATTATAGTGACACCGTTCTCGACCTCGTCGAAACGGGGCTTCTCGTCGGCGAGGTGACGTACAACGCATCGGGTAAGACGGGCGCATCGTTTATAACGAAGCGCGACGAAGAAAGAGATTGTAATTATCTTGAATGGACAGAAGGAGAAAACGACCCGATCATTTCCCAAAGCTCAGCGAACAATCTTTCCACCATCGAGGACGAGGGCAAGTGCGTTTCATTTACGTTCAGGCTTATGCTTAAATCGGACGCACCCGCAATGAGGACCAATGCGCGTCTTATCGCAAAGCACGACGTAAACGGCGCTTCTATCAGAGCTTCCAACGTTTATCTGTTCCAAACCGACGCGAAGGGCAACGTAGTTACAAACGGCGGATCCACTCTCGCGGTCCTCTCCGACGAGGTGATTACCGACATTCGGGTAGTGGTTGATTTCAAAAACGGCGAAATGCGTTATTACGACCGAGAATACAACCTCGTCATAACGGACAAGTGGACGGCACCCGAGGCAACCGGTGCTTCAAATACCGAGGAATATCTATCCTGCTTAAAGGAATACCTTTGGTACTTCTATGCGGATTCCAACGCGGCAAGTTCCGCTGCAACTCTTAAAATTTACGGTATAAAGGTCCGTGAGGGAGATGAGTTCGACGGAGTAGCAAATTCACAGACGGAAGGCATAAAATATCACACAGGCGGTGCTTTTCTTCCCGAGGACTCCCCACGCGACTTCAATACAGACGGCACACCGACAAAATTGCCCGTTATGACTATGAACGGCTACATATTCGACGGATGGTATACCACTTCGACCTTCGATGAAGGAACGAAGACGACAGAGGCCCCCGCAGGTGCGGAAGGTCTTTACGAGGTATGGGCAAAGTGGTGTGCGATCTTCATCGACGAGGATTACAGCAAAACGGAGATAAATCTCGGCGAGGGCGAAAGCACGACGGCGAACGGACTTCTATACGGCGGCTTCAGCAATCCGGGAGTCTTCTTCAGAACCGAAACAGACGGAGAAAATAACAGATATCTGGTCTGGACAACGGGAACGAAGGATCCCATAATAAATTCCGAGAATACGCTTTCAAACATTTCAACGATGACCGATTCGTCGGTAAGCTACACTATCACCGTCGGTAAAAACGGCGAGGATGCGATACCGAACTTTGAGTTCAGAATTATCGGAAAGCATACCGTAACGGGTGCTACCGGTGTGATAACGAGCAATCTTAATTTTGCGGCAATATCGGGTGGTGTA
>JAFVTS010000035.1 GCA_017503105.1 Clostridia bacterium
CGTCACTACGCTCACGTTGACTGCCCCGGCCACGCTGACTACGTTAAGAACATGATCACCGGTGCTGCTCAGATGGACGGCGCGATCCTCGTTGTTGCAGGTACTGACGGCCCTCTTGCACAGACCAGAGAGCACGTTCTTCTTGCTCGTCAGGTTGGCGTTCCCGCACTCGTTGTTTTCATGAACAAGTGCGACATCGTTGACGACGAAGAGCTCCTTGACCTCGTTGAAATGGAGATCCGTGACCTCCTTAACGAGTACGAGTTCCCCGGCGATGACATTCCGATCATTCGCGGTTCCGCTCGTGAGGCTCTTAACTCTAACAACGGTCTCGACGCTCCCGAGTTCGCTTGCATCAAGGAACTTATGGCAGCTGTTGACACCTACATTCCTACTCCCGACAGAAAGGCTGACCTTCCCTTCCTTATGCCTGTCGAGGACGTATTCTCCATTTCCGGTCGTGGTACCGTTGCTACCGGTCGTGTAGAGCGTGGTACTATTAAGATGGCTGACGAAGTTGAAATCGTTGGTCTTAAGGACGAGTCCTCCAAGACTGTCGTTACCGGTATCGAGATGTTCCACAAGCTTATGGACTATGCAGAAGCAGGCGATAACGTTGGTCTTCTTCTCCGTGGCGTTCAGAAGAACGAGATCGAGAGAGGCCAGTGCCTTTGCAAGCCCGGCTCCGTAACTCCCCACACCAAGTTCATTGGTCAGGTTTACGTTCTTACTGAGAAGGAAGGCGGCAGATCTAAGCCCTTCTTCTCCGGTTACAGACCTCAGTTCTACTTCAGAACTACCGACGTTACCGGTATCATCACCCTTCCTGAGGATGTTGAGATGTGCCGTCCCGGCGACAACGTTGATATGAACGTTGAGCTCATCACTCCTATCGCTTGCGAGAAGGGTCTCCGTTTCGCAATCCGTGAGGGTGGCCGTACCGTTGGTTCGGGCGTCGTTGCTGAGATCCTTGCTTAATTTTTAAGCGAGTTATTTCGGGTCGATTGACCTAAATCACATTCTGCCCGACATTTCGTTTTTACGAGTGTCGGGCAGTTTTATAAAAAAATCATATAATAATAAAGAGGCAGCTCGGAACCGCTCTTATTCGTCGGTATCTTCCGTCAGCCTTTTGTTCTTAAAAAATAATACCGTGTTTTTCTTTGGGGATTGGTGTAATTCCATACCGGCAGTGTAGTGCATTTTGGCTCTGAGTCTGCGAAGGGCGTATGCCCCCGACGAGGTGAGAATCCTTGACCGACGGTTAAAGTCCGGATGAAAAAAGAAAAGGGCAACGTGCCCGTATTTTCTGTCTCCGCCCGTGCAGTAACGGACGGATTTTCTTTTGCCCCAAGCTTGGAGGTAAAATGCAAAAAAGCAATACTGATAAAAAATTACGAACAGTCGTCGGAATAGCGCTGTTCGCGGCTCTTGCATTCGGTGTGTCGCTCGTGTTCAGATTTCCCGTAATGTTTCTCACGTTCGACGCGAAGGATGCGATAATAACGATAGCGGCATTCGTCTGGGGGCCTCTTTCCGCCATTCCGATGGCAATAATAGCAGCCCTTCTTGAATTGGTTACTATAAGCGACACGGGTCTTTACGGCTTTATTATGAATATCGCCTCGACCCTTGCTTTTTCATTGACTGCAGCTACTATCTATAAATTCAAAAGAACGAGGAACGGCTCCATTATAGCTATCTATTCTGCCGTGGTCGCGGTTTCCGCGGTTATGATGCTTATGAATATACTTATTACGCCGTATTTTATGGGTCAGCCTACAAAGCTCGTTATCGAGATGATACCCACGGTGCTTTTGCCTTTTAATTTTGCGAAGGCGATGCTCAACAGCGCGGTCGTAGTTCTTCTTTACAAGCCGTGCGTAACGGCACTGCGCCTTTTGGGATTTGCCAAAGGTTCAGCAAGCGGTTCTGACTTAAAGCTCAATAAAAATTCCGTAGTAATGCTTATAATCGGCGCACTCACTCTCGTTTTTGCAGTGACGATATTCATCGTCCTGAAATTCAAATAAGCCGTCAGCGAGCATAAAATTTAACACGCCCCCGTACTTGTCTTAGGTGTACGTGGGCGTGTTTTGCAATTTTAAGTATTTTTAGTCTGCGTTGCGCTTGAGCTTTGATACGACCGTGAGCATATACACAAGAGCAAGAGCACACATTAGTGCTGATATCATAGATGTTACCTGTTGCGCGTAAATGTTTATGCCGAAGAGAGTGTTGCCGTTTTCTTGTATGTAATCCACGAGCGGGGTCAGAGCGAGGGTCGTGAAGAAGCCTGTAAATCCGCAGATAAGACCCTTTATCGCAATAGCACCGACACGCAAAGAGCGCGAGGTGTAGTCGAGCACGAGATTGAGGTCACTTGAATTCATTCCTGCCATTCCTATAGAATGCATAACCGAATAGAGTATGTAAAGATACTTTGAATCGGGTGTTGTGAATATCATTGCCGTGAAGGCGACGAGCATAAGTGAATAGCAGATATATAACATTTTTGAGAATCCGTGCCTATCGGCAAATGCGCCAATCGGGATCGAAAACGTCGCTCTTGTGATCGAGCCTGCCATATTTATGACCGAGATCAAGGTCATAGAAAACGCAAGCTCTCCGATAAGGTAAGTGCTGTAAAACGGCGTGGACGCGTAGGTTGCTATCGACCAGAAGACGAGAACGGGAAGTATAGTCCAGAAATTTTTGTTTTTGAAAATTCCAACGAACTGAGCTTTAACCGAACTGTTGTTTATCTCCTCGGTCGTCTTGGGCTTCTCTTTTGCGAAAATAAGAGTCAGAGTGTGCAGGACTGTAAGACCGAGAAGGGTAATGCCGCAGACGATAAACGCGCCGTTTATGTTGCCCCTTGCTTCGAAGACGTCTACGACTCTGCCCATTACAAGCGTGAATATAATTCCCGAGAGCAAAGAAACCATTTCTTTTATAGCGGTGAATTTACCTCGTTTATGCTCGTCTACAAGTCCCATCAACCAGCCGATTTTCGGTGAGAAAGCGATGTTGCTGATTGCCGTGCCGCTTATAAGAAGCACGCAGATCAGAAGCGTTTTAGTGTTTGATGAAACGTCGATGAGCGGCACGACGTACATAAACGTGAAGAGCAGCTGATTCAGAAGATGAACGGGCGTCACCCATCTTTTCGTAGAGTGTCTGCCCGAGATAAACAGAGCAAGTATCTGGAATCCGACGCCGAGCGAGACCGACGAGGCGAGCAGGGCGGTCGTGCTGTCCTTCATACCGATGGTTTTTGTGATCTTAGCAAGGTACGTGCCGTGGCTGAGCATAGAGATGAAATACTCGAGAGCCGCCTCAATTATGTACATAAGTCGGCTGAAACGGTAAATATCTTTCGTTTTTTCTTTTGCTTGAAGTGTTTGCATTACTTTACCTCTTTTCTATTACTTAAATATTATATCACTTTTTAAATTGAATTTCAAGATTGATTTTCAACATTTCGTATTTTGATACGATAATAGTCGATTTTGACTGTAAAATTCTTATGTTTTTTAATAAAAGTATTGACAACGGAGAACGAATAGTGTATTATATAATAGATTTGAGAATTATTCTCATTTTCGGTATAAATGCAGAAGGGATAATTTATGACTTACAATACATCCGCTCGCCGTGAGCTGCTCGCGTTTTTAGAGGGGCATTCCGACCGAGCCTTCACCCAAGAGGAGATTTGCGACGAGATACTCGTCGACGGTCACGGCAAGAGCACGGTTTACCGTCTTGTTTCAAAGCTCGTTGACGCGGGGTGCGTCCGCCGAATTTCCGATGAAAAAACAAGAAGAGTCACCTATCAGTTTATAGGAGACAAGACCTGCTCCGAGCATTTGCATCTTAAATGTAAGGGGTGCGGCAGACTTATTCATCTTGACGCTGAAATTTCACACGCCCTCGGGGATGCGCTCAAAAAGAGCCGTGGCTTCGTGCTTGACGAGAGCACGTTGCTCTTTGGAAGGTGCAAGGATTGTGAGGAGGAGAAAGTATGACGCTTTTGCACGCACACGCACACGTACACGCCGAGATCACCTTCGGCATCTTTGCCGAAGAAGTTCTCCTTCATTCTCTTATTGACGTTTTAAAGCTTTTGCCGATACTGTTCCTTACCTATCTTTTGATGGAATTTATCGAGCACAGAGCATCGGACAAGACTGTTCGGTTCATTGAGCGCTCGGGGACGCTTGCGCCCGTGGTAGGTGCGGCGGCGGGACTTTTGCCGCAGTGCGGATTTTCCGTTTCGGCAGCAAATCTCTACACGGGTAGGGTCATAAGCGTAGGAACTCTTATCGCGGTCTTTCTTGCCACCTCTGATGAGATGATTCCGATTATGATATCGGGCAACATTCGCGTGACAACTATAATTTACATTTTGCTCTATAAATTTGCCGTGGCTGCCGTCGTTGGAATTCTGGCGGACTTCGTGCTTCGCCTCTTCGGAAAGCGTCGCGAGCCAATAAATATCGACGAGATCTGCGACGAGGATAACTGTCACTGTGAGAGGGGGATCTTCTATTCCGCCCTCCACCATACTCTGACGATAACCGCTTTTGTTGCGATAGTCACGCTCGTTCTTAACTCGGCAGTATTCTTTATCGGAGAGGAAAGAATAGGTGAGCTCGTCGGAAATATTCCCGTTTTAAGTCATTTCGTTGCAGCACTCGTCGGTCTTATACCGAACTGCGCCGCGTCCGTAGTGCTCTCAACCTTCTGTGCAAAAGGAATAATAACGAGCGGTGCTATGCTCGCGGGACTCTTCTCGGGGGCGGGTGTCGGAGTGCTCGTGCTCTTCCGCGTGAACAAAAATCTTAAGACGAATTTGATGATACTCGGAGCGCTCGTTTGTGTCGGTGTTGCCTTCGGACTGCTTGCCGACGCGCTCCCGTTTCTTGAAATTGTGAGAAAATAAAATATTTTTAACTTTTTTTGAAATAAGGGTAGAAATATTTTTAAAACTGTGATATAATGTACAAGAACTAATGACAAGAGCCCCGCGCGGGGGAAAGGAATGAAATCAGTATGAAAAAGAATCTTGCTATTATCGGTTACGGCGGACAGGGTGCGTGGCACGCAACTTGGGCAGGTAAGAGTGACGTTGTCGCCCTTGCGGGAATTTACGATATCGCCGAGAAGCGTGTAAAAGCCGCAAAGGAAAACGGCATTCACACCTACGCGAGCCGTGAGGAGCTCCTCGCCGATAAAAACGTTGATATAGTTCTTTGCGCAACTCCCAACGACGTACATAAGGAGATCGTTATCGCCGCTCTCAACGCGAAAAAGCACGTGATCTGTGAGAAGCCCGTTGCGCTTTCCGTAGAGGATTTTGACGATATGGTTGCCGCCGCAAAGAAGAACGGCGTCTTCTTCACCGTTCATCAGAACAGACGCTGGGACGTTGACTACCTTGCAATAAAGAGCCTCATCGAATCGGGTGAGATCGGTGAAACGATCAATATCGAGTCCCGCGTTCACGGTTCTCGCGGCATCCCCTCCGACTGGAGATGCCACAAGCCCTACGGCGGCGGAATGATACTTGACTGGGGCGTGCACCTCATCGACCAGATGCTCAAGCTCATTCCCGAAAAAATCACGAAGGTCTATTGCGAAACTACCAATATTACCACCGACGAGGTTGACGACGGCTTCAATCTTCACCTTACGTTTGAGTCAGGCAAGCGCGCGACCGTCGAGGTCGGAACCTACAACTTCATCTCGATGCCGAGATTCTATATGCAGGCAAAATCGGGCTCCGCTCTCATCGAGGATTGGCAGAAGAAGTGCCGGGTCGCAAAGCTCAAGGCTTGGAACGAGAAGGAGGTCCTTCCCGTACAGACCGCCGCAGGAATCACTAAGACTATGGCACCTCGCGATGAGATCACTATCGACTCTTACGAGATAGAAAGACCCACCTCCGACGTTCACGATTTCTACCGCAATTATACGGCAGCTATCGACGGCAAGTGTGAGCAGCTCATCAAGAACTGCGAGGTAAGACGCGTGCTCCTCGTTATGGAGGCGGCATTCAAGTCTGCCGAAACGGGTAACGCCGTAATTATGGATATATAATAAATTGAAAAGAACGGCAAAAAGGCAGATTCTCATAAGGATATTAAGTAAATCCAAGTGAAAATGCCGATTGAGAGTGGCTGAACAATAAAAATGCAACATGGACGAAAGTCAATGTTGCATTTTTATTGTAAATTCAATTTGAAAATTCGTGAGCCTTGATATATTCAATGAAGGTTTTCATACTTTTGGAGAGCCATTTGTTTTTATGATAAATGAGCTGCTTCCAGATATCGATATTCATATCAATAACGTCAAGATGACACAGCTTTCCCGATGCGATCAACTCATCGGTAACGAAATCAGGCAAGAAAGAGATCATATTGTTTTCTATAAGAACTGAAGTAATGATGTCAGTTCGACCGATCTCGAGGACTGGCGTGATCTCCAAGGACTTTTTAGCAAGCTCTCTGTCAAAAACACGGCGGTAGCCTTGACCGTACTCGGTCAGCACAAAAGGCTCTTCGATAATATCTTTGATCGACAGCCCTTTGCTCTTGGCAAATTTGGATTCTGATGATGCTACAAAATGCATTGGTATTTTCTGCTCTTTTGCGACTACGTAATCCTTATTATACAGATGGTGGTCGAGTGTAATAATGACGTCTGCCTCGTTACGGTCCAGCATATGGAGCAGATTACCTGAATCTCCCGTGGAAAACCTAATATAGATAGACGGATATTTCCTATGAAAATCCGCATAGTGAGCCGAGATCATTTCCTCGCAGACGGAATCGGGGGTCACGATATGCAAATGACCTCTCAGATCTTCTTTTGCGAGTGTCTCTTTAAAATCCTCGGTCAGCGCACGCACCTGATGTGCATAGGAAACCAGCTCGTGTCCTTGCTCGGTGAGGGTAATCGTATGATTGATGCGCTCGAACAAGAGACATCCAAGCTCATCCTCCAGCTGCTTTATTTGAAAGGAGATCGTCGACTGCGAATATCCGAGCTGCTCCGCCGCCTTTGTAAAGCTGCCAAGCTCTGCAACGTGTATAAAGGTTATTAAATTTCTGAGTTCCACAATATACCTCCGAGCATCGAAAAAATAGATAGTTATCATCAAAACTATTCGCTTGACTAATGATGAGAACTATTATATACTATTAACGTGAAAAATGCAAGCCCTTTGATAAAAATTCCCGAAAATACTTTTATCAAATAAGAGGTAAGCAATCAAAATTAAATAACTCACAAAAGCTATGATGAAGACGGAAGCTACGAGCGATTTTCACAGAGAGTCGGGGATGGTGCGATCCCGATAAATGACAGTAGATTTCTTATCCCTTCTGAGCCGGAAGTCCCAAAGGTTCACACCCAGTAGGCGTTTCCCGTGTATGCTACGTTAGTGCATAGAAGTTGTCTGACTTCGAAGAGGTGGCGGAGTGTTTATATCCGCAATTTGAGTGGTACCGCGAGTGTTTATATTTTTATAGAAGCACCCGTCTCAAAGCAAAATTTTAGGCTTTGAGGCGGGTGCTGTTTTTTGTCCCAAGGCCGCCATATCACAAAACAGCAAAACTTATGAAAGGCGGAGTCCAAAATGTTATCCCTCGACAAAGTATTCAACGCGCAAACGGTTCTAAAGAATATCGTTCGTGAAACGAAGCTCGTTAGAGCTTACGGAATCGCTCCCGATTGTGAGCTATATCTGAAGCCCGAAAACTTACAGATTACAGGTTCTTTTAAGGTCAGAGGCTCGGCGTATAAGATCGCTATGCTGACCGATGAGGAAAAGAAAAAGGGCGTGATCGCCTGCTCCGCGGGAAATCACGCACAGGGCGTTGCACTTGCCGCAACCAAGAACGGCATCAGATCCTTGATCTGCCTGCCCGACTCGGCTCCCATCTCAAAGGTAGAAGCGACCAAGGGCTACGGTGCTGAGGTTTGCCTTGTGGAAGGCTGCTACGACGACGCTTATGCGAAGGCGTTAGAACTTCGTGACAGCGAAGGGTATACCTTCGTACACCCCTTCGACGACGAGAACGTGATCGCAGGTCAAGGCACGATCGCGCTTGAAATTCTGAATGACCTTGATAATATTGATGCCATTGTCGTTCCCATCGGTGGCGGCGGACTTATTTCCGGCATTGCTTATACAGTAAAACAAATTCGTCCTTCGGTCAAAGTCTACGGCGTACAGGCGGCAGGCGCGCCGAGTATGTATAACTCGGTTAAGGACGGAGAAATTGAATGTCTTTCTTCGGTCTCTACGATTGCGGATGGTATTGCGGTTAAGAAGCCGGGTGAAAACACTTTCCGTTATGTCAGTGAGTATGTGGATGAAGTTGCACTTGTCACCGATGACGAGGTATCTTCCGCAATACTCGCGCTGATCGAAAAACAAAAAATGATCGCAGAGGGCGCGGGAGCTACGGCAGTTGCGGCTATTATGTTTGACAAGTTCAATTTGAAGGGCAAACGAGTGGTCGCCGTAGTATCGGGCGGTAATATTGACGTAACGAGCCTATCCCGTGTGATCGACCGAGGACTTCTCAAGTCGGGACGTTCGTCGAGCCTCCTCATCGAGCTGATCGACAAGCCGGGACAGCTCAAGGATATTTCACGTATAATCGCCGACTGCGGCGGTAACGTAACAGGCGTTCACTACGAAAAAGGCAACACCGAGAGCGTCAACGGATGTTTCCTCCGTATTGAAATGGAAACAAGAGATTTTGAACACGTGAACCTCATCACAAAAACACTTCGTGATGAAGGTTTTAAATTGGTGTGATTTTGAAAGGAGTTAAAGCTATGAGCAACAAGATTCAAACAAACAAAGCACCGGCGGCAATTGGCCCCTACTCGCAAGCAGTAGTCGTAGGCAATCTCATTTTTACCTCCGGGCAAATTCCGCTGAATCCCGAAGCGGGAGTTCTTGAAGGAAAGGACATTGTTGAGCAAACGCATCGTGTTTGCAAGAATTTGGAGGCAGTTCTGACTGCCGCAGGCGGTTCTTTAAAAAGTGCCGTGAAAACAGTGTGTTTCCTTGCTAATATGGCAGATTTCGCGGCATTCAATGAAGTATACGCACAGTATTTTACCGAAAAGCCCGCAAGAAGCTGTGTGGCAGTTAAAGATCTTCCCAAAGGAGCCTTGCTCGAGGTGGAAGTTGTAGCAGAAAAGGAGTAAGACGTTATGAGCGAGGGAGAAACTTTAGTTGGCTGTAAGCAATGCGGCGAGCTGATTATAGAAAATTTAAGAAAGGAGTGAGAAATATGCAGCTTTGCGGCGCAGATATTCTTGTAAAAACCTTAATTGAACAGGGCTGTGAAACCGTTTTCGGATATCCGGGCGGTCAGATCTTAAACGTATATGACAGTCTTTATAAATACCGAAATGAAATCAATCACGTTCTGACCGCTCACGAGCAGGGAGCAGCGCACGCTGCTGACGGTTATGCGAGAACCACGGGAAAGGTTGGTGTGGTCATCTCTACATCGGGCCCCGGTGCTACCAACCTTGTCACAGGTATAGCAACCGCTTATCTTGATTCGATTCCTATGGTTGCCATTTGTGGCAACGTGCCCACAACGCAGATCGGCACAGACAGCTTTCAGGAGATCGACATCACGGGCGTGACGCTCCCCATCACAAAGCATAATTACTTTGTCGGTAACGTAGAAGATTTAGCAGACACTATTCGCGAAGCATTCCGACTTGCCAAATCGGGCAGACCCGGTCCTGTGCTGATCGACGTTCCAAAGGACGTTCAAATTGCAAAATGCGAGTACGAACTGAAGCCGCCCGTTGAGAAGGACGAGGCCTTTGCCGCGAAAGATATTCGCATCAAAGAAGCGGCAGAGATCATCAATGCGGCAAAACGCCCTTTCATCTACTTTGGCGGCGGCGTGATTACGGCGAACGCGCAAGATGAAGTACTCGCTCTTGCCGAGAAGATTGACGCGCCTATTGGCTGTTCCTTAATGGGGTTGTCGGCAATTCCTACCGATCATCCGAGATTTCTTGGTATGCAGGGCATGCACGGTCACTACGCGTCCTCCATGTCCATGCACAATGCCGACGTGATCCTATCCCTCGGTGTTCGCTTTAACGACCGTGTAACAGGAAACCGAACAAAATTTGCTACGGGTGCCAAAATCGTTCACATCGACGTGGACGGCTCGGAGCTGAATAAAACCGTCAACTCTGTTTGCGGTCTGCGCGGAGATGTAAAGCTTACCTTGCAAAAGCTTCTGCCTCTTTTGAATGAAAGCGCCAAGCCCGATTGGATGGCCAAAGTTGATGCTTTACGTAAGGAAGAAGAAAGTTATCTCGACAACCGCGAGGGACTCACACCTCGCAGAGCAATCTTGACCGTAAATAAGTATCTCGGTGAAAATACGGCAGTATGTACAGACGTCGGTCAGCATCAGATGTGGTCGGCGCAAAACCTCAACTTCAAAACCGCAAGACGCTTTGCGTCCAGCGGAGGTCTTGGAACGATGGGCTACGGCTTTGGTGCGGCAATCGGTGCGGCGTACGGCACGGGTGAGCGCAGCGTGCTCATTACGGGTGACGGTAGCTTTGGTATGAACTTGAACGAGCTTGCAACCGCTGTTCGCTACGGTGTTCCCGTTGTTGTGGTTATTATGAACAACGGTGTGCTGGGAATGGTTCGCCAATGGCAGACGCTTTTCTATGATAAGCACTATTCCAACTCGGTTTTGGATTGTAAGACCGATTTTGCCGCATTTGCAAAAGCCTTTGGTGCTGACGGCGAGACAGTCACAACGCCCGAAGAATTGGACGAAGCGCTTGGTCGCGCTTTTGCCACCGACGGCCCTTACGTCATCGATTGCAAGATCGATAAGGACGAATTCGTCCTTCCTATGCTCCCGCCCGGCGGCAGTATGGATGATATCATCACGAAATTGGAGGTGGAATTATGAACAGATATACGTTAGCCGTTCTCGTGCGAAATCAATTCGGTGTGCTCAATCGACTTACAAGTATGTTCCGCCGCAGGCAGTTCAACATCAGCTCCATTACGGCAAGCGAGACCGAGTCGGGAGAATATTCCCGCATCACCTTCAGCTTTGACGGCGAGGAAAACGGCAAGCAACAGCTCATCAACCAGCTATACAAGCTCCCCGACGTTTGCTCCATCAAGGAGCTCACGGCAAACAATTCTCTCAGTTGTGAGCTGATGCTTATTAAACTGAAAAACGATCCCGCCACCCGTGATGAAATTCACGCGGCGTCAGAGGCATTCAAGGCCGAAACGATCGATTACACCAAGGATTCTATCGTCCTTCGCGTGATCGGCAACAGCACCAAAATGGATGATTTTATTTCCCTTATGCGGGATCATACCATTCTTGAAATTTGCCGTACAGGAACGGCATCCATTGAAAAAGGCAGCTCTACACTGCGTCAAAACTTAAATTTATAATCAGAAAGAGGTAATAAAAATGGCAAACAGAATTTTCTATCAGCAGGATTGCGATCTTCAGAAGCTGGGCGGCAAGACCGTTGCGATTATCGGTTACGGCTCACAGGGACACGCACACGCGCTCAACTTAAAGGATAGCGGTGTCAATGTTGTAGTCGGTCTTTACGAGGGCTCAAAGAGCTGGGCAAAAGCAGAGGCACAGGGACTCAAGGTCATGACAAGTGCCGAAGCCGCTAAAGTAGCCGACATCATCATGATCCTCATCAACGATGAAAAGCAGGCGGCACTCTACAAGGAATCCATTGAGCCAAACCTCACCGAGGGCAAAACTCTTGCGTTTGCTCACGGCTTCAATATCCATTTCGGTTGCATCAAGCCCCCCAAGAACGTCAACGTCATTATGATCGCGCCCAAAGGCCCCGGTCACACGGTCCGCTCCGAGTATCAGGCAGGCAAGGGTGTTCCTTGTCTGATCGCCGTTGAACAGGATGCTACGGGCGATGCTTGGGATCTCGGGCTTGCTTACGCTCTCGGTATCGGTGGCGCGAGAGCAGGTGTGCTGGAAACCACCTTCCGCACCGAAACCGAAACCGACCTCTTTGGTGAGCAGGCTGTGCTGTGCGGCGGAGTATGCGCCCTGATGCAGGCAGGCTACGAAACACTCGTAGAAGCAGGCTACGATCCGAGAAACGCATATTTTGAGTGTATCCACGAAATGAAGCTGATCGTTGACCTCATCTATCAGAGCGGCTTTGCGGGAATGCGTTACTCTATCTCCAACACCGCCGAGTACGGTGATTACGTCACGGGTCCCAAGATCATCACCGAGGACACCAAAAAGGCTATGAAAAAGATCCTTTCCGACATTCAAGACGGCACGTTTGCCAAGGACTTCTTGCTCGATATGTCCTCTGCAGGAGCGCAGGTACACTTCAACGCTATGAGAAAAAAAGCAAGCGAGCATCCCTCCGAAGTTGTCGGCGCGGATATCCGCAAGCTGTACAGCTGGAGTGACGAGGATAAGCTCATCAATAACTGATAGGAGGTGACATTATGCCAAAGGAAAATGTAGTTACGGGTGTTCACAACGCCCCTCACCGCAGCTTGTTTCACGCGCTTGGACTTACCGAAGAAGAACAGAAAAGACCGCTGATCGGTATCGTAAGCTCATATAACGAGATTGTTCCCGGGCACGTGAATCTTGATAAGATCGTAGATGCCGTAAAGCTCGGTGTTGCTATGGCAGGCGGTACGCCCATAGTGTTTCCTGCTATTGCCGTTTGCGACGGTATTGCCATGGGACACACGGGTATGAAATATTCTCTCGTTACCCGTGATTTGATTGCAGATTCTACCGAAGCGATGGCGCTCGCTCACGGTTTTGACGGCCTCGTAATGGTTCCCAACTGCGACAAGAACGTACCAGGATTGCTTATGGCGGCGGCAAGAGTGAATATTCCCACCGTGTTCGTCAGCGGCGGTCCTATGCTTGCGGGCAGAGTGGAAGGTAAGAAAACCAGCCTTTCATCGATGTTCGAGGCGGTAGGTGCATACAACGCGGGTAAGATCACCGACGAAAAGCTCTATGAATACGAGTGCAAGACCTGCCCGACCTGCGGCTCGTGTTCGGGTATGTATACCGCCAATTCCATGAACTGTCTGACCGAGGCTCTTGGAATGGGACTTTGCGGAAACGGCACGATCCCCGCCGTTTACTCGGCGCGCATCGAGCTTGCCAAGCACGCGGGTATGGCGGTTATGGAGCTTGTTCGCAAGAATATCTGCCCCCGTGATATTATGACAAAAGAGGCACTCATGAACGCCTTGACAGTGGATATGGCGCTCGGCTGCTCTACCAACAGTATGCTTCATCTTCCCGCCATCGCCCACGAATGCGGCGTGGAGCTGAGCTTGGATATTGCCAACGAGATCAGCGCGGTCACGCCCAATCTCTGCCATCTCGCCCCCGCAGGTCGCACTTATATGGAGGATCTCAACGAGGCAGGCGGTGTCTATGCGGTTATGAACGAGCTGACCAAAAAGAATCTTCTCCATACAGACTGCATGACGGTTACGGGCAAGACGATCGGTGAGAACATTGCGGGTCGTATCAATCTGAACCCCGAGGTCATTCGCCCCGTGGAAAACCCCTTTAGCGAAACGGGCGGTATCGCGGTGCTCAAGGGCAACCTTGCTCCCGAAGGAAGCGTGGTCAAGCGTTCTGCCGTTCTTCCCGAAATGCTGGTTCACGAAGGCCCTGCCAAGGTATTTGATTCCGAGGAGGAAGCGCAGGCGGCTATCAACGCAGGCAAGATCGTGGCGGGCGATGTAGTCGTCATTCGCTACGAAGGTCCTAAGGGCGGTCCCGGTATGCGCGAGATGTTGAACCCCACCTCTGCTATTATGGGAATGGGGCTTGGCAACAGCGTTGCCCTCATCACCGACGGGCGCTTCAGCGGAGCAACGCGCGGTGCTTGCATCGGTCACGTAACGCCTGAGGCAGCTTCGGGCGGTATGATAGGAGTTGTCGAGGATGGCGATATCATCTCTATCAACATTCCCGAAAACACCATTGAACTGAAGGTCGACGAGGCTATCCTTGACGAACGTATGAAGAATTTTGTGCCCAAGAAAAAAGAGCTTTCGGGCTATCTGAAACGATATGCTGCTCTTGTTTCGGGAGGCGCTACGGGGGCGATACTGAACTGATATGAAAGAACTCAAGGACAAATTATTTGCTCTTTGTATTTTCCGCGATATTTTGGAGGATCGGGTGCTTGACGCGCTGTTTTCACACATCAAGAATCCCTCCGTCGCGAGCTATGCCGAGTTTGTGTCGCGCTTGTATGCGGCAAACGGCGGAGATCTCGGAGAATACGTCAAGGAGCTTTGCCTGAACAGTGAAAACGCTTATGTAAAAACGGTCGGCGCAAAGAAATCCGTACCAAGCTATATGCGGGATGCCGCGGAAGCGGAGCTGGACGTTTTGCAAGAGGTATCCGCGCTTGATAAGGAAACGCTTTGCGCTCCCTTGAAGTATAGCGGATTTCTCCCCGACTTTACAACCACAGGGCTTAGCTTAAAGGACATCTATCTGCATCGCGCGGAGAATATTGAGAAATACGGCTATGGCATCTATGCAAAGCACAAAATGTTCTACGTAGATGAGAACGGCTGTATTGTTCCCGTTCTCAATCCCGACAAGACCGAGCTTTGTGACCTTGTTGACTATGAGCGTGAGCGCCAGATCGTGATCGACAACACAAAAGCATTACTCGCGGGCAAGTCTGCGGCAAACATCTTGCTCACGGGTGACGCAGGTACGGGAAAATCCTCAACCGTAAAGGCAGTAGCCAATGCGCTGTGGGACGAGGGGCTTCGCATTTTGGAAATGCGGAAGGATCAGCTTCGCAGTATTCCAAAGGTTCTCGACGAGCTTTCAAGCAATCCGCTGAAATTTGTAATGTTCATCGACGACCTTTCGTTCCCCGCGGACGATGATAATTTCAATGCACTAAAGGCTGTGCTCGAGGGCTCGGTCACGGCAAAATCAAGTAACGTGGTGATCTATGCTACGAGCAACCGCCGACACATTATAAAAGAAACCTTCTCTGATAGAGAAGGAGATGACGTACATCGCAACGATACGGTGCAAGAGCTTATATCTCTTTCGGAGCGCTTCGGTATCCATATCACGTTCTCAAGACCCAACAAGCAGACCTTCTTAAACATCGTTCATCACTTAGCCAATGAAAACGGCATAGATATGCCGACGGATGAGCTTGATCTGCTTGCCGAGCGTTTTGCACTTGAGCGCGGCGGCAGATCGGCAAGACTTGCAAAGCAATTTATTGACGGAATACTTGCAAGATAACGGCGCAAACTTTTTTGTGACAAGCTTGCTCTTTTGCTATTTTTATGGTATAATTATTGAAAATAAAATTTAAGTTGGTTCGTAAATGGATATAAAAATAACAGACGTAAGATGCCAAATGGGCGATGCCTCGTTTTTGATTGATAACGGTAAAACAAGTATTTTATATGACACCGGTTTCGGATTTACCGGATATGCAGTTGCTGAAAACATTAAGAAATGCTTGGGAGAACGTCAGCTCGATTATATATTTCTGACGCATTCACATTACGATCACGCTCTTGGCAGCGCATACATTTTAAGGCGTTTTCCAAGTGCAAAGGTCGTAGCGGGGAAATATGCGGTGGATATTTTCAAGCGCGACGGCGCCAAACGAGTAATGAAAGAACTCGACTCCAAGTTTGCGAAAAAATGCGGAGTTACTGATTATGAATTTTTAGGCGACGAATTAAAGGTAGATATTGCCGTTGACGATGGAGATACCGTAGAGGCGGGGGATATGTCCTTCGAGGTCATAAGTCTTCCGGGACACACCCGTTGCTGTGTTGGATATTATTTTGAAAAAGAGGGCTTACTGCTCTCGAATGAAACGCTTGGCGTATATGACGGCGATAGAACCATTCTGCCGGCATACCTTGTTAGTTTTTCTGATACGATTTCTTCTATTAAAAAAATTGAAGGGCGCAGGATAACGGCAATCGTTGCACCGCACTTGGGACTTCTTAATAAAGCTCAAACAGAATATTTTCTTGATAATATGAAATCCGCCGCTCAGAATATAGCCGGAAATTTTCTTGACAGCATAAAAAGCGGACTTTGTGATGAAGATATCATAAAACAATTTAAAGAGAAATATTGGCACGGCTATATAAAGGAAATATATCCCGAGGATGCCATGACGTTAAATACGTCGATTATGATCCGTTTGATCAAGAACGAGTTGTTATAATTGGCACAAGAAAAGCTATCCCGATGCTTATGTGAGCGGAGAGCCGAGGCTCTCCGCTCTTCGTTTTTTAATATTCCTCGCTAATTTTTCATATTTTGTCTTATAGCAGGACAATAAAATTCCGAAATTAGTATATCATAAAAAGTGTCTTGTGTCAAGACAAATGTACTAACGGAGAGATTGCTATGGCGAGGATAATAGACGGAGAGAAGAAAAATCTCATAGGCGCGAGTCTTAAAGAGATCCGCGGAAGAAAGAAAATCAGTCAGCAGGACTTGTCAAACAAGCTTGAGCTTCTCGGCGTATACGTTTGCCGCGGCTCTATATCGAGAATAGAGGATTTTTCGCGTACGGTTACCGATATTGAACTTTTTGCGATTGCCGAGGTTCTCGGTGTTGACCCGAAGGAACTCTACTGTAAATGAAAAAATGAATATTTACAAATAAAAATCGGAGTTGCCATTTTAAAGGTAACTCCGATTTTGTTCGCTTGTCCCCCAATGCGGGCAAATCGTAATTTTAAAAATATATCGCGTTCTGATACTTCGTCGGCAAGCCCTCGCGATAGACGTGCGAGTCGTTTGCAAGGGTGAGCACGCGCGGATAGGCGTAGCCGTCCTCGTTTTTGAATTCTATGACGGTGAGCCCCGAGTGACCGAAGTCGAATTTCGTCGAAAACGTGGGGTAGGGAATACCGAGCACGTGCGAGAGGAATGCGAGACCGAAGCCTTGGTGCGCGAAAAGCGCTACTCTCTCGTCACTTTCGTTCACGACCTTATATTTACCGAGTCCCTCTCGCCGATATCCGAGGCTCTCAAAAAACGCGTCCGATTCGCCCCCTATTCTGTCAATCCCTTTTTTGTAGTTATAGGACGCAAGCTCGGGATGCTCGTACCATCTGAAGCCAAGAGACGTTATTTCATCGGTGTGGAAAAGTGCTCGAGTTTTCTTATCTTGGAAGAGCCACTTCATCCCCACGTCCGATTTTACCGTAAGGTCGCGCCACGCGTGCCCTTCGTTCGCGAAATCGAGTTTAATTATTTCTTTTTTCAGTATTTCCGCGGTTGGGGTCGCGGTGAGAATCGCTCGGTTCGAGGTCGATGCGAATATGCGGTCAAGTCCATAGAGGCAGAGCCTTTTTGAAAGAGCCTCCGCTTGACGCTCGCCGAGGGGTGTTAAGCTGTCAGGTTTGTATATCGGGTCGCCGTGGCGCACGTAGAAGAATAACATTTTATACCGTCCTTTTCTTTAAAAACTTTACACGGGTAGGGGTTAACGTCTTACGAAGTTGGTAAACACCTTCGGTTCGCGCTCGGGCAGGGGAATCTCTTCTTTCGCAAGGGCAATAGTCTTCATAAGAAACGCCATATTTCTCGCAAGAGTTCTGACCGTCCTGAGCCCCTCAAGGTCTTCCTTCGCATCCTCTGCGAAAGCGCCGTGCACCTGATTCCAATACGTGGAGGTGGCAATAGGCATCTCGGAGATCGAGAAATATTTGTTGAGCACGTCAAACGTGGCGGTAAGTCCGCCGCGCCTTGCGACGGCGACGGAGGCGCCGACCTTCATTCTCTTGTCGCACTTCGATGAATAGAAGAGCCTGTCAAGAAAGGCGAGGAGCGAGCCGTTTGGCGACGCGTAATATACGGGGGAGGCGAGAAGCAGACCGTCCGCTTCCGCGAAAATTTCAGCCGCTTCGTTTACTTTGTCGTCGAACACACACCTTCCCGTCTTTTTGCAGGAGGCGCAGCCGACACATCCGCGCACGGGATCCTTGCCTATTTGAATCACGCGGCACTCGACTCCCTCTTTTTCAAAGGTGGCTATCATTTCCCCGAGCACCGCCGTGGTCGTTCCCTCTTCGTGCGGGCTTCCGTTTATTATAAGAACTGTCGGTTTTTTCACGTTTCTTTACCTCTTTTTCGTTTTATATATTCATTATACTACCCGACGAGCTTTTTTGCAACACCCGTTTTGATATTTTATACAAAACTTTTACATTTCTTTGTGCCGTTATACTTGAATAAACGTACATTATATGATATAATATTAAAAAAAGAGAAATATCTTTTGCAAAATAAAGGTTATCGGAGAGTGACAGAATGAGTGAAACGGGAATAAATAGTAACGAAGAAGTGTTTGTAAGCCTTCTTTATCCAAATGCCGAGAGCCGTGATTTTCACGCGGACAAAAATAACCTTCCGAACATATCGGAGGACGTCTGCGACGAGCTTGGGCTTACTGAAATATTCGGTCTCAGATCCTCTTCGCTTTCTGATTTCTTCACCGTTTCCGAGGAGGTCATAAAATACCGTCAGAGCACGATATCCGATATGCTTGAAATTCCCGAGCTTGAGAAAACTCTCTCCGAGGTGCATCCCATCCTCGAGGATATAAAGGAGCTTCGCCGTCTTGATTCAAGCGGTACGTCATCGGGAGATTCCTATCTTTACAGCATAACGGAGATCGAGCTTTACGTTTCTTGTATAAATACGCTGAACGCGGGCTTCGCGTCCGTGCGCGACAGGATAAAGAGCCGCGCCTTCGGCGACCTTGCGGATCTGATATTCCGCCTCGCCGAATCGGAATATTATAAGGAGCTCAACAAAAAGCTTACTGCACTTGCCGCGAGAGTCCACGAGGTAAAGAGCGTTACCATCGGCGTAAACCTTGACAGAGAGCTGCGCCCCGAGTCGGCAGGCGTTATCTCCGTTAATTCCGAAACCTTTAAATCGGGCAAGGTGCTTGACAAAATACTCAGATTTTCGTTTAAGAACGACGCTTTCACCTGCATCGCGGAGCTTTCTGCCTTCGGAAAAGGGCAGAGCGATAATAAGAGAGAAGCTCTTACGGGCGCCTTTAACGCGGCGATAGAGGACGTTTTCCGCTCATCGGTGCGCGGTTGGCGCGCGGTCGTTGGCGAGTACGTTCTTGAAAACACCGATTTCATTCTCCGACTTTTGCCCGAGATCGAGTTCGTGAGCCGCGCGGCAAACCTCGTAAGAGAATTGCGCGATCATCCGGGTTGTGCGGTAACAGCACCCGATATCCGTCCTATGGAGGAAAAGGCGTTCGCCGCAAAGGGGCTCTATAACCCGAGGGTGGCTCTTGCTATTGAGGACGAGATAGTGACTAACGACCTCTCGTTTGACGAGGCGGCGCATATCTACGTTCTTACAGGTCCTAACAGGGGCGGAAAATCGGTAATAACCGTTGCCCTCGGTGCGGCACAAGCGCTTTCGCAGCTCGGTCTGCCCGTTCCTGCGGAGTCGGCGGAAATATCGCCCGTCAGCGGTATATTCACCCACTTCCCCGAGGGGGCAGAGGACACGATAGATAAAGGAAGGCTCGGCGAGGAGTGCGCAAGACTTCGCGAGATATTCGATTCCTCCGATGCCGACAGTATGATACTTCTTGACGAATCGCTTTCGTCAACGGGAGCTTACGAGGCGTCGTATCTTGCCTCGGAGATACTCACGGCGTTTGCGGCGCGCGGCTCAAGAGGAATTTTCTCGACCCACCTTCACGAGCTTGCGGCAAGCGTGCCCGAGATAAACTCGCGCTCAAAAGAGCGCGGAGGCGTTTCGGTCGACACGCTCGTCGCGGGAATAGAAGAGGGAAAGAGATCGTTTAAGATAATAAGGGCAAAGCCCGACGGCAAGTCATATGCGCGCGATATTGCCGAGAAATACGGACTTACGTTCGACAAGCTTATGAAGGATTAAGACGATGAAGGAAAGTGAAAAGAGAAATATAATAATAGGTATAGACGTCGGAGGCAGTACGACGAAGATAGTCGGATTCAAGCGCACCGATTCGGGCGCTGAGCTGATAGCTCCGGAGATAGTCAGAGCAAATGATCCCGTGACTTCTACCTACGGCGCGTTTGGAAAATTCACGGATGAGCACCGTATTCCTATTTCTTCTATCGAGAGGGTAATGATGACGGGTGTCGGCTCGTCTTACGTAAAGCACGACCTTTACGGTCTTGATTGCAGAAGGGTCGAGGAATTCCGCAGCATCGGTCTTGGCGGTCTTTATCTTTCGGGGCTTGAAAATGCTCTTGTCGTAAGTATGGGCACGGGCACGGCGCTCGTTCATTCCAAAAGCACGGGCGAGATGAACTATCTCGGTGGCACGGGAGTCGGCGGCGGTACGCTCGTCGGACTTTCGAAGCTGCTCTTGCAGGTCGGAAACATTGATCACATTATCGAGTATGCCGAGGGGGGCGATCTTGCAAACATCGACCTCAGAATAAAGGACATTACGGCAAAGGACGAAACGAGCCGTCTTTCGGCGGATCTTACAGCCGCAAACTTCGGAAACGTTTCCGACGTTGCGACGAAGAGTGATATTGCTCTCGGAATCATGAATATGGTCTTTGAAACCGTCGCGATGGTATCCGTGTTCGCCTCAAGGCACGTCGGAGTAAGCGACGTCGTTCTTACGGGAAATTTAACACGCCTCCCCTTCTGTGCTGAAAAATTCCACGAATTTAACACCAAACACAAATACGGCGTAAACTTTATTATACCTGAAAAAGCTCAATTCTCAACTGTTATAGGAACGGCACTCGCAGGTCTTGAAAAGTAAATTTAAGTTTACAAATAAAACTCCAATACAAGAAACGGAGCAAGCTTATGAACATTTTTACCTTTATGATCCCGAAAAGTCTTGTGGTCTGCGTTGATTCTGACAGCACGGTCAGGCAGGCTCTTGAAAAAATGAAATTTCATCGCTACGTTGCCGTGCCCGTCCTTGATTCCGAAGGCGTTTACGTCGGCACGCTCAGAAACGACGACATTTTCAAGTATTTCGAAGATAACGGAAAATTTGACTATAAATCCGCAGAATACGATAAGGTCACGTCCATTCTTGACCGGGGCTATGCAAAGCCTCTTTATCATACCGCAACGATAGAGCAGATGATAGAGAGCGTTACCGAGCATAACTTCGTCTCCGTCGTAGATGACAGAGGCTGCTTTATAGGTATGATACTCAGGCGCGACGTCTTGAATTTCCTTTCCGAGCACTATAAAAAGACCGCGGATAAGGTTTAATTAAAAAAATATTTTCTTTTTTTGGCAAAACTATTGATTTTTTTTAAAAAAGTGTTATAATGTATATAGTAAGAATATATGAAAGTGAGAAGAGTGACCCGAACAGAGTCACTCTTCGCTCATTATTGGCGAGACTTCTTTTTGTCGCCTTTCGTTCGGTCGACCGTCAAAAGGTTAGAGCCTTCCGTCGCTCCCGACGAAAATGCGTAGGCTTGGATCTTTATGAATTTTAAGTAATAAGCACGAAAATAACAAGTGATCAAATAACTGCCGTGCTTGGCATTGAATATGGAGGAAAAATGAAAAAAAGCATCAGAGAAACCGTAAGAGAGGCAATAGAGCCAACAGTCACAGAGCTTGGATATTCCATATGGGACGTGACTTATTCCAAGGTCGGTGCGGATTATCACCTTGAGATAACGATTGACAGTGAAGAGGGCATCGACATTGACGACTGCGAAAAGGTGCACCGCGCGATAGATCCGATCCTTGACGAGTGCGATCCTATCGAGAGCTTTTATTATCTTGACGTTTCCTCCCCGGGCATTGAGCGTGAGCTTAACACGGACGCGCAGATCGAATGGGCACTCGGTCAGAGGATAGAGGTAAAGCTCTTCGCACCGATAGACGGAATGAAGTCATTCGTTGGAGAGCTTCGCGGATTTGACGCCGATACCGTTACGGTTTTTGCGGCAGGTGAGGAAAAGTCTATCCAAAGAGATAAGATATCGAAGCTCACCACGTTGTTTTTTGAAGGATAATAAAATAAAAAATATAGAAAGGCGCAAGAGCCGAAAAAGCTTTTGCGAACGGTAAAGGAGAAAAAATGAACAAGGAATTCTTCGAGGCGATAGACCTCCTCGAGAGAGAGAACGGCATTGACAAAGCGGCAATGATAGCCAACGTTGAGGCAGCTCTTGCGAACGCGTGCCGCAAGGAACTCGGACCTACGACGGTCATAAGAGTTCAGATGGATCCTGTTAAGCAGGATATGAGAGTTTTCCAACAGAGAACGGTAGTGCCCGACGGCGAGGTGACCGATCCGAGATGCGAGATCGGATACACCGATGCAAAGGCGCTCAGCCGCCGCCACAAGCTCGGCGGAGTAGTTGAAACGGAGCTTAAGACAAAGAATTTCCGCCGCCTTTCCGCACAGGCAGGCAAGCAGATGATCGTTCAGGCAATAAGAACGGCAGAGCGTGACAGACAGACGAGAGAGTACGAGGACAAGAAGGAAGAGATCATCACCGCGATAGTCGACAAGGTTGACAACACCACGGGCAACCTTATACTTGACACGGGCACAGGCTTCGCCACTCTTCTTAAATCCGAGCAGATACCCGGAGAGGTACACGACGTCGGTGAAAGACTCAAGGTCTTCATCTCCGAGGTAAAGTCGGGTGAAACGCGCGGTCCGCTCGTAACCCTTTCAAGAGTTCATCCGAACTTCGTAAAGCGTCTTTTCGAGCTTGAGATCCCCGAGATCCAGGACGGAACCATACTTATCAAGGGTGTTGCCCGCGAGGCAGGCTCAAGAACGAAGGTTGCCGTTCAGTCAAGAGATGAGAACGTTGACGCGGTAGGATCGTGTATCGGTAAAAACGGAATGAGAATAGGCGCGATACTTGATGAGCTCGGCGGTGAGAAGATCGACATAATCAAGTACAGTGAAGACATAGCGGAATACGTTGCGGAGGCGCTCTCGCCTGCGAAGGTGCTTTCCGTCACGGTTGAAGATGAGAGAACGTGCAGAGTTACCGTTGCTCCCGAGCAGCTTTCCCTCGCCATAGGCAAAGAGGGTCAGAACGCAAAGCTCGTAGCAAGACTCACGGGCTGCAAGATCGACATCAAAGCGTAAGTTGATATGGCAGCGAACGTAAAGCCTGTAAAAAAAATACCGACCAGACGGTGCACGGGTTGCGGTGAGCACTTCCCCAAGATCGAGCTTATCAGAGTGGTAAGAGGACCCGAGGGGGACGTTTCGCTTGACAAAACGGGCAAGAAATCGGGAAGAGGCGCATATATTTGCAAGAGCCTTTCGTGCTTAAAGAAGGCGAGGCAGAAAAAACGCCTTGAGGCATCGCTTGAATGCGAGATCCCCGACGACGTATACGCAGTAATGGAAAAGGAGCTTTTGTCCGATGAGGGATGAGGTTGACAGCCGTTTTCTCGGAATGCTCGGTCTTGCAAGACGGGCAGGACGGGTCATAATCGGAACAGAGCTCGTATGCCGCGCAATGCCAAAGCGCGGAAAAGATAGCGTAAGGTTGGTTATTATCTCGGATAAGGCGTCCGAGGCTACGAGAAAAAAGCTTACCGTAAAGAGTGCTTTTTACGGGATTGAATATATAGAAGTAAGCATAGACACCGAGGAGCTTGGAAGAACGCTCGGAAAGACGTACGCCCCTGCCGCCGTTGCGGTAACGGACGAGAATTTCGCAAAGGAGCTTAAACGCACTCGGGAGCCTTGATCACAAGAAAGGATAACTCGTATGGCAAATCAATCTATAATAAAAATTACACAGCTTTCCAAGGACCTCGCGATGAAGTCCAAGGATATTACCGACTCTTTTAAGGAGATCGGATTTGATAAGAAGAGCGGAGCGTCCGTAGACACCGAGGAGTTCGAGGTGTTTATGAACCACCTTACTAAGACGCACCAGATCAAAAACATAGAGGCGTACCTCGGCGGAGAAACGAAGATATCTTCCGTTTCCGAGAAAAAGCCTGAGGCAGCGCCCGCAAAAGCGGAAGCCGCACCCGAGGCAAAGCCCGAAGTGGCGGCTGCGGAGGTAAAGAAGACTACCCCCGCACCCGAGGCAAAGCGTCCCACTCCCGCGCCCGAGGCACAAAAGAGACCCGACGCCGATAAAAGACAGGCGCAGGGCAAAGATCCTCGCCAGGGCAACCGCCCCCAGGAGCAAAGAGGCGAAAGACGCCAGGATTCAAGACAGGAGCAGCCCAAATTCCGCAAATACGAGAGCGCACCGTCGCTTGATCCGTTCGCGAAGCGCCGCGACAATCTCAACAGAGAGGCGCAGGGCTTCAGACGCGACGGAAGCCGTCCGCCCGTTAATAATAACGTGCAAAAGCCGCAACCCGCACCCGCGCCCGTACAAAAACCCGAGGTGAAGGCGGCTCCCTCGGCAGTTCTTCCCGCACAGAAGGCACAGCTTGAAAAGCAGCAGAAGCAGGCACAGCAGCCCCAGGCTCAAAAGCCCCAGCAGCAGAAGCCGAAGCAAGAAGAAAAGCGCGCTCAGAAGCAGCAGTTCAAGACCATCACTCCGAGCGTTGACACCAAGAATATCAAGGGCGGAGTCAATATCGGCGGTGAGTATTCGAGCGGTACGGCACCTTCGAAGACGCGCGTCGTTGACACGAGAAGCTCTGACGTCAACCTTTCCAAATACGACGACCGCTATAACGAGCAGTTCTACGCCATAGCAAACGGCACAGATAATAAGAGCAACAAGCAAAAGCTCAAGAAGCAGGACACCAGAGGTCAGAATCAAAAGAGCGCTAAGGATAAGGAAAGAGCCGCGCAGGAAAAGCTCAAGAAGCTTGAGGCGGAGCGCGCAAGAAATAAGCAGCTTGAGATCACCGTTCCCGACGAGATCACCGTTTCCGAGCTTGCTCTCAGACTCAAAAAGACCTCTGCCGAGGTTATTAAGAAGCTTATGTTTATGGGCGAGATGAAGGGCGTGAACGACACTATTGATTTCGGTACCGCGGAGATCATCGCAGACGAGTTCGGCGCGAAGGTAACGAAAGAAGTCGTCGTTACTATCGAGGAACGTCTGTTCACCGAAGCGGAGGATTCCGACGAGGATCTCGTTACCCGTGCGCCCGTAGTTTGCGTTATGGGTCACGTTGACCACGGTAAGACCTCTATTCTTGACGCTATAAGACACACTAACGTAACGAAGGGCGAGGCAGGCGGAATTACGCAGGCTATCGGCGCTTACAGAGTTAAGGCTAACGGTCAGGACATCACTTTCCTTGACACTCCCGGTCACGAGGCATTCACCGCAATGCGTATGAGAGGCGCGAAGTCCACCGATATCGCCATTCTCGTCGTTGCGGCGGACGACGGAATTATGCCTCAGACCATAGAGGCTATAAACCACGCAAAGGCTGCAGGCATCGACATCATCGTTGCTATAAACAAGATGGATAAGCCGCAGGCGAACCCCGATAACGTATTGAATCAGCTCACTCAGCACGAGCTCGTGCCCGAGGAATGGGGCGGTGACGTTATATGCGTTCCCGTTTCCGCACTTACGGGAATGGGTATCGAAGACCTTCTTGAGAACGTTCTTCTCGTTGCCGAGGTCAAGGAGCTTCGCGCTAATCCGAAGCGCCGTGCAAAAGGTATAGTTATAGAGTCCAAGCTTGATCGCGGACGCGGTCCCGTTGCGACGGTCCTCGTTCAGAACGGTACCCTTCATCAGGGTGACTACGTAATAGTAGGAAACGCCGTTGGCCGTGTAAGAGCAATGATAGACGATAAGGGTAAGACCGTTAAGGTCGCAGGTCCGTCCGTGCCCGTTGAGATAGTGGGTCTTGACGACGTGCCTCAGGCGGGTGACGAGCTCAACGCCGTTGAAGATGAGAGAATGGCGAGAAACCTTGCCGAACAAAGACGTGAGAAGCTCCGTCAGGAGATCCTTGCCGCAAACGCGAGAGTCAACCTCGACGAGCTCTTCAGCCAGATAGCAGAGGGTGTAAAGACTCTCAATATTATAGTAAAAGCAGACGTCGCAGGCTCTGCGGAGGCTGTCAAGGCGTCCCTCGTCAAGCTTTCAAACGAAGAGGTTAAGGTCTCCGTTATCCACTCGGCAGTCGGCGGAATTACCGAGTCTGACGTTATGCTTGCGGCGGCTTCAAACGCCATCATCGTCGGCTTCAACGTCCGTCCCGATAAAAACGCGCTTGACTCCGCAGAGAGAAATAACGTTGACATCCGTTGCCACAGAATCATCTACGAGATCATAGACGAGGTCGAGGCGGCAATGAAGGGTATGCTTGCACCCACCTACAAGGAAGTCCTTCTCGGTCACGCCGAGGTGCGTCAGACCATCAAGGTGCCCGGTGTCGGCATTATCGCGGGCTGTTATATTCAGGACGGAAAGATCACCCGCCAGGCGCAGATCAGAATAGTCCGCGACGGTATAGTTATCTTCGAGGATAAAATATCCTCTCTCCGCCGCTTCAAGGACGACGTAAAAGAGGTTGCCGAAGGATACGAGTGCGGTGTCGGAATTGAAAAGTTCAACGACATTCGCGAGGGCGATACTCTCGAGGCGTTCATTATGGAAGAGGTCGCAAGATAATTTTTCGCTAAAAATCTAAAAAATAAAGGAACGAAGCGCTCTCACATCGGAGCACCTCGTTCCTTTTTGTTTATTTCAAAAATATAAGAAGGTATTCCTTCTTATGAGGTAAAAATCGTAGCACGTAAAAAGAAAGACAGTTCGTTTTTCAGCAGTTGACAATTTGCACAAATTGAGCGACGCATATTTGTATACAATGACTATAAAATATTTATAAAAAAACGAGAGGGGCTCAAATTCGGTTGACTTTAAATTTTAAAAAGTTTATAATAAATTGAAAACGATAAAATTTTAAGGAGTGTGGAAAAATGATTGATGTAAAAAGACCTGTGGAAACAAGCTTCCCCGGGTATTTTGTAGCCCCGATCGACGAGTTTTGTGAGATGGCAAAGAGCGGTGTAACTGCTATTTACCTTTATTCGTCAAACGTATTTAAGGACGGTGAAGTAAAGAAATTCGATGATGCCGACAAGAGTGTGCGCACAATGAAGAAAAGCGGCGTTACAGCGGCACCCGTGTCACTTTTTACCGATTTCCTTGACGCTGCGATGGAAGAAAAAGGCGGTGACGTTATTCTTGCTCTCGGAGAAAAGCGCGCGGTGCTCGGCTCGGAGCTTCCCCTTTTCACGGAAGGGGCGATAAAGCTTGCCGACGTAAATAAAACCGCCGAGGCGCTCGGCCTTAGTTTTGCGACCTTCGCTGAGGATAGGCTCACGGTCTTTGCCGGTGACGATATTCTCACGGCTCTGAAAAATGATAAAATGCTTATGCGCGGTGCGTGCTATGCCGTTTTCGGCAAGTATTCGACAGACGGTCTTACTCACGAGGATTTCGTTTTCGCAAAGAAAAAATGGCGCACGACCCTCGTTGGAAACGAGGAGATAAACGACCCGACAGACCCCGATGCCAAGAAAAAGCTCGACGCTATTTCCGATAGGTGCGACAACCTTCTTTCCAATATGCACAGAGAAGCGGACGCGGTCATCCTTTGGGGAGATGAGCCTCCCGTTAATTCTTGCGACCTTCGCACGCAGTATCTTAACGTGCTGGCTATTGCCGAGGCTTACGGAACTTATGGAACAAGACAGTATAAATCGGAAAGCCTTGCCGGAGATATTCGCTACGCCTTTCTTTGGATGTATGAAAATATGTACGGTGAGTCGATAATCGAGGGAAGGGGATGGCGTGACCCGCATCTCTTTAATTGGTGGGAATGGATGACGGGCGCGATAGACCCGATGACGGACGCCCTTCTTATCGCCGAGGAGCTCTTTGACATAGAAACGATAAGAAAATATTTAAGGTGCTACGATTACGTATGTACCTTCCATCGCACGTATTACCGCGAGGATCACGCCTCGACCCGTCTTAAGGTCGGCACGAAGGTCGCGCTGCTTCTTGAAGACAGCGAGCGTCTTTATTACAGATTCCTCGATTACGACCTTCAGTTCGAGCCGATAGGACCGCAGAAGGGGAAGTATTGTGACCACGTTTGTTGGACGCACGGTTTTCCTTACAATATGATGTACGGTCTTATTTATATGAACAGGACGCTCTTCGTCGCGTCGAATCTTATCGGCACGGCAATGGAGTACACCTCGCCCGATTTTTACGATCTTTTCTTGACAGCGAAATATATGTACGACGCGGCTATGTACCGCGGACGAGGCTTCGCGGTATTCCGCGGACGCGGCTTCGGCGGCGAGAAGGACGCGGGCTCCAACGTCTTGAACGGAATCTTGCCGATGCTTGGAGCATTCGGTGCGGAAGAGGATATTTTCATAAAGAGAATGATAAAGGTAGGCTGCGCCGATCCCGAAGTAAAGAGGATGCTCTTGAGCCGATGCTCGGTGCGTGACCTCGCTCTTATAAAATCAATTCTCGCGGACGAGAGCATATCCGACGAGAATGATAAGGAGCTTGCTTATTCCTGGTTTACGGCGGACAGATTTGCTCAGCACAGAAACGACTACGCGTTTATGCTTGCTATGCCCTCCGAAAGGCATATGTCATACGAGTCGATAAACTCAGCGCACAAAATGGGGTGGTACACGGGTGACGGAGCGCTTTACCTCTACACGAATGCCGATTCGGAGTCGTTCAATTTCTCCGCGTTCCAATCAAATCCCGCTGTGTGTTACAGAATGCCCGGTGTCACGGCAGACCTTCGTCCCCGCGCCGTTTGGTCGTACAGAAAAGGCTGGAAGCCGTCTAAGGCATACTCGGGCTCTATGGACTTTGACGGCTTATACGGTATGGGTGCTTTCGATTACGAGCCCTATCACTACGAGGGTCACGAGGCTGACGGCACGGTCGATGACGGATACGGCGGCGGATTTACTTATCACGAGAATGACCTTACGGCGAAAAAGTCGTACTTCTTCTTTGACAAAGAGTGCGTGTGCCTTGGCGCGGGTATAAGCTCAACTATGAATTCGCCCGTAAGAACTACCGTCGAGCACAGGCGTCTTGTAGACGGTGCGCGAAAGATCACCGTAAACGGGAAAGAACCCGCGAGAGAATACGTAGAAGAGATCGTAAAAGCTCCCGCGTACGTTACCCTTGAGGGCGTCGCCTCGTACGTTTTCCCCGAGGCTTGCGACGTGCGCGTGGCAAAATACAGTTATGATCCTGCGAAAGCAAAGAGTGACCATTATCACGAGGATGAAAAGCTTTGCGCCAACGATTATTTTGAGCTTGGAGTAGAACACGGAGAGAATCCAAAGGATGCGTCGTATTCTTACGTTATCCTTCCTCTTGCGGACGAAAACTCAACACGGGTATACGCTTCTTGCCCCGAAACGGAGATAATTTCAAATACCGCAGAGCTTCAGGCAGTAAGAAAGAAGAGCCTCGGTATCACGGCGGCAGCACTCTTCAAAGCAGGTGAGATAGGACCCGTAAAGGCATCCGTTCCTTGTCTTATAATGTATAAGGAAACGGGCGGAGAGTTGAATATTTCCATTTGTGACCCGACCCAGAAGCTTGAGACGGGTGAATTTACAGTCGTCGGCAATTACGAGTGCACAAGCGCCTCGGATGAGCTTTCGGTTGAATGCGGCAAGAGCTCGTGCGTGATAAAAGCCGATTTTACGTCTCTTGCGGGCAAATCACTTGTGATAACTTTGAAAAATAAATAATAAAATCGGTAATACAAGGAGTAAACAGATAGTATGATAGACGTTAAACGACCGATACAAACTACCTTCAAGGGTTATTATAACGTACCTATGGACGAGTTTACGGAGATGACGAGAGACGGTGTAACAGCCGTTTACCTCTACTCGCCAAACGTCCTCTCCTGCGCGAAGCTATCGCGCTTTGACGAGAATGATAAAAGCGTTCGTCTGATGAAGAAAAACGGTGTAACGGTGGCACCCGTGTCACTTTTTACCGACTATCTCGGCGTTAAAGCAGAGCTTGCGGGATCTCTTATTACGCTCACGCTCGGTCAAAGGAGCTTTGCGTGCGAGTGGGTTACGGTCGGCGGAACTCATTACGCTCCGCTTGAAGAGTGCTCCTCGGCACTCGGACTTTCCTTCGGCACTTATGCCGATGGGCGTCTTACCGTCTTTGCTCCCGAGGAGCTTCTCACAAATCTCAGAAACGATGAAATGCTTATGCGCGCTGCGTGCTACGCGGTCTTCGGAAAGTATTCGACCGAGCACCTGACGCACGAGGACTTCGTTTTCACTAAGGATAAATGGCGTAAGGTTCTTGTCGGCTCACCCGAGCTCAACGACCTCTCCGATCCCATCGTGCTTGGGAAGATCGCCGAAATAGACGAGGCGTGCAAGAGCAAGCTTGCCATAATGAACAGAGATCCCTCGTCAGTTATCCTCTTCGGTACTGAGCCGCCCGTGGCATCCTCTGACCTTCTCGTTCAGTACGGAGCTCTTTGGGATCTTGCTCGCGCATTCGGCACTTACGGCTCGCGTTATTACAGAAACGAGGAGCTCAAAAACGATATACTTTACGGCTACCGTTGGATGTACGATAATATGTACGGCGAGTCGATAATTGAAGGCAGAGGCTGGCGTGACCCGCATCTCTTCAATTGGTGGGAATGGATGACGGGCGCTATCGAGCCTATGACCGACGGACTTATGGTTATGGAAGAGTTTTTGGACAAGGAAACTCTTGCAAAGTATTTCAGATGCTACGATTACGTGTCGACCTTCCACCGCGTGCCGTATCGCGAGGATTATGCCGCTACAAGACTTAAGGTCGGAACGAAGGTCGCTCTTCTTCTTGAGGACAGAGAAAGACTATTCTACCGCTTCCTTGACTATGATTTAAGATTTGAGCCCCTCGGTCCCGAGAAGGGCAAGTATTGCGACCACGTTTGCTGGACTCACACATATCCTTATAATATGGGCTACGGTCTTGGACATATGCACAGAACGGTGTACGTTGCGTCTATACTTATCGGCACGCCCGTAGAATATACTACTCCTAATTTCTACGATCTCTTCCTGACGGCGAAATATATGTACGATGCGGCACTTTACCGTGGGCGCGGCTTCTCGGTATTCCGCGGCAGAAGCTTCGGCGCTGAAAAGTGGGCGGGCGCCAAGGCTATAAACGGGCTTATTTCTCTGATAGGCGCGTTTGGCGATGAAGAGGACACGTACATAAAGCATATGATAAGAGTTTCCTGTACCGATGAGGTATTTAAGAAGGTGCTTATAAGTATGTGCTCGCTCTATGACCTTGCGCTTTTGAAGTCCGTGCTTGCTGATGAGAGCGTTTCCGAGGAAAACGATAAGGAGATGGGCTACTCTTGGTTTACCGCTGACAGATTCGCTCAGCACAGAAACGATTACGCCTTTATGCTTGCTATGCCCTCCGAAAGGCATATGTCATACGAGTCGATAAACTCAGCGCATAAGAGGGGCTGGTATACGGGCGACGGTGCTCTTTACCTCTACACTAACGCGGATTCTGAATCCTTTGAATTCCCCGCGTTCCTTTCCAATGATAATATTTGCCACAGGATCCCCGGCGTTACCGCCGACCTCCGTGCTCGCACGGTGTGGTCGTACAGAAAAGGCTGGCGTCCCGACAGAGCGTATTCGGGCTCGATGGACTTCGATGAAAAGTATGGAATGGGAGCCTTTGACTACGAGGCGTATCACTACGAGGGCCACGAGGCTGACGGAACGGTCGATGACGGATACGGCGGTGGTTATACGTATTACGAGAACGACCTTGTCGCAAAGAAATCGTACTTCTTCTTTGACAAGGAATGCGTGTGCCTCGGTGCGGGTATAAGCTCAACTATGAATTCGCCCGTCAGAACTACCGTCGAGCACAGACGTCTTGTCGAGGGCGGAAAGAATATATCCCTTATGGGTGAGAAAATGCCCGACGAAAACTTTGAAAAGAGATTTGAGGGTGCGGCTTTCGTAAACCTTGAAGGTGTCGGCGGATTCGTCTTCCCCGAGGGGGAGAACGTTCTTTTGAGAAGCTATAAATACGACCCGAGAGAGGGAGCTGTGACGGACGAATACACGGCAAACTTAAACCTTAAAGTCCAGCAGTTCTTTGAGCTTGGCATAGAGCACGGGGAGAACCCGAAGGGGGCGACGTACGCGTACTTTATCCTTCCTCTCGCGGACGAAAACTCAACACGGGTGTACGCTTCTTGCCCCGAAACGGAGATAATTTCAAATACCGCAGAGCTTCAGGCAGTGAGAAAGAAGAGCCTCGGCATTACGGCGGCAGCGCTCTTCAAAGCAGGTGAGATAGGACCTGTATGTGCATCCGTTCCTTGTCTTATAATGTACAAAGAAACAGATGAGGGACTTGAGGTGTCGGTTTGCGACCCGACGCAGAAGCTTGAGAGCGGTGAGTTCACCGTTTCCGGTGCTTTTGAATGCACCGACGCGGATATCGAGCTCAAGGTGGAGTGCGACGGCACGGCTGCTCGCGTAAGCGCCGACTTCAGAGAGCTTGCGGGTAAGGCTTTAAGATTTTCTTTGAAAAAAGTGTAATTCATTACGCTCAATAAGAAAGGATTGCAAAATGAGTGAAACTCCGATTTTAAGATATACCGAAACCGACAGAGGGCTTTTTCTCCGCACGGTAGGTAACGGCGCAAAAGCGGTGTTCTTGTATTCGGGTAACGTACTTTCTGACGGAAAGCTTCAAAAGTATTCGAACGGTGCTCGCACCGTTGCTTACGGCGGCGAATTGTACGTGCCGTGTGAGCTTTTCACGCGCTTTTTGGGCGCGGAGTGCGACGCGGAAAAAGCGGCGCTCGTCACGGGCACGGGCGAATACCGTTACCGCGATGACGCAAAGGAAAAGGACGGCACCGTCTACCTTCCTGCCGAGGCGGCTTGCGGTGCGCTCGGCATCAGCGCGAGAATATACGATAAAAAGCTTCTCGTTATAGCGGATGACGACGTTCTCAGCGCCCTCTCTTCCGACGCGGAGCTTCTTAATTCCGCGATGTACACCGTTACGGGCGAGTATTCGACGGACCGCCTGACGAGCGCGGACTTCACACAGATAAAGAACAAGTGGCGCAAGATACTCGTCGGTGACGCAAGCACTAACGACTCATCCGATCCCGACGTCGCCTTGAAGCTTGAAAATATCGCTAAGGCTGCAAGAAGCGTTCAAGGGGAGCTTAACAGAGCACCCGACAGAGTTATCCTCTTCGGCGCCGCGTCTCCCGAGGCTTCGAGCGATCTTACGACGCAGTACAATAAGATCTGGACGATGGCGCAGGGCTTTGCGACCTTTGGCACGCAAACCTATCGCGACGAGGCGTTGCGCGACGATATTCTTGACTCGCTCTCTTGGATGTATGAGAATATGTACGGTGAGTCGATAATTGAGGGACGCGGATGGCGTGATGCGCGAGCCTTCAATTGGTGGGATTGGTTTGTCGGCGGCGTCATTCCTCTTACGAGGACTATGCTCGTGATGGAAGAATTCCTTTCGATGGAAACGAAGGATAAGTATCTTAAGTGCTTTAGGTGGATAATGACGGTCCACAGAGTCGGATACAGGAAAGATTTTGCGTCAAGCCGTATTCCCGTAGCCACGCTCGCGGCACTTCTTCTTGAGGATAAGGAGCTTCTTTACAACGAATTTCTCGATTACGATCTTCTTCTTGAGGAATCGGGAGCTGAGAGGGGAAAATATCCCGACCACGTTTGCTGGACCCATAATTATCCCTACAATATGATGTACGGCTTCTGCGCGATAGACCGCACCTTCTTCGTCGGCTCCGTCCTTTCGGGCACGGCGGCAGAGTTCAAAAGCCCCAAGGAATACGGAATGTACGATCTCGTAAAATATATGTACGAGGCGGCGTGCTACAAGGGGCAGGGCTTCGTGATATTCAATGGCAGAGCGAATATGGGCTCGGAATTCGCCTCGGGAATTACCATAATCACCAAAGTTCTTCCGATGATAGGCTGCTTCGGTGATGACGAGGACGAGTACCTTAAGCATATGGTAAAGCGCCTTTGCTCGACGCCGGAAATAGTCGCGGGGGCAAAGAGAGCTTGCTCGCTTTATAATCTCTCCGTTCTGAACTCCGTACTTGAGGATGAGAGCGTTTCGGGCGAGAACGATTATCAGCTGACCTACGCGTGGTTTACCGCTGACAGAATAGCTCACCACAGAGATGACTACGCCTTTATGCTTGCTATGTCCTCTGAAAGACATCCGTCCTACGAGTCTATAAATTCCGCAAACAGACGCGGCTGGTATACGGGCGACGGCGCGCTTTATTTCTATACGAATACCGACAGGCACTCCTTCGACGGCGCCAACTTCATAACCAATCCCGAAATAACGAGGCGCATCCCCGGCACGACGACCGACGCGCGGGAGATGAAGGAGTGGGCTTACAGATCCGGTTGGAAGAGCCCTAAGGCTTATGCGGGCTGTATGGACCTTTTCGGCTCGTTCGGTATCGGCGCGTTTGAGTATTCGGCATACCACTACGACGGTCACGAGGCTGACGGCACCGTTGACGACGGCTACGGCGGCGGATTCGTTTATTACGAGAATGATCTTGAAGCGAAGAAGTCTTACTTCTTCTTCGACGGTGAGGTCGTGTGTCTTGGCGCGGGTATAAGTTCAACGATGAACTCTCCCGTCAGAACTACCGTCGAGCACAGACGTCTTGTAAAGCCCTTGGGCGGCGAGCTTATAAGCGTCGCGGGTGAGAAAATGCCTGACGGCGAGTTTACGAAGACGGGCGAAATTCCGTTTATATGCATAGAGGATTTTGCGGGCTACGTCTTCCCGTCGGGCGGCGAGGTCGAGGTGAAAAGATATATTCGCCGCGAGTCGACCAAGCTTGACGGCTATTTCACGGGCGATATAAACGAAAATACGCAGTTCTGCGCTGAAATAAATATGTTGCACGGCGAAAATCCGAAGGACGCATCGTATGCTTACGTTATCCTTCCTTACGCCGACGCGGATAAGACCGCGGCATACGCGAAAGCTCCCGAGATTGAAATAATAAGGAACGCTCCCGAATGCCAGGCGGTAAGAAAGCCCTCGTCGGGCGTCACGTCTATTGCCTTTTACGGGGCGGGCGAGTGCGCGGGCGTTAAAACCGATATTCCCGCGATAGTAATGCTCGGCGAAAGGGACGGCGTCTTGACCTTCTCCGTATGCGACCCGACGCAAAAGGCGGAGCGCGGAGTATTTACCGTTGAGGGTAAGCTTGAGCTTGTCAGCGCTTATCCCGAGATGACGGTAACCGTCGGCGAGAACTCTTCCGTTATAGAGGCTGACCTTACTTCTCTTGCGGGAAAGAATCTTGTGGCGGAGTTTAAAATAAAGTAACGGGCGATTGCAGAGAAAAATCTGTAAAGCAAAGCTTGCGAAGCCGGAACTATTCACGCGGTATTCGAAGCGAGGAGCGGAAAATCGACTCTTGCAAAAGCTTAAAGCCAAGGGTAAAGTTGCACAAAATCCTTCATTGGATTTTGTGCAACTTTTATATCAAAACAAGAAAAAATTTTTTTAATTTTTTAAAACGGTTGACATCAATTTTTGCGGAGGGTATAATTGTGGTGTAGTGTAAATAAATATTTTTCCCTAAAGGGAAAGGAGAAGAAAAATGAGCACTTTAAGAGAAAAAATTTACAAGACCAAGTGTGCAAAGCCCGAGATCTTTGAATGGTATTCAAAGAAGGGCGTCACGTCTATCTTCATCTATTCGAGAAACGTTTTGAAAAACGGCGTTATCTCTACGTATGACGATGAAAATAAGAGCGTGCGTTCCGTGCAAAAGGGAGGAGAGATATTCGTCCCCGCATCCTTCTTTGAGAAGTATCTTGACCTTGCCGTAAAGACCGAAGGAAATACGGTGAGCATCAGCCGCGGTAAAAAAACTCTTTCCGCGACGCTCGGAGAGTGCGAGTATTCCGTTTCCGACAAGGTCGGAAAGTTTGTCGCACCCGTATTTTTCCTTGACGGATATATATACCTCCCCGCTATAAAATGCGCCGAGGCGCTCGGCGTTTCTTGCCGTGCCTTTGACGGCGGAAAGATGATAATTTTCGCTAAAAAAGAACTTCTTGATGAAATTGAGCGCGACACCGAGCTTGAGGTCTCGGCAAGCTACGCGACGGTCGGAAAATACGATGCGTCCAAATTCACAAAACAGGATTTCGAGGTGGTAAAGAACAAGTGGCGCACCGTTCTCGTCGGAAACGAGGAGATAAACGATCTCTCCGACCCCGATTTTAAGGAAAAGCTTGCGGAAATATCCGAAAGAACCAGGTCGGTCTGGAACGCTCTTCACAAGGAAAAGGACAGATTTATCCTTTGGGGCGATAATCCGCCGAGCGCGTCCTCCGATCTTACAAGGCAGTATTCGAACATCTGGGCGCTCACCCAAGGTTTTGCGATATACGGCTCGGATTACTATAAGAACGAGGAGCTTAAAGCGACGATTATCGACTGCTTCCAGTGGATGTATGAGAATATGTACGGCGAGGCGGAGATCGAGGACCGCGGTTGGAGAAGTATGAAGATCTTCAACTGGTGGGACTGGTTCTGGGGCGGAATCGAGCCTATGACCAACGCTCTTATGGTTATGGAAGAGCATCTTACCCTCGATCAGATAAAGACCTGGCTTCGCGCGTTCAAGCACGTGCTTACTATTCACAGACTCGGTTACAGACGCGAGTGCGCAATGAGCCGTCTTACCGTATGTACTAAGGCAGCGCTTCTCCTTGAAGACCGCGCGATGCTTGAAAACGAGTGCGCCGATTACGACCTTACCCTTAACGTAACGAGAACGGAAGAGGGCGCGCACGTTGACTACGTTGAGTGGACGCACGGCTTCCCGTATAATATGATGTACGGCTTCAACAATCTCTCACGCGGCGGCTTCGTCGGAACGCTTCTTGGCGGAACGCCTATGGAGTATATCAGCCCGAAGCAGTACGAGCTTTACAATATTGCTAAGTATATGTTCGAGGCAGCTTGCTATAAGGGGCAGGGCTTTATGGGCTTCAACGGCAGAGGAACCGCGGGCACGGAGTTCGGCTGCGGCGTTACCATAATGAACGGCGTGCTTCCCTTCATCGGTCTTTTCGGTGAAGAGGAGGATATGCACTTGAAAAAGCTCATCAAGCGCTGCGCTTCTACCCCGAAGCTTATAAAAATGTTAAAGAGCGCTTGCTCGGTCTATAATTTTGCAAAGCTTATGGAGATCCTTCGCGACGACTCGATCTCGGCTGTGAACGATTACGAGCTCGGTCACGCGTGGTTCACCGCAGACAGATTTGTTCAGCACAGAAACGACTACGCCTTCTTCCTCGCTATGCCGTCCTCCCGCCACCCCTCTTACGAGTCTATAAACTCGGCGAACAAACGCGGTTGGTATACCTGCGACGGTGCGGTGTATTATTACAACGACACCGACAGAGCCGCCTACGACGGTGTAAACTTCATAATGAACCCCGAGCTCTGTCAGAGAGTTGCGGGCACAACGGTCGACGCGAGAGAAAGACAGCCGTGGTCTTATCGCTCGGGCTGGCGTCCCTCGACCGCCTTTTCGGGAACTATGGACGTTCTTAAAAAATACGGAATGGGCGCGTTCGAATACGAGTCCTATCATTACGAGGGTCACGAGGCTGACGGCACGGAGGATAAGGATTACGGCGGCGGCTTTACCTTCTGGGAGAACGACCTTACCGCAAGGAAATCGTATTACTTCTTCGATAAGGAGTGCGTATGCCTCGGAGCGGGTATAAATTCTACGATGAATTCCAACGTCTTGACAACGCTTGAGCACAGGCGTCTTGTTAAGAACAAGGATCCTCGCGGTGCCGAGGACGTTTACGTTGACGGTGCACTTATGCCCAAGGATGACTTTGAGGTGATAAAGAACGATCCCGAGTGGATACACCTTGAGGGCTTCGCGGGTTACGTGCTTCCCGCGGGCGGCGTTGCAAGAGTATCCAAGTACAAACACGTTCCCAATACGTCGGGCAAGGACGATTATTTTGTTTCAGATCCCGATGGGAAAATATACGAAAACGGCAAGCCCTTCTTCGAGATCAACCTTTATCACGGAGAGAATCCGAAGGACGCGTCCTACGAGTACATAGTTCTCCCCAACGCGACCCCCGAAGAAACGAAGGCTTATTCCGCCACCCCCGAGGTTGAGATAATAAAGAACACGAAGAAGTGCCAGGCGGTAAGAAAAGAGGCTCTCGGACTTACCTTCATCACCTTCTTTGAGGCGGGCGAGTGCTGCGGAATCAAGGCAAACGCACCTTGCATAGTTTCCGTTTTGGAAAAGGACGGCGTAAAGACCGTTTCCGTTGCCGATCCTACTCAAAAGCTTTCCGAGGTAAAGCTTACGCTTGATAAGAGGTACGCTCTCCTGAGCGCTCCCATTATCGCACGGGTCGATCAAAAGCGCGGTGTCAGCGTTATCACCGCAAAGACGGAAGAGCTCGCGTGTGAGCCCGTAAGAGTCAGCTTCAAGGTGTAAAAGCAAAGGTGGGCGCTCCTATAAAAAATGTGAGCGCCCAAGAAAAAATAGAATTGCACTGTCAGGGGAAGAGAGGGACAAAAAAATGGCAGAAAAAAAGAATTTTGATTATTATTCCGAGGGTGATACCGCGACGTTTAAAAGAATATCTATAAGAGGCGGTATTGCTATATTCCTTTATTCAAGAAACGTATATAAGGAATGCAAGATACATCTTTACGACGACTCTAACAGAGCCGTCCGCGCGATAGCGAAAGCGGGAGTGACCTACGTGCCCGCATCGTTCTTCGCGAAATTCCTCGGTGCTAAAGAAAGCAAGAGGTGCGGCAAGGTAACGCTCACGCTCGGTGAGCGCACCGTCACCTTCTCCGAGGGCTCTGTTGCTTATAAGAGCAACGCAGAGGCAGGGGAGTTTGATTTTCCCGTCGAGAAAAAGGACGGACACCTTTATCTCCCCGCTGTGAAGACTGCCGCTATGCTCGGCATTCCCGCAAAGTCTTATAACGAGGATCTTCTGACCGTCTTCGGCGAGGAGGCGGTAAGCACTCTTGACGCAAATCCCGGCGCCGTATACGCGGGCGGTTACCTCGTGCTCGGCGACTACGACAGAACGGCTCTCACTCCCGAGAATATGAAGATCGTTAAGGACAAGTGGCGCTCCGTGCTCGTCGGCGACGAAAAGATAAACGATCTTTCAGACCCCGTAGTTCTTGAAAAGATAGAGGCAAAAAGCCGTTCTTGCGAGGAAAAGTGGAAGAGCCTTAACAGAGGCGAGGACCGATACGTGCTCTTCGGAGATAAGCATCCGACAGATTCCGTCGACCTTCTTACACAGTATTCGGGTCTTGCGCAGATGGCTCACGGCTTTGCGACCTATGGCTCAAGATATTACCGCAACGAGGAGCTTAAAAACGATATTCTTGACTGTATTCAGTGGATGTACGAGAATATGTACGGCGAGGCGGAGATAAACGAGCGCGGTTGGAGAAGCCCCAGGGCTTACGACTGGTGGCACTGGTACGTGGGTGGCGTTGAGCCTTTGCTTGACTGTCTTCTTCTTATGGAAGAGTTTATTCCTATGGAGAAAATGGAGAAGTATCTTCGTTGCTTCAAGTACGTTCTTACTATTCACAGAGTCGGATATCTTCGTCCGTTTGCGATGAGCCGTATAAAGGTCTGCACAAGAGCGGGTCTTCTTCTTGAGGATGCGGATATGATATATGAAGAATTCCGCGATTACGACCTTCTTCTGACCATAACGAAGGACGAAGAGGGTGCGCACACCGATTACGTCGAGTGGACTCACGGCTATCCTTACAATATGATGTACGGTCTTAATAACCTCGTAAGAGTTACATATATGGGTGCTATGCTCGGCGGAACGCCGCTTGAGTTCACAAGCCCGAGGCAGTACCGTCTTTTCAATATGGCGAAGTATATGTTCGAGGCGTCGTGCTATCAGGGCAGAGGCTTTATGGGCTTCAACGGACGCGGCATCAGCGGCTCGGAGATGAACAGCGGTGTTTCTATCGCAAACGGCTTGCTTCCTATGATAGGTCTTTTCGGCGACGATGAGGATAATTACATAAAGAAGACTATTAAAAGATACTGTGCCAATCCTAAATTCAAGGCGGCACTCAAAGCTGCCTGCTCGCTTTATTACCTCGCGAAGCTTATGGAGATACTTAACGACGATTCCATTTCCGAGGAGAATGATTTTGAGCTGACTCACGCGTGGTACACGGGTGACAGAGTGGCTCAGCACAGAAACAACTACGCGTTTATGCTTTGTATGCCCTCTTGCCGTCACCCGTCTTACGAGAGTATAGACGAGGCAAACAGACGCGGTTGGTATACCTGTGACGGAGCTCTTTATCTTTACACGGACGCCGATTATAATTCCTTCGACGGAGTGCATTTCATCGCAAACGAGCGTATAGCGTACAGAATTCCCGGCACGACGGTTGACGAGCAGACGAGAAAGCCTTGGGCTTACCGCTCGGGCTGGCGTCCGTCAAGAAGCTTCTCGGGCTGTATGCAGGTGGACAGAAAATACGCGGTCGGCTCCTTTGATTATGAGTCTTACCACTACGAGGGACACGAAAACGACGATAAGACGGACGGCGGCTACGGCGGCGGCTTCGTCTTCCACGAAAACGACCTCGTGGCAAAGAAATCCTACTTCTTCTTTGATAAGGAGTGCGTCTGCCTTGGCGCGGGCATCAACTCTACGATGAACTCTCCCGTAAATACCACGGTCGAGCACAGAAGACTCGTAAAGGATGCGGACGGAAGCTTCGGTCTTGAAGATATAGTTCTTGACGGTGCGCTTCTTGAAAAGGGCGAGTATTCCGAGAAAAAGTCTGGCGCTAAATGGGCAAGCCTTGAGGGTGTCGGCTCTTACGTCTTCCTTGAGGACAGCGAGGTGTATCTGAACAAGTACAGCGTCAAGGGCGAGATGAAGGTTGAGGATATGTACTTCAGACCCGATCCCGACGACGTTAAGTATAAAGATGCGGGCAAGCCCTTCTTCGAGCTTGGCATAGCTCACGGCAAGAACCCCACCGACGCGGATTACGCTTACGCTATACTTCCTTACGCGACCCCCGATGCGGCAAAGGCATATTCCGATACCCCCGAGGTTGAGGTGATAGCGAACACCAAGGCTCTTCAGGCGGTAAGAAAGCCCTTGCTCGGTCTTAGCTTCTACGTCTTCCACGAGGCGGGCGAGTGCGATGGCATCACCGTTTCCGAGCCCTGCATAGTCGCATTAAAGGCAAAGGACGGCGAATGCTCCGTCAGCGTTTGCGACCCGACGCATAAGCTTGAAAGCGCTACCGTCAAGATCGATCGCGCACTTTCTCTTGTCAGCAAGGCAAGGCAGCTTGCGGTCGAATGCGAAGCGCAGACGCAGATCACGGTAGATTTTGTAAATTCCGCAGGTGAGAATTTCGTCGCGGAGTTTGAAGAAAAGTAATAACTGTTTCAAGAGGCGGCAGGCGGCTGTCGCCTCTTTTAGAGGTGTAAAAAATGACTGAAATTTCTAAGTTTAAAATAGAAGTAGTAAGAGATCCCAATAAATTTGATTACTATACACCCGAGGATGAGTCGAGATTCTGCGAGCTTATAAAGGAAAGCGGAGCCTGTTCGCTCTTCCTTTATTCAAGAAACGTTCTTACGGGCGACGGCATAAAGTGGCTTGACGCGGGCGATAAAAGCGTCAGGACCATTGCAAGAGGCGGAGTTATGTACGCACCCGTGTCGTTTTTCCGTGACTTTCTCGGTAAAGAGGTAAGCTCGGAGGACGGATTTTTACCGCTCGTCGGGACCTGTGAGGAGCTTGGAGTTTGCGCAAAGACCTACAACGACGGACTTCTCTGTATCGTCGGCGGCGAGGTTATAGACTCGGAGATAAAGAAAAATCCGCGCCTTATCTATGCGGGCGGATATGCGACGCTCGGGAAATACGACGCGTCAAAGTTCACGTCGGATGATTATAAGATCGCAAAGAAAAAATGGGTCGAGTCCATCGTCGGAAATGAGGAGATCAACGATCTTTCCATTCCCGAGGTCAAGGAAAAGGTCGAGGCGGCTGAGAAAAATTACGAGGCGGCACTCGCAAAATTCCACAGAGATCCCGATGCTATAATCCTCTTCGGCGAAAAGCCGCCGACAGATTCACACGATCTTAACACCCAATACGATGCCATAAGAAGCTTTGCCATCGCTTGGGCAATGCCCGGGTCGAAATATTATCACGATGAGCGCGTGCTATCCGACGTTCTTTTTGGACTTGAGTGGATGTACCTTCATATGTACGGAGAGGCGGAGATAGAAAACCGCGGTTGGCGCAGCGCTTACGATTACGATTGGTGGCATTGGTTTGTCGGAGCGTCGGAACTCCTTACGGACGTACTCTTCTTAATAGAAGAGCACGTCACGATGGAAGAAAAGACAAAATATCTCAGATGCTTCCGCTGGGTAGTTACCTTTATGCGCCAAGGCTATTTCCAGAACTGCGCTACGAGCCGTATCAAGGTTTGCACGAAATGCGCTCTTCTTCTTGAGGACGGCGAGTGGATGGAGAACGAGTTTTACGACTACGATCTTCTGAACGAGATAAACGAGGAGGGTGAAGGTCCGCATATCGACTTTATAAACTGGACTCACGTCTACCCCTATAACTTCGTTTACGGCAACAATAATCTTTGCCGTGTCCTCTTCGTCGGCGCGATGCTCGGCGGCACGCCTCTTGAGTTCACAAGCCCGAAGCAGTATAATCTCTTCAAGATCGCGAAGTATATGTTTGACCCCATAGTTTACCGCGGAAGAGCCTCGCAGATATTTGTCGGCAGATGTATAGGCAGCGAGTTTGCCCTCGGTGCCGACACCCTGACACAGCTGCTTCCTATGATAGGTCTTTACGGCGAGGATGAGGACGACTTCATCCGCCGAATGATAAAAAGAAATTCCGTAGCTCCCGAGGTGGTAAGTGCCGTTAAGCGTCAGTGCCAGCTCCCCGAGCTCAAGAAATATATTGACATACTTAACGACGAGAGCCTCTCTTATGAGAACGATTACGAGATAGGACACGCATACTTCACGGGTGACAGAGCCGTTCAACAAAGAAACGATTACGCCTTTACGGTCGCACTTTGCTCGGACAGACACCCGTCGTACGAGAGCATCAACGGAGCAAACAAGCTCGCTTGGTACACGGGCGACGGCGCGCTTTATCTTTCAACGAAAAATGACAGCCATACGTTTGACGCGGCTAATTTCTTCGTCAACGAAAAGGTGATGATGAACGTTCCCGGTACGACCGTTGACACGCAAAAGCGTATTCCCTGGTCACACAGAGTGGGGCTTTCCGGCGCGAGTGATTTTGCGGGCTCGCTTGCGATGAACGGAAAATTCGTTACGGCTGCAATGGATTATCACGCTTACGATTACCACGGAGAAACGAATCCCGCAAGCGACGGCGATTACGGTGGCGGATACCTTCCTCATACGAACGACCTTAACGCGAAAAAAGCGTACTTCCTTCTTGACAAGGAGTGCGTGTGTCTTGGCGCAGGGATAACGTCCACGACGGGCTATCCCGTAAAAACGGTGGTAGAGGACAGGTCGCTTGTCGTAAACGACGGTGAGATAAGAGGTACCGATCGCACGGCCGTTGACGGCACGGTGCTTTCCGTTTCCGATTTTGAAGAAACGCTCTTTGACCGCCCGCGCTTTGCGTCCCTTGAGGGGGTCGGCGGTTACGTATTCCTTGAGGAAGCTCACGTTTCAGCTGAAAAGTTCACACTGACCGAGTTTATCTCATCGGCAAAGGACGGCAAGGTGCTTGATATGAAGAAGCACGGTGAGCCTAAGAGATTCTTTAAGCTTTGTATAGAGCACGGGGAGAATCCGAACGGGGCAAGCTATGCTTACGCAACGGTTCCGTATGCAACCGACGCTGAGCTTTCCGAGTATGCAGAGCACCCCGAGGTCGAGATAATAAGCAACACGAGTGCTTTGCAGGCACTCAGAAAAAAATCCATCGGAATCAGCTCTTACGTCTTCTATCAGGCGGGGGCGTGTGAAGAAATTACGGTTTCCGAGCCTTGTATAGTCACGGTGTATGAGTCGGAGAATGAATACAAAATATCCGTGTGCGACCCTACGATGAAGCTTGAGAATATCAAAATTACCGTGGCAAAGGCGTTGAAGCTTGAGCGTGCCGACGACGCTGTTAAGGTAACGGACGGCGCGAATGCGGAGCTTGACGTAAACGTAACTCATTCCGTCGGAAGACCTTACACCGTTGATTTTAAACTTTTATTTTGATAAATAAGGGAAGGAAAGAAAAATGATAAAGCTTGACGAAGTTTGTCTTGACGCCTTTACATCGGAGGACGTTTCGGAGTTCAGAGCCCTTGCGAAGAACGTTACGGCGATATTTATTTATAACAAAAACGTCCTCGTCGGCGGAAAAGAACGTTGGATAGATCCCGATAATTTTAAAGTCAGAACCGAGATGCGCCGCGGAGTCAGCGTTGCTCCCGTCAGCATTTTCGAGTGCGCAGAGGGGGGGCGTGTAGAGAAAAACGCCATAACCGTCGGCAAAAAGACCCTTAATTTTAAGAAAAATTCAAAGAAGTATACGGTTGGTAATAAGACGGGCGTATTTTCCGTAGCTCCGTTTTCTTACCTTGGGCATACTTACGTCCCCGTGGCGGAATGTGCCGAAGCTCTCGGTATTTCGGTACTCACGCTTTATCAGAACAGACTCACCGTTTTCGGAAAGAAAAGCGATATTTCCGCGATAAAGACCGCGATAAAGAAAAATCCCGCCCTTGAGTTTGCGGGCGGCAGAGCCGTTATAGGTGAATACGATGCGACGAAGTTCACCTCCGCCGATTATAAAGCTGCAAAGGATAAATGGCGCGAGTCACTCGTCGCATCTCCCGAGCTCATCGACACGGCCGACGCACTTCTTATGGAAAAGATAACGGAGAGAAACGACAGTGCTGCCGAGCTTTGGAGAACTCTTAACAGAGGCGAGGACAGAATAATTCTCTGGGGTGACGAAGCGCCGACGGAGTCCTGTCATTTAAGATTCCAGTACGATAAGCTTTTTGCCTTGACTCTTGCCTGGGGCACTTATGGATGTGAGCTTTATCACAACGAGGACTTAAAACGCGATATTCTTGACGCGTACCGCTGGATGTACGAAAATATGTACGGCGAGGCAGAGATAGAGAACAGGGGCTGGAGAAGCATACACACCTTTAACTGGTGGGATTGGTACGTAGGAGCTATCGAGCCTATGACCGACGGTATGCTTATAATGGAAGAGTTCTTCACTTACGAGGAAAAGAAAAAATATCTCAAGGTGCTTGAATTCGTCCTTGACAGCTGGCGCACCGGTGATTCACAGGACCATTGCTCGGGCAGAATGAGCGTCGGCACGAAATGCGCTCTTCTCCTTGAAGATCCCGTAAGGCTTGCGCGCTCGTCCAACGACTATCACGTAATGCTTGAGGTCAAGCTTGCAGGTCCCGGAACGCACACCGATTATTGCAACTACCAGCACGGCTTCCCCTATAATATGATGTACGGAATGTCTAATCTCAACCGAGTATTGAGGGTTGGAGCTAATCTTGCGGGAACGCCCCTTGAATTTGCGAGCCCGAGATATTACAATCAATTCAACCTCTTTAAGTTTATGTATGAGGCGGCAATGTACAGAGGACGCGGATTTATGTGCTATTGGGGCAGAGCCTCGGCGGGCTCCGAGCGCAGCGCGGGTATGGGAGTTATCACGAAGATCCTCCCGATGATAGGCAATTACGGTCCCGAGGAGGACGAGTACATTCGCCACTTCGTTAAGTACAGCCTCTCATCCGAGGAGCAGATAGACGTTGCAAAGCGTTCTTGCTCGCTTGGCTCTTACGCCGCCTTTAAACAGATACTTGATGATGATACTATCTCCGCAAGCAACGATTACGAGTGCGCTCACGCTTGGTTTACCGCCGACAGAGCGGCTCTACACAAAAACGATTACGCATTCTGCGTTTCTATGCCGTCATACCGTCACCCGAATTACGAGTGCATAAACAACGCGAACAAGACGGGCTGGTATATGAACGACGGAACGCTCTATCTTTACACCAAAACCGACCAATTTGAGTTTGACGGTGTGAATTTCGTGCTTAACGATCGCTTGGCGCACAGAATGCCCGGCACTACCGTTGACGTAAGAGAGCGTAAGGCTGTCGCGATCGCGGGCGGCTCAAGCTGGCGTCCGAAGTCCGACATCGTCGGATGTATGCAGTTTGACGGCAAGTACGTCGTCGCGGGTATGGACTACGAGGCGTATAATCAGGCGGAGGATGAAATAAAGGAGGACAAGGGCTACGGCGGAGGAAAGCCGAAGTTCGTAAACGATCTCGTTGCCAAAAAGGCGTACTTTATGTTTGACGACGAGTGCGTCTGCCTTGGCGCGGGCATTACCTCTACTATGAACTCTGATATTAACACCGTCGTTGAGCACAGACGTCTTGTAAAGCTCGACGGTGCGCCCTTCGGCAAGGATAAAATCGTAGTTGACGGTGAACTCTTAACGGAAAAGACCTTTGATAAAAGCTTTGATAAACCGAGCTTTGCTATGATAGAGGATTTCGCGGGCTATGTTTTCGAAGACGTGAAGACCCTTTCCGTCAGCAAGTATATGTACGAGCACAATCCCGAGTCCTTCGATAACTACGTTTCCTTCCCCGAGTGGGCAAAGGGCAAGCGTCCGTTTGCCGAGATAATGGTAAATCACGGAAAGAACCCGAAGGGCGACACCTACGCTTACGCTATTCTTCCTTACGCGGATGAAGAAAAGACCGCAGCTTATGCCAAAAATCCCGATTACAAGATAATTTCCAACACCACCGCGTGCCAGGCGGTAAAGGAGAAGACCCTCGGCGTAACGGCTATCATCTTCTACGGGGCAGGTGAGTGCGCGGGAATCAAGGTTGACAGACCCTGTATCGTGACGTATTCCGAAAAACGCGGCAAGTTTAAGATAAGCGTCGCGGAGCCCACTAACAAAACCGACAAGGTAAAGCTTGAGATTATGAAGAAGCTTGAGCTCGTATCGGCTGACGCGCGCTACAAGATTCTGTGCGGCGATACTGTGAAGATCACGCTCAACGTAGATCTTTCCGCAGGTGAAGCTTACGAAGCTGTATTCTCTAAAACGTAAGCATAAATGCCGGTTTACGTAAACTTTAATTGACAAAACACCCACAGTCCGAAGAGGACTGTGGGTGTTAAAATTTTGCAAACGATTTATAGGTATTCATCTTTGTCTTTTAGTTTTGACATTCTGCGGTAGACGGTGAAGTACATAGTGGTAAAGCAGGCAATGCCTCCAATGACGCTTGAGATAGGCTCGGCAAGAAATACTCCGTCGGTGCCGAATCCGAGGTGCGGAAGAATGATGGTCAGCGGTACAACTATGATAGCTTTTCTTAAAAGTGAGAAGACTATCGCGCGCCCTGCAAAGCCGAGGGCTTGGAATATGGCTTGCCCTGCGAATTGAAGCGACATAAATACAAATCCGAAAAAGTAGATGCCCAGCGCGCGTGTTCCGAGAGAAATAGTCAGGGCGTCTTTTGTGAATATTGCAATGAATGCCTCTGGAAAAACGAGCACTAAAAACCAAACGATAGCGGTATAGATTATACCGACAGAACACGTAAATTTGATTCCCGAACGTACTCTTGAATAAAGCTTTCCACCGAAATTATATCCAAGCACGGCGCTTGCTCCCGTTGTAAGTGCTGAAATAGGTAAGGTGGTCACTTCTCTTACCGAAGTCAGTATCGCCATTATGCTGACGTACGTGTCACCGCCAAAGGTCTGCAAGGTAGAATTGCAAGCAACGCAGACAAGTGTATAAGTACCCTGCATTATAAACCCGGAAATGCCATAGAGTGTTATCTTTTTGATGATTTGTATATCCGGTCTCATACAGGAAGGCTTGAGTCTTACAGGAGCTTTTTTCCCGAGAAGGAAGAGCAGAACCCAAATCGCAGACACAGCTTGGCTTATAACCGTGGCAAGAGCCGCTCCGCCAACACCCATATTTAGTGTGAAGATAAATATGGGATCAAGGGCTATGTTTATTAAAGCACCGATAACGGTGGTTATCATTGCAACCTTCGGCGCGCCCTCGGCGTTTATGTATGAATTGAGTCCGGATGACGTCGTAGCAAATACCGTACCGAAAAGATATATTCTAAGGTATTCGTCGGCGTAGACGTAAGAGCTGTCCGATGCTCCAAAAAGATATAGTATAGGTTTTTTGAAGGTAAAGCAAAGCACGAAGAGTATAGCGGAACTTATGAGAATGAGAAGAAACGAGTTTCCAAGCACGCGTTCTGCCTTTCCGTCATTTCCCTCGCCGCGTGAAATTGAGAAGAGCGGCGCGCCGCCTCTGCCGAAAAGAGCGGTAAAAGCAGCGATCAGCGTGACGATCGGAAACGTGATACCAACGCCTGCAAGAGCTACCTCATCGCCCATTCTTCCGATGTAAATGCGGTCAACTATGTTGTAGAGCATATGCACAAGCTCCGCCAAGAGTAGAGGTAATGTTTGTGCGAGAATGTTCTTATATACCTTTCCTTCGGCAAAATTGCCCTTTGTGTTTGTCAATTACCACGCCTTCTTTCAATTTTTTGCATAAACATTATAACATAGCTATCAAAGATTTTCAATGCTTGTTTTGATTTTTTTACGCAAATGAGAGAAAATCCCGTGAGCCAAAGACTCACGGGATTAAAGTTTTTTTATAATAATTTAACACGGGGTAGGGCTGATATGAGATTTTATCAATAATCAAGCACTATGACCTGCTTGCAGGTGAGGGCGTCGAGGATGAACGTTACGGTGCCGTCCTTTTCTTCAAACGCGAGCTCTTTGTTTTCGGGGACGAGCCTGACGCTCTTTATCTTCTTTTCCGTTTTCAGAGCGAATTCGATGCCGTTTACCGTCGGCAGATCCTCAATTACCTCAAGGGCGGGGTTCGCGACTTTCGCAAGAGCGAGAATGTTAGTTCCTCCGCGCTTGTGAGGCGTTGCGTAGAGAGCGTGAAGGACGTATCGCGATTCGTCTATTTGGTCGTTGAGCGTTACGACACCCGCAGAGGGGAGGTTGGTCCTTAAAGTGATGCTTTCGCCGAGGATAAGGTCTATCGCGCGAAGAACGGTGTCCTTGGATATTATCGCGCCTATCTCTGCGTACTCGGTGAACGTGTCGAAGGCTATGTAAGCGCCGTCGCGTCCTACGGTGAAGGCGGGCGTGCCTTCTTCAATCTTGTACGGAGTGTGCTTGTGCGAGCAGAAGTGCTCGGGGGCTCTGTTGAAGAAGGAGCGATGCGCGGTGCCAAAGACGCGCGCGCCTTCGGTAGTCTCGACGTCGTACATATCCATATACATAACGTAATTGGTCGGAGAAAGACCGAGAGCGTTATAGGCGGGTCTGTAATACGCGGGTCGGCATTCGCTCTTGCCGAGCATTTTTGCGCCGAGGTCAAACTTCTCACTCGGCATAGCCGCGCCCGTAGCAAGAATCTTTCCGCCGCCCTTTACAAAGGCTTCAAGCTTGTTTTCGTACGCTTCGGGTATCTTCGCGTCGGGGAGTATTACGAGCTTGTATTTGGAAATGTCGCACTGTAAGTCGACGATATCGAAGAGCTTGTGACCTTCAAGAAGTATTCTGCCCGCACCCGTGTCGGCTACGTGATTTTTGACTTCTGTGTACGATTCTGCGGAAAGAAGGGCAATATCCGCGACGGAGCTTACGCCGTAGCAGTATTCCTCAACAGCCTCCGCCTCGGCGTAAGCGATACCGATGGACTCGTACGTTGCCTCATCAAGGAAGCCGTAGGGGTGCATCTGGTCGCCGATGGAGCATTTTGCACCGTTAGCTAACGAGAGAGCGACCTCGTAACGCAGAGCGTTCGGGTGCTTGTAACCGCCAAACTCACCCCAAGAAAGGTGGAATTTGCCCGTCATACCGAGGAAGTCCATTCCAAGATTGGAAACGTATTTTGCCGAGCGCGGGAAATGGTCGTAGCCCCAACCACCCGTCGGAAGACTCTCAAGCTCAAGGTGCGTGTTCATATAAGCAAGCTCCCGTCTTCCCGCGAGGATGTGACCGCCGTTGTGGAATATTTTGATGTCGGGCTTTATCGCGGTGGAGATCTCTCTTACCTTGTCGGTATATTTTTTGTAGGTGATGCGTCCAAGCTTTACGAAGGTTTCGTCGTCCTCCGTGTCCATTCCGAGCTCGCGGGCGAGCTTCATACAGTGCTCGCAGAAGCAGGTGCGCTCACTCACGATGTCAAGAAATATGCCGATTGGCTTGAACTTCTCAACCACCTCTTTCACCTGCGACATAAGCACGTCAAAATAGGGAGAATTGAAGCAAAGAAGATGATACTGCGCGGACTCGTCAGCGTATTTGCCCGTCGGCTTTTCCTTTATGCTCGGGGTGTGATATGCGCGTGAGAACTGTGCCGCGTGGTCGGGATGCTCAACGTAGTATTTCTCGTCAAGACCTGCGGAAATGTAGACGGGCGCGTCAACGTTCGCCTCCGCACAAGCCTTGAGCATCGCTGAAAGAAGGTCGAATTTAAGCCCCGGATGCATTTTATTCGTCTGTGAAGGGAAGTACGCCCAACCGTGGTGGCATTTTGCAAAGACGGTGATCGAGTTTACGTGCCCCTTCTTCAGGGCTCTTTTAAATTGCTCCCCATCAAACATAGAGCCTATATTGTCAATGTCCTCAGAGGTGTGAAAGTCAAGGTGTACCTGTCTTTGAGCAAGCGGCTTCATAGCTTTGTTCCTCCATAATAAAATCGGTTTTTATTTTATTATATACCATCACTTGTGCGATTTCAATACAGAAAATACACTTTTTTCTTAACAAAACTTATGTTAACGAAAAAAGAACCTTGGCTTCTTTGCGCAGAAAAGCCGCACGTAAGTTTTGCGTGCGGCTTTGACCAATATTTATTTAAAGAACTTTTTTACTTTTTCTCGTAAGCCGTATTGCTTACTAATCTTTCAATGCGCTTTTTCCTTGAAACGAACAGCATCATACCGAATTGGAACAATGTGGCGAGTGCCCAAGTGATAGGGTAGATAAGGAATAGCCCCGAGAGCGTATTGAAGAGTGGGAGAGGGAAGACGAGCTTCGCCCAAAGAACTCTTACGACGCAGATACAGAATATGCACGATAGCATAGGAAGGAGCGAATAACCCCAGCCGCGAAGGAAGCCCGTGAACGTTTCCATATAACCGCAGAGGACGTAGGGGATAAGAACGATTACCGCCCGCTCCTTTGCCGCGGCAATTACCGCCGCCGTGTTTGCCGCACCCGGATCGACGAAGATCGACGCGATGGGCTCGATAAATACAGTCATAAGAGAGCCGAGAGCGAGCCCGATCACCGTAGCCTGTATAAGTGAATAAAGAACGACCTTTTTTGATCTTTCAAATTTACACGCACCGTAATTCTGACCCGCGAAGGTGAGGGTGGTGTGATAGAAGCTGTTGAGAGTTATGTAGGTAAAGCCGTCTATCGTTGAGCCTATTGCCGCGCCCGAGATAGCATCGGTCGGGAAGGTGTTGATCGAGGTCTGAAGGATCATATTTGAGATTGAGAAGAGCGAGGATTGGATAGCCGAGGGAATAGCTATTTTCAGCATTCTGCCGAGGATCGGTGCGTCTATTCTCGCCTTTGAGAAATAGAATCTATGCGCCCCCTGCGCGCGCTTTAACACGATTATTATCCAAGCGGCGGACACGTACTGTGAAATTATCGTGGCTATGGCAACGCCCGCGACACTCATTCCGCATCCGACGACGAAGAAGAGGTTGAATGCGATGTTTACAAGCCCCGTGCTGGCAAGAATAACGAGCGGCGTTTTCGAATCTCCGATCGAGCGCACTATAGCCGCGCCGAAATTGAATATCGCCGAGGCGGGAACGCCGATAAAGATTATCCGCGTATAAAGCAGAGCCGAGGGCATAAGAACGGGGTCGGTGCCGAGGAGATTTAAAAGCGGCTCTGAAATAAACTCACCGAGCGCGAACATAAATACGCCTCCGATAAGCCCTGCGGCAAGAGAAGTGTGCACTACGCGCGAAACTCCCGAATCGTTCTTTGCTCCGAAGAACTGCGACACGAGCACGCCCGTGCCCGCGCCAAGACCCATAAGCATATTTATAAGAAGTCCCGTCGCCGACGTCGTACATCCGACGGCACCGAGCGCGTTGGGGTCGCCCGAAAAACGCCCGACGATAACGCTGTCGGCTGAGTTGTAGAGGAGCTGAAGTATTCCTGTCAGCATAATCGGAATGGTGAAAAGGATCATTTTCGTAAATAACGGACCCTCTGTTGCAGGTGCGTGCTTAATAGTTTGCATTGTTCTCCTCCGACTTCCGTAGTACCCCTATTTTAGCATTGCATCAATGCAAAGTCAAGGGGTTTTAAAAAATATAAAATAAAAAAACGGAAGTGCACCGTTATTTTATGCACTTCCGTGAAAAACGTTTAATTCCAATAGCGCGGGTCGTTGTAATCCGTGCCGTTGTTTCGATTTTCTCTTTGTTTTTTAGCCGCCTTGCTTGCCTTGACGGATTTGTAGATCCATACTCCCGCAAAAATGCAGATTCCGAGAGAGATCACTCCTGAAATGATTATGGACGGAGGAATCGTCCTTCCGAAGATGGATTCCGCGTCGTCGATGATCATAACGACGTTGATGCCTGTTTCGTCGGAGAAGTTTGTCAGCGCTTCGTAAGTATATCCATCGGCGGGAAACTCGCTTTTTAAATTGTCATCTCCAACTTTCAAAACGGGGTCTTTCTTTTCGCGTGTCGGATCCTTCAAAAACGAAGAATCATACTTTTGTGCTTCTACTTTGAGCTTTGTAATTGCAGAATATAGGTTCCTGTCAAAGGAAAGGTTATAATCCTCTGCCGGAAGAGCTGCAGTAAGTGACTGTTCGAATAACTGCCCGTCATCAAACATATAGAGATATTCATCTCTTACGTTATTTCCAACAACCGCTTCTTGATAAAATTGATCGTAGCCTTCTATTGTGCAGAAATATATCAAAATGTTATCTTCGTATCCGGCACTATCGGGAGTGAAATACTCGTTGTATGCAGCGGTTGCTTTCTGATTGAACTCATATTTGTCGAACTGTACTATACCGCCCTGTGAAACGACGGAGATCAGCGTGACTATGGAAGAAACGAGGAATATCAGCGCGAATACGAGTATAATTATCGGAAGGAATAAAAGGCTGAAGAGCCCTCCTCCGTAATAAGGCCTGCGCCACGGGAAGAAGAAAAATCCGCCGCCGTAATGATGATGGTGGTGATAGCCTCCGCCGCCGTAACCGCCGCGTCCTCCGCCACCAAATCCGCCTCCAGCGCCGCGTCCGCCGCTGCCGAAGCCTCCGCTTGAAGATCTTGGCATATTATGTCCTCACTTTCGTGTTTGGTTTTAATATATTATACTCCCGCATTGTGGAAAATAACGGAATGCTTTGTAAATTATTCAAGAACATTCGTCGTGATGAAGTCAACACCGAGCTCCTTCATCTTTTCCGCAAGCTCGGGCGTGTTTACCGTCCAGCAGTTGAAAAGAAGTCCTGATTCGTGTATTCTGTCAACGGCCTCTTTCGTTATCATTTTGTGGCTGAAATCTGCATCAAAACCGTTTTTTAAGCAGAAATCAAGAGCATCCGCAAGAGCCTCGGGTTTCTCCGAAAGAAATTGGATCCTTGCATCGGGATAAACTCTCTTAAGGCTCAGGCAGCTCTCTTTTGAGAAAGAGATAAAGACGGTTTCTTCAAGCATATTAAAGTTTTTTAAAATTTCAACTATGCGAAGAGTCTGCCCGCCTGTGAAGGTGCCCTTTATTTCAAGAATAGGATGCTTTTCGTACTTTTTGCATATATGGACGTACTCTTCAAGCGTGGGAAGAAAAATGTCCTCTCTCGGAAAATCGTCACAGATGTCGGTGAAACGTATCGCGCGAAGCGTGTCAAAATTCGTTTCTTCTATGACCATATTTACGCCTGTAACGCGCTCAATGTCCGAGTCATGGCAGAGGATGAACTTCCCGTCCTTGGTTATGTGAACGTCCGTTTCAATGCCGTAATAGCTTCTTTGTCCCGCAGCAACGAAAGCGGGGCAAGTGTTTTCGCGCTCAAGACCCGAAAGTCCTCTGTGGGCTATCATCTTGATGTTGCCTTTGCTTTCAAATTTAACGGTATCGTACTTCATAACGCCTTTTCCTTTAAAAGTTGAACCCGTTATAACCCCAATGTCCGACTTCCGCGTATTTTACGTATATTCTGTCCGGACTGACTCCCGTTTTATCGCTGACAACGTCGCAAAGCCTCTTCGTCAGCGAGTCGTACGCCTCGTTCTTTGCGGCGCCGAAAAGCTCGACCTCAAGCATTGCGCATCCGCTTTTAAAATCTCCGGCGAACGCCATATCGCATCCGTCCTCAATGTTTATCATCAGCCATCTTTCCGTCTTCCCGGGGATGAGGGCTATCGCCTCGCCAAAGGCTTTTTTCAAGGCTTCGGCGGCACCCGTGTCAAGTTTTGCAGACGTTTTCATATTGATGTAAGGCATATCATATCTCCTTTTTATCTAAATATTCTCTGAAATCGCGGTAAAGGTAGAGTGAGCCGCAGATGACCGTAAGCTGCCCTTTTTCAAGAGCTGCTTCGTATGCGTCACCAACGCTTTCGTAAGCCTCTCCGACGTAGCCGAGCGACGCCGCTTTTTCCTTCAGCGCTTCCGCCTTCATCGCGCGCGGATTGTCCTTGACCTCGGTGAAGATAAAATGCGTTTTATCCGAGAGCATTCTCAGCGACGCTCCGATATCCTTATCCGCCATACAAGCAAAGATCACCGTTTTTTCGCATTCTCCGAAATAGCGCAGGAGGGACGCTGTCAGGGCTTCTATACCGTTTTCGTTGTGCCCGCCGTCGTATATCACGGGCGGGTCGTTTCTTATAAGCTCAAACCTTGCAGGATTCCTTGCCGAAGCGATCCCCGCTTTTATATGCTCTTCTTTTATCCCGAGCAGCTTTGCGACTTTTACCGCAAGGGCGGCATTTTCGACCTGGTGAAGTCCCGAAATTCCGCATTTTATACCAACGATCCCCTCGCAGTCAAAGACTTCAAAGGTGCCGTCCGTCCCCGTGCTTTTATATTCGGGAATCGCGAGCGAAGCTCCGCGCTCACTCGCCTTTTTTTCTATTACGGCGAGTGCTTTCGGTACTTGTTCGACCGTTACCACGGTACCCGTGTCACATTTTTCTTTGATTATGCCCGCTTTTGCCGCCGCCACCTCTTCTATCGTAGAGCCGAGGTACTGTGTGTGATCAAGCCCGAGGCGGGTTATCACGGCAACCGTGTTTTCTTCTATTACGTTCGTTGCGTCAAGCTCGCCGCCAAGACCTACCTCAAGCACGACGTAGTCGCATTTCTTTTCTTTATAATAAAGGAAGGCGGCGGCTGTCCAGATCTCAAATTGCGTCGGAGCAAGTCCTTTTTCTCTCTCTACCTCTGCTGACAGCGGCTCTATGCGCGAGAGCAGGTCCGAGAGCTCCGAGTCGGAAACATCTTCTCCGTTTACGGATATGCGCTCGTTGACCTTGAGGAGGTTCGGGGAAATGTATTTTCCTACCTTGTAGCCCGCCGCTTCAAGTATGGAAGCGATGTTTGCGGAGGTCGAGCCCTTGCCGTTGGTGCCCGCCACGTGAATGAATTTCATACCGCGCTGTGGGTCGCCGAGCTTTTTGCATAACGCCCCGATGCGTGAAAGCCCGGGAACGGTCACTGCTTGAAAGCTGTTGGCGAAATTCTTAAAGCTTTCATCTTTTTTCATTTTTGTTCTCCGAGTAAAGCGCGAGAGCGGCTTTTTTAATACCTTTGCCAGAACGTAGAAGGTGATAATGCGGAAGGGGAGAGTTGCTGCGGCGTTTATCGCCCTCGTTGCAAAGGTCACCCCCCAGGTCCAGTCGTACATAAAAACGAAGATCGGTGTCATCAAAAGAAAGTCGATCGCTACGTTTATTACGGAAAACGCGGTTATGACCCTTGGCAGAGAAGTACGCCCTCGTGAGAAGAAAACGCCCATTATAACGCCCGTCAAAAGCTTGCAGACTGCGATATAAGGATTCGGCGCGTAGCCTTGAACGAACGAGCCGATTATATCAGCCGCAAGGTATCCTATGCCCGAATAAACGGGGCCGAGCAGCTCGGCGAGTATCGCTATCGGCAAAAAACCGAAATCGAATCTTACGGGTGAGTCGAGCGGGGTGAAGCCGAGAAAACGGCATACGACAACACTCATTGCCGTGGCAAGAGCGGTAATGGAAAGCGCAAGCGTTGATTTTTGAAGATTGCTTTTTCTTTGCATATAAAAAACCTCCGATACACAGATTTACATCTTCCGTACCGAGAGGCGCCTTTATTTGTGATACTTTGCTCACATCACCTGGTGGTAACAGTGGGATGCGGACCGTATACCGCAAGACGGCAAAAACCGTCTTTTCGTCCGCGTGACAACTCCCCGTCCACTCGGCACTGTACGCATACTGTCCTACTCTGTTTGGTATGTACGTGACTATTGTAGCACAAAAATATTCGATTTGCAATACTTTTACGCATTTTTTACAAAAAAACGAAGCGGACGGCAAAAGCCGTCCGCTTCGGGATCCTGCGCTTAATATCAGATGTTATAATTCTGAGTATTCGTTTCTGCGTCGTTCCACTGAATGGTTATCTTATCCGTGGTGACCTCCGCGCTCGTTCTGATAACGTCGGAGTCGGAGAGATTTTCGAGCGTAAGCTCTATTCTTTCGTAATTTTTCATTTTAAAATCCTCCTTTCCCTATCAAAGAGCCTCACAAGCCGCACTGTAAAGGTAGAGCGCCTTCATAAGATTTGCGAAATCGGTACCGTAGGTCGCCTCGTCATTCGCAACGATGGATGCAATGCCGAGCACGCTTACCTTCACGTTTATTCCGTTAACGGTGAGCTCGTATACGGTATCAAGATTCTTCGCGTCGATGTTCCAGATGTCGATATAGAACTTTCCGTCCTTCTCAACGTACTGAACGCCGCCGTAGGAGCTCGTTACCTCTGCTGCACCGGTGAGATTGAGTCTGATCTTAGTAGCGTTGTTAAGAATAAGATGAGCGTCGGCAAGTATCGCGGAAGTGTTTGTGCCGTCAGCGCTTACCGTGCCTGTAATAAGGGAAGCGTCGAGTGCCGTAACTGCATCCCTGTCGCTCTGCGCGATCACGGTATCGAAGCCGGCGTTCTTGCCGAAGTATTTCTCAGCGTATGCCGCGTAGTTGAGCATAGCCTTGACTGCTGTGACAGCCTCGGCACCGTAAAGCTTTTCGTTAGATGCAACCGCCTTTGCGTAATCCTTAACGCTTGTGATATAAGTGCCCTCGTACAGAGCGTCCGTGGTTATGATATTCATTACCTCCCCGTCATCGCCGTAGAACGCAAGCCTGATCTTTTCGCCTACGTTAATGGAGGAAACGGCAGAGGAGATCTTGTAAAGACCGTCAGCGTTTGCCTGAAGCTTCGTAAGATCGACGATCTGCTGTTCGCCGTTAACGGTGATGACCGCGGTCTTAGCGTTGCCGATAGCCGCATAGAAGTTCACGCCGAGCGTCTCGCCGAGCGTTACGGAGTAAGATTTAAGAGCAACGACACCGTCTTCCGTCGCGTTTTTGTCAAGCGCGGTAGCAACGCCGTTTTCATAAGTGTAGATTCCGTCAACGGTTGCGACCTTTCCGGAGAAGGGCGTCTCGACAGCACCGAGATAATCACCCGCATAGCTCTGAATGTTACCCCAGGTGATTAGAGGCTCGGACCAATAGCGATTTGTACCTATATAGCATCCGAAAGCTCGGTACTGATAGTTCGTTATGCCTGCTTTGATAAGAATGCCTTCCGCAAGAAGAGCGCCGTTTACGTAAAGGTCGTAAACGAGGTTGCCTTCTTTAAGATAAGTGCTTATAGAAAGATCGGTGTAAGCGTCGGCGCGAAGAATACCGCAGTCGACAGGGTTCACACATTTTTGCTCGCCCATCATAAGGTGAGGAAGCCCGTCGTCTGTTACCTGAATCTTACCGATGTCGGCGTCGTTGTTGGTCTTGGATCCGTCGATATAATAACGAAGTCTTACGATACCGTCGCCGTAGTTTTTAAGTGCTTCGCCCGCCTTTAAGCGGAAGTTTATGTTGAGTCTGCCCGTCGTGAACACGCCGTCCTCAAGTCCGAAGTAATAAGAGAGGTCGGGGTAAACGTTTTTGTTAGGAGCGGTCGTCGTCTTGTAACCGATAACGGTCACGCCGTCGGTATCGGTAAGTGCTTCCGCGCCCGAGGGAATAACGCTGTAGTATTTTACCGAGGTGGTATTATGCTTCGTTGTAAATTCGAATCCGTCTCCAACGTCGGTTCCTATGTTGTACGCTTTTCTTATGGTCGATATCTCGGGCTCTACGATATAATAGGTCGTTCCGTCCTCAACTACGGTCGTAAAAGCGTATCCCGTAGTATCGGTAGCACCGACAGAGAACGAATGGTTATATCCGTCTTTTATAAGAGAAACGCCCGCTTCGTTAAAGTCAGCCGCATCCCATCTGTCGTATACGGAAGTATCGTACGTCTTATAGCACTTGATTATCTTACCCGTATTAGCCTCGGTAACTACGGTGTAGCCGTCAACGGTCCTGGTCGCGCCGATGACGGGCTGGTTGTTTTCAAAGAAGTAATAGTCGCCATCGATATTGAATACGCCGTTTGCGGGAGTAGCATCCTCGACAACGCACTTGTTAAGAGTTTCCTCGTCGTTTACGAAGTAAGCTCTTACGGTGTTAAGGGAATAGAAGCGTCCTTGGTGCGTCTTGTTTCCGTACCACCAGCTGATGTCACGAATGTTGTTAATGCTGTTCTTCTGAATAACACCGCCCGTTGCGTTCTCAACCGTTTCAACGGGCATACCGTTTGCATATGTCACGAGCTTATCTGTCTCAATATCGTATACTGCGGTAATGGTAGTGAACAGGGATGTGCTGAAGGGCACGGTGGCTGTCGCCTTGTTCGAAAGAGCAAGCTTGCCGTTTCCTCTGTAATTGGCAACCCAAAGCTCGGGGGTGATATCCTTTTTTTGCGTTGCGTCGTAATACGAACCGAAGCGAATGCGGGCAAAGTAACCGCTTATCATTGCCTCTCCGCGCTTAACGTCAAGTGAGAAGACGATGTATCTCGTGCTTTCTTCGAAGGTTGCGGTGCCGTTTACGTAAGTTACCGTAATGTCGCTTGCTGCGGGAACGTCGATGAACTGTGCCTCACCGCCTGCAAAAACGAGAGCTTGGGAATACTTGTTCAACTGGCCGCCGCCCTTGAGCGTCTTTGCGTCACCGATGTAACCGACGGAGCCGTCTTCCTTCACACCGTAGTGACCCTCGGCAAGAAGCACGCCGTTTTCACCGGATGCTGTCGACGAGTTGACGCCGAGATAGCCTGCGAGATCACTGTAACTCATTGCGGTGTAAAGCGAGCCCTCTGCTTTGCTCGCGAGCGCGTCAAGTGCGCCTGCGTCGTACGTAGTTTCTTGTGTCTCTTCGGTCGTCGGAGTCGCTTCCTCTGCAAAGAGGGAAAGCGGCATTACGCCGACGAGCATCAGAGCCGCAAGCAAAAACGCTAAAAATTTGATTTTCTTGTTCATAGCTTTTTCTCCTTGTTTAAATTTTTGAGATAATTTAGTATAACACTTTATTTATACTTAGTCAATAGAAATTCTAAAAAATCGTGAATAATCAATAAAGCGTTTTGGTGAAAATGACCAAAACGAGAAAGGTAATAAAAAAGAAAAAAGGGACGGAAGAATGCAAAGCAAACGTCCGTCCCAGAGAGAATTACGGGAACCCGTAAGTATTTGATCTAAGAAAATTCAAGTCCGCAAACGGGGCAGTCAACGCCGTCGGGCGAAACGCTGCCGCAAACGGGGCAGAGCCACTTTTCGCGCGAGGGCGGCTCGTTTGTAACGAGAGGGAACTTAGCACCCGCAAAAATCACGACCTCGTCGCCTTTTGCAAAGAATGCGGTCTGGTCCTCGTTAAGCTCGTCGACGGTAAAAATACTGCCGTCCTTCCTTTCAATAAACAACGTGCCGACTACGACCTCGCATCTGTCCTGCTCGTAAGGTCTTATATCGGAAAAAGATCCGAAGCTCCCTACAAGCTTTTTATCGAGTATGCGCGGAGTTTCCTTTATTTCAACGACGGTGCCCGTTATTTCCTTCGAGAAAATTCTGACAGTTCTGCTTTTTATGATGAAGATAAGGCGCAGAGCCGACAGTAGCGTAAGCCCCGCCGCACTTATAAAGATCCTGAGTTCGTCGTTCCAAAGCACGAGCGCTGTCACTCCGAGCGCAAGGAGTAAAGAGAAAATAACGGTCTGCGTTATAAATGTGCGCCTTGCCTTTCGTATCCGCTTTTTATATTCCGAATGTCTGTTTTCCATAACGACCTCCAAACGAGCAAAGTGGTACCCGTGTTAATTTTTTTGATTTTTAGACCGCATAAAAGTAAACTTTGGTTTACTTATTTTCAAGATTCCTTATGTAGTGGAAAATGTACTGCTGAGCAACGCCCGCGTATTCTCCGAAAACGGCAGGGTCGAGTGAGCCGTCAAAATAAGTGTCTATCGCGCGCTTCATCCAAACGTCTATCGGAAAGGCGTCAAGATTTCCGAGTCCGAAGAGCGCGACGCACGACGCAACCTTGTCGCCGACGCCCGTGATCTTTTTGAGCTCTTCAAGGCTGTATGCGTAAGAGTGAGCCGCTTCGATTGCTGAAAGATCCGTTTCTCCCGAGTTTACTCTCGCCGCTGCGTCGCAAAGATAACGGTAACGGAATCCGGGATTTGCAAGCAGGAGCTTCTCGGGGCATTCGCACACGTCCTTAGCCTTCGGGAACGAATAGCAAACCCCGCATTCGCCGCAATTTTCTCTACACGGGGTGCCACCGTGCTTTGAAAGGGGACAGGCTTCAAGACTCGACTTTTCCGCAAGATTCTCGCCGTATTCAAGGCAGAGCCTGCGCAATATCTTTCTTATCCTCGGGATGTTATTGTTTTGCGAAACGATGAAAGAGAAGAGTGTTTCCCACGGGTCTTGCTTCAGAATTGCAATGCCCTTCGCGTGTTCAACGGCTTCTTTGAACCACGGTTTGCCGTAGCTGCCGGCTACCGTGTCCGCTATCTTGCCGTAATCGGTATTCAAAGAGAAATAGGGCGCGATAACGTTATCAAGCATCTCGTCGTCCGCTCCGTAAAAGATGAGCTCGCCGAGTCGCTCCTGACCGACTGTGAGAAGCACGTCGCCTATCGGAATGATATATTCCTTGTAGGCGCCATCGCTCACGGTCTGCGTGTACGAAAACGCCTGACCGCATTCAAGCGTGTCGGAAAGCGAGTACGCTCCGAGCTCCGTTATCACCAAAGCTTCACGCCCGTGTGAAATTTTTTTAACTTTATTGTACATTTTCGCCTAAATCCTCTTGAAAAATTTAAAGATATAGTGTATAATATTTATTAAAAGACTTTATATTTATATTTTAGCATATTTTTCGTGCTTTTTCAAGAGGGAAAGCGCAAAATGTGCACGGAGGAAAATTGGAACAGATCTACACCATACCCGTGAACGAGGCGTTTGACGCCGTTATGGAGCACCCCGAGGACGGCTGCCCGTTCTGCAAGCTTTATAAGAGGCTTGAGGAGGACGAGCTTGAGATAATTCTCGGCGCGTCGATGATGGAGCCCGATATCAGAATAAAGACGAACGAGCAGGGCTTTTGCCACGGTCATTACAGGCGAATGCTGAAGCGTAAAAGAATGCTCGGTATGGGACTTATGATGGAGAGCCACCTTGACGAGGTTGAAAAGCGCGTTGACGGCAAAGGAGCCTTCGGCTCGCCAAAAAGCGCGAGCATCCCGCTTCTCTCTGCTCTTGAGGCGGATTGCTACGTTTGCTCGAGAATAGACAAGAATATGCGAGCTATGATAGCAACGGCGGTATACCTCTTTGAAACGGAGCGCGATTTCAGGTCGAAGCTTTCAAAAATGCCGTTCTTCTGTTTACCGCACTACCGTATGATGCTTGAATATGCGTCAAAGAAGACGAGCAAAAAAGTGTACGCGGATTTCTTCGATACCGTGCACGGAATAGAAAAGAATTATATGCAGACCCTCCGCTCGGACGTGAGTTGGTTTTGTAAGAAGTTTGATTACAGATACGACGAGGAGCCCTGGTATAATTCCAAGGATTCGGTACAAAGGTCTATTAAATTTCTCTCGGGCGTTATGGATGACGACGAGTAAGGTATAAAAAGGAGAGGAAAAATGATTATTGAGAAGGTTGACATTAAAAGCTTCGGCAGGATAACCGACCTTACTATGACGTTCTCCGAGGGAGTAAACGTCATAGAGGGAGAGAACGAGTCGGGAAAAAGCACCATCGCCGCGTTCATAAAGTATATGCTTTACGGATTCGACACGGCCGTCGGCGGTGAAGATCTTGACGAGCGCCGCCGCCGCTTGAATTGGGGCACGGGAATTTGTCAGGGAACGATGACCGTGCGCGTTGGCGGAAAGGGCTATATTATCTCGCGCACCACGGTGCCCACTACGGATTCGGGCAGGCTTTCTTATAAAGAGGAGTCTTCCATTATAGATATGGATACGGGAGCGCCCGCGTTCGGCAAGCTCTCGGCGGGTGAGGTATTCTTCGGCGTTGACAGAGAGCTTTTTGAAAATACGGCGTTTCTCGGTCAGATAGGAGATTCAAAGATCGATGAGGGCGCTGTAAAGCAGTCCATAGAGAATATTCTCTTCTCGGGCAACGAGAGGATAAATAATCAAAGAGCCGCGGCAAAGGTCGAGGAAAAGATGCGCGCTCTTCTTCACGAAAACAACTCGGGCGGCGCTATAATGGACCTTGAGCGTAAGCGCGATAAGCTTGAGGAGCGAATGAAGCAGTCCGACGTTGACAACAAGCAGATACTTGCCAAGGAGATGGAGCTTCACGAAATAAGAATGCGCAAGGAGTCTGCGGAGAGCACTTATAAAAAGTTTACCGACCTTGACGAGCGTTATAAGAACGCTATGATCATTCAATCCTTCGACAATCTCCACGACCTTGAGCTTGAGGCTGAAAAGAAGGCGGCGGCATATAACGATTACGTTTTAAAGAATACGAAGGCGGGATACGTTCCCGATGAAAAATATCTTTCCGATATAGTTACCGCGCGTATGGCGGTAAACGACACCTACCACAGCCTGACCGAGGCGTCGGACGAGTATTCGCGCCAAAGGAACGCGGCAGGTATTACGAGAGAGAGCGAGGGAATGATCGAGCTCTGCGATACTATGGGCGGTGAGGAGGCTGTTCTCAAAAGAGCGAACGAGCTTTATATGTCAAAGCTCAAGGGCATCTTCATCGGCATAGGCGGCGCAGTTCTCGGAATTTTTGCGATAGTTCTTGCCGTTCTTTCGGGCAAGCTCGGCGTCGGTGCCATCATCGGTGCGTCGCTCGTCGGAGTTCTTTCGCTGTCAGCACTTGCTTATTTCCTTTATTTGTTTATTAAAAACACCAAAGCTCTCGGCGAGATCTTCGCAACCTTCGCAACTCCCACCTATTCCGATTTTAAGCTCAAGATCGCCACGATCGGCGAGGACAGGAAAAAGCGCGACGAGATGCTTTCATCCACCGAAGCGGCGCGCTTTGCCGTCGATGACGCGAGAAACAATTACGAGCGCGCGAAGGCGGAGCTTAAGAGCGTAATTCTTCGTTGGGGCGAGGAGCCTCCCGCAAACGAGCTTAACGTATTCCTTGACGCGCTTGAGGAAAAGGTCAAGGCATATCTTGAGGGCAGAGACGACCTTTATGCGGAAAAAGAGAACATCGAGCTCACCGTCCGCGATATAAGAAGGACCCTCTCCGATAAGAGCGAGATAAATATAAGGGCGCAGGTAACGCCGCTCAAGCGCAAGGCTATGGCGGGCATAAACCACGACGAGATAATAACGGGTATTTCCGACTGCCGCGCAAAGATAGCGGCGGAGGAAAAGCTTGCGCTCGACGTTGAGAGCGAGCTGTTCGCATTGAAGACCCGTGCAGGTGAGCCCGGAGATTATTACGCAAATATGATCTCCGTTGAAGACAAGATAGAAGAGCTTCGAAAGAAGCATAAGTCGTATTATATAGCTCTCAAGGCAATAGAGAGCGCAAGCGACAACCTTCGCACCGAAATATCTCCCCGTCTTGGCGAGTATTCGACAAAGCTTATGGAGATAATGACCGATAAGAAGTATACGTCCATAGACGTTTCCGACGGACTGAAGGTCACCTTCACGGCAGAGGACGGAGAGAAAAAGTCAGTAGACTTCCTCTCGGGCGGAACGAGAGATCTGACTTACGTTGCAGTCAGAATGGCACTTATAGATATGCTCTATACCGAGAAGCCGCCCGTCACCTTTGACGAGAGCTTCGCTCATCAGGACGATAAGCGCGCGGGATGTATGATGAAGGCTATCGGAGCGCTCAAGGATGAGGGCATCCAGAGCTTTATCTTCACCTGCCATTCAAGAGAAGCGGCTCTTGCCCGTGAGCACGTCTCCGATGCAGGAGTATATAAGCTGACGGTCACCGCGTAAGACGTTAAAAAAATAAATGAGGTGTTTTTTATGCCCGGTTTTAAGATACTTTTTATAGGCGGAGCAAGCCTTGAGCTTGTTACTAATATGTATAAAATTCCCGCGGAGGGAGAGCACGTGACCGATGACGGAGGCGTAGCTTATATTCCGGGAGGCGGAGCGTCTCAGGCGGCTGTCGCGGCAGCAAAAATGGGCGCGGACTCGGTTCTTTGCGCAAATCTCGGACGCGACGCTCACGGTCAGCAGCTTTTCTCCTATTATAAAGAAATGGGTGTGAATACGTCTTTTGTAAAGGCGGACAGAGAGCTTCCGAGCGGCTTTACTCTCGTTATAAAAGAGAGCGATGCGGCTCCGCGCCGTATAAGCTATCAGGGGGCTAACGTCGGACTTACTCAGGACGCTGTGATAGACGCGATGGAGTCTTGCCCGGACGCGGTCTATATCACGTTCGAGGTTCCTTTCCCCACCGCGGTAACGGCGGCAAAGGCGGCACGCGCGAGGGGTATACCGATCTTTATAGACGCAAGCCCCGCATCAAAGGTATATCAGCTTGAGGATCTTCCCGCGGTAGACGTATTCGTCCTTGACGCGGAGGAGGCGCGCGAGTATACGGGTGAGTGGCCTATGAATTCGGCTGCCGCTCTTCGCGCAGCGCTTGCTCTTACGAAGCGCGTGGAATGTAAATACATTCTCATCAAGCAGGGGGCGAGAGGCTCGTTCCTCTACGACGGAAAGCACTATCAGATGGAGGCGGCTCTGCGTCTTGACAAAGCACAGGACACCTCGGGCGTCGGTGACGTATTTACGTCCGCTCTGGCGCTTGAATACTTAAGAAGCAGCAGTGATATAAATACAGCCGTGAGATACGCGACTGCGGCTGCGGCAATATCCGTTACCCGCATAGGAACGGCGTCAAGCATTCCGACCGATGCGGAGGTAATGGAGGTCTATAACGATTATTACACTCAACAGTAAACGTGGGATATTCGCGGTGCTTGAAAAGGAATCTTGAATAATGAGTTTTGAACATACCGAAGTGAGCTTTAAGTCCTCTGACGGCACGCATACCGTTTACGGAGAAATATACGTTCCGAAGGGTACCCCGATCAGGGGTGTCCTTCAGCTTTCGCACGGAATGACCGACCACGTCGGAAGATACGGGGAGCTTGCTCGCTTCGTTACGGCGAGAGGATTCGTTTTTGCGGGGCACTGTCATATCGGACACGGGAAAAGCGTTTCCACCGAGGATGAGCTTGGCTTTTTTGCCTTAAAGCACGGCGTCGAAATATTGATCGAGGATATGCGGCTTATGAACGGGCTGTTGAAAGAACGCTTCGGCGGTGCCCCGATCATAGTGATGGGGCACAGTATGGGCTCGTTTATCGCGAGAATTTTTACAGCGCGGTACCCCGAGTCCGTATCCGCTCTGATAATCCACGGCACGTCGGGGCCCAATAAAGCGGTTTTCGCGGGGAAGGCACTCGTTCGCGTTATGAGTTTTTTCAAAGGCAAAAAGTATAGGAGCAAATTCGTAAAGAACGTCGCCTCGCGCGGATATAACAAAAAATTCCCGAAAGAAGAGGGACCGAACGCCTGGCTCACGCGCGACACGGAGCTTGCGAACGAAAAACTTTCCGACCCTCTTGGAAATTATACGTTCACCCTTTCGGCTTACGCCGATCTTTTCAGGCTCGTCGAATCCGCAAATTCAAAGCTTTGGTTTCGGTCGTATCCGAATTATATGCCCACTCTCATCGTAAGCGGTGATATGGACCCCGTGGGTGGTTACGGCAAGGGCGTGAGGTATGTCTGTAACGAGCTTCTTCGTAGAGGGCATACGGCGTTGACGCTTAAGCTTTACGAGGGAGCAAGACACGAGCTTTTCAATGAAATCAACAGAGAAGAAGTATTTTCCGATATCGTAGATTGGATGGATCAGGTGAAGCTATGAGATGGGCGCTTGCTTTGACGGGGCCGACAGCCTCGGGAAAAACGGCTCTTTCGATAGAGCTTGCGAAGATTCTTTCCGCTGAAATAATATGCCTTGACTCTATGCAAATTTATAAGGGGATGGACATAGGAACGGCAAAGCCGACTGAAAAAGAAAGGGCAGCCGTCCCGCATCACCTGGTGGATTTTTTGCCGTTTTCGGAAAACTATAACGCGGAAAACTATAAGAACGATTCAATCTCCGTAATTGACGGAATACTCGAAGGCGCAAAGGTGCCTATGCTCGTCGGGGGGACGGGACTTTACGCAGACACTCTTATGTCAAGAGGTGCGAACGCCGCACCCGAGAGTGACAGGGAATATATAAACGCGAGACTTGCGGAAATCAAAACGGAAGAAGATGCTCACGCCCTGTGGCAGGAGCTTTCCAAGGTCGATCCGAAAAGTGCCGAAGCCGTGCACGAAAACAACGTAAAAAGAGTGCTGAGAGCACTTGAAATATATGAGAAAAGCGGGAAGACGAAAACGTATTTTGACGACCTTTCGAAAAAGGGAGAGCCCGCTTTGAGAATAGGAATGATAACTCTCGATTTCCATAACAGAGAGCTTCTCTATTCGCGTGTCAACGAGCGCGTTGACGAAATGATGAGGGAAGGACTGCTTGAGGAAACCGAAAGGCTTGCGCGCGAGGGGCTCTTTGACGGAGATTACACCGCGGCACAGGCGATAGGATATAAGGAGATAGGAGAATATCTCAAGGGTCAGCTAACTCTCCCCGAAGCCGTCGAGAACCTTAAGCTTGCGACCAGAAGATACGCCAAGCGTCAGCTTACCTGGTTCAGACACGTGGAGGGAGCTTACCGCCTTTATATGGATACACAGGATGGCGCGATGCGCCCGTTATCGGACGCTCTAAGCGAGGCTTGCTCTGTGTTCCGCGGCTTTATTGAAGAATTTAATAAAATATAAAAATACAAAGGAATTTTCTATGAAATCAGCAGAACTTAAGAAGATTTTGGCAGAAGGCGCGCTTGAAAAGTACGCGCATCTTTATGCGGACGTGAAGGTACAGACGGGGAGAATGATAGCGGCTATCGAGTCTTTTGAAAAACGTTACGGAGCTAACAGAGACGTATCTCTCTTCTCCGTCCCCGGCAGAAGTGAGATACTCGGTAATCACACCGACCATAACAGAGGGTGCGTTCTCGCGGGCGCCATCGACAGGGATATTATTGCGGTCGCGGCAAAGAACGACGACGGCGTCGTCCGTTTCCATTCCGAGGGGTATCCCGAGGACGTCGTGGATATTTCGGCGGCAAAGAATCCCGCAGGCTTTAAGCAAGTCACCTCTCGCGCTCTCGTTGCGGGTCTTGTCGGAGGATTTATCAAGGACGGATATAAGGTTGGCGGCTACGACGCATATTCCACGACGGAGGTCCTGAAGGGCTCGGGAATTTCATCCTCCGCAGCCTTTGAGGTAATGGTAGGAAATATTCTCAACTATTTCTATAACGACGGCAAGATCGATAACAAGGAGATAGCAAAGCTCGCGCAGTATTCCGAAAACGTGTATTTCGGCAAGCCCTGCGGACTTATGGACCAGATGGCTTGCGCCGTCGGCGGCTTCGTTTATATAGATTTTGAGGATAATAAAAATCCCGTAGTAGAGCCCATTGACTTCTCTCTTACGGCAAAGGGCTATTCGCTTTGCATAGTCAACACGGGCGGTAACCACGCGAACCTCGGCGACGATTACGCGTCGGTACCTGCGGAGATGAAGGCTGTTGCGGCGGCTCTCGGACGGGACGTTCTTCGCGGACTTGACGAGGCTGATATAATTAAGGCGGCACCCAAGCTGCGCTTGGCGGGCAACGACCGTGCCATTCTCCGCGCACTACACTTCATAAGAGAAAATAAGAGAGTTACGTCGGCGCGTGACGCTCTTAAAGCGTCGGACGTTGAGAAGTTCTTTGAGAACGTGCTCGCCTCGGGCAGATCGTCCTTTGAGTATCTTCAGAACGTTTACACTACTATAAATCCGAAGGAGCAGGGGCTCTCTTTAGCTCTTGCTATGACGGACGGCTTCCTTGCGGGCAAGGGCTGCGCGTTCAGGGTTCACGGAGGCGGATTCGCGGGCACTATTCAGGCGTTCGTAAAGAACGAGTACCTTGACGAATACTGCGCGCTTATGGATTCTGTTTTCGGTGCGGGCGCGGCAATGCGTCTTAAGATACGTCCCGTCGGTGCTACCAAGCTCTTCTGAACGTCGGAGTCCGATTTATAGTACAGTAAGTGCGGTATAATCATATCGCAAACAAAAAAAGGAGATATGAAAATGGCAACAAAAAAGACAACGGCGGCAGCGCAGGAAAAAGCACCTGTCGGCGATAAGAAAGCAACTATTGACAGCGTTATGGCGAGAATTGAGCGCGAATGCGGAAAGGGCTCTATTATGCGTCTTGGTGAGAACTCGGCGCTCAACGTTTCCGCCGTATCGACAGGCTCACTCTCTCTTGACTTCGCCCTTGGCGTCGGCGGCATTCCTCGCGGAAGGATCACGGAGATATACGGTCCCGAATCGTCGGGTAAGACTACGATCGCGCTTCACGTTATAGCCGAGGTGCAGAAGCAGGGCGGCGAGGCAGCGTTCATAGACGCTGAGCACGCTCTTGATCCCGTCTACGCAAAGAAGCTCGGAGTTGATATAAACAACCTCCTCGTTTCTCAGCCCGATTACGGTGAGCAGGCGCTTGAAATCGCCGAAACTTTAGTTAACTCGGGTGCTATTGATATTATAGTCATAGATTCCGTTGCGGCTCTCGTTCCCAGGCAGGAGATAGAGGGTGATATAGGAGCGTCCCACGTCGGAATCCAAGCGCGCCTTATGTCTCAGGCGATGAGAATACTCTCCGGCGCTATCGCAAAGTCTAACTGTATAGTTATCTTTACCAACCAGCTCCGTGAGAAGGTCGGCGTAATGTACGGAAATCCCGAGGTAACGACGGGCGGTAAGGCACTTAAGTTCTACGCATCGGTACGTATCGACGTGCGCCGCGTGGAGTCACTCAAAAACGGTTCGGAGGTCTACGGCTCGCATACCAAGTGCAAGATAGTGAAGAACAAGGTAGCTCCCCCCTTCAAGACCGCGGAGTTCGATATTCTCTACGGCTCGGGCATTTCAAAATCGTCCGAGGTAATAGATATGGCGATCCAGCTTGGTATTATTGAAAAGAGCGGCGCGTGGTTCTACTACGACGGCGACAGACTCGGGCAGGGTAAGGACAACGTCAGAAAGCTTATCGAGTCTGACAAGGAGCTTATGGATAAGCTTGAGACCCTCGTGCGTCAGAAGGTCGCCGAGTCCGACACGGCAGAGGAGGCCTTGACCGAGGACGACGAGTTCGAGATCAAGGATTTTGACGAAGAGATATAATACATAAACGCCCGAGCTGCTCTTCGTAATGATAGGCAGCTCGTGCACATTTTTCTAAAAACATGGAAGGGGTGAGTGATATGCGGTTAGTCTACGTAAGGGATTCTCGCGCGAAGGGATATACCGTTCTCGGCATAGATTCGGGTGACGGCGCCCGTGCTTATACCGTTGAAACTGCGCTTTATATGCGTATTGGCTCGCCGCTTCCGTCGGATGAAATAGACGACGGTGACTTTGCCGACGTCGCTTTTGCCGATGAGGTCTTCCGCGCGACGAAAAAGGCTCTCTCTCTTCTCACTTATTCCGATAACAACAAAAAAACGCTTTTTATGAAGCTGAAGAAAGCGGGCTTTTCAGCCGATGCGGCAAAGAGTGCCGTTCAAGATATGATGAGGCTCGGCTATATAAACGAGGAAAGACAGCTTGAGCGTCTTATAATCGCAGAGGCGAAGCTTAAGCTTCAGGGGCGGCGCAAATTTATACCGAAGCTCGTGGCTAAAGGGTATGAAAGAGCTCTCGTCGATTCGGTCTTGGAAAAGCTTTTGGAATCGGGCGAGATAGATTTTGATATTATCGCCGAAGAGCTTGTAGCGAAAAAGCTCGGCGACGATCCCGATCCCGAGGCGGTGCGCATATTGCTTTATAAAAACGGCTTGGCTTAGGTGCTTTTTATGGATTATAAAGTAGTTTATTCGAAGAGAAAGACCGTCAGCCTGAAGGTCACCCACGAGGGGCTCGTCGTGCACGCGCCTTTCGGAGTCGGACGCGACGCGCTTGACGGTATAGTGGAAAAGCACGCAGCCTGGGTTGAGAAAACTAAAGAGCGCGTGAAAAAAGAGCACTCGTTCTGGGACTCCGTCGGTGAAGACGGGATAGAGGAATTGCGTGCCCTTGCGCGTGAGGTGCTTACGAAGAAAACGGAGCGGTATTCCAATATAATGGGGCTCAAATACGGTCGTATCACCATAACCTCCGCAAAAACGCGCTTCGGCTCTTGCTCATCAAGGGGGGACATCTCTTATTCGTACAGGCTTATGGCGTATCCCGACAGAGCAGTGGATTACGTAGTTGTACACGAGCTTTGTCATCTCGTGCATATGAATCATTCGAAGGATTTTTATGCTCTGCTTGAGCGTATTCTTCCCGATTACAAGGAAAGACGTGCGCTGCTAAAACAGAAATAATTTAACACGGGGCGCGCTTTCCCCGTTTTCGACATTTTCAAGGAAGGATTTTACGAAATGCAGAAGTTGAACAGCTTCTCCGCCGGTGTGCGTGACGGAGTTTCGATAGGTCTTGGTTACCTTTCCGTTTCGTTCGCCTTTGGAATAATGGGCGTCGGCTCGGGTCTCTCTATTCTTGAGGTCGTGATGGTGTCTATGATGAACGTGACCTCGGCGGGACAGCTTGCTGCGTTGCCGATACTCGCGAGTCTTGGCAGCGTCATTGAGCTTATCTTGACACAGGTGGTTATAAACGCGAGATACGCGCTTATGTCGATCTCACTCTCACAAAGGCTTGCTCCCGACGTTGGCACGAAGGAGCGAATGCTCGTTGGATTCGTAAACACTGACGAGGTATTTGCAGTTGCCACGGGAAAGGGAATGATGCTCGGAAAAATGTATCTTTTCGGACTTATTATCCCACCTTTTATAGGATGGACTATGGGAACGCTTCTCGGAGCTGTGCTTGGAAACGTTCTCCCCGTGATTTTGACGAACGCTCTTGGAATAGCACTTTATGCAATGTTCATAGCCATAGTTATTCCCGAGGGGCGCTCGGACAGAAGGACGGCCTTTTGCATACTTGTATCGGCGGCGCTTTCGTGCGCGTTCTTCTTCGTTCCGATTCTTAAAAGGATACCGTCGGGCTTCACGGTCATAATAATCGCCGTTGCGGTCTCGGCATTCTTTGCCGCTCTTTACCCGATAAAGGAAGAGGAGGTGACGGGTGATGCCTGATATGAAATTCCTCTTTCTGCTTTTTTCGATGGCTCTTGTTACCTATCTTATAAGAGCTGTGCCTCTCGTCTTTATTAAAAAGCAGATAAAGAGCAGATTTATTCGCTCGTTCCTTTATTACGTGCCGTATTCGGTTTTGACGGTTATGACTTTCCCCGCCGTATTTTATTCAACGGGTCACCTCAGCTCAGCTGTTGCGGGCGTTGCCGTGGCGCTTGTGCTTTCGTATTTTAGGAAGCCGCTTTTGCCCGTTGCAGCTTCAGCGGCAGGTGCGGTATTCTTAGTCGAGCTTGCAATACTCTACATATAATATATAATAAAACAGCGGTGTTACTCGCTTGCTTGGCGAGTAACACCGCTGTTTTATTGAAGGGCTTGAAAAAGCCGATACGTTTTAGGGAAAAACTTATTGAGGGGAGTTATCGGATTTTTCGTTCGGGCGAACTATCTCCACCTCGTCGGGCGCGGTGATCTCAACTATCGGTCCGTCGGGCGATTTCGTGACCGAGATCTCTATATTTCCGTAAGGAGTGGGGTATGCGCCCTTCATCCACGAAAGACCTGCAAGCTCCGGCGCGACGAGGACCTTTTTGCACCCGGGCTCAAGCACCTTAACGCCGAGAAGATGCTCGGAGATCCACGGAAGCGGACCTGACGCCCAACCGTGCGCGAGGCTCCTTCTGTAACCGCGATAACAGTGCGCGCCGCCTTCGGCATAGATGTTTTTGAAGCCTTCGGTGGGGGGCGTGTCTATTTTTAACGGGGGGAGCTCACCCTCCGTTTCGGAGAGCTCGAAGTTTTCGAAGAATGTAGTAGCGCCGAGCTCGAGCATAGCGCCCCAATATTTCTTGACCGTTTCAAGAGCGTGCTTCGTCAGACCGCATTCGGAGAGCGCGAGAAGGACGTAATAGCCGTAGAAGACGGAGATGTTGTGCGCCGTGTCGGTAGAAAGCGCGCTTGCCGCGTCCTCGGGACGCTTCTGACCCGAAAGAACTTGCATAGCTATCGCCTGCTTGTTTACCGACCAGAGGTTTCGCGAGGCAAGGCGTTTTTTGTAAGCGTCAAGTCTTTCCGCCACCGCGAGAAATTCTTCACCTCCGAGCGCCCGACAAAGATATGCGCCCCTGTCAAACGCCATTACGGCAAGGGCGGAAAAAGCCGCGTCCTTTGCGGAATTGTTATCGTACATAGACCAATCAAGGAAATTCGGGAGTCCCGAAACGGAGCCGTCGGGATTGACGCACTTCGCAAAGCGTGAGAGAATGTCAAGAATACAGCCCATACTCTCGCGAAGATATTCCGCGTCCGCCGTGTGCATATAGAGATCGTACTGTATCATTACCCACCAGAGCGAGTACGACGGAAAAGTGTTCATCCACGCGTTCTTAGGCGTGGTGTTTTTTGCGAAGTCAAGGCTTTTTTTAACGCATTTGGTTTCGCCGAAAAGAGCGAGAGCGCATTTGACCTCGGGATGCATATCACCGACCCAAACGAGGCGGTCGCGCTTTATTCCGTCATAGAGCATATCCTGCATATTAAGGTGCAGGGTCCTTGCTGACACTCGCCAGATCTCATTCAGCTTCTTATCGCTTGACTCAAAGCTGCCGCGCCACTCAAGCGCGCGGAAATCGGCACGGGCGAAGAGACCAATAAGAGCAAGCTGCCCGTCAAGAGCTCTTATCCTTACGAATCTGAAGCCGCATTTGCCGTATTCGAGAGAGCCGAAGCTCGGCACCGTGAGAACGGTGTCGCGTATGGAGTGGTCGTTCGTTGAGCCAAACTCTCCCGTATTTGAAAGAGCCTCAGCCGCCGATTCGCCGAAGGTAAGGCGGATCTTTGAGCCGCTGTTTTTATGGAAAACGAGCTTGGCACCCCCTGAGATCTCCTCGCCGAAATCAACGAGCAACGTCGCACCTTCGGGAATCGTGCATATCGAGCGCGGTGTGAGGGTAGGGTCGAAGCTGCCGCCCTTTGCGACGGCGGCAGTGCCGTCTATTCCGTCCTTGATTATAAATTTTTTAGGAGGAAGATATCTATGTGTCAGCTCGTCAGACTTGTAATTATCGTTCTTAAAGAGCATTTTTTCTCCTTTCTTTTCCTGCTTTTAAGAAAACGGGCGGTATTATTCGCCCGTTTAAGTTATTTGGAATACACGCGCATAGCCGTCCCCGTGTCGTAAACGAGGATATCGCGCGGAGCTTTTAAAAGCCGCGCCGTTACGTAAAGGTCGCCTGCCGCCCCCGATACGTTCATCACTTGAATGAAATATACGGGATAAAACCAAAGCGGCGGCAAAACGACGTTCAAAACGGCGAGCACACCCCCGAGCAAGACGACGGGAGCGAGGGCTATTATTACGTAATGCCACTTTGAAAAGTAGAAATCGGCACCCGCAAAGGCGTAAAGCCCCGAAAATCCGTAGTGCGGCCATCTGCACCCGAAAATTATCATAAATAACCCGTGCGTCAGCTCGTGGAGTATTAAATAAACGAAGCAACCGACGGCGGTAATGATAGCCGCGAAAGCAAGATCATCAGGCGTAATACCCGAAAAACCGCGAAGGATAACGGCGGCCACGAGCATAGCTACCGTAATAAGCACGCAGATCGCGTTTACGGTGATGAGCTGCTTTTTGTTTTTTTGCAGGTCTATTGAAATTGACTCGGAATACCCCTCGGGGAGCACTTTTACACTTTTCATAATTTTAAATTCTGAAGGTCATATCACCGTATGAGGGCACGGGCCACGCATCTCTTGCGGTAAGAGTTTCCATCTTGTCGACCGCACGGCGCAGAGCGTCCATCTTCGGAATAACCGAGTTCATATAGTAAAGCGCTGCCTCTTCGTCACACTTTTTGCCAGCGGCGGTGTTCTGAACACGCTCAAGCTCCGAGTGCGCCGTAAAGGTCTTTGAGAGAAGAGCGGAGAGGGATTCGATGATAGCCTCCTCGCAGTGACAGTCGATATTCTTTATTGCCGAGCGCTTGGCGTTTACGCCCTCGCAGAGCTCGCTTATGTATTTGGAAACGGCGGGAATGAAATCGCGCACCGTCATCTCGAGCATAGTTTTTGCCTCGATGCTCTTTATCTTTCTGTAACTTTCGAAGAATATCTCACGGCGAGAGCGCATTTCCGTTTCGCTCATAACACCGAATTTTTCAAAGAGGGCTATGTTCTTTTCGTCGGTAAAGTGCTCGTAAGCCTCGGGAGAGCATTTGAAGTTTGAAAGCCCGCGGCGTTCCGCCTCTTCCTCCCATTCCTTGGAATACGAGTTTCCCGCGAAGAGGATGCGCCTGTGTGCCTTGAGGTTTTCCGAAATGAGCTTGTCAAGCGCGGAGTCGAAATCGTCAGCTGCCTCAAGCACGTCCGCAAAGTCGGAGAAGGATTTTGCGACGGCGGTGTTGAGGACGATGTTTGAAAGCGCTATATTCTGCGACGAGCCGACCATTCTGAATTCGAATTTGTTACCCGTAAAGGCAAAGGGGGACGTGCGGTTTCTGTCCGTCGTGTCACGTCTTATAGAGGGGATGGCGTGCGTGCCGAGTGACATATATTTAGTTGTCTTTTTGGAGTATTCCGAGCCTTCTATGATGGAGTTCACTATCATATCAAGCTCGTCCCCGAGGAAGATGGAGATTATCGCGGGGGGAGCCTCGTTTCCGCCAAGGCGGCAGTCGTTGCCTGCCGTTGCCGCAGATATGCGGAGAAGATCCTGATATTCGTCGACCGCTTTTATAACGGCGGTAAGAACGAGAAGGAACTGCTTGTTCTCGGCAGGGATCTTGCCGGGCTTCAGAAGATTTACACCCGTGTCGGTGCTGAGCGACCAGTTGTTATGCTTGCCCGAGCCATTGATTCCGTCGAAGGGTTTTTCCGCAAGAAGGCACGCCATACCGTACTTTGGCGCAAGCTTCTTCATATATTCCATAGTCAGAAGGTTCTGATCCGTGGCGATGTTGGTAGTGCTGAAAATGGGAGCAAGCTCGTGCTGTGCGGGGGCTGCTTCGTTGTGCTTGGTCTTTGCGCTGATGCCAAGCTTCCAAAGCTCGCGGTCGAGCTCTTGCATATATGCGCTCACACGCGCGGGAAGAGCACCGAAGTAATGGTCTTCAAGCTCCTGTCCCTTGACTGCGGGTGCTCCGAAGAGTGTTCTTCCGCAATAGAAGAGGTCGCGTCTTGCTTTGAAATCCGCCTCGTCGATGAGGAAATATTCCTGCTCGGCACCGACGGTCGTAACTATTCTTTCAGTCGCGGTATCACCGAAGAGGCGCACTATCCTGAGTCCCGCCTCGTTTATCGCGTCCATAGAACGGAGCAGGGGGGTCTTCGTGTCAAGAGCCTCGCCTCCGTATGAGCAAAACGCCGTGGGAATGTAGAGCGAGCCGTCTTTTATAAAAGCGTAGGACGCAGGGTCCCAAGCGGTATAACCCCTCGCCTCAAAGGTGGCACGAAGTCCGCCTGAGGGGAAGGACGATGCGTCGGGCTCGCCTTTTATAAGCTCCTTGCCCGAGAATTCCATTATTGCCTTTCCGCCACCGACGGGGGTAAGGAAGGCGTCGTGCTTTTCAGCCGTAACACCCGTAAGAGGCTGGAACCAATGTGTGAAGTGCGTTGCACCGTGTTCTATCGCCCAGTCCTTCATCGCGCTTGCTACAATATCGGCAATGCCCGCGTCTATCTCCTTGCCCATAGCAATGGTATTCAGGAGTGATTTGTAGACCTCCTTCGGAAGTCTTTCTCGCATCACGTCCTCGTTAAACACGCGCGAGGCAAATATATCGGGAATTCTTTCTCGCATTTCCATTTTTTCAATTCCTTCTCTTTCTTAATCCTTTAATGATGTTATTTTATCATAAAATAAAGAGAATGTCAATTTGTTTTTATAAAATATATTAAGAGTTCTTTGTCATAAAGGAAGTAAAAAACGAATTTATTTGTAACAAAGCGCGATGAGCAAAAGCAAACGGAATGTTGACAAGTAAACATTTATGTGATATAATAGCTGATGTTGACAAGTAAACAAGTTGCGACTTTTATTGAAATTCTTATTCAGGAGAGCTCTGATGCTGAAAATTTTCGTCGATTCGGGAAGCAGTATAAAAAGAGGGGAGTGCGAGGCGCTCGGTGTAGAAATGCTTCCGCTCAGAATAAGCCTTGGGGAAGAGGAGTATTTAGACGGTGTAAATATTACGTCCGAGATATTTTACGACGCCCTGATAAACAAAAAGCTGTTTCCAAAAACCTCTCTCCCCTCGCTTGCCGACGCCGAGGCAAGGATCAACGCCTGCACCGATGCGGGGGACGACGTGCTCGTCTTGACTATATCGTCCGGTATATCGGGCACGTTCAGCACTTTTAAAGCTATGTTTTCGGCAAATCCGCGCGTGAGGGTGATAGACACGAAGACGGCGGTCGGCGGTATCAGGATCCTTGTGGGTGAGGCGCTGAAGCATAAAGACGAGCCGCTTGACAAAGTCGAAAAGGCGGTATTGGAGCTCATACCGCGCATCCGTGTCATAGCCATTCCCGAAACGCTCGAATATCTTCACCGCGGCGGTAGACTCTCGAGAGCCGCTTTCACCGTCGGAAGCGTGCTTCATCTCAAGCCCTTGATAACGCTTGATTCCTCGGACGGACGGGTGAAGGTCTTGGCAAAGGCTCTTGGCATTCGCCGTTCGATGGAGGCTCTCGTCGGGCACCTTTCGTCGGCTGACACCTCTTATCCGATAGTGCCGTCGTATACCTACGACAGAGCCAATATAGAACGCCTCGTAGCTATGACGGACGAGCGCCTGATGGGTGCTATGACGGAATATGACGATCTTGATTTTGCGATAGCTTGCCATTGGGGACCGTCGGCGTTTGGATTTATATTCGTGGCAAAGGAATGAGAGATAGCCTCAGAGGCAGAGAAAAACGGACGCTGTGAAAAACGCAGCGCCCATTTTCTTATTATTAAATTATATAACCGCACTCTGAAAAGCGACAGCCTTGCCGATTATTTTTATCTGCTCAAGCTCACCGCCGACGAAGACGAGCGGCGCGTATCGGGGATTTTCGGGCGAAAGGATGAGCTTGCCCTCCTCGGGATAGTAATAAACGCGCTTCAGGGTCGCCTCGTCGTTTATTATCACGGCGGCGATCTCTCCGTTATCCACAGAGTCCTGAGAGCGAATGAATACCGTGTCACCGTCGTATATGCGTGCCCCTATCATTGAATCTCCGACAGCTCTTAAGCAAAAATCCGCATCAAGGTTCATATCCGCGGAGGCAAAGCTCTCGTGCTCTTCTTCGGCGTAGATGGGCTGACCGCACGAGATGCTTCCGAGCAGGGGGAGCTTCTTCGTTGACAGCGGTACCGTATTTTTATATTTCATCGGCGTTATCTGATCCCAACCCATAAGCTCGCTCGGCGACGTGCCGAGTGCCGCTGCAAGACGTTCTATCTTCTCGGGCGGTATATTGTTTATAATTCCGTTTTCGTATCTGTGAATGGTTTGCTTGCTCGTTCCTATCCTTGCCGCAAGCTCGTCAAGGGTTATCTTTTTTTCTTTTCTGAGCTGGCGTAATTTGTTTGCTTGCACGGCTTTACTCCTTTTAATCGACGCTAAAGGTGATTTTTCACCTTATTCTATTATATTTTAACACAAAGTCACTTGTTATGCAATAGTTTTGTCGAAAAAAACTTGAGATTTTTTCGAAAAATCACTTGACAGGTGACAAAATTTATGCTATTATAGTCACGTAACAAGTTACTTTATGCAAAAAAGTTGCTTGATATGACTATTTTTGAAAGGAATGATGTATTTTGAAAAGGACGTTTAACGCTTATACGGCGCCGTACGGAATCGAATTAAGAGGCGCTGAGCACGCAAGGCGGCAAATGCGGGTGATAAGAGCCGAAATCGCCGAGGTGAACAAGACCCTTGACGCGCGCGGAGCTCTTATGGAAATGCTCTCGGAATGCGGTGAGGCAGGGGGCAGAAGCGCGGAAGAGATGAGGGAGCTTTTGTCTGAAACCAAAAAGAGCTTGGAGCAGCTTTGCGAGCTTGACGGACTTCTTGAGACTTTGCTTTCCGAATGGAGGGCGGTAAAATGCGCGGTGAGTATGTAAAGGGTGTCCTTCTTCCGACCCTTGACGCCCTCGTCGTGGCGGTATGCGCGGATTATGAAAGGAGGGAAAGTCTTTTGAGATCCGAAGTGCTCTCTTTGCGTACGAGAGCGGAGCTTCGCTACCTAAATTATATAATAAGCACGGCGACCGCTGAAATCGCCGAGCCCTGCTACGTGAATCTTTTTATCGACGAGATAGGCTCGCGCACGGGATTTGCGCACTCCGCAATAGAAGGGATGGGAGAGGAGGCGTATAAGATACGAAAAATGGAAATCAAGAGAAACATAGCGAAAAAACTGCATTTTTGTGACTGATAAAAAAAGAAATTTTGCAAGGTCTTCTTTTGTGACAAAATATGCCAACTGCGCTGTGCTAAAATATATCCGAATAGGGCACGCGAGTGCCTGGAAAAAAGAGGATTTAAAAAATGACGGAAGACGTAATTATCAGTGAAAAGGACGGAAGGCTTACAGCCGCCTTGAAATGTGAGCTTGATCACTGCTCCGCGAAGCGGATAAGAGAGAAGATAGACCCTGCCGTGTTTATGTACAGACCCGAGACGCTGGTGCTCGATTTTACGGACGTTCACTTTATGGACAGCTCTGGCATCGGGCTTATAATAGGCAGGACGGAGGTCGCTGCCGAGGTTGGGGCCGCGGTAAGGCTCGTCGGTCTTTCCGACGGACTTATGAAGCTTGTAAGGCTCTCGGGAATTGAAAAAATATCGGGACTCGCCGTCACGAGATAGGATGAATGATATGAAAAAAATAATTAACGAAATGAAGCTTCGCCTCCCTGCGGTAGGCGTGAACGAGGCTGTCGCGAGATCTTGCATTTGCGCGTTCGTAGCAGAGCTCAATCCGACGGTGGAGGAGCTCGGAGATTTAAGACTTGCGGTGAGTGAGGCGGTAACGAACTGTATAGTTCACGCATATCGCGATTCATTGCCGACCGACAGAAACGCGAATATCTACATATCCGTTCGCCTCTACGACTCAAGGGAGGTCTCCGTTGAGATCTCCGACAACGGCTGCGGCATCGAGGACGTGGCAAAGGCAAGAGAGCCGATGTATACGAGCACGGTAGGCTGCGAGAGATGCGGAATGGGCTTTCTCGTAATGGAGAGCTTTATGGACTCTTTAAGCGTAAAATCAACCCCGGGCAAGGGCACTACCGTTCTTATGAGAAAAATCTTTAAGCCTTGATTCCGTTTTCGAGGTGTAATGAATAAGCTTGAGGAAAAAAATTCCGACTATGGGAGAAACGTCGACCTTTTGCGCCTTTACAGGGCGGGTGACGCTGCGGCGGGAGAGGAGCTCGTAGAGCTCAATATGCCGCTCGTATATAAGATCGCCGCGAGGTTTTCGGGCAGAGCGGAGACGGACGATCTCGTCGAGTGCGGCACTCTCGGTCTTGTAAAGGCTATGCGCAGCTTTGATTTTTCAAGAGAATGCGCCTTTTCTACCTACGCCGTACCGCTCATATTCGGTGAGATGCGCCGCTTCCTTCGCGACGACGGGCCCATCAAGGTTTCGCGCGAAGAAAAACGGCTCGGTGCCGCCCTTGCGAAGGAGAGGGAGCGAAGACAGCAAAGCGGAGAGGATCTGAGCCTTGAGGCGATAGCTTCCGCCGTCGGAGTAAGCCCGCAGGATGCGGCGTCGGCGCTGTTTTCACAGGCGCCCGTGCGCTCGCTTGACGAGTGCGTTTACGAGGACAGTGATTCCGTCACCCTCGGCTCGGTCATTGCCGACGAGGACGAGGAGGAGAGGAGCTTCAATACCCTTGCCGTTCGTATGGCGATAGAAGAGCTGCCCGAGCTTTATAAAAAAATAGTTATACTGCGTTACTTTAAGGACCTATCTCAAGTTAAGGTCGCGGAGCTGCTCGGTCTTTCGCAGGTAAAGATCTCAAGAGAAGAGAAAAAAATAATGAAGCTCCTTCGCTCAAAGCTCGATTAGACGGCGCTCACAAAGGGAGCGACGCGCCTTTTGTTAATAAATTGTGAAAAAACGAAAAAGCCCTTGATTTTCAGACGTATATAGTATAAAATATATCCTGTAAAGATTAGCACTCACATAGCGCGAGTGCTAAAATAAGATTAGGAGGAACAAAACAAATGACACTCAGACCCTTACTTGATAAAGTAGTGCTTAAAAAGGAAGAGGCGGCTGAAACGACCAAGGCGGGAATCATTCTTCCCGGCTCGGCACAGGAGAAGCCCCAGGTTTCCGTTATCGTAGCCGTTGGACCCGGCGGCATCGTGGACGGCAAGGAGGTCGTAATGACTCTCAAGGCAGGCGAAAAGGTAATTACGGGCAAGTACACAGGCACGGAGGTCAAGCTTGACGGCGTGGAATACACCATCGTCAGCCAATCCGACATCCTTGCCGTTGTAGAATAATTATAAAAGGAGAAAATTGAAATGGCAAAGGAAATACTTTACGGTATGGACGCAAGAGCCGCTCTTCTTCGCGGCGTTGACAAGCTTGCTGACACGGTTAAGATCACACTCGGACCCAAGGGCAGAAACGTGGTCCTTGATAAGAAATTCGGCGCGCCCCTCATCACAAACGACGGCGTTACCATCGCGAAGGAGATCGAGCTTGACGACGCTGCTGAAAATATGGGCGCTCAGCTCGTTCGCGAGGTCGCGACCAAGACGAACGACGCGGCAGGCGACGGCACGACCACGGCAACCCTTCTTGCTCAGGCTCTCATCCACGAGGGAATGAAGAACGTTACCGCGGGTGCAAACCCCATAATTCTCCGCAAGGGAATCTTCAAGGCTGTTGACGCGGCTGTTGCCGAGCTCACGAAGCAGTCGAAAAAGGTCTCGGGCACCGAGGACATCGCAAGAGTCGGCGCGGTCTCCGCAGGTGACGAGTCGATAGGCAGACTTATTGCGGACGCTATGGAAAAGGTTACTTCCGACGGCGTTATCACCGTTGAGGAGTCCAAGAGCGCGGAAACTTACAGCGAGGTCGTTGAGGGAATGCAGTTTGACCGCGGTTACCTCTCGCCCTATATGGTCACCGACACCGACAAGATGGAGGCGGTGCTCGACGATTGTCTTATACTTATCACGGATAAGAAGATATCCAACATCCAGGAGATACTTCCTCTTCTTGAGCAGATAGTTCAGTCAGGAAAGAAGCTCCTTATAGTTGCCGAGGACGTAGAGGGCGAGGCGCTTACCACGCTCGTTCTCAATAAGCTTCGCGGCACGTTTACCGTCGTTGCCGTCAAGGCTCCCGGCTTTGGTGACAGACGTAAGGAAATGCTCCGCGACATCGCGACTCTCACGGGCGGCGAGGTCATCACCGAAGAGCTTGGTCTTGAGCTCAAGGACGCAAGCGTTGCTCAGCTCGGACGCGCAAGACAGGTCAAGGTAACGAAGGAAAATACCATCATCGTCGACGGCGCAGGCGACAAGAGCGCCATTGCCGACAGAGTAAATCAGATCCGCGCGGCTCTTGAGGTCACTACCTCCGAGTTCGATAAGGAAAAGCTTCTTGAAAGACTCGCAAAGCTTGCGGGTGGCGTTGCCGTTATTAAGGTCGGTGCGGCTACCGAGGTCGAGATGAAGGAAAAGAAACTTCGCATCGAGGATGCTCTTAACGCGACTAAGGCTGCAGTAGAGGAGGGCATCGTCGCAGGCGGCGGTACTGCTCTTATCAACGTGATAGATTCCGTTGACGCTGTTATCGCAGACCTTGACGGTGACGAAAAGACGGGCGCTATGATAGTTGCCAAGGCTCTCACCGCTCCGATGAAGCAGATCGCTGACAACGCAGGACTTGACGGTGCTGTTATCATCTCCAAGATCCGCGAATCGGGCAAAGTCGGCTACGGCTTCGACGCTTACAACGAAACCTTCTGCGATATGCTTGAGGCAGGAATCGTTGACCCCGCAAAGGTTACTCGCCACGCGCTTCAGAACGCGGCGTCCATTGCGTCTACTGTTCTTACCACCGAGGCTGTCGTTTCCGATAAGAAGGAAGAAAAGCCCGCAGCTCCCGCCGCACCCGATATGGGCGGAATGTATTGATAAAATAACAGCTTAACATAAAGCGTCAGCTCCGATTTCGGAGCTGACGCTTTTTCACTTTGAAGTGATTTATGTTTCGTAAGCTGATTCGTCAGAATTGTTTTTCCCAAATACGTGATCGCCTCCGTTGAAGCCGCTGGTCGAGATAACGTCGGAGCCGTCGGTGTGAACGAGCTCGATCTTCGGGGACGTATAAGCGTTTTTTTCGTTCGTTTTCATTTTTAATTACCTCCGTTCTTTAAACTGCCGAGGCAACGTAAGCCGCAGCCGATTTGCCGTAGCGGTAAAGCGCAAGTGCCAAAGCCGCCATATCTTCGTCCGCACCGTCGGCACTCATATAATAAGCGTAGGTGTTTACGGTGTAGACTACCACGGATGTAGCGTTTCCGTCCGCGTCCTTAAGCGTCAGGCACTGAAGTCCCTCGGTGCCGAAATCGGTAGCGTAAACGGGCGCTGAGTAAGCTACGTAATATCCGCCCGTGTATTCAAGGTCCTCCGCAGTAAGAGTGATAACGGACGAGGTCTTCGCGTCGTAGAGGTCTACGGAGAAGTTCTCCGTCTCCGAATATATCTTAAAGAATATTCTGTTGACCGTGTCAAATCTTACACCTGCGGAATAAACGAAGAGCTTTTCGCTATCGTTACCATCTATGACGAGCTCGTCATCAGACTCGGCGGGCGCATATTCGGATGCGGTAAGGTCCATATCAGCTGCGATAGTATTTTTGCCCGAAAGATACTTTTCAGCGGCTCTTGCGTAGATCAGAAGATCGTTGACGAGGCTCACAAGCGGCTCGCTGTCGGGGAAGAGCTTCAGAGCGTCGCGGCAGTAGTTCTCAACGCTGTATCCCGTTTTCTTTACAGCGACGTCGCCGTCTATAAGAATCTCCGCGTCTATCGTAAGACCGACTTGATGGGGGCCTATTCCGTCGAACGTGAATACGTACATTTCGTGATCCGTGAGGTATTCCGTGACGGTAAAGGTCTCGCCGTTCATTGTGAAGCGCATTGAAATATCCTTGCCGTCGGCGATGGCGGGATCTTTTACGTCAACGTAAAATCTCATAGCAAGATCAGAGTCTATGGCAAGGGAAAGACCTTCAAGGGCAAGCTCGCAAACGGTGCAATAACCGTAGCCGCTGTCGCTGTGTTCTTCCGTAACTTCAAAACCGCAAGCGCAGATCTTCTTGTGCGTATCTTCGCCTATCTTTTCAACGTCGGAGAAGCTGTGAGTTCCGTGGAGCACGATCTCCTCTCCGTCCGGGATCGCATCGACGTACGCGTACGTAACGTCATTTTCGGTGAAGGTGTTGGCGGTCATAAGCTTGCCGTCCAGGACGTAGTGTACCGTGTCGTAGCTTTCGGGAACCTCGACCTTAACGGTCAGGGGGTGGTTGAATACGTCACGGGGAAGCGCTAAGCCGTCCTCGGTCATATCAGCCATAGTGAGAGTGAGGTAAATGTTTCCTGCCTCGTAGCGTACTGCGACTTCGGTGTTCTGACGCTCTCTTACGTATTTTACGGCGTCGGAGAAGGTCGATACCCAAACGTCACCCGCATCTTGGTATTTATCAATGTATGCGAAGAGTTCGTCGATAACGTTGTAGGTCATCTCCGTACCCGAAACGTCACCGACCTTGTGGATGAAGGGCACGTACCAGCCGCTCTCTGTGACGGTTCTGTCTACCCAGCTCTTAAGGTAAGCAAGCTGCTCCGCTTCGCTTACAACGTTGCCGCCAGAATCCTTTTTAACAACGGTGGGAGAGTAGAGCTTGCCCCACGTGCCGTTTCCCGTTCCGAAACCGGGGTTAAGGCTTTGCACGGCACCGCCCGAAACGCCCCTTGATGCGTAGTAGGTCTTTACGGCAATCGCTGCCGCATCGGCAGACATAGAGCCGAAGGGGATAGCGTAGGTCAGAAAGTCGTATTCAGGGAAGAGCTCCTCGAGAAGAGCCTTTGAATCAACTATCTCTTTTTTATAGTTTTCTTCGGATTGGTTTGCGATTCCATTGTCGGTGTTTGAGCGAAGGTCCATATGAGTCATAGAGTGGCTCTGCGGCTCAAGGTACCCCTTTTCAAAGAGCTTCGCCCACGTTTCGGCGTTCGCGTAATCGCTGCCGCTTGCTCCTATCCTTGAGCACCACATCATCATAGACGCCTTCATTCCGTATTTCTCGCAAAGTTCTTCAACAACGAGCGCGGAAGGATAGACCGCGTCGTCAAAGGTAAGGGAAACGATAGCCTTCTTAGCTCCGTATACGGGCATTATAGTAGCAGAGAAATTATAAAGCTCTGCCTCTATTGCCTTAACGGAGGTTTTGTAGCTCTTAACGGGCTTTCCGTCTTCGTAGATATTGTAAACGGAGCCGTCTGACGCGATAAGCTCAAGCGTAAATTCGCCCGCGTAATCGTTGGCTGCAAGCGCGAAGCTGAAATCGTATTTGCCATTCTCGCCAACCGTGGGAACGGGGATCTCCGTCACCTTGCCCGAAGGTGAGGTAAAGCGTATCTTGGCTCCCGAGTCGTTAACGAACGCGTCGTCAAGCTCTGCGCGGAAGGTGAGGTCGAAGTCGGAGTCGTTATATCCAAGAGAAACCTTTTCCACCGTGCTCATCGTTTCGTAGCAAACGTCGGAATAGTACATTCTCACAGCGTCAAGCGAGATGAGGTCTGCGCCGTTAGCGCCAAGTGAAGTACCTTTTGAGTCAGCCGCCCTTATCGTGCCGCCTGTGTGAAGAAGTCTTATATAGGTGAGCTTATAATCGGTGGAAAGCCCCGTGTTGTTTTCGGGAGAGGACACGGCGCTGTTATTTCTGTCCACCTTGGATATCTTCGTCTGGTCCGCCTCGGAAACGAAATACAGATCTTCCTTTACGAGCTTTCCGTCGAGATATACGTCGTAAAGAACGGCACCCTTGTCGCCCTCTATCGCCGCGTCGGGCTCGTCGATCTTGACGTGAACGGAGAAGGACGCGCTCTGACCCTTCGTAAGAGTCGTTACCGTGTCCGTTCCCGCTTTAACGCTTCCGTCCTTTGCGAACGAAAGGAACGTTGATTTTATCTGGCTTGTCGCGTTATTACAGTAAGCAACGCAGTTGAACGCGGAAGTGAATCTGTCAGCCAGCATAGTGACGTCGAGCGAGATAACGAAATCCTCGCCTGCGGGCTGGCTTTTGAGGGTGAGCTCAAAGTTGTTGTTATCGTCGTTGCCCGTGCTCGGGGACGTGAACGCCTTATCGTGCGCACGCCAGATTATAGAGTGACCGTCGGTGTAGAGGTTTCTGTAACCGTCGTTGACCCAGAAGTCGCGGATGGTCATAGCCGAAAAATATTTGCCCGTGGTCTTCGTTATGTCCGAGAGCGTAGACGTAGCGTTCTGCGTTCCCGTGCTTCCTGCGGGAGTGAGAACGGCGCCCTCAAAGTCCGTATCGAAAACTATCTCCTCGTTCTCGTCGGTAAGCGCCGCTTCAACCTCCGTCGTATCGGGACGCTCGAATGCCGCAAACGCGCTCGTCGGAAGTGCGCACAGAAGCATCGCGAGAGTCAGAAGAAATGCTGAGATTCTTTTGATTTTCATTTGTATATCTCCTTTTTAAATATTTGCTATAATTGATTTTAACATAAATTTAAAGTTATGGCAAGTAAAACTGACAAATTGACGTCTTTTCGTATGATTGCACAAAATTTAAAACCGAGTTTTGTGTAAAATAAATAAAGAAAGGGAAGGCCGTTCCCTTTCTTTATAGAATTAAACGTGGAAAATCAAATAAGCTCGCGGAAGGAGTAGACGTACTCGTCGCACACATCTTTCATCTCGTCCACGTAATCCGCGCTTGACTCGTCGTAAACACCGATGACGTAAGCACCCGCGCTTTTGGCTGTCTTGTCCGCGAAAACGTTATCGTCAAGGAAAACCAAGTCCTCAACGTCGATCCCGATGCGCTCTGCCGCCGCGCGGTATATTTCGGGGTCGCTCTTCGTCGTTCCGAAGTCCTCGCACGACCAGACGTTGTCAAAAAGCTCAAATATTCCGTTGCGCTTCAAGCAGGGGTCGAGCATCGTGTGCGGACTTGCCGTAAGCACGTTCAGACTGTGACCTCTTTCTTTCAGCACCTTCAGCGCATTAACAACGCCGTCTTTTGCGTTTATCCTAAATACATAGTCCTCGTGTGCGCGCTTTATCATCTCTTTTATCAGATCTTCCCTCGTGCTTTTCATACCGAGCGATATAAAATGCTCGGCGGCTCCGCCGTAGCCGAGCGGAGTTATTATTTTTACGGTATCATCAGCGTATTTGATACCCGACTCGTCGAGTATGCTTTTCATCATTCTTATAAAGGATGGCATCGAATCGACGAGCGTTCCGTCGAAATCAAAAAGATAAGCTTTCATTTTTTTCTTTCCGTTTTTCATTGCGAAGCGTTATCAAAGCTTCATATTTCTGCAAAAAGCCTTGAATGCGCAGTACTCGCAGGCTTTGTTTTTCTTCGCCTCTCTGCCGTTTGCGGAGCGTATATCGCCCGAGGCTATTCTGTGACCTATTCTTCCGACGGCATCCTCTACCGTTTTTGATATATCTCTCCATCCGTCTTCGGTGAAAAGATACTTTCTGTAGAGCGCGTTTACGCTGCCGTCGTTGTTAACTTTGACGGGGAGATATTCCTTTCCCATCGCGTTTCTGATATTTTCGTCATCAAGGATCATACCCTTGCGCGCCTGAGCTTTTCTTATTTCTTCTTTTGCAAGCTCGTCGGACGAGTGAGGAACCCTTTGATCGCTGATATCCGTTTCCAAGTAGACGGCGCCCGCGGGAAGGATTTTTCCGCCTTCGCCTACGCCGATGGCATCTCTGAAGTCTTCGTTTTCATTTTCCACTATTGACTTCAAATAAAGGAACATTTGCAGGTTTACCCCGTCCTTCAGCTTGTCGGGGTTGAAATCCTTGCCTCCCGTCTTATAATCTACCACTCTTACGTAAACGTCATCCCCGTTTTTATAAGTGTCAACGCGGTCGATAGTTCCGTAAATGTTTATCTTCTCGCCGCCCTCGCCCGTGATCGCAAGAGGAGAAGCTCCGTTCGGGTATATCTTGCTTATAGGAAGCTCAAAAAAGGCAGGCTCGAATTTCGACACTTGAAATTCTTCGCAAAGGCCGTCGACGACGGGCTTCGCCGCTCTGTATATCTTAGAGAGCGCCGTGCGCATTCTTTCGCTTCCGTGACCGAGCTCTTCCGAAAATTCGTTAAGATAAATTGCGGCAGCGCGCTTTATCATTTCTTCTTTTTTCGTTTCTTCAAGAGTCTTTAAATCGATTTTTTCCCTTTTAACTTCCAAGAAAAAGTTTTCAAGCACCGCGTGTATGTAAGAGCCTATGTTGTTTGAGCCGAATTTCGCCCGCTCGTTTTCGGAAAGAGAGAGCGTGTACTTGCAAAAATAGTTTAAAGGGCACTTGATAAAAGCGTCTATCTTCGTTTGCGTGAGATTTATTTCTTTTGAAGCTGTGGGGGAACACTCAAGACTGCCGTTATCGATCGCGTCCTCGGCAGAGAAGACGAGAGCGCCGCTTTTTTGCAGTGCTTCTTTCAGCGCCGCCTTTTGGGAAGAGGAGCACTCGTTTATCGATTCACAGGCGATCCCCACTGCATAAAATTTGTCAAGCGGAGCTAAGTCCTCTATCTTCACGGGCTTTACCGCTCCGCTTGTCAGAGAAGAAATATTGGTTATTACGAACGACGGCATAAGCTCGGAGAAAGAAGCGTCCGATTTAGGATAGGTGAGGGTGACGGTCTCGGTCGCTGACGAAAACGCTCTCGTAAAGGAATAAAGACCTCTGGCACTGCGTATTTTTTCATCCGCGTCATCGTCTATTTGCGCGCTATGCAAAAGATTTTTCTCTCCGTCGGAGATGAGAAGCTTTTTTTCCTTATCCGTAAAGAATCCGCCGCCGCTATCGGGCGCGGGAAACTTTCCGTAATTCACTCCGATAAGGTAGACGTGCTTTTTTTCACCGAGCCGCACGGTGTCGGCAGATCCTATCATTACCTCGTCGGCAGAGGAGGGGATCCTGCCTATTTCCGAGGCGGAGAAGACGGTGCGGAGCTGCGATGAGAAGGCGTCTTTATCGGTCGGCGCATCGCCTATCGCCTCGACCATAGTGTCAAGCGCCGCGCAGATGATGGAGTAAAGCCTGAGATTGTAGTCTGCCGCAGCGTGCTCTCCGATGTCCCCGAGCTTCTTTGAGCGCTCGTAAAGGGATTTTTCAAGCTCGATCTCTTCAAGGAAGGAAACCAAGGCTTTCGCGTGCTCCTTGACTGTGGCAGCTGCGCAGACGTTGGCGGAAAGATGCATCAGGGGCGTCAATAATTTAACACGGGTGGCGTCTATTCTCGCAAGAGTCGCATCGTGATCGGGAAGCTTTTTGTTGTCAAAGCCCCGAGGATTCATATTCCAGACGAGCCCGTCGGTAAAGCGTTTGCCGCTTATCTGCCATTTGTCGACGTACATTTCAAACTCATCGCGCTCGTCAAAGGAGATACCCGAAAGACCGCACGCCGCGTACGCAAGAACGTCCTCTCGCGCGAACGAACGCGTAGCCGCAAGGGCTGCAAAGACGAGCTTTACGGCTTCAAAATTCATAAGGTCGCTTCCACCCGATGAGAAGTGCTTTATTCCCGCTTTGTCAAGACCCGTGTCAAGAATTCCTTCGTAATCGGACACGCTTGCAGCTACTATGGCAAAATCGTTGTATGACGCACCCTCCGTAACTCTTCTGCGGATATCGGAGGCGATAAATTCGCATTCCTCATACGGAGTTTTTGCTTCGAATATGCGCACTTCTTCGCCTGTTTGCAAACTAAAGTTGTCAATTTTGCGGTTAGATTTCCACAGAAGCGGCACGATCAGAGAAATGGGAGTGCCGTCATCGTTTTCCTTTTCTTCCTTTTCCAGCTTTATATCTACTTCGTTTCTGTTGCAGATCGCGGTGAGCTTCTTCTTCGTTACCGCAAGCTCGGTGTATTCAAAAGCATCCTTTGCGTAGGATGGAATGTCGAGGTACACGTACACGTCGGCTTGTCTTATCATTTCGGATAAAAGGGTGTATTGCGGAACCGTAAAGGACGTGAATCCTTCGATAAATATTTCGGTATCGCAAAGATAGCTTTGGTTATCCGAGAGCTTTTTTGCGAGGAAAAGACAGTCGTCGGCGGAGTCGGCGAACTCTTTATATACGTTTGATTTGTAGAGTGAGAGTATTTTCGAGAGGTCGGAGAGCTTGCTTGCAAGTCTTTTGTCGACAGCTTCGCTTTCGGACAGTGCGGCGAGAGCTTTTGCGTCGAGTCCGAGCCCTTCCGCTTCCGCTATCGCTCCGAGCGTTCTCTCAACGAGCCCCGCGCTTATATCCTTCCTTGCCTTCGTAACGGTAAGAAACGGGGATAGCTCCGTCAGGGTCTGCCACATTATGAGCGATTTGACGACCTTGTCGGCATATTTTTTCTGTATGCCGCCGAGCTGTCTGAAGACGGAGTTTGCAAATCTCGTAAAGTTCGTTACTTCAAAGTAAAGAGGAGCGTTCGGAGAGAGCTGTGATGCGAGCTCTTTTTCCGCAGTAACGGTCTGCTGCTCGGGAACTATGAGAACGCATTTTTTCTCTTTTGCGATGCACTCGGCGATCCGCTTCGTCATCACGCTGCGGCCGACTGCTCTTTTATCGCCTTTTATGAACGTGAGCATCACTCGTCCTCCCTTCCCATAAACTTTTCGCTTATACCGTAGCCCTTGTTTCTCGCACAGATTATTACCTTTTCTCCGTCCGCTTCAAGCTTTTCTCTTAAATAATGTATATACACGTTGACGATCCCCTCGTCCGCGTTGTTTTGCCACACCTGATCAAGTATTTCTTCTTTCGAAAAGAAACGGCGCTCCGACAAAAGGAGTGACAGAAGCTCAAATTCAAGATCGGTGAGCTTTGCCGAAACCTTTCCTATGTGAACCGTTTTCGTGACCTCGTCGAGCTTTGGCGCGCGTTTCTGCTCAAATAAAGACAAAAGATCGCTCGTGAGAAAGGGGATCCGAAGATCGCACTCCTTCTCCCTGGACATCGTCAGTGCACCCGTCGGTGTGTCAAGCCCGGTATCGGCATCAAAAAGGCAAAGATCGAAAGAGGACTGCTCGTGCGCCCCACTCGTTTTTTCGCACTTGGCAAAGCCCCTGAGGGCGAGATTTATTTTTTGAAATAAATAAGCATCGTCTGTAATTACGCCTACTCGCTTCACGGTTAGCCTCCTCCGAATTTCTAATTTATTAGAAATATTATACATCAAACGAGTTTGCTTGTCAAGCGGATATGATAAAAAAAGCGCCCAGGTCAATTTGCGCAATCTCTCGGGCAATATTTGCAATTCACGCGCACAAAAAATAATAGTATAATTAAGGTGATAAAATTAAACAAAGGAGAAAAACCAATGAACAACATCAATTCCGAGCTTTATTCCATAGGTCTTATTCCCGTAATAAAGATCGAAAATCCCGACGACGCCATTCCGCTTGCAAAGGCGCTTATCGACGGCGGTCTTCCCGCTGCTGAGATAACCTTCAGAACGTCCTGCGCTGCAGAGGCTATCAAGAAAATCACCGAGGCTTATCCCGAGATGCTCGTTGGCGCGGGCACGGTCCTTACCACCGAGCAGGTGGATGCGGCTATCGCGGCGGGCTCCAAGTTCCTCGTTTCCCCCGGTCTTAATCCCAAGGTCACCTCTTATTGCCTTTCCAAGGGCGTGCCTATGCTCCCCGGATGCTCCAATCCCTCTGACATCGAGGCGGCTCTTGAGCTCGGTCTTACTACCGTAAAGTTCTTCCCCGCCGAGGCTGCGGGCGGTCTTCCTATGCTCAAGGCAATGGCAGCACCCTACGGTCAGCTCACCTTTATGCCTACGGGCGGAATCAACGCGAACAACCTTCTTGATTACCTCAAGTTCAACAAGATCATCGCTTGCGGCGGTTCGTTTATGGTAAAGGACGAGCTCATAAAGGAAAAGAAGTGGGATGAGATCACCGCTCTTACCAAGAATGCCGTAAAGACTATGCTCGGTCTTGAATTTGTACATATGGGTATCAATTCCGCCGACGAGGCAGAGTGCACGAAGGGCGCTAAGCTCTTTGAAACTATGTTCGGTCTTGCAAACAGAGAAACGAGCAAATCCATATTCGCGGGCGACGCGTTTGAGTTTATGAAGGGAAAGGGCCCCGGCACTCACGGTCACATCGCTATCCGTACCAATTTCGTTGACAGAGCTATGGCTTATTTCAAGAGAATGGGCTTTGAGTTCGACGAGAGCACGGTTACCTATGACGAAAAGACGGGCAAGCCTAAGTTCGTTTACTTCAAGGATGAAGTATGCGGCTTCGCTATCCATCTCGTCCAGAAATAATATTCGCAAGAAAAACAGGGTTCTGCCGCAAAACAGAGCCCTGTTTTTTTATTTTTTTATAAAAAGTGAAGAATTTTTTTATTTTAAAACGAAAAGAACTTGCATTTTATAAAATACTGTGTTAAAATATAATAGAGAAAAAATATTCGGTGCGGAGGTTTTCTAAAAATGCTCAAGGATCTCACTCACAATAAAATAATTGCGGACACCGTTACGGACGCCTTTATTGAAAACGTCGATAGCGTTCTCGTTCCTCTCGTCGAGGGGCTGTTTGGCGATTCTGCCATTGCGCTTCAGATGTATGAGGACTATATTGCCGACGGATTTTTGAAGAGCGGGAAGTGGTGCTATCCCTTTACCGTTATTAAAAGCGACGGAGCGCAGACCCTTTGGGTCAGCTGGAGCGTTGATAAGAGAAAGTTTAAAAACGGCATTCCTTATGCCTACATAGGAAACGGCGCTATTGATTTTGCAATTATGGAAAACGTTCCCGAGGAGCTCTCGGACAAGCTTGCGGGGAGAAATATATCCGCTCCCGACGGTTGTATGAAGGTGAAGCTGCATACGGCAGCCGAGGATCCGCTCTTCCTCTCGGGCAAATATTCGCAAACCTTTATTGACGAGATGGGAAAACAGCTGACGGAGGCAATATCCCGCGCTATGAGCGTTAAGGGGCTTGAATCCTCATCACTCTCCCTTCAGATGATATTCGCTCCCGAAACATATATGGAGCACACGTCGGAAAACGTGACCTACCGCCGTCTTCGCATAGCGGATAAGGCGTCGGCACCCCGTGATTTCTGGATCAAGTGGACGAGGACCAACAGCGCCGTGGCTTATTCGGTATCCGATCACCCCGTACCCGAAACGATAAAGTTTGAGCTTGGCGAGGACGTACCCCAGAAGGTCAGAGAGAAGGAATACAGATTCCTCCTTCGTACCGACGATGACAGATACCACGCGTCGATGAGCCGTAAAAACGTCACCGAGTGGCGCGAGCTCGTAAAACGCGCGTTAAGACGCGGCGAGATAGAAAAGGTCGAGCTTGAGAGCGAATATAACAACGAGGATCTTACGAACGCTCTTCTCTCAGCGCTTCCTTCAAATGAAGCTCCCGTAAAGGAGGAGCCCGTGCTCGAAACCGCTGACGACGCAATGCTCAAAGAGGCTCTTCAGAGAATTCTTGAAACTACCTCAACCGAGGAGAACGTTGAAGAAGTGGCGGAAGAGGCAGTAGAAGAAGCTATCGAGGAAGTGACCGAAGAGGTAGCGGAAGAAGCCGTCGAGGAAGTGACCGAAGAGGCAACGGAAGAAGCTGTCGAGGAAGTGACCGAAGAGGCAGCGGAAGAAGCTGTCGAGGAAGTAACCGAAGAGGCAGCGGAAGAGGCTGTCGAGGAAGTGACCGAAGAGGTAGCGGAAGAGGCTATCGAGGAAGCAACCGAGAACGCAGAAGAATATCAGTCTGTGTCGGCCGCGGTTTGTGAGGATGCCCTTCATGCCGAGATCGAAGCAAAGATCAGACTTGAATATGAAGCAAACGAGAAGATAAAAGTTGAAGAAGAGGCAAAGCGCCTTCTTGAAGAGCAGGAGAAATTGCGCCTTGCGAAGGAAAGGCTTATCGCCGAGGAGAAGCGCTTTGAAGAAGAGCGCGCGAAGGAGGAGGCACTCTTAAAAGAAAGAGAAGAAAAACTCCGTGCGACGATCGAAGCGCAGCTTCGTGCAGAGGCGAGAGAGAAGGAAAGACTTGCCGAGGCGGCAATGATAGCTATTGAAGAAAAGCGCCGCATCGAAGCCGAGCGCGCTGAGGAGCTGCGCAAGAAGGAAGAGGAAGAGCGCAGATTGGAGAGCGAAAGACTCGCTGCCGAGGAGCGTGAGCGCAAGGATGCTGAGATAAAATCCGAGGCGGAAAGAATACTTCGTGAGGCTCAGGAGCAGCTCGCACTTGCCAACGAGAAAAAGCGCGAGGCTGACGAGCGTATGGCGGAAGTTCAGAAGCTTGAGGCGCAGAAGAGTCTTGAAGACGCAGTCGCCGCAGAGAAAGCGGAAAAGCCCGAGTACACCTTTACCGCTAAGAGCGTGCTGTTCTTCTTCCGTTACCATATAGATCCCAGAATCACCGAGCCTATGGAAGCTATAATAAGAACGACGCTCGAAAGACTCGGCAAGGATAAGGTTCCGATCAATATAAAGGCAGTTATTGTAGACGATTCTACCGTTCGTCTTGATTTCGTGAAGATTCCCGTCGAGGAAGAGGATCTTTTGATAAAGATCGTTCAGGCTCTCGGAAACGGCAATCTCGGAATTGCGAAGGCAAGAGTAGTTCCCTTGAATTAAGAACAAACGAGCAGAAAGGCGAATCAACAAGCGCGAACCGTACGAGTGCGGTTCGCGCTTTGAAAAAGGAGATAGAAATGGCAGATTTAAGACTCAGATTTCCCGGCGGGAAAAGACGGGCGCTCACGTTCAGCTATGACGACGGACTTCCGTCGGACGTAAGGCTCGTCGGTATTTTTGATAAGTACGGAATGAAGGGGACGTTCAATCTTAACAGTAACACGTACCGTCCCGAGGACGGCGAGCCCTCCGAAAATATCAAGATAGAGAGGTCTACTATGTGGACGAGGGCAAAGAAGAGCGAGATGCAAGCCCTTTTCTCCGACGGAACGCACGAGGTTGCGGTGCACGGAATTTCACACACGCCGCTTGGAAACCTTCCCGTTTATGAGGCTGTCGAAAGAATAATATGTGACAGAGTGGCTCACGAGCGCGACTACGGTAGGATAATAAGAGGCGCGGCGTACCCGAACGGTTCCTTTTCGGATACGGCTGTCGAGGCTCTTGCCGCATCGGGAATTGCGTATTGCCGCACCACCACGGCAACGAGAAGCTTTGATATTCCAAAGGATTGGCTGAGGCTTGATCCCACCTGCCACCATAACGACCCGCAGATTTTTGAGCTCGCGAAGAGCTTTATCGAGAGCGATGGAAAGGACCCTATGCTATTTTACGTATGGGGGCATTCCTCTGAATTCGTTATCGACGGAAATTGGGAGAGAATAGAGCGCTTCTGCGAGCTTCTCGCTACCGCATCGGATCTCATATGGTACGCCACCAATATTGAAATATACGATTACGTAAAGGCGTTTGAAGCTCTTATAAGGTCTGCGGACGGCACTCTCGTATTTAATCCGACGTCCACGGACGTTTTCGCATCGGTCGGCGGCAAGCGCGACGTATTCATTCCCGCGGGCTCTACGGTTACGGTATAAATGAACGAGGACGGAGAACATAAAATTCTCCGTCCTCTTTTTTTATGTCAAAATCCTTTTTTCAATATCAAAGCGGCTTTTTCGATATCTGCGCGAAGGGGCGCGGATAGGCGCTCGGCGTTTTTTCCTTCTTGGAAACGCGGATCAGCGGGTGTGAGAAATCCTCTCCCGACGCGCTTTTTAATACTATGCTCTCAACGGTCGCGCCTCTGCCGCCGAGGGTAGCTATCGCGCGCTTTGCCTCGCCAAGCTCAAATTCGGCGTTTTTTCCCTTCATCGCCAGCATCTCGCCGCCGACCTTCACAAACGGCAGGCAAAGCTCGGTGAGCACGCGCATATTCGCCACGGCTCTTGCGGTTGCAATATCGAATTTCTCGCGGAATTCGGGAGATCTTCCTCCGTCCTCGGCGCGCATCGTCAAGGCTTCCACGTTTGAAAGACCTAAAAGCTCAGCGGTCTCTTTTACGTAATTTATCCTCTTTTCCGTCGAGTCTACGGCTGTTATTTTAACGTCGGGGCGAAGCATTGCCACGGGCAGAGTGGGGAAGCCCGCGCCGCATCCGACGTCTATTATCTTAGAGCCCTTCGGAAGTCTTGCGGCAAGTGCCGCACAGTCGACGTAATGATTCAGAATTATCATATCAACGTCTGTAATGGCTGTCAGATTGTATTTCTCGTTTTCAGTCAGCATTCTCTCGGTCAGGGCGAAAAACGCTTCGCTCTTTTCAAGTGAGAGCATTTTACCAAGACCGTTTTTGTTAAATGCCTGAGTCAAGGCTGATATGAATTCTTTCTTTTCCATTTTATTTCTTCCTTAAAATAGTAATAGCGGTAAAATCCGTGCAGCGAAGCAAAAAGTCGCGTCGTGCTTTAATAAGGCGTTTGGCTCTTCGCCGCACTATAAATTATAAAATATTTGTGTTTGATTGTCAAGCAAAAATCGGATAAAGTATTGATTTTCCCGACGTAAAGTTGTATAATGGAGTAAAAACTTTAAGGAGAGCTTGAAATTATGTCAAACGCACTTGAATCGGCACTTGTAAACATCGAAACGGATTTTGAAAATAAGAATCTTAAATTCTATGACGCGTCAAAACCACCCTTCCGTCTTTACGGCGTTTATTACGAGGACGGGCTTTACAGAAGGCTTCCGTATTCCGTTGCGGAGGCAACGAGCCCTGCGGTCGCGGGACTTTCACAAAAGACCTCTGGTGGCAGACTTCGTTTTGTCGTAAAGGGCTCGTCGCACGTGGCAATACACGTAGAAGGCCCGGGAGCGGGGATCTGGGACGTCAGCGCCATTACGGGCTATCACTCGTTTGATATGTATAACGGCACAAGATTCGTTGCGGTCAGCCGTCCGGGAACCGCGAAAACGGCGCAAGAATATATGTTTTGGGCTGATGCATCAAGAGAGAATCTTATGACGCTGAACTTCCCGCTCGCAGGCACCGTTTCCGCCCTTTATATTGGACTTGACGAAGGGGCAGAGGTGCTTCCCGCACCCGACCACGATCTTGAGACCCCCGTACTCTTCTACGGCTCGTCCATCACTATGGGTATGTGCGCCTCGCGTCCCGGTATGATATATCAGAACCATCTCTCGCGCTGGCTAAACTTCAACTACACCAACCTCGGTTTCTCGGGAGCCGCAAAGGCGGAGCCCGCTATATCGAAGTACGTTTCCGAGCAGGAGTGCAGCATCTTCGTTTACGACTACGACCACAATGCAAAGACTCCCGAATATCTTGAAGAGACGCATGAGAAGATGTTCCTTGAGTTCCGCTCTACTCACCCCGACACGCCCGTGCTCTTTATGTCGCGCCCCAACCGCTCGGCTCCCGGCTCTGTTCTTTACAACAGAATGCAGATAGTGGAAAAGACTTATAAGAACGCTCTCGCAAGGGGCGACAAGAACGTCTGGTTCATCCCCGGCAACGACCTTTTAGCTCCCGAGCTTGAGAGCAACTACAACGTGGACGGCTCACATCCCAACGACCTCGGCTTCTTCTCTATGGCAAACGCTATAAAGCCCGTTATGGAAGAGATGATAAAGGTCGTAAAGGAAAGAGGTATCAAATAATGAAGTTTTCCGAAATAGCTAAAAAACAGGAAACTGCCATTTGCGAGAAAGATATCGTTTTTGCGAATGCGGAACGTGATCCTTTCAGAGTCTGCGGCGTTTATATGGGGGATGACGGCAGGTATCACCGTATGCCCTACGAGATCGCGGAAAAGGTAAATGACGGTGTGCGCAAGCTCTCCACCAACACGGCGGGAGGCAGAATAAGATTCGTCACCGACAGCACGTACGTTGCGGTAAAGGCGAAGCTCGGTTGGTACTGGCATATGTACCATTTCCCCGCGTGCGGAAACTACGGATTTGACGTCTACGACGGAAAAGAGTATAAGGGAACGGTAAGACCCATTGACCGTCCTACCGAGTTTGAGGGCGTTGTAAATCTTGGTAAGGGCAAGCACGAGATCACGATAAATATGCCTCTTTACAGCGACGTGAAGGAAGTACTCGTAGGACTCTCGGAGGACGCTGAAATTTCACACGCCCCCCTATATAAGTACGAAAAGCCCGTAGTTTTCTACGGTTCTTCCATAACGCAGGGCGGTTGTGCCTCGCGCCCCGGCACCTGCTATCAGAACTTCCTTTGCCGCTCGCTTGATTTCAATTATATAAATCTCGGATTTTCCGGATCGGCAAAAGCCGAGGACACCATCATCGACTACATAGCGGGACTCGATATGAGCGTGTTCGTATACGATTACGACCACAATTCTCCTTCAACCGAGCATTACGCCGAAACGCACGAAAAAATGTTCTTAGCGATAAGGGAAAAGCATCCCGAAATGCCGATAATTCTTATGTCACGCCCGTCGGGTGACGTTAAGGCGCGCATAGAGATAATTACGCGTACTTACGAGAACGCTCTTGCAAGAGGTGATAAAAACGTTTATCTTATAAAGGGCGCAAAGCTCAATTCCAAGGGCGGCACGGTTGACGGCTGCCACCCGAACGACCTCGGATTTTACTATATGGCAAGAGATCTTGAGCCAACCTTGAAGAAATGCTTGGAGGACAGTGTGAAATGAAAGTGTCCGAACTTAAAATTACAGATATAAAAACGACCACCGACAAGGAGGATCTCGTTTTCATAAACGTGGACGAAGAACCATTCCGTATTTACGGGGTGTACAGAGATGGTGAGTGCTATCGCAGAATCCCTGCGAGCGTTGCAGATAGATGTAATGATTTTCTTAAGTCTTACAAGCTGACAACGGCAGGCGGACGCGTTCGCTTCGTCACAAACAGCGAGTGCATAACTGTCAGAGTCGTGCTCACGGGTGCTGTGAGAAAAGACATTATGACCGACGCCACGGCGTCGGGCGTTGACGTATATCTCGGTGAAAATTATTTCGCAACGGTAAAGAACAACGTTATCTTCAATGCCGGAACGGGGGAAAGGCTCCCGGGAGTTCTTGAATCCTCCGGCGGCGGAGTCGCTTTGCCCCCCGACGGCGTTGACATCGCCTTTGAAGCCGCGGTTGGACTCGGAGACACAAAAGGTCAGACCGTAACGCTTAATATGCCCGTTTTCAACGGTGTCAAGGCAATGTACGTCGGGCTCAAAAAAGATGCTGAAATTTCACACGCCCCCGACTATTCCCTTGAAAAGCCCATCGTTTTCTACGGCTCGTCCATAACGCACGGTGCCTGCTCCTCGCGCCCCGGTATGATATATGAAAATCAGCTCTCGCGAGAGCTTGACTTCAATTATATCAACCTTGGATTTGCGGGCGGAGCGAAGGCAGATCGCGCTATATCCGAGTATATCGCGGACCTTGATATGAGTATTTTCGTTTACGATTACGATCATAATGCTCCGGACGCCGAGTACCTTGAACAAACGCACGAGCGTATGTTCCTTGAATTCAGGGCGAAAAATCCCGATATTCCCGTACTTATGCTCTCCCGTCCGTACGGAAAGCTTACCGCTGACGTTATACGCCGTCAGGAAATAATTAAAAAGACGTACGAAAACGCAAAGATGCGCGGTGATGAGAACGTATATCTCGTCCTTGGCTCGGAGTTCTTCCCCGAATGGCTCGGCGGTGACTTCTCAGTTGACGGTTGCCACCCGAACGATATCGGCTTTATGTATATGAAGGAGGCCATTGCGCCAACTCTTAAAAAGATGATAGAAAAAGTCAAGGCACGCGGCGTAAGATGAGCCCCGTGTTGAGAAAATAAACTCAATGTAAATTAAAGTTGACAAAAAACGAGGCGTATTCGCCTCGTTTTTTGTTTGCCCCGATTTATACTAATTTCGGAAGAAGAGAATACTTTTCCGAATATTTCTCGTAAAGCTCGTCGTAAGCGGCGCTTCCGCCCTTGACGTCACGCGTGTAGCCGTGCATACCGAGGCTTGAGCGATCGATCTCAATAACGCAGCCTGCGATGTTGGAGCAGTGATCGGCTATGCGCTCAAGATTCGTAAGAAGGTCGGAGAGAATGAAGCCGAGCTCGACCGTACATTCGTTTCTTTTGAGTCTTGCGATATGATTGAGCCTTATATCGGATTGCAGATCGTCTATTACCGTTTCAAGGGGTTCGACGGTCTTTGCAAGCTCTACGTCATTCTCCTTGAAGCTGCGGAGGGCGATGTCGATTATTTCTCCGACGGCGTCGGTCATAACGTCAAGCTCGCGCTTTGCCGAATCGGAAAAAGCTACATTCTTTTCATACATTTCGCGCGATGATTCCGCAAGATTTACCGCGTGGTCGGAAAGACGCTCAAGGTCGCCTATCATATGAAGCAGCTTCGTTACCTCAAGATTATCCTCCGCGCTGAGCTCACGACCCGATATCTTGAGCAGGTAGGAGCCTATCTCGTCTTCGAGCACGTCCGCTCTGTCTTCATCTTTTGTTACGTATTCCATATCGGAGTCGCTGTATGCATCGAGCATTCCGATGGAGCGCTTTACGGACGAAAGCGAGAGGTCTGCCATCTCGAATGCGACGGCTTTAGTTCTGTCAATAGCAACCGCAGGTGTCGCGAGAAGACGCTCGTCGAAGAGGGCGGTCTTTTCTGCGGTGCCGGATTTATCCCTGACTGTGATAGTTGCAAGCTTGCCAAGCAGACGTCCGAAGGGAAGAAGTATAAGCGTTGCGGTGATGTTGAACGCGGAGTGAACTATCGCAATTCCCACTTCGTCAATGTAAGGCGGTAGCATTGCTTCTATATCGAAGACGTGATCGCAAACGCTGAAGGCGGCGAGCAGCACCACTGTGCTTATAATATTGAAGTAAAGGTGCACCATTGCGACTCTTTTTGCGTTTTTGTTAGCACCGACGGAGGAGATCATAGCAGTCACGCACGTACCGATATTCTGACCCATTATTATCGGAATAGCCGATATGAAGGGGATCTGCCCCGTTGCGGCAAGCGCCTGCAAAATACCGACGGATGCGGAAGAGGACTGAATTATAGCGGTTACGAGCGCTCCGACGAGAACGCCGAGGATGGGATTCTTGAATTTTGTGAAAAGATTCGTGAATTCAGGGACGTTCTTGAGCCCGCTGACCGCGTCGGACATTGCGTCCATTCCGAAAATGAGCACGGCAAAGCCGAGTAAGGCAAGGCCGATATCCTTTTTTCTCGCGTTCTTGATGAAGACGAAGAGGATAACGCCGATTGCCGCCAGAATCGGCGTAAACGTTGAGGGCTTGAATATCTGAACGATGAAGCTGTCGCCTTCAAGACCCGAAAGGCTGAGTATCCACGCGGTGATGGTCGTACCGACGTTCGCTCCCATAATGACGGGGATCGCCGACGTAAGAGTCATAAGACCCGAGTTTACAAAGCCGACGAGCATTACGGTCGTTGCCGACGAGCTTTGTATGATGGCAGTAACGGTCATACCGAGAATGAAGCCCTTGACGGGGTTTGACGTAAACTTGCCGAGAATGTTTTTCATTTGCCGACCCGCGCTTCGTTCAAGTGCGTCACCCATAACCGTCATTCCGAAGAGGAAGAGGGCGATGCCGCCGACGAGCGCGAGAATTTCCTGGTAACCCATAATAATACCTCGCTTTTAAAAATGAAATTTGTTTTGAATGACGTATTTAGTTTATCACACTTTTGTAAAAAGCAAAACCAAGACGGTGTTAAAAACACGTTAAATCGTGTAAGGATTCAAAAATATAAATTTTTTGCTCGGAATTTGAAAAAAATAAAAATTTTTGATTTACCTATTTACATTTTTTTAGCTTTATGCTACAATCAAATCACAAATGACTTAAATTAAAATATAAATTTTTGGAGGCTTAAAAATGGAAAAACACGTAGTTGCAGTCATAGGATGCGGAAGAATAGCGAACGGATCGCATTTCCCCGCACTCGAAAAGCTTGATAACGTCAGAGTGAAGTACGCTTGTGACCTTATCGAAAAGAAGGCGCTTGACGCGAAGGAAAAATATTCTAAGGTAGAGAACGCTATAACCGATTATAACGTAGCTCTCGCAGACCCTGAGGTTGAGGCTGTGTTCGTTCTTACTCCCAATTTCGCTCATTATACGGTTACTATGGATGCTCTCAGAGCGGGCAAGCACGTCTTCTGTGAGAAGCCCATAACGGTAAATTACAAGCTCTCCTGCGAGATGGCGGAAGAGGCTAAAAAGCAGAACAGACTTCTCGTTATCGGCGTTTGCAACCGCTTCCACAGATCCGTTGAGATGATAAAGCAAATGTACGAAGAGGGCAAGCTCGGAAACATTTATCACGTTGTTTGTAACTTCCGCGCACAAAGATCCATTCCCGGTCTTGGCGGAGATTTCACCACGAAATCGCAGTCGGGCGGCGGCGTGCTTATCGACTGGGGCGTGCATTATCTCGACCTTATTCTTTACATACTCGGCTCTCCGAAGATCAAGACCGTCACCTGCGACGCGTACTGCGAGATGGCAAAGGATATGAAGTCCTACAAGTATAAGTCGATGTGGGCTGAGGACACAGCTGATTTTGAAAACGGAACAAACGACGTTGACGACTGCGTCAGCGGTTATATACGCACCGACTCGGGCGTTTCCATCTCCTTCAACGGCTCTTGGGCGCAGAACATTCCCGACGAGGATAAATATATCGACTTCCTTGGCGATAAGGGCGGCGTAAGACTCAAGTATTGGTCTAACTTTAAGTATTTCGACGGTCAGACGCTTGAAACGGAAATTCCCGAGTTTGATATTCCTCCCGCGCATCACGTCGAGGACGAGGATTTCATTCGCTGCCTTGAATCGGGAGAAGAGAACAGATGCTATATCGACAACATTCTTGAAACGATGAAGCTCCTCGACGCTCTTTACGAGTCTTCCGAAAAGAAGGCAGAGATAAGATTTTAATTAAAAAAGAGAAACGCTTTATTATTAACAAAGGTAGGTTTTCTGTATGAAACTCGGTATAATAACCAACAGCTTTAAAAGAGGAACGAAGGAGGCTATCCTTGCAGCGAAGGCGCTCGGTGCTGACGGCGTTCAGATATATGCGGCAAGAGGCGACTTCAATTACGCGACCCTTACCGACGCCGACGTTCAGGACTATAAGAAATTCCTCGCGGATAACGGAATGGTGATAAGCGCGCTTTGTGGCGATCTCGGTCATCCCGGATTCCAGGACCCGCAGAAGAATCCCGAGAGAATAGCCGCGACCAAGGGCATTATCGACCTTGCTGTAAAGCTTGACACGAAGATAGTAACGACCCACGTCGGCGTCATTCCCGAATATGAAACGAGCCCGAAGTATCAGATGATGCTCGCGGCGCTTCGCGAGGTCGGCGATTACGCGCACGAAAGAGGCGTTACTCTCGCAATAGAAACGGGACCCGAGCTTGCAACGACGCTTCTCAAGTTCGTAAACTGCGCGGGTGACGGCGTAGGTGTAAACCTTGACCCCGCAAACTTCGTTATGGTAACGGGTCAGGACCCCGCAGAGGCTGTTTATCTTATCGGTAAAAAGATAGTTCACACCCACGTGAAGGACGGCGTTATGCTCGTGCGCGTTGACCCCAACGCCATCTACGGTGATGCAGACGTCGAGGATGAGATCAGGGGCGCGCGCTTCTTCGCCGAGGTTCCCGTAGGAGAGGGAAGCGTTAATTGGGACAGATACGTAAAGGCTCTTCGCGACGTGGGATATGATGGATTCCTTACCATCGAGCGTGAGGTCGGAGAGGATCCCGCCGCCGATATCAAGACCGCGATAGACTTTATGAAGTCAAAGAATATGATCTGAAAGCATTTGCTTTTTAAGGACGTTTAGTTCTGAGCTTATGAAAAAAGGAGCGAAATTCGCTCCTTTTTTCATATAATAATTTAAAACCCCTTTACAAATTTTGAAAACGGTGCTATAATAAATATGCCAAACTAATCAAATAATGTGATGCAACATATTTTCACACAAATGGAGTATGATGTTTTTTTGCTTTTATATGCACAAAATGAATTTGATAAAATGCAAATTTCGCTTTGTGCATATGGATACTCCTATTGGCAATGATTAGTTTGGCGACTATCGAAGTTTGCGTTTTTGTGCGTCGACTTCGGTTGGCGCACTTTTTATTTTGCGGAGGGGTTATGAGAAAGGTGGACAAGCTCGGAAGAATAGTTATACCGATGGAGCTCAGGCAAAAGTACGGTCTTTTCGAGGGGGCAAGCATAGAATTTCTTGATTCGGGCGACGGAATTACAGTCAAATCTTCGGCACCCACGTGCAAGCTGTGCGGCAAAGCGATCTCTGCCGACGCCTCGATCCCGCTCTGCGAAAAATGCATTTGCGACGTGAGAGAGACTGCGCGATAAAAAAAGAACGGAGAAAAGCCCGTCTCCGTTCTCAAAAGAGCGAGATGACTGCGTATCTCGTTCTTTTTTATTCTGTTTTATTTGCGAGTATTCTTTCGTAAAGCGCGAGATATTCGAGATATTTTTCGTTTTTATCGAAGCGCTCCGCGTTTATTCCGTCCGTCTTCTTCGTGTCGTAAATTGCAGAAAGGAGGGCACCCGTGTCACCTTTTTCGACTATTTTTGAGTATTTTTCGTCGGCTGACTCGGGGCTTCCGCCCGTATTGTAAGTCACGACGGGCGTTCCGCAGGCAAGGGCTTCCATATTAACGGTGGGGAAGTTATCCTCGTAGGTGGGATTTACGAAAACGTCGGCGGCAGAGTAAAGCTCGGCGAGCTCCCTCCCACTGTTGGTGCGCTCTATTCCCGTTACGTTTTCGGGAAGTGCCGCTATTTGCTTTTTGTTAAGTCCCACGAGCACGACGTGCCATTCCGGTGTGATCTTCTTCGCGATCTCAAGAAAGTCGGCAAGGCCCTTGCGTCTTTCCCAAACGCTGGCAACTCCGAGTATGATGCGCTTGCCTTCAAGTCCAAGACGCGTCAAAATATCACCCTCGGTCGGCTTGAATACGTCAAGGTCTATGCCGTTGTTGACCGTCGCAACTTCGTATTTGCCAAGGAATGAAGAGCGCGTGAGTTCCGCAAGCCACGCCGACGGCGTAACGAGCGTCATTTTTTTTACCGACGTGAAGAGTTCCTTCTTCTCCTTCAGATTCTTTTTCGAGCGGTCGCGGAGAATGCTCGGCGGGTATTCTCCCTTTGCGGGACAGCTTTCGCACGCTCCCGTCCTCCACTTGTCGCATTCGACAAAATCGAAATAAGCACAGTGCCCCGTGAACGCCCAACAGTCGTGCAGCGTCCAGACAACGGGCACGTCCGCTTCTGCAAGGTATTCGAAAAGCATCCTTATATTAAGGTAATAGCCGTGGATATTGTGTAAATGTATGATGTCGGGAGAGAAGGCTTTCATCTCTTTTATCAGCTTTTTCGTTCCGAGGATCGCGCCCTTGCCTTGGTCGTCAAAAACGAGCCCTCGCGCGAATCTTGCGTAAGCGCCGAGCTTCGTTCCGATATTAACGGTGTAATCCTTGCAAAAATCGGGAGCCTTTTCCCGTCCGTAAGCAATTTTGCATTCGTGTCCGTTTTCAAAAAGCATCTTAGCGATGTCGGTGCATATTCTGCCCGTGCTCCTGATGCCCGCGACGGAGTTTATTTCAAAAACTTTCAAGTTCTCGCCTCGTTTTCAGGTTGTTTTTATTATATTCTACCATAAATAAGAGCAAAGGTCAATATTAAATTTAGGTTAATCTATTATAAAATAACATCCTCTTGCTTGACAATTAAGGTAAAAAGTAGTATAATCAAATAAAAATCCACATTGGAGAAAATTTATGCAGACGAAAAAGAAGAAAATAAAGACCGTTGCGCTCATCGCACACGACAACAAAAAGCACGACATAGTCAATTGGGCGCTTCAGAATAAAGAAATTTTGGCAGAGTACAAGCTCTGCGGTACGGGAACGACGTCAAAGCTGATCTCCGAAGCAACGGGACTTGACGTGAAGGGGTATTTTTCCGGTCCTATGGGCGGCGACCTTCAGATAGGAGCAAAGGCTGCCGAGGGCGGTATAGACGTGATAATATTCTTCTGGGATCCCCTTCAGGCTCAGCCGCACGACCCTGACGTAAAGGCGCTTTTGCGTATTGCCGTCGTCTACGATATTCCGATAGCAACGAACCGCTCTACCGCCAATCTTATACTTCAAAACTATAAATAATTTTGCTGAAAAGCAAGCGTAAAGCAGAATATTCCGATAAGCGAAAACGGGACGGGGAATGTAAAATTCTCCGTCCCGTTTTCTTGAAAAGCCCGAAATGGGCTGTGATAGGGCTTATCAGTGGGAGCAATGTCCGCCGCAGGAGTGGTGTCCGCAGGCTTCTCCGTGCTCGTGGTCGTGCTCGTGGTGGGAGCATCTTGCGTTCGGGTCGTAACCGAGGTTGCCGTTAAGAAGCGCTTCCACCGCTTCATCGCAAGAGCCCGAAACACCGCCGAAGATGCGTATGCCTGCCTCGCCGAGCGCAATCTGAGCGCCGCCGCCGATGCCGCCGCAGATGAGGGTGTCAACGCCCGCATCCGAAAGAAATTCCGCGAGCGCTCCGTGTCCTTTACCGTTCGTGCCGACTACCTCGGCGCTCGTTATCCTTCCGCTCTCTACCGTATATATTTTGAATTCCTCCGTGTGTCCGAAGTGCGCGAATACCTCTCCGCCCGCGTGAGTTACAGCTATTTTCATACCGTGTTTTCCTCCATAACTTGTTTTTATTTTATTATAAATCTTTTAAGTCAAAAAGTCAAGAAGGAAGCAAAAAATGCATAAATGCATATTTATTCGCATAAAACGCACAAATATGCACAAAATATTCACAAAAGTCCTCGGTTTTAAAGGCGCTCTTTCGTTATTATTAACAAAAATGAAAAAAAGTGCAAAAAGGGCTTGCATATTTATTCCGTTTGTGATAGAATGTTATTGCTAAAAAACATTTTCGGAGGAAAACAGAAATGGATAAGTCTAAGATCAAAAAGGTTGTGCTCGCGTATTCGGGAGGTCTTGATACCTCTATCATCATTCCGTGGCTCAAGGAAAACTATAATAACTGCGAGGTCATCGCGGTTTCGGGTAACGTCGGTCAGGCTGATGAGCTTGAGGGTCTTGAAGAGAAGGCTCTTAAGACGGGTGCATCTAAGCTTTACGTTCTCGACCTCACCGAGGAATACGTAAACGATTACATCATTCCCTGCGTAAAAGCAGGCGCTATTTACGAGGATTATCTTCTCGGCACCAGCCACGCGCGTCCTTGCATCGCGAAGGGGCTCGTTGAGATAGCGAAGAAGGAAAAGGCAGACGCTATCTGCCACGGCTGCACGGGTAAGGGTAACGACCAGGTTCGTTTTGAGCTCACCATAAAGGCGTTCGCGCCCGATATGCCCATCATTGCTCCTTGGCGTGAGTGGGATATCAAGTCCCGTGATGAGGAGATCGATTATGCCGAGGCGCATAACGTACCTCTTAAGATAAACCGCGAGACCAACTATTCCAAGGACAAGAACCTCTGGCATCTTTCCCACGAGGGACTTGATCTTGAGGATGCGGGCAACGAGCCTCTTTACGAAAAGGACGGCTTCCTTGAAATGGGCATATCTCCCATCAAGGCTCCCGATACTCCCACTTACATCACTCTTGATTTTGAAAAGGGTATTCCCACCGCTCTTAACGGTGAGAAGATGAGCGCGAAGGATATTATCCTCGCTCTTAACAAGGTCGGCGGTGAGAACGGTATTGGACTTCTTGACATCGTTGAAAACCGTCTTGTCGGTATGAAGTGCCGCGGCGTTTACGAGACCCCCGGCGGAACTATCCTTTACGAGGCTCACAAGTATCTTGAGACCGTGACTCTTGACAAGATGACCGCGCACAAGAAGGCGGAACTTGCTATCACCTACGCGGACCTCGTTTATAACGGTCAGTGGTTCACTCCTCTTCGCGAGGCTCTTGCGGCATTCGTTGACAAGACGCAGGAGAACGTAACGGGTAAGGTAAAGCTCAAGCTCTATAAGGGCAACGTGATCAAGGCGGGCGTGTGGAGCGACTATTCGCTTTACTCCGAGGAGATCGCAACCTTCGGCGAGGATAACGTATACAATCAGGCTGATTCCGCAGGATTTATCAACCTCTTCGGTCTTCCCATCACCGTTCAGGCTCGTCTTAACGAGAAGCTTGCGAAGAAAAACTAAGGATCTTTCGTTATGAAAAAAATGTGGGCGGGAAGAACCGCGGGCGCATCAGCCGCCCTCGCGGACGATTTTAATTCTTCCATTCATATAGACTCAAAAATGTATCGCCACGATATAAAAGGCTCTATGGCGCACGCGGCGATGCTGTCGGCACGGGGGATAATCTCCTCCGCCGACGCCGACGCTATCATAGCGGGGCTTGAGGGAATACTTGCCGACATCGACTCGGGCAAGCTTGAAATATCCCCCGACGCCGAGGATATTCATATGTTCGTTGAGCAGATCCTCACCGAGCGTATCGGCGATGCGGGAAAAAGACTTCACACCTCAAGGAGCAGAAACGACCAGGTAGCGGTTGACACGCGCCTTTATATGCGTGACGAGGTCGAAGGTGTGAAGAAGCTTATATTCGAGCTTCTTTCGGCAATTCTCGAGAAGGCAAAGGAGCACGCGGCTGACATAATGCCGGGCTACACTCATCTTCAAAGAGCTCAGCCCGTAACCTTCGGTCACCACCTTCTTGCCTATGCCGAGATGTTCAAAAGAGATATCGGAAGGCTTGACGACGCTTCGGCAAGAATGAACGAGTGCCCCCTCGGTGCTCTTGCTCTTGCCGGCACTACTTATGATATCGACAGGCGTATGACTGCAGAGGCACTTGGATTTACGCGTCCTACGGCAAACAGTATGGATTCCGTTTCCGACAGGGATTTCTGCGTCGAGCTGCTCTCGGCATTCTCTCTTATAATGACTCACCTTTCGCGCTTCTCCGAGGAGCTCATCCTTTGGTCGAGCTGGGAGTTTTCCTTCGTTGAGCTTGACGATGCCTATACCACGGGCTCGTCTATAATGCCGCAGAAGAAGAATTCCGATATGGCTGAGCTCGTAAGAGGAAAAACGGGCAGGGTCTACGGTGACCTTATGGGCACCTTGACTATGCTCAAGGGGCTGCCCCTTGCTTATAACAAGGATATGCAAGAGGACAAGGAAGCGCTCTTCGACGGACTTGAAACCGTGAAAAGATGCCTTGAGATATTCGCTCCTATGATAGCAACTATGCGCGTAAAGCCCGAAAATATGTATAAGGCGGCTCAGCGCGGCTTCATCAACGCGACCGACCTTGCGGATTATCTTACCAAGCGCGGCACGCCTTTCAGAGCGGCGTACAAGACCGTCGGCGAGATAGTCGCGCACTGCATAAAAGAGGGAACCGTGCTCGACGAGCTTCCCATTTCGGAGTATAAGAAGTTCTCCGAGGTCTTCTCAGACGATCTTTATTCCGAGATCTCGCTTGAGACCTGCGTAAAAAAGCGTATCTCCGAGGGCTCAACGGGTCCCGTCAGCGTTCAGGCTCAATTAAATGAACTTGAAAAGTTCATAAAAAATAAAAATTAAAAGAAAGAGGTAAAGAAAAATGAAAAAGTTACTCGCACTCACGCTCACACTCGCGCTTGCCGTAACGGCAATGTTCACATTCTCCTCCTGCGGATGCAGCGAAAACGTAAGGATCGGCGTTCAGGGCGGAACGACGGGTGAATTTTACGTAAAGGGAAATGCCGATATGCTTCTTCCCGGTTACACGAATATCGAATGTATGGCATTCAACAACGGCGGTCTTGCAGTAAAGGCTATGCTTGACGGTCAGGTAGACTACGTTATCATTGATAACGAGCCTGCAAAGCAGCTCCTTGCACAGTACAGCAATGACATTAAGATCATTGACATTCCCCTCACTACCGAGAAGTATGCATACGGTGTAGACAAGGCTCAGCCCGACCTTCTTGCGAAAGTAAATGCTTTTATCGCCTCCATCAAGGCTGACGGCACGCTCAAAGCTATTTTCGAAAAATACAACAGCCTCGAATACGATGACGAAGGTAACGTTGTAGGCGGCGATGACGCTATCGTCGGTGTTTCCAGCGCTCAGAAGAACTCGTCTAACGCGGCAGGTCAGCTCGTTGTTGCAACCAACGCAGCCTTCGCTCCTTACGAATACAAGAAGGGCGATAAGTTCGCGGGCATAGATATGGAAATAGCACAGCTTTTGGCTAACCATCTCGGACTTGAGCTCGTAATTGAGGATATGGACTTCGACGCAGTTGTTACCTCCGTTGGAAAGAACGGCGTTGATATCGCGATGGCAGGACTTTCCGTTACTGCTACACGTCAGAAGGCGGTCAACTTCTCCGATTCTTATTACGAGGGCGCATATCAGGTGCTTATCGTTAAAAAGGACAATACCGAGTTCGATGCATGTACTACCAAAGAGCAGGTAGAAGCTATACTCAAGGACAAGTAATAATTTTGGTGAGTAATGGAAGCTTGGGATATATTTTATAAGCAGTTCATTACCTATCACGGCTACCGCGACGTTCTCGACGGTCTTTTAACGACCGTCGAGATTGCCGTCTTAGGGCTTGTAATAGGTATTCTGATAGGTACACTTATAGCCGTTGTTAAGGTTATGCCGAAAGCAAGCGTTTTCCCGAAGGTGATAGAAAAGATATGCGATTGCTACGTTGCTTTCTTCAGAGGAACACCTATGGTCGTTCAGCTTCTTATCGGCTATTTCGTAATTGTGCCGAGCTTGGAGATCTCTGTTAGCGGACTTGTGGTGGCTATAATTATATTCGGATTAAACAGCGGCGCATACGTTTCCGAAATAATGCGCGCAGGTATTCAATCGGTCGATCGCGGTCAGCTTGAGGCGGGTCGCGCAGTCGGACTTCCGTATTCTGTCGCAATGATGAAGATAGTTATTCCGCAGTCAGTTAAAAACATTTTACCAACGCTTGGAAACGAATTTATAGTTCTTATAAAAGAAACCTCGATAGTCAGCTTTATAGCCGTCGTCGACGTGACGAAGGCGTTTCGGTCGATAGGCGATGCGAATTACGAGTACATAATTCCGTATCTTATGCTCGCGGCAATTTATCTTGTGCTCGTGCTTGGTATCACGCTTCTGATCAGACTTTTGGAGAGGAGGCTTAAGCGCGATGAACGAAAGGCGTGAAAAAGACGTTATAATCTCTGTTCAAGGCTTGGAAAAAAGCTTTGGTAAAAACAATGTTCTCAAGGGAATTGATCTTGACATAAGAAACGGGGAGATCATCGCAGTAATAGGCCCTTCGGGATGCGGAAAGTCGACACTTCTCCGATGCCTTAACTGTATGGAGGATCCTACGGGAGGATCCATATATTTTGAGGGCGAGGACCTCGTAGATACGAAGGTTGACATCAATAAGCACCGAGAGCATATAGGAATGGTGTTCCAGCAGTTCAATCTTTTTAACAACAAGACCGTAATGCAGAACATTACGCTTGCGCCCGTTTATTGCGGATTGAAAAAAATCAAGGCGACAAAAAGATATAATCGCACCGTTAAATTTAAAAATATATTCAGAAAGATTTTCGGAAAAGCTCCTTTGTCACAAAAAGCAATTGAAAAGGATAAAACGGCGGTTATATCCGAGGCAAACAGCAGAGCGGAGAGTCTTTTGAAATTTATTGGACTTGAGGATAAGGCGAATGATTATCCCTCAACTCTTTCCGGTGGACAAAAGCAAAGAATAGCTATTGCCAGAGCTGTTGCTATGAATCCTAAAGTTATGCTTTTTGATGAGCCGACCTCGGCTCTCGACCCCGAGATGGTCGGCGAGGTTCTCGATCTTATGAAGGAGCTTGCAAATAACGGTATGACTATGATAGTCGTAACGCACGAAATGGGCTTTGCGCGAGAGGTCGCGAACCGCGTTATCTTCCTCGACGAGGGAATAATCGCGGAGGAGGGAACACCCACCGAGGTGTTCGGAAACCCGAAGTCCGAAAGATTGAAAACATTCCTCTCAAAGGTTCTTTAATCGGTTTAGCAGTACCCCGTGTTAAGTTTTTGATATAATGGAGTTTGAAATGAAAAAGGTATTTATAGACGGAAAGGCAGGCACGACAGGCCTTAGAATCGAAGAAAGACTCTCTTCTCGTACGGACGTTGAGATAATATCTCTCCCCGAAGAAAAGAGAAAGGATACCGAGGCGCGACGGGAGATGCTCAACCGTGCCGATATAGTATTTCTCTGCCTTCCCGACGCGGCGGCAAAAGAAGCCGTTCAGATGATCGAAAACCCCGACACGGTGGTAATTGACGCGTCTACTGCGCACAGAACGAATCCCGATTGGGCTTACGGCTTTGCCGAGCTCGGCGAGGATTTTGAGGAAAAAATAAGAAACAGCAAGCGCATTGCCAATCCCGGTTGCCACGCCAGCGGATTCATAGCGCTTGTTTACCCCCTCGTAAAGGCGGGTATAATCCCGAAGGACGCACTCCTTTCCGCTCATTCCCTGACAGGTTACAGCGGCGGCGGAAAGTCTATGATAGCGGAGTACGAGGCGGACGAGCTTGCCCCGCTTCTTGCGGCACCCCGTCAGTACGGAATATCTCAGGCACATAAGCACTTGCCCGAAATGGTCAAGGTGTGCGGGATAGACACGCCGCCCGTCTTCTCCCCTATCGTCGCTCCGTTCTATTCGGGAATGGAGGTGACCGTTCCGCTCCACAGGGCTGAGATAAACGGAACGGTGGATGATATAAAAGAAGTATACAAAAAACTCTACACGGGTCCCCTCGTAAAGTATAACGAGGGAATGGACGAGGGTGGTTTCCTCTCTGCGGGACGCTTTGAGGGGCTTGACTCTATGTCCGTCGAGGTCTTCGGAAACGAGGACAGAATAATTCTGGTAGCAAGATACGACAATCTCGGCAAGGGTGCCTCGGGTGCCGCCGTTGAATGTCTTAACATAAAGCTTGGGTGCGATAAAGCGCTCGGACTTGAAATCTAACTTTTGTGAGGACGAAAAATGAAATTTACAGACGGCGGCGTTTGTGCCGCGAAAGGCTTTACCGCAAACGGCATACACTGCGGTGTAAGGAAGAATAAAACTAAGCGCGATATAGCGCTCATCTTTTCAGAGAAAAGGGCGACCGCCGCGGCGGTATACACGTCCAATAAGGTCAAGGGCGCGCCGATAGGCGTTACGCAGGCGAATATCGCGGACGGTTACGCGCAGGCGATCGTTTGTAACAGCGGAAACGCTAACACCTGTAATGCTAACGGCAAGGAAGTAGCGGAGAAGATGTGCGAGCTCGTAGCAGAAGAGCTTTCCATTCCCGCATCCGACGTTGTAGTCGCTTCTACGGGCGTTATCGGTCAGCCGCTTGATATTACTCCAATAAAGAACGGTATGAGCGAGCTTGCTCGCGGTCTTACCCGTGACGGCAGCCAAAGAGCCGCCGAAGGAATTATGACTACCGACACAAGACTCAAGGAGATCGCCGTCGAATTTGAGGTGGGCGGCAAGGTCTGCAAGATCGGCGGCATCGCAAAGGGCTCGGGTATGATACACCCCAACCTTGCGACGATGATAGTTTTCATCACCACCGACTGTGCGATTTCGTCCGAAATGCTTAAGGTAGCTCTCGCGGGCGACGTAAAGAATTCGTTCAATATGGTAAGCGTTGACGGTGATACGTCGACCAACGACACGGTTGCCGTTCTTGCCAACGGAATGGCGGGAAATGCCGAAATAGTTGACACGGGTGCGGACTTTGAAGCTTTCGCGAAAGCACTGAACACCGTCACGGTCTATCTTTGCAAGTGCATAGCGGGCGACGGCGAGGGTGCGACGAAAATGCTCGAGTGCACCGTCAAGGGCGCGAAGGACGAGAAAAACGCAAAGATAATCGCAAAGAGCGTTATTTGTTCTTCTCTCGTTAAGGCGGCAATGTTCGGCGCGGACGCAAACTGGGGCAGGGTGCTTTGCGCCATAGGCTACAGCGGCGCCGAGGTAGACGTTATGAAGGTCGACGTTTCATTCGTTTCGAAGAAGGGCGAGATAATCGTTTGCAAAGACGGTGCGGGCGTTGACTTCTCCGAGGAAAAGGCGAAGGAAATACTTCTTGAAGATGAGATCACTATTGCCGTAAAGCTTGGCGACGGTAACGCCGAGAGCACCGCTTGGGGCTGCGATCTTACTTACGATTACGTAAAGATCAACGGCGATTACAGAACTTAATTGTGAGGATTGAAAGATGTCATTTGAAATCAGTAACGCGCAAAGAGCGGAGATCCTTACGGAGGCTCTCCCTTATATGCAAAAATACTACGGCAAGACCGTCGTTATAAAGTACGGCGGAAACGCTATGATCAACGAGGAGCTCAAGCTCCAGGTTATGTCGGATATAGTCCTTCTTCACCTCGTCGGTGTTAAGGTCGTGCTCGTCCACGGCGGCGGTCCCGAGATCACCGAGATGTTAGGCAAGGTCGGAAAGGAAACAGTGTTCGTCGACGGGCTTCGTGTGACGGATAAGGAATCTGCCGAGATAGTTCAGATGGTCCTTGCAGGCAAGATCAACAAAAATCTCGTAAATCTTCTCCAGCAGAACGGAGGCCGCGCGATAGGTCTTTCGGGCATCGACGGTCATATGATCAGCGCCGAGATGAAGAATCCCAAGCTCGGCTACGTCGGAAAGATCACGGACGTTGACGTAACGCCTATCAAGGACGTGCTTGAAAAGGGATATATCCCCGTCGTTTCTACCGTTGGTTGCGATTCCGAGGGCAACGTTTACAACATCAACGCGGATACTGCTGCGGCTTATATAGCGGGCGCGATGCAGGCGTCAAGACTTCTTATGATGACCGACATCGAGGGGATCCTGCGCGATAGAAACGACCCGACGTCACTTATTCCTTACGTTGATCTTAAGGACACCGAGGAGCTCTTTGCAAGCGGCGTTATTTCGGGCGGTATGATCCCGAAGGTCGAGTGCTGCGTTGAGGCGATAAATCACGGGGTCAAGAAGGTAATTATTCTCGATGGACGCGTCTCGCACTCCCTTCTCGTTGAGCTTTTCACCGACGAGGGCGCGGGAACGATGGTAGTGAAGGATAAAAACGATGATTCAAAATTCTAAAAATACGGATAAAAAATACGTTGCGAATACCTACGCGCGCTTTGATATTGAAATAGCGTCGGGCAAGGGATCGCTCGTTTACGACACGGACGGCAAGGAATATATCGACCTTGGCACGGGAATTGCGGTAAACACCTTTGGCGTCGCTGACGAGGAATGGGCAAAGGCAGTTTCAGAGCAGCTTTGCGCCTTTCAGCATACGTCGAATCTTTATTACTCGGCACCTTGCGCCGAGCTTGCGAAGGCACTTTGTGAAAGAACGGGCGCTAAGAAGGTGTTCTTCGGTAATTCGGGTGCGGAGGCAAACGAGTGCGCGATAAAGGTCGCAAGAAAATGGGCGCAGGACACGAAGGGCGCGGGTGATTATAATATCATCACTCTCAAAAACAGCTTCCACGGCAGAACGATAACCACCCTGAAGGCGACGGGACAGGACGTGTTCCACACGGATTTCGGGCCCTTTCCCGAGGGATTTCTCTATGCCGAGGCGAATAATTTCGCAAGTGTAGAGAAGCTTGTAAAAGAGAATAAGTGCTGTGCCGTTATGATGGAGATAGTTCAGGGCGAGGGCGGAGTCCTTCCTCTTTCTCCCGATTTTGTGAAGGACGTATGCACTCTTGCCGAGCGCGAGGGGCTTCTCGTGATATTTGACGAGGTCCAGTGCGGCAACGGCAGAAGCGGTGCACTTTACGCTTATATGAATTACGGCGTTATCCCCGACGTCGTAACGACTGCAAAGGGGCTTGGCGGAGGTCTTCCCATCGGTGCGGCGATGCTTTTCGAAAAGGTTGAAAACACCCTCGGCCCCGGTTCTCACGGCTCTACCTTCGGCGGAAACCCAGCGGTCTGCAAAGGCGCTTTGAATATAATAGAGCGCATAGACGAAGAGCTCCTCTCCGAGGTAAGAGAAAAGAGCAAGTACGTATTCGACACGTTAAGCGGAGCAAAGGGAATAAAGAGCGTCAGCGGTATGGGTCTTATGATAGGCATCGAGACCGAGGCTGACTCGTCGCTCGTGCTCGCGGAATGTATAAAGCGCGGCGTTTTGCCGATCAAGGCTAAGACGAAGATAAGGCTTCTGCCCGCTCTTAATATCCCGACGGAGCTCCTTCACCGTGCCGTTGATATAATAAAAGAAGTAGCAGGAGAAATGGCAAATGGCTGATATTGATCTTAAAGGCAGAGACTTTCTTAAGCTTCTCGATTATACTACCGAGGAGATCGAATATCTTATAGACCTCGCCGCTGATTTCAAGGCGAAGAAGAAGGCGGGAATCTCGCACAAATTCCACGAGGGCAAGAACGTCGCTCTCATATTTGAGAAAACGAGCACGAGAACGCGCTGCGCCTTCGAGGTCGCGGCATACGATCTTGGAATGGGCGTGACTTATCTCGACCCGACGGGCTCACAGATAGGAAAGAAGGAAACCATCGCCGACACCGCAAGAGTCCTTGCGGGTATGTACGACGGAATTGAGTACAGAGGATTTGCTCAGACTATCGTTGAGGAGCTCGCAAAGTATTCAAAGGTTCCCGTTTGGAACGGTCTTACCAACGAGTTCCACCCCACTCAGATACTTGCCGATATGCTTACCATCAGAGAGAAACTCGGTAAGCTTCGCGGTGTGAATTTCGTATATATGGGGGACGCCCGTTATAATATGGGTAATTCTCTTATGGTCGGATGCGCGAAGCTCGGACTTAACTTCACCGCTTGCGCTCCCGAAAAGTATTTCCCCGACAAGGCGCTAATCGCGGAGTGCGAGAAGATTGCCGAAAAGACGGGTGCGACTCTCAGATTTGAGAGCGATCCTATGAAGGCAACGAAGGGCGCTGACGTAATATACACCGACGTCTGGGTGTCAATGGGTGAGCCGACGGATGTCTGGCGTGAGAGAATAGCTGACCTTTCACCCTATGCCGTGACGAAGAAAATAATGGATAACACCGCCGAGGGCTCGATATTTATGCACTGTCTTCCTGCGTTCCACGACCTTGGTACCGTTATAGGAAAAGAGGTTGGCGAAAAGTTCGGACTTGATTCTATGGAGGTCACGAACGAGGTGTTTGAAAGCGAAAAGTCCGTGGTGTTTGATGAGGCTGAAAACCGTATGCACACCATAAAGGCGGTAATGGCCGCAACTCTTTAAAATTTAACACGGGGTACCGTGTTTTAATAAAAAACGAGAAAAACCGAGCGATTTCGCTCGGTTTTTCTCGCTTAAGTCAGCGCTGTAAATAAACTGTCTTTGGAAAGCGACGGCTCGGTGTAAGCCATCTCGAAAATAAGCTCCAAATTCTCCTCGTTGTATTCCGCTTCCTTTGACAGAGCCTTAGCCGCTATCACCCACTCGTCCGTGCTCTCGGAATTTTTTGTTAAGGCGTGCACGGTCAAAGTAAGGACGATGGCGAGCTTCACCTTTGAGAGCGGGTCGGAGTCAAAGACTGCCGTGATGAAGTACCTGTATACGAAGTATCTGAAAAGGCGAGTGAGTCTTGCCTCCGATGATTTGTCGGGATAGGGGAGGGGAGAGTTGCTGATATCGTGCGCGACACGCCTTAACCGTTCTTTAAACTCCGTGTCCAAAAACTCTAACGAGTCAAGCGTTCTTATCATATCAGCGTAAGCGCTACTTGCCCGAAAGACGCCACCCGTGTTGAGTTTTCTTGCGCTTTTTGACGGATCTTCGGGCGAGAAGCACTTATAGTTACCTTCAAAAACGGCGTCGTTCAAAGCCTCCGCGTAAATTAGTATTGCCTTTATCCTATCGTTAAAGCGGAGGTCGGAATTTTCAAGAAGTCCGTATATTCTTCCCCTTGCAAAGAGTAAAAGGGCAAGGAGCTCTCCGTCGCAGGGGACGGACGCCGCGTCTTCTCTTTCGGTACGTACCGACGTGCTTTGCTCGCACTCAAGGATCAATCTTGCGGCTTCCTCGCACGAAAGCCCGACGCCCCATTCAACTCTGTCTTCAAGCACGTTGTAAAATCTCGGGTGCTCGCGGCATATCTCGCAAATATCGCACTCGCCGCGCTGCTTGATTATTTCGCAAAGATTATTTTCGTCAAGCATAGGGCATCTTCGATCATCTCCGAGCAAAAACGTGCAGTAAGTGCCACCCGTGTCGAGATTTTTGCGTATTTTCTCTCCGAGCGCGCCGCTCATTCTTTTGTATTTTTCGGATGTTTCCCCGTCTATACCGATCTCCCAGCCGATGCAGCAGTTATCGGTGCATTTATCTGCGGAGCATTTGAAGCGCAATACGTATTCGGGGCATTCGTATCTCATATATCGGTCCTTCGTTTTTTTACTATTATACACCTAAATTCTCTGCCTGTCAATAAGAAAAGAGCACTTGATTTTTCTCGGTGTTTGGAGTATAATAGTATTTAACGAAAGACACCGGAGAAGCATATGCCTATAATTAAAATAAACGACCTTTCTCTTCCCGAGCTTGACGTTTTTGTAAGACTTACGGGCGCCCAGCTCAGAAACAAGCTTGAGCCCGAAAAGGGGATATTCATAGCGGAAAGCCCGACCGTCATTGACGTGGCGTTGAATTCGGGATGCACGCCTATCTCAATGCTCACCGATGAAAGACTCCTCGGCGGCGACGTCGAGCGCATAATCGAAAAGTGCGGTGATATTCCCGTATATACCGCGGACACGGACACGCTTCGCTCGCTCACGGGCTTTGAGCTGACTCGCGGCGCTCTTTGCGCTATGCATAGACCCGTACAGCCGAGCGTTGAGGCTATATGCGAGGGGGCGCGCCGCGTCGCCGTTCTTGAGGCGGTTGCGGATTCTACTAATATAGGAGCGCTCTTTCGCTCTGCCGCCGCTCTCGGAATAGACGCGGTCTTAGTCACACCTACGTGCTGCGATCCCCTTTGCCGCCGAGCGGTGCGAGTCAGTATGGGCACGGTATTTCAAGTGCCGTGGACTCGCATAGGCGAGGTGCCGTCCGATTGGCCGAGGGCGGGGATAGAAAGACTTCGTGCCCTCGGTTTTAAGACCTGCGCTATGGCGCTCTCCGATAAATCGGTAAGTATCGACGACGCGGCGCTTATGCGTGAGGAAAAGCTTGCCATCATCCTCGGCACCGAGGGGGACGGACTTTCAAAAACGACCATTGCCGACTGTGACTATACCGTAAAGATACCTATGAGCCACGGCGTGGATTCCTTAAACGTTGCCGCCGCAGGCGCCGTTGCGTTCTGGCAATTGACGAGATGATATAGAATTGAAGCAAGCGCAGACCAAAAAGGTTTGCGCTTGCTTTTTCTTATCTTTTTTGATGATTATACTCATCTTTTTTTGATGATTATATCGCCGCTTGTGGTTTTTATTCTGCAGAAAGCGCCGTTTTTCTCCGAGTTTGGCACGCGTATATCGCCCGACGTGGAGTTCGTTTGATATATCATACCGCCAGCAAAGCTGCCTTCAACGTCGCCGCTCGTAGTTTCAATGTCTATCTCTTCGGTTGAGATCATATCAAATTCAACGTCACCCGATACGGTTTCTATCTTCATTTTCTTTCCGACGACGTGCCCGAGCTCAACGTCACCCGAGGTGATATTGATCTGAAGATCGCCACCAAGATCCGCCGAGCCGATATTAACGTCACCGCTCGTTGTGTCGAACGAAGCGTTGTTGCCTGCGCGAAGGCTTCTTATCTCTATATCCCCGCTCGTGGTTTGGAGATCGAGTGCGCCCAAGACCTTCATACCGTCAGCAACAATATCTCCGCTCGTCAGCTCTACTCTTAGTGAATTAAGCTCGCCGCCGTACGATGAGATAAAATCACCGCTTAAGCTTTTCGCATCTAAGTTATAAGCCTCATCCTTAGGCAGGTATAAGATCAGGTTTTTAGGGGAAGAGAAAAGGTACTGAGTCAGGTCGTACCACCGCCTCGTGTCATCAATGCTTATCTCAAGCTTGCCATCTGCGTTTTTTATCGTGGTCTTCAGGTATTCGTTCTCGGAGAACTCGAGCTTTATTTCGGGCTCGCTCCACTCAAGAACCTTTATATCCGTCGCATCCGAATTTATACTTATATCCGTGATCTTGTCTTTAATTATTTCTTCTTTCACGGTGTACCCACCTCCTTCAAATACTCTTATGTCAAATCCAACCGATGCAAACGCTGAAAAGCAGATGACCGCGCCGAAAATGAATACCGAAAGAGCTATTATCAATAATTTTTTTGTTTTTTTCATTTGTCATCACACTCCTTTCCGCTTTTTAAAAGCCATCTTCTGAAAGCCCGACAGTATTTAAACAGAAGAAAAACGCTTACCGCAAGAGCCAATGAAAGACCTGCCAGAACGAACGCTCCGCCGACAGTGAAGAAGCCTGCGGCAAAAGCACCCTTGAAGAAAAATGCGATGCCTGTGGGGATGAGCGCTATGGCTGATAAGCCGAATGCAAAGCACGAGACGGATAAACATATCAGCACGACGCCGCCTGCAAACGCCCCTATGCCGAGCAGAGTGCAAAGAGATACGAACGCCGTCTTGGAAAGCGAGCTTATAAATCCGTTCCTTTTCTTTTGCGCGATTTCGTTTTTTATACTATTTGCTATCGTGTCGACACCGCCCATTTTCTCTATTGCGTCATCGACGGAAAGACCGTCCTCCGTATAGTCGTCGATAAGCTCGGCATAGTAATCAAGCACTTTTTTCTTATCCTCCGACGCCATAGATGGCAAATGGGTGCCGAGCTCTTTTAAAAATTCAAGCTTCGTCATTTTTATCCTCTCCTCTCGTTACGTAATTATATATTCGCATGACCTCTTGCCACTCGTCGGCAAATGCGTCAAGACGCAAGAGCCCCGCCTTCGTGATCTTGTAATATTTTCGCAAGCGTCCGTTGTGCTCCGCAGATCTTACAGTAAGCAGCTCTGCCGCCTCAAGCCTCTTTAATATAGGATAGAGTGTGGATTCGGATATTTCAAGATAAGGCTTCAGATCTTTTATTATTGAATATCCGTATGAATCCTCGTCTTTAATAGCGGCAAGAACGAGTATGTCGAGAAGTCCGCGCTTTATTTGTGCGTCCATAGAACAGTACCTCCTCTTACATAATACTATATCACACGAGGTATTGTTTGTCAAGTGCTTTTCCGTAAAAAACCGAAAAAACCATATGAAGGGGTCGGGGTGCCTTCTGTAAAAAAAACAGCGGCAGACCCCAAACGGGTTCTGCCGCTACGTATTATTTAGTTTATTCCTCGGTGCGCTCGGTCTTTACTTCCTCTTTTTTGTCGGAAATACCGACGACCGCGTCAACGGGCATTGAGAAAGCTATACCCTGTCCCGGGGTGTTGAGTCCGACGGAGCGATAAAGGGCGCGAAGGATGTCGTCCTTGAGCTCGGACTTGACGAGTATCATAACGATCTCTTTTTCGGGTTGGACTGTTATTTTATAAAGCTTTTCCGCCTCGGAGTTTGCCGTTCCTCTTCCGTGGATAACGGTACCGCCGCCCGCGCCAAATTCCTTTGCCGCAGTCATAACAGCGTCCGAAAAGCCTGCGTTTACTATACAGAATATTACTTCGTGATTGAAATTCATAGCGTGTCTCCTTTATTTTGGAAGATTTGCGAGGAACTGATATATTGCAAGTCCTACGGTTTCCGTCATCGGAACGGTGTAGGCTATGCCCTTGCCGTTTTTTATTGTCCTGAACTTTTCTTCAAGCGTCGCGAGCGCTTCCTTCGCGCGTTCTTCTTTTATAATACTTACTATCACGCACTTGTCCGATTCGGCAAGTCCGAGCAGCTCGAGCATTTCGGTTTTTGCCGTTCCGCGCGCCGAGAGGGAGATCTGCATATTGACCTCGAAGCTTTGCAGAATGTCGGTGTAGAACTCCGCTTTGCGCCTGTCAACGACGGTAAAGAGGAGCTGAAGCTTGTGCGGAGCAAGGTCGTTTTCTTTGCTTCTGCGCCTTGGAGCCATTATTTCTTTAGTTATTTTTAAAGGCATAATTTCCGCACCTCCTTACATAAATCTGATGATCTGCTCGTCATCCGCGTCAAGTATGCGGCGCAGAGCGATCTTCTTTCTCATATGCTCGGCGACGACGGCACGGAAGCCGAGTATCTGTATCGTGATGAGCGGAGTCATCGCAACCATTGCCACGATCCCGAACGCGAGGCTGAGAACGGAGTCCTGAGCTTGAAGCGCGGTACATACTCCGATAGAAAGAGGGAGGATGAAGCCCGAGGTCAAAGGACCGCTGGCAACTCCGCCCGAGTCAAACGCGATGGCGGTGTAAAGCTTCGGAACGAAGAACGAGAGCCCAAGGGAGATGAAATAGCCGGGGATCACGTAATAGAGAATACTGAAATCGAAGATTATACGTATCATCGAAAGCGCGATAGAGATACCGACACCTATCGAAAGGGCTATCATAACCGATTTTTTGCTTACCGTTCCGTCGGTAATCTCTTCGACCTGCTTGTTAAGGACGTGCACGGCAGGCTCTGCAAGGACGGTCACGGCTCCGAGCAAAAGACCGAAGACTACGATGACCCACGGATCTTTTTCGGCAAGGTGCGTACCGAGCTTATAGCCTATCGGCATAAATCCGACGTTAACGGCGGTGAGGAAGGTGACGAGACCTATGAAGGTGTAGATGATACCTATGGCGATTTTGATTATTCTTTTTTTCGGAAGCTTAAGTATAAAGAGCTGGAGCAGGGCGAAGAACAGAACTATGAGCCCGAGAGCCAAAAGCACCTCGCCTGCGGTATGGAGGATAGTTTTGAACAGTGCGCTTCCGTAAGCGGATTCGATCGAGTAGCTCGGCGTTTCGTAAGAAATATTTCCCTTGATACCGATTCCGAGGAGCATTACGGCGAGTATGGGACCTACCGAGCACATCGCTATCATACCGAAGCTGTTTTCGCTTGCGTTTTTGCCGCCGATCGTCATAGCGATGCCGACGCCGAGCGCCATTATGAACGGAACCGTCACAGGCCCCGTGGTAACTCCGCCCGAGTCAAAGGCAAGAGGAAGAAAGCTTGCGTTTCCGTTGAGAATAACGAGTGAAGCTATCGCGAACAGCATCATATAAAAGAAGAACAGCATCATAGAGAGCTGGATCTTAAAGAGCATCTTCAAGACCGAAAGAAGGAGGAATATTCCAACTCCCACGCCGACAGCCCAGATGAGCAACTGCTTGTTTATAACGTCCTTGACCTGTTCTCCGAGGACGGAGAGATCGGGCTCGGCAACCGTAATAAGCACGCCCATAAGAAAGGCGACCGAAAGTAAAAGCTTTATGCTTTTTGACTTCGTAAGACCTGAGCCCACCTGTTCTCCCATAGGCGTCATCGCAAGATCCGCACCGAGGCTGAACATTCCTATTCCGAAAATAAGGAACAAAGCCGAAATGCCGAAAACGATGAGCTCTTCCGTGCTTAAGTGTATCAGTCCTGCGATATTCAGAACGTATACGATGGCCGCGACGGGCAGAACGGAGATCAACGCTTCTTTGATTTTATCAAGTAAAGCGACCTTCAAAACGTATATCCTCCTTTTAAAATTTAAATAACCACATAAATAAGTATAACATAAAAAACAAAGAGTGTCAAGCCGAAAGCAGACTCGGGAATTACAAAAAACGGCAAAAGCAAGCATTATTGCTTGTACAATGTCGACAAAAGAATATGTGGGGTTTGCACAAAAGAGCTTCTGTTTTGAAAAAGGTATTGAAACTCGTTTGAAAAAGTGATAGAATAAAACAAATAATAAGCATTGGGGGATCCGACAAATGGCTATCAAGCTTACGTCCGAAGAATTTTTCACAAAGAAACTCGACGAGTCCTTTGAAGGGCTGCGCGGCATTTCCCGCACCTTTCTTGAGGGCGGCGAGGCGGCTGCGGAGAAGCAGTTTGCAGATTTTATAAGAAACGGCGGCGTTGACACGGTGAATTATTTTAAAAATAAATCCGTGCCCGAGCTGACCGAAGCTCTGCTTGCCGACGGTGACAAGATACTTGACGGATGGCTTTGCTCCTGCGGTGTTCCTATGCATTTCCCGGGACGCAAGGTCGATTGGTTCGCAAATCCCACTTATAATAAATATGCCGAGTGGACCTGGCAGCTCTCCCGTCACCCCGAGTGGACGAAGCTGGCAATGCTTTACCGCGCGACGGGAGATGAAAAATACGCCGTAGCTTTCGAGGATTATTTTATGGGATGGGTGGAGCAGACGGAAAAGCCTGAGGCGGGAACGAGCGGTTATGCAACGCTCTCGTGGAGGACTCTTGAGTGCGGAATAAGACTTGAGAGCTCGTGGCTTTACGCTATTATGTCTTTTGCTTGCTCAAAGAAAATCTCGGACCACACTATTTCGTGCTTTTTCCGCTCGGTTTGGGAGAACGTAGACAGAATACTGAACGCATCCACCACTCACAATTGGCTTATTACCGAGATGAGCGGCGTTGACGCTACGGCGATATGCTTCCCGTTCTTTAAAGAAAGTGCCGAATGGGGGGCGCATTCACTTGGGCGTCTGACGGATGAATTTGCGGTTCAGATATACGATGACGGCTTCCAATTCGAGCTCACCACGGGTTATCATAAGGTGGTTATAAATACTTACCGCTCGGTTATATCTCTGCGCGAGAGAATGGGCGCGCCCGTCAGCGACGAGTTTTGCAAAAACGTAGCGAATCTCTACCGTGTTTACTTAAAGCTTATGATGCCCGACGGAAAGAGCCCCGGGCTTAACGACGGCGGCAAGATCGACGTTCCGTCGACCGCCCGTGAAGCGATAGAGCTTATGCCGTCGTTTCGTCCCGAATTCGAATATATTGCCGAGGGAAAGGGAAGCGAGCCCGCATTCAAGTCCGTTCTTTTGCCGTACAGCGGCTTTGCCGTTATGCGAAGCGGTTGGACGGAGAGCGACTCTTGCGCTATACTTGAGTCAGCTCCGTTCGGATACGCGCATCAGCACGAGGATAAGCTTCAGGTGATGCTCTTTGCCTACGGAAAAAGATTGCTTGACGACCCGGGTACGTTCAGATACGACACGTCGGCTATGAGAAAGTACATACTTTCCTCGTATTCGCACAATACGGCACTCGTTGACGGATGCGGGCAAAACCGCCGCGCGAAGCATAAGTGGCAGGCAGAATTTATCAAGAAAAAGGCTGACGTAAAAGCCACCTTCGGTAAGGATACCGAGGCGGCAGAGGGCTTTTATGACCAAGGATACGGAGGGGAGTTCATTCCCGTGCGTCACGAAAGAACTCTTGTTTGGCACAAAAACGGTCTTGGCGATATAAAGATACCGTTCTGGACGGTATACGATAAGTTTATTCCCGCGGACGCAAAGGAGCACACCTATACGCTGCTCTGGCACTTGGACGAGGTAGAGGAGAAAGTGTCGGGCAATACCGTGAGCGCTGATTTCGGTGACGGCGTAAGCTTTGAGATCGTCGGAATGAGCGCGCCGAGAATAGTGAAGGGACAGACCGAGCCCGTGTTTATGGGCTGGAAGCCCAATCATACCCCGGGTGATAATCCTCATTATCCTACTCCGACCGTAAATCTTGATTACACGGGCAGTGTTGTCGCTGTCGCTACGGCTCTTGTGCCGCTTAAGGACGGAATGAAAAATCCGATAAACGCTCTTCTTTGCGATATCGATGGAAACGTGAGCGTTATTACCGATGAAGGAAAATACTCCTTTAACAAAAATAAGCTTTTTGATTGACGGTAAAGACCCGTGTTGAGTTTTTTGAAAGAAAATGCTTGACATGGGTCTTGTTAAATGATATAATAACGCTGTTAGATAAAAGCGAATATCCAAAAGACGGGTGTTAAACCCGCCGAGCGTTCAGTAAAAATATAATAAAATTGCAAAACGGTTGCCATGGAGAAACACTCGTAGGGACTGCGGTGCATTTCAAAAACAATATACGCCCGGGGCAGAGATGCTTTCCTGAGCGTGATTTTGTTTTCCTATTTTATACATAACAAGAAAGGATTTTTTGAAATGAAATTAGCAGTAGCAGGCACAGGTTACGTGGGGCTGTCCTTGGCAGTTCTTTTAGCACAGAAAAACGAGGTAACGGCGGTAGACGTTGTTCCCGAAAAGGTGGAGATGATAAACTCCGCGATATCTCCAATCTCCGATCCCGAGATTGAAGAATATCTTGGAACGAAAAAGCTTTCGCTCACGGCAACGCTTGATTCGGACGCAGCTTATGCCAGCGCACAGTTCGTTATAATAGCAACACCTACGAATTACGACCCGAACAAGAACCATTTTGATACGACAAGCGTTGAATCGGTTATTGAAAAGGTCATTTCGGTCAATCCGGATGCCGTTATAATTATAAAATCTACGGTGCCAGTTGGATTTACTGAGCTCGTAAGAGAAAAATATTCTTGCGATAATATACTTTTCAGCCCCGAATTCTTGAGAGAGGGAAGGGCTCTTTACGACAATCTTCATCCGAGTAGGATAATCGTCGGTGTTCCCGTGAAAAACGCAAGACTTTATCGCGCGGCTCAAAGATTCGCAGAGCTTTTGAAAGAAGGTTCGCTTGACGCGGACACCGAGATCAGATTTATGAATCCTACCGAAGCGGAGGCTGTAAAGCTGTTTGCAAACACTTATCTCGCTCTTCGCGTTTCATTCTTCAATGAGCTTGACACATATGCGGCTGTTCGCGGTCTTGACACTCGATCTATTATCGAAGGCGTGGGCTTGGATCCAAGAATCGGAATGCACTATAACAATCCGTCGTTCGGCTACGGAGGATATTGCCTTCCCAAGGACACAAAACAGCTCCTTGCAAACTATAACGATATACCGCAGAATATCATTTCCGCTATAGTCGCGGCAAACGGAACCCGAAAGGATTTTATTGCCGATCAGATAATAGCAATGGAGCCTAAGACTGTTGGCATTTATCGCTTGACAATGAAAGCAAATTCCGACAATTTCCGTCAGTCGTCGGTCCAAGGCGTTATGAAACGAATAAAAGCAAAGGGCATAGAGGTGCTGATATACGAGCCGACTATGAAGGAAGACAAATTCTTTAATAGCAGAGTTGTGAGGGACCTAGATGAATTTAAAGCGCTTTCGGACGTTATAATTGCAAACAGATACAGCGACGATATAAAAGACGTTCTTGATAAGGTGTACACGCGAGATCTTTATTTCAGAGATTAGTATACGTTTGGAGAATATTGCTTTTATAGCGTATTGGCGTTGACAAAATCGGTTTTCTATGCTAAAATCGACGTGTGAACGTGCGTTTAATCTTTAATTGTGGGGGACGTGTCGGTTTTTTCTTTGCTTTCGCGGCATTGTCATAAATCGACTTTGAGTTATGAAAATAGGAAAGATTAGCGGCTTCGGAACTCTTGCATCGGAAGGAAAATGGTATTCTGGCGATGTTCTTTATCCTATCAACAGGATATATTGCGTTCGCTCGGGAAGAGCACGTTTTTCGGACGGGAAAAGAACTTACGTTTTTGAAAAAGGAAAGGTATACTTCGTCCCCGAATGTGAGGATTTTGCTCCTGTCGCGGTTGAGGGAGAGCCTTTCGTGCACAGCTACGCCGACTTTGCTCTCATATCTCCGATAAAGTGCGAGCACGTGATCTTTGCCGAAATAAAAGACGACGAATCTATGCGCCTGGCTATTGAAATTTTTCTTCACGGCTGTGAAAAGAAAAACGAGGTGAAGGAGACTTCCTCCGCAAGTGCGTCAGCTCTTTATTCTATGTTCGAATCGGCTGTGTCGTATCTCGTCACCCGCGTTGCCGAGGATAATAAAGTTGATTTCGTTTCGGACAGTACCGTCACTCACGCGATCTATATAATGAACAGAAGAATGAACGAAAATCTTACCGTTTCCGACATAGCTCACGAGGTCTATATGAGTGAGGACGGATTTATCAGAAAGTTTTCCCGCGTGATGGGCACGACGCCATACGCTTACCTTAAAAAGCTCCGTATTATGACTGCTATTAGTATGATTAACGACGGAGAGAATATCGCTCGTGTTGCGGAGGCGGTTGGCTATTCGGATGCGGCGTCTTTGCTTCACGCGATAGCTATGGAAAAACGCAAATAAGCAAATTTTAATAAAAGACGGCACCCGTGTGAAGTTTTACACTCGCACGAATGCCGTTTTTCTATATTTCTATCATTACCACCGCGTTGTTTTCCACGGTCTTAACAGGGGGCGCCCACGAAAGGAGACGCTCTTGGTCAAGAACGTAAAATCTGGCGTCGGTAAGATCCACGCCTTTGATCTTGAGCTCCTGATCGCTTCCCGAAATGTTGGAGATGACTATTACGGTCTTCTCGCCCTTTGATGCCGCTACCGCGAACATACCCTCCGTGTCGCAATCGAGCTTTACTTGGTTTTCAAGCGCGTAGAGCCTTGAGAAAGCGGCGAGAGAGTAGTATGCGTGCCAGGGCCTGTACTTCATAGGGTCGAAAAGCCCGCCGTACTGACCGCCCGTTATTCTCGCGTCGTAGAAGACGAGCACGTCGAGCGGAAGATTTTGCATTCCGAGCATCATCGCTTCGACCTCTGCAGAGTGGTGCGCCGTTCCGCGCTCGGTGCTGAAGGGGTTCCACTCGTTAAGATGGCTTTCGGTTTTTGTAAATCCGTAAGCGTCGAGCTGCTCTCTTACCCATTTTGCCATAAGATGTGTCTTTTGCGCGGGATCGTAGCTGTGCCAGGAGAAGAAATCAAGAGGCGCACCGCTCGTTCTTACGTATTTCATAAAGCCGTGGAAGAATTCTACATAGTAGTTGCATCTGGCGTCGCTTTTGCCCCATTCCGAAACGATGGCGTAAAATCCGCACGACGCGTAGCCGCCGACCTTTATCCTGTCACCGAAAACGCTCTTTAAGTGCTTTGCGGCGACGTCGTAGAGTCGGTAGTAATCCTCTGCAGTGCCCGTCCACATCTGCGACACACGAAGGACGTTTGAGTCGTCGGGCTCGTTCCATATCTCCCAATATGTGATCTTGTGCTTGAAGCCGTCAGCCCAGCCGTCAATGTAATGAGCAACGATGTGCTCGCAAATGCGTGCCCACTTGCCATAATCCTTCGGCGGGTCGATGTGATAGGACTTTATCTCCGCCTGATTTTCTATCGTGACGCCAAGTCTGTAATAGGGCTCAACGCCCGCCTCGACAAGCGCGTTTATGAGCGCGTCGGTGAAGGCGAAATCGTAAGACGCAGGGTCGTTTTCGTCCGCGTCAAAATTGCGGAAGACGTTGGGAATATCGACGAAAACGCCGCCGCCGAAAAGACCTCTTACGTCGTGAAGTCTTGAATACGGAGCTTTTATTTCGGTAAGATAATGAAAGCTGTCAAAGTGCTTTTTTCCAAGTCCCATAATAGGAGCCTGTCCAACCGCGTGCATAGGCTTTATTTTGCCGACGACTTCGGATGTGTTGATGTTTATGATCGCCATTCGGATATTCTCCTTCTTGCTTTTGTTTTAAGACTATTCTAACATCGCAAGGCGGAAAAGTCAATGCTCAAAATCGGATTTTTATTGTCGAAAATCGGAAATCCTGTTTTCGTTTTATCAAAAAATCCGCTGATTTTAGCATTTTTTTCAAAATCGAAGTCTTTTTATTGACACCCACGTCAATTTGTGATAAAATCAAATAAAAAACTCGGGGGATAAATATATGCTTGACAAAAACGTTCTTATCAAAGATATAAAAATAATTGCGAATGACCTCGGATTTCCCACCGAGGCGACGGAGCATCTTGCGGCTAAGATGGAGATAATAGCCGCCGATGAAGAATCCTACAAGGCTTTCACGGACATCGTAGCCGATTACGACGTGAGAGTTGATATTGATTATCCCGCCGCGCTCGAAGAGATGAAGAAAATTTCCGAGCGGACGGGCGTGCACGAATATACCTGCAATATGCTGCATTTTCTCTCGCTTTGCCCAAAGCTCAGAGAAAGATACGCCGAGCGAGCTCTTTCCGACGAGCTTTTCGTAAACACTATGCGCGACCTTACCTTCAAGCTCAACGAATCCTTCGTCGTTCACGGTATCTGGGGTACGTTCGTTCCCAAATGGTATGCGCGCTTTTTCAAGGACTTTGACCGATTCTTCTTTACAAGGCTTCAGTTTGAGCCCGTAGAGCTGAAATACGACTGCGTTGTCGACGGAGTTGAGCTTAAAGCGGGGCAACCCGCCCTCAACGTCCATATTCCACGCACGGGCACGAAGCTTGACCACGCCGAGGTAATAGAATCTTACCGTCAGGCGGCAGAATTTTATAAAGACAGATTCGCGGAGGGCGAGCCCATACTCATCGTATGCCAATCGTGGCTTCTTTTCCCGAAGCATGGCGAGGTCTTGAACGAAAGCTCTAATATGCTTGCCTTTGCTCGCGATTATACCCCTATAAATACCTACTATTTCAGCGATTTTTCATCGCTTTGGCGCACGTTTGATAAACCGTATAACGGCAATCCCGACGAGATGCCCGCCGACACGACGCTTCGCCGTGCATACATAGATTGGCTCAAAAAGGGCGAGCCCCTCGGTTCAACCTACGGAGTTATTATCTACGAGAATTTTGCAAAGAAATGGACCGAAAATTAACACGGGTACCGTGCTAAAGCACAAAAAGTAAATCAAACTTTACAAAAGCAGAGCTGTGGCTCTGCTTTCGTTTTAAGAAACGGCGTACGCGGCAAATAATAAAAATTAAGCTAAATAAGAGAAAAAATATTAAATTTTTGCTTAACTATTTACAAACGAGGCTTCTTGTGTTAAAATCAAAGCGTGAATATTTTTTTAAAAGGAGAAAAACTCTTATGAAAATCGGCGTTTCAAGCTACAGCTTCAAGAAGTATATCGTTCAAACTAAGTGTGATTATTTTGAGATTTGCGACAAGGCAAAGGAGATGGGCTTTGACGGAATCGAATTTATCGATCTTGATAACAAAGACTTTGCCATAACGCAAGACCCTATGAAAACGGCGAAAGAAATCAAAGAATACTGTAAAAAGATAGGTCTTGATATCGTTGCCTATACTATCGGGGCAAACTTCCTCGCTGAGGACAAAGAGGCGGAGGTAGAAAGGCTTTGCCGTGCCGTAGACGTTGCCGCAGAGCTGGGCGCTCCCGTTTTGCGCCACGACGTGTGTTACGCTTTGCCGAGTGATCCGCTCTATTCCTGGCGCGAGGCAATAAAGGATATGGCGCCGAATATTCGCCGCGTTACGGAATACGCGAAAGAGCGCGGTATAAAAACCTGTACGGAAAACCACGGCTATATCTTCCAAGCTCCGGAAAGAGTCGAGGCACTTATACGCGAGGTCGGCTCGGATAATTACGGCTGGCTCGTCGATATGGGCAATTTCCTTTGCGCAGATGCCGAGCCTGCGGCAGCCGTACATATCGCATCACGTTACGCTTTCCACGTCCACGCAAAGGACTTCCTCTTTAAAAGCGGAAAAGAGGGAAATCCCGGAGGATTCTTCCAGACCAACGGAGGCAATTTCATAAGAGGTACGATCATCGGTCACGGTATAGTTCCCGTGAAAAACTGCGTGAACATCTTGAAAAAGGCGGGATACGACGCTTATATTTCCGTTGAGTTTGAGGGTGCGGAGGAGTGCCTTCCCGCAATTAAGAGAGGGCACGACTACCTGCGTGCGCTCGTCTGATGCCCGTGCGTGAAATATTTAACAAATTTCGTTTTTCATATTGACATAAGAGTACATTTGTGATATTATATTAGAGGTAAAAAAATTACAAAGGAGAAACAAAAATGGCAGCTTACAACAAGAAAACCATCGAAGACATCGACGTTTGCGGCAAGACCGTGCTCGTTCGTTGCGACTTCAACGTTCCTATGAAGGACGGAGTTATCACCTCTGAGAAGAGAATAGTAGAGGCTCTCCCCACCGTTAAGTATCTTATGGAGAAGGGCGCAAAGGTAATTCTTTGCTCTCATATGGGCAAGCCCCATAACATCTTCACCGAGGGCTTCGGTCTTACTAAGAAGGAGAAAAAGGCAGTAGAAAAGCTTCCCGAGGCTGAGCGTGCCAAGGCGACTGAAGAGTATCTTTCCAAGGCAGTAGCTTCCGACAAGAAGAAGCTCACTCTTAAGCCTGTTTGCGATAAGATCAACGAGCTTCTCGGCGCTGAGAAGGTCACCTTCGCCGAGGACATTATCGGTGCTGACGCAAAGGCAAAGATCGCGGCTTTGAAGGCAGGCGAGGCAGTTCTTCTTGAAAATACGAGATTTGACGCTCGCGAGGAAAAGAACGGCGCTGATTTCGCAAAGGAGCTTGCTTCTATGGCAGACATCTTTGTAAACGACGCCTTCGGCGCAGCTCACAGAGCTCACGCATCCACGGCAGGCGTTGCAGATTATATCCCCGCAGTTTGCGGCTACCTTATCCAGAAAGAGATCGGCGTTATGGGCAAGGCTCTTGAGAATCCCGAGCGTCCCTTCGTTGCTATCCTCGGCGGTGCAAAGGTTGCTGACAAGCTCAACGTTATCGACAACCTTCTTACCAAGGTCGACACCCTTATTATCGGTGGCGGTATGGCGTTCACCTTCGCTGCTGCAAAGGGCTACGGCGTCGGCAAGTCGCTTCTTGATGACACTAAGATCGATTACTGCCGCGAGATGATGGCAAAGGCAGAAGAAAAGGGCGTTAAGCTTCTTCTTCCCATCGACAACGCCATCGTTTCCGAATTCCCGAACCCCATCGACGCTCCCGTTGACGTTGAGTACGTTGATTCCGACAAGCTCCCCGCAGATAAGGAAGGCGTTGACATCGGTCCTAAGACCGCAAAGCTCTTTGCCGATGCAGTTCTCAGCGCAAAGACCGTAGTTTGGAACGGTCCTATGGGCGTCTTCGAGAACCCCACTCTTGCAAAGGGAACCATCGCAGTGGCAGAGGCTCTTGCAGCAAGCTCCGCTACGACCATCGTCGGCGGCGGTGACTCCGCAGCAGCTTGTGAGCAGCTTGGATTTGCCTCCAAGATCACTCACATTTCGACAGGCGGCGGCGCGTCTCTTGAATTCCTTGAGGGTAAGGATCTCCCCGGCATTTCTTGTTTGATGGATAAATAATAAAATATAAAACGACCGCCCGTTTCGCGGGCGGTCGAAATTTACTTATAAAAAGGAAAAAATAAAAATGAGAAGAACAGTAATAGCAGGAAACTGGAAAATGAATATGACCCCCGCAGAAACGAAGAAATTCATCACCGAGCTTGCTCCTATGGTAAAGGGGCTTGACGGATGCGACGTCGTTCTCTGCGTTCCCGCAATCGACATTCCCGCGGCTGTTGAGGCTGCAAAGGGCACCAACATTAAGATCGGTGCCGAGAACGTACACTTCAAGGAGTCGGGTGCTTACACGGGCGAGCTTTCCGCTAAGATGCTCGTCGAGGCGGGCGTTGAGTACGTCGTTATCGGTCACTCCGAGAGAAGACAGTATTTCGCGGAGACTGACAAGACTGTAAACCTTCGTACCATCGCGGCTGTAAACGCAGGTCTTAAGGCTATCGTTTGCGTTGGTGAGACTCTTGAGGAGCGTGAGCTTGGCTACACCGAAACTCTTCTTAAGTTCCAGACCAAAATGGCTCTTACGAATATATCCAAGGAGCAGCTTGAGAACATCATCGTGGCTTACGAGCCCGTCTGGGCTATCGGCACGGGCGTTACCGCAACGGCGGATCAGGCAGACGAGGGCAACGGCTTCGTTCGCGCGGCTATCGCTGAAGTTTACGGCGCTGAGGCAGCAGAGGAAGTAACCGTTCAGTACGGCGGCTCTATGAACGACGGCAACGCCGCAGAACTCCTCTCCAAGGTCAACGTTGACGGCGGTCTTATCGGCGGCGCATCTCTCAAGACTGACAAGTTCACCGCTATCGTAAAGGCTGCAAACTGATTTACTTATATTACCCGAAAAAGCGGATGGATTTTTCATCCGCTTTTTGCTTGAAAATTTAACCGCAGATTATTATATCGTACGCTTTTCCGATCTTTTTAGCGTAGTTAATAACCGAGAGAGTTCCTTTTGACTTTCCGTCCCAAAATACAATGATCTTGTCAGAGTAGTTGACTATTTTTTGATTTCTCAATATTGGCGCTGCACGACCATAACGCTCGTATTCCGGTAAAAATTCCGTGAGCTTTAAACCGTGTTGTTTCGCGTAATTTGCTGCAAGTGTATCAACCCCACGAGCGCCTCCTGAAACAATTTCGTCGGTTTTGGTGACGTAATTTTCGATGCTTATGCTTGAAATGTTTCTCGAACCAACAATAGCAATTTTCATAAAAACCTCCAAATTTAGTGTACTTAATTTAAGTATACATACAACATTATAGCACAAAATAATCTTAAAATATACTTATATTAAGTTTTTTTGGAGATTTTTATGAGAAATAAGAATAATAAGCATCTTGGAATAGAGATAGACCCCGAACTTCACTATAAGCTACACTATATTTCAAAGTACTACGGACGTTCCGCAAACGGTGAAATTCTTTATTTGATAAGACAGGAGATAAAGGCGTTCGAGGCGGCAGAGGGAAAGATCGAGATGCCGCAATCGGAGTCCTAAACGGTAAGGTTTTTATGTGTAAGAGAAATCTTCCTAATGTAAACAAATAAACTTTTTCTGTTCAAATTACAGCGTTTTATATAATAAAGACCGAGGCTCTTTTTGAACCTCGGTCTTTTACCGTCAGTCGACGACAGCACCGCGCTCGCGCAGCTTTGCTCTTAAAAGCTCGGTGTCAACGGACTTGACATCTCCCCGCTTTGCCATAGCGGCAGCAATTCCCGCCGCCTCACCGACAGAGGTGCAGGGTGGCATTACTCTGAGAGATGCCTGTGCGTCGTGATCTGCGGAGATACATCTGCCAGCAACGAGCAGGTTGCAAAATCCTTTAGGAATAAGTGCACGGTAGGGAATTGTGTAGTATTCACCGTCCGGGAAGAACCAATGGCTCGTACCCGATCCGTCCGGCGAATGAATGTCAATGTCGTAATTACAAGCGGCGATACCGTCGGGAAATTTTGTCATAGACGTAATATCGTCTTTTGTGAGCACGTGCTCGCCGATGATCATTCTGCTCTCCCTGGCGCCGATCTGCATTCCTGTCTGAATTAACTTTGCGTTTTCAAAGGCTGTGAAATTGCTTTTGAGGAAATCAAGCATCTCAAAGACCTGATCTCTTGCTTCAAGCTCCGATTCCGTCACGTCGAATATATCGGTGGGGTTGCGTTTTACCACTCTCGTCGTGTTGAAATGAATTATTGAATCGCTGAGTGTTTTGAAAAGCAGGACGTCCTCTCGCGGATTTTTGATCAAGCCGTCCTTTTTCATTTTTTTATATAACGGATTTATTTCGGCTCTTTGCTTCGCAAATTTTTCCGCATCCACGTCCGCGAGTCTGAAGCAAAGCGTCATTGGCTGACAGAGCGAATCCCCGTCGCGTCCGATCCTGTAAGGCGCTCCCGCAAGGAACGAAAGGTTTGCGTCACCCGATGCGTCTATATAAACATCAGCTGAAAAATCAAGCTCGCCGGAAACGCTCGAAACCGTTACCGAATTTATGCGTCCGTCTAAAACAGACACGTCCGTGAGGTGAGCTCCGAAGAGCAGGTTTACTCCCGCATCCCTCGCCATATCGTTGAGAAGCTTTTTTAAATACTCAACCTCGAATACCGGAGCGTGCTCCGTGCCTGCGCGTACTCCGCCCATCGCGTCAAGTCGCTCAAGTATTTCTGTGAAGAGTCCTGCGTTCACTGCCTTTTTCGTGCCGTCTTCAAGCTTCGTTTTATAAGGCATAAACGGGTTGATAAGATCAAACGCCGCCGCGCCGCCAAGACAGTTGTATTTTTCGATGAGCAGAACATTCGCGCCCTCGCGCGCCGCCGATATTGCTGCCGCCGAACCTGCCATTCCGCCACCGATTACTATCACGTTGTAATGATTTTTCATAGCCACTCCTTTTCTTCCTGTTTTCAATTTAATTATACATTGCGTGAATAGCTTTGTCAATAGTCAAAGGCAAAGGCTGTCTTTCTAATAAATTAGAAAACTTCGAAAAGCTTCGTCTTTGTTTACAAAAAACACACCTGATTTTTGTGCATATATCACAAAAAGAACCTGATAAAATCGTGAAATACGACTATTGAAATTCCCGTGTTTTTTTGGTAAAATATATACCGTAAGAAAATAATTTAATTAAAAGGAGAACAAACCAATGGCAGGTCTTTCTTTAAGACACATTTACAAGAAGTATCCCGGCGGCGTTACCGCTGTTTCGGACTTCAACCTTGAAATCAAAGATAAGGAGTTCCTCATCTTCGTCGGTCCTTCGGGATGCGGTAAGTCTACCACTCTCCGTATGATCGCAGGCCTTGAGGAAATTTCCGAGGGTGAGCTTTACATAGGCGACAGATACGTAAACGACGTAGCTCCTAAGGACAGAGACATCGCGATGGTGTTCCAGAACTACGCTCTTTATCCTCATATGACCGTTTTCGACAATATGGCGTTCGGCCTTAAGCTTCGTAAGGTTCCTAAGGAAGAGATCAAGCGCCGCGTTGAAGAGGCTGCAAGAATCCTTGACATCAGCCACCTTCTTGAGCGCCGTCCCAAGGCTCTTTCGGGTGGTCAGAAGCAGAGAGTTGCGCTTGGACGTGCTATCGTCCGTAACCCCAAGGTCTTCCTTCTCGACGAGCCGCTTTCCAACCTTGACGCAAAGCTTCGTGCGAGCATGAGAACCGAGCTTACCAAGCTTCACAAGAAGGTTGAGACCACCTTCATCTACGTAACGCACGACCAGGTCGAGGCTATGACGATGGCTTCCCGTATCGTCGTTATGAGAGACGGTCTTATCCAGCAGGTTGACACTCCTCAGAACCTTTACGACGCTCCCTGCAATCTCTTCGTTGCAGGCTTCATAGGCACTCCTCAGATGAACTTCATCACCGGTAAGCTTGTAAAGCGTGATAACGATCTTTACGCTTCCTTCGGTGCTACTGCACTCAAGCTTCCTCAGGACAAGGCTAATAACCCCGACCTTAAGGAATACGTCGGTCAGGAGGTTATCTTCGGTATCCGTCCCGAGGCTATCCACGACGAGCCTATGTACCTTCAGACTATGGCTGACACCACTATGGACGTTAACGTTGACGTTACCGAGCTTATGGGTGCTGAGATCTATCTCTACCTTGGCTTCGAGGGTATGGACGACGCTACTAACGGTAAGAACATTATCGCAAGAGTTTCCTCTCGTTCCCGCGCTCAGGCAGGCGATACCATTAAGGTTGCTGTTGACACCTCCCGTATCCACATCTTCGACAAGGATACCGAGAAGTGCGTCTGCCACTAATAAACTAAAAAACACTTCGGCTCGCTTTCCGGTAAGGAGAGCGAGCTTCTTTTTCATAAAACGGGTGTTTTTGACAGCTTTTTTAAAATGAAGCGAAAAGGTCAAGCAACGGTCTAAAAAAGATATTGACAATCCGCTTTGATTTATATTAAAATAGTGTCATAAAGCAACTTTGATGAAAGGATTTCACTCTTTATGACTCAAATGGAAAGAAAAGCTGCGGAGCTTTCGATCGATTTTTTGGAAAATGAAAAGCAGTACCGCTTAGGATTTGTTGAAGCGGAGCAATCAAACCCTTTGACCAAAACTCTTGGCGAAACCTTTGTAAAAAGCACAAAAGATGGCATAGAAATGCTTCTGTCGGTTGACCGAGCGCTATATTCGCCTATAAAAAACGCGCTTTTCTCTGAGGAGTTTTCCGAGCTTTACAAAGACGTATTAAACGCGCTTAAGCGCGGTGGCAGAATTATCATTTCGGGCTGTGGCTCGACGGGTCGACTTGCTATGCGTATTGAGGCGTCGTGGCGAGCTGCAATTTCAGCACTTGTAAAGGAGAACCCCGAACTTGAAAAATATTCTGACAGTGTAATTGAGGTTATGACGGGCGGCGATTTTGCGGTTATAAGAAGCGTTGAGTCCTTTGAGGACTATGCAGTTCTCGGTGCTATGCAGGTAAGAGAGATGTGTGTTTCAGAGCGTGACTTGTTGATTGGAGTTACAGCGACGGGCGAAACTACCTCTATCCTTGGCTCGGCAAAGGAAGCGCTATCTTACGGAGCGCACGTGTGGATGGTGGTTTGCACCGACCCTGAATCGGTAACTGCGAGGCTCTTGCGTGCAAAGGAAGTTTTTTGTCATAAAAACACCAATAGCCTTTATATTAAATGCGGTCCGTTTGCGGTAAGCGGCTCGTCAAGAATGCAGTCATCGACCTCAGAGCAGCTTATAATATCTTTTGTTCTTGAACTTGCGCTCTCCGAGCTCGTTTCCCGCGACTCATACTGCGATGCAAAAAAAGAAGAGCTTATGCACGGATTTTCCAAGTGCTTGGAGCTAATTTCGGAAAAAGAAGCTGTTAAATCTATGACCGAAGCTGTGGATAGAGAATGTGATCTTTATTCACGCGGCGGACACGTGACATACTTCGCTGATGAGTATTTGCTCGACGTCCTGACCGATACGACAGAAAGAAGCCCCACGTTTACCACCCCACCTTTCAGACCGCAGAAAAACAAAGACGAAACACTTTCGTGGGCGTTTGTCAAAAATCCGCGTCTTGATACAAAAGCAGCGTGGGACGCCTGCTTTGCAAGAACTCCGCGCTGTATAGACAAGACAGACGGTGAGTATATCGCACTCGGTGTACGTGAGTATGATGTGAAAAGAATCCCGAAAATCAATCTTGACGCTATTCTTGAATACGAGATAGGGTGTGAGCGTGACCCCGAAAGAGAAGGGGCGGCAAGTCAGGCGACTTGGGTTGATTTCTCGCTTGATATACCGCGTGAGCTTGAAGACGTTCTTTCTCATTATGAGACCGCAACAACTCTTACGGTAACGAGAGGGGGAAAATTCCCCATAGCTACCAGACTTAAAATTTTCGAGCACGTTGCAGTAAAGCTGATGCTGAACACCGTTTCTACGGGCACAATGGCGAAAATGGGCAGAGTCAGAGGTAACTATATGGTTCATCTTAACATTAGCAACAAAAAGCTTATAGACAGGGCAACGAGAATTATATCAGAGATTGTCGGCATCAGCTACGAGGAAGCGAATTACGAGTTGTTTTTGAGTAAGCTTTTGCTTGAGTCGCAGGGTGACGATAGGTCTACGACAATCGCTACGATAGATAGATTAACAAACAAAAACGGATAAGGAGAAAACAAAAATGGTCGAGAAGATCAACAACATATCCTTTAAAACAGTGCCGACCGAGTGGGACGTTTATTTTGATATGGCGCTCACTATGCTTGATGAGATAATGAAAAACAACGAGCAGGGAAAGAGTACGGCAATGATAGTTCCCGTAGGACCTACGGCACAGTATCCCATTCTCGCAAAGCTCGTAAATCAGCTTGGAGTTTCTTTAAAGAACGTGTGGTTCTTTAATATGGACGAGTATCTCATAACACCCGAAAAGCCCATCGATCCAAATGACCCGATGAGCTTCCATAAGCGTATGAACGACGAGTTTTATTCCCGTGTCAGAGAAGATCTTATAATGCCGCCCGAGCAGCGTCTTTTCCCAAAGCCCGGCAAAGAAGCGGAGTACGACGCTCTGATAGAAAAGCTTGGAGGCATCGATCTTTGCCTCGGCGGTCTTGGAATAAACGGTCACGTCGCCTTCAACGAGCCGCCTGAGCCCGGTGTGAAGGTCAGCGCGGATGAGTTTGCAAGTCTTGGAACGCGCGTTCTCGCCATTTCAAGGGAAACGATGACGATAAATGCTTACGGCTATCAGAGAGGAGACCTTCGAGGAATGCCTGCGTGGTGTATTACCGTCGGAATGAAGCAGATAATTTCCGCTCGCAGGATTTACATAGCGCTCAACCGAGATTGGCAGCACGGTATCGTGAAGCACGTTCTCTTCGATGAGATGACTTCCGCTATTCCCGCGAGCCTTCTTCGTAAGAACGGTAACGTCACCTTCTGTGCGTACGAGTCGCTGGCAAACGGACTTTTATAAAAAATACAAGCGAAAAGCGAGGTCGGTTTTATGAACGAGAATAAGCTTTTCGGAAAAACTGTAATATGGGACGGCGATTCCATTTGCGCGGGTGGACCCGCAGTGGGAAACCAGGCGACGAGCATATGAAAAAATAAGCCTCGGGGCGATACGTTTTTTCGCCTTTTAACGCATCGGGCCTTTTAAAATCCGCAGTTATCCCGTCGGCAGAGCGTGACGCTTTGGGTCTTGTGCCCGAAGCGTCACGCTTTTTTTTCATCGGCATATAATAAAAAGACGAAGCCCTTAAAAAAGGGGCTCCGTCATAAAAGGAGAAAGCGTTATATTATAAGGGCGTCATCCGCGTCGCTCTCGTCGTGCTCAGCCGCGACGAGCTGCACGTGATAAGCGTCGATCACAGCCTCTTCGAGTGATGCTCTGAAATCGGAGTTGATGGGGTGCACGATATCTCTGTACGTGCCGTCGGGATTCTTCCTTGAGGGCATAACGATGAAATATCTGTCGCGCGCGTAAATTACTTTGATGTCGTGAACGGCGAGGCAATCGTCAAACGTGACGGAAACTATCGCCTTCATAGGGCCTTCGTCGAAAAACTTTCTGATTTTAATATCCGTTACTTGCATTTTTGTTGATCCTTCCTGTCTTTGTCAATTTTTGGAACGAATATAGTATACTATAAAATTATGAAGAATATTCGCGATAATTTAATTGATTTTTTTAAATATATTTTGAATTTTTGAAAAATGAAGTTGTATAAAGCTTTAACAACACGAGAAGGAGCGAGGATTTTGTCTGTTTATAACTCATCTTTGGGAATTATAAGGATAAAAGAGATTATGAAAAGGATAAAAGAAACGGGAGGAAGAGTACATATCTGCGGCGTTCTCGGAGCCGGGCAAAGAGGAATAGCGGAGCTTCTTTTAAGAGAGGGCGTCAGAGTTTCGGGGAGTGACGCAGGGGCATCCCGTGAAGAGGGGGAGCTCGTGGCGCTCGGACTTGAGTTTTATTCTTCTCACGAAAGGGAAAACGTCACGGGCGCCGCGCTCTTAATATACACGCTTGCCATCTCGGACGACAATCCCGAATACGCGGCGGCAAAGGAAAACGGCATTCCGACGGTATCGCGTGCGGAGTTCTGGGCATATCTTTCCTCGGGGGCGGAGGAATGCATCACCGTCGCGGGCTCTCACGGAAAGAGCACGGTGACGGCGATGATAGCGCATATCTTCTCAAAAAGCGAAAAGAGCGCCTCCGTCCTTTCGGGCTCGAAGCTATACGGCGGAGGGCATTCGCGCCTCGGGGATGGCAAAACTTTTGTGCTGGAGGCGTGCGAATATAAAGATTCCTTCTTGAAATTTTCTCCGAGTATTGCTATAATAAATAATATAGAGCTTGATCATACGGATTATTTCAAAAGCTTGGACGCCTTGAAAAGCTCTTTCGTAAAATACGCCTCGGCGGCAAAGAAATTCGTTCTTCTGAACACAGACGATTTCGGCGCGCGCTCTATAAAGGACAGGATCAGCGCCCGCGTTTTGACCTTCGGCACGTCCCCCGATGCTTTTTACAGAATAAGCAATATTGCCGTTGGCGCGACGGAATACGTTTTTACTCTCTCAAGAGAGGGCGAGTCGCTCGGCGAGTTTTGCTTGAAAATTCCGGGAATATTCAACGTCCAAAACGCGGCAGCGGCTATTGCGGCGGCTTACGAATGCGGCGTTTCTGTTGATACCGCACGCTCCGCGATAGCCGATTTCGGAGGAATAGAGAGACGGCTTGAATATATAGGGGAATATAAGAGCAGACCCGTTTTCTACGATTACGCGCATCACCCGACGGAAATATACGCGGGTATAGCGGCACTGAGAGCAATGGGCGCCGAGGTCCTGACCGTGGTTTTTAAGTCGCATACCTATTCCCGTACAGCTGATCTTTGGGACGGATTCGTCCGCTCGCTCTCTTTTGCCGATTACGTGGTGGTAGGCGACGTCTTTGCCGCGAGGGAGAAAAACGAGCGCGGTGTCAGCGCCGCCGGCCTTGCCGCGCAGATAGGCGAGCGCGCCGTTTATTCCTCCGATGAAGACGTGCCGAGCGCGCTCGACAGATCCACACGCGGCACGGTAGTCCTTATGGGAGCGGCTGATATGACGGATATAATTTCAAGAATGAAAATAAAAAAATAAAGGAATAATAAAATGAAAAGTATACTTATAAGCGCGTGCCTCCTCGGCATACCTTGCAGATACGACGGAAAAAGCAAGCCGAAAATTGAAGGCGCGATCCTTGAAGAGCTAAAGAAAAAATACGCTCTCATTCCCGTCTGCCCCGAGATATACGGCGGGCTTCCGACTCCGCGCACGGGCAGCGAGCGCGTCGGCGAGAGAGTTATTATGGCTGACGGCACGGACGTCACGGAGAATTATGACAGAGGCGCTAAGGCGACGCTTGATATTGCAAAAACGCTCTCTTGCTCGGTGGCTATACTGAAGGAGCGCAGCCCTTCTTGCGGAAGCTCATTTATATACGACGGAACGTTTACGCGCACGCTGAAGCAGGGGCAGGGGGTCACGGCGGAGCTTCTTTCCGAAAACGGAATTAAAGTTTTCTCGGAGGATGAGGTCGAGTCCGTTTTAAAAAACGCTTGACATTTATTTATCCTTTGTGTTATAATAAATAAAAAATGAAAGAAAGGCAGAGAGGAACGTAATGAGTACTGACCGAAGTACATATTTGGCGTTATATAGCATTGAATATTCGGCGCGAGTGACTTCTGCCTTGCTTTTTATCTGTTAAAGCACGGCAGCTCTCGCGCGCCTTCGGGCGCGCTTTTTTCTTTGTTCCGAATTTCTGTGCTTAGCCGTAGGGTTTATGCGTTTGATCCCGCTGCGGCTACCCTGAAAGGAGGATAAAGAAATGACGGAAATGATGAATGAACTTACAAAAGAGCGCGTCGTGCGCTTCTTTGAAGAAAAGGACCTCGTAAGGCTGAGGGCGGCTGTCGTGGCGTATAAGCCCGAGGACGTAGGAGAGCTGTTTTACGAGCTGCCGCCGAAATACAGAATAGCGCTTTTCAGGCTTCTTCCAAAGGAGTTTGCCGCAGAATGCTTCGTTGCGCTCGACACTCAGACAAGGCGTGAGCTTATAGAAAGCTTCACGGAGCGCGAGCTTCGTTCGGTCACGGATGAGCTGTTCCTTGACGATACGGTGGATATAATCGAGGAGATGCCGGCAAACGTGGTAAAGAAAATACTGCGTTCGGCGTCAAAAGAAGATCGCGCGGTAATAAATCAGCTCCTCGGCTATCCGAAGGATTCCGCAGGATCGCTTATGACGCCCGAATACGTAAGGCTCTTTCCCGGGATGAGCGTTTTCGAAGCCCTCGAGCACATTCGTCGCGTGGCACTTGACAGCGAAACGGTCTACACCTGCTACGTCACCGACAGCGGCAGACGTCTTATCGGAATAGTTACGGCAAAGCAACTTCTTATATCAGCACCCGACGTGCTGATTTCCGATATAATGAATACCTCTCCCATATTCGTTGAAACTTCCCTTGACAGGCAGAGCGTCGTCAATCTTATAAGAAAATACGGTTTTTTGGCTCTGCCCGTAGTCGATAACGAAAAGAGGCTCGTCGGAATAGTTACCGTTGATGACGCGGTTGACGCTATGAGCGAAGAAGCCGAGGAGGATTTTGCTAAAATGGCGGCTATCACGCCCTCGGATGAGGAATATCTTAAGGTTCCCGTTTCCCGCATTTTTCTTTCGAGAATACCGTGGCTTCTTTTACTGCTTATATCGTCGGCACTGTCAAGTCTTATGCTCGCGCGCTTTGAGTCGGCTCTTCCTGCGGTGCTCGTTCTTTTCGTTCCTATGCTTATGGGCACGGGTGGAAACTGCGGCTCTCAGAGCTCCGTAACGGTCATTCGCTCGCTCTCTCTCGGAACCCTCCCGCCAAGGAGCGCACCGCGCGTCATTTTCAAGGAGCTCTCCGTCGGAGCGCTTTGCGGACTCGCTCTTGCGGTAGCGGCGCTTTTGAAGGTGGTCGTCGTTGACCGATTTATAGCAGGCAATCCCGACGTTTCTTTGGTAGTGGCTATATGCGTTTCGCTATCTCTTGCCCTGACCGTCGTAATAGCTAAGGTCATCGGCGCGGCGCTGCCGTTGGCAGTCAAGTGCATCGGACTTGATCCTGCGGTAATGGCTTCTCCGTTTATAACGACTATCGTTGACGCGATGTCGCTCGTGATATATTTTTTAATAGCGAGGGCCGTACTTTTATAAGTGCCTTGACTTAGAATGGATGCCGTGATATAATGTAGATGAAAAAACGAATATAAGGATGCACATTATGAAAGAATACGATCTTGCCGTTATCGGCTCGGGCTTTTACTCGCTTGGGCTTGCATCGGCGGGCGGAAGAAGCGTGGTGATAGACCCGCATTTTCTGCTCGATCCCGATTTTGCGGGCACGTTTTCGGGTTTTACCCCCACCCCGTGTGAAGAATATTCGTCCGAGAGTGAAACCCTTCGCTCTATTATCGAGCGCTCGGAATGTATGACGGGCGGGCGCTTTAACGTCCCCGCACTTGAGTCTTGCCTTGCCGAATACGCGGGGGAGATCGGTACCGACGTGCTTCTTGGCGCGTATACCGTGAAGATAGAGCCCCCTTCGGATATTCACGTAATAACTCTTCATACCTCCGCAGGAATAATAGAGATTGGTGCAAAAACGGTGGTAAAGCGTCAAAGGCACCTGCCCGACACCGTAAATCTTCTTGTCCGCGGTGCATCATTCACGCTTGATGAGGACGAAGTTGACGGACTCAGCCTATCACTTTCCGATGCGTATTCGCGATCCGACCGCATCCTTAGCGTAAGAGCGCCTCTGCCTATGGAAAATAACGCCTTAAGAGCGCGTGCGATACGCGCGGCAAGCAGGGTCCTTCGCGCCAAGGACGCAAAGATAATCGAGTGCGCGCCGCTTGGATTTTACAGTGCCGACGCGCCTTTTGCGGGGGGACCCTTGGCGGACTTTGAAAGAGGGGTCTTTTCTTGGAGGGAGATGAACGTATGATATATGCTTATCTTAAAGAAGGTGCGCTTTTAAGAGAAGAATGCACCCCCGATTTCGATGAAAAGACCGACGTCCTCGTTGCGGGAGTAGGCACAGCGGGCACTTTCGCCGCGATCTCGGCGGCAAGAGAAGGTGCGTCCGTTATCGCCGTTGAACGCGAGCTTGCGGTCGGCGGAATGTACACCGCAGGACGCGTAACGGGATTTTATTATGGCGATGAGGGCGGTACTTACGAGGAATGCGAAAGAGAAGCCGACGAGCTTGACAAAGCGTTCTTCGGAAGCAGAAAAAAGCCCGAAGGCCGTGTTGCCGTATATACCGAAAAACTGTCGGAGTTTGGCGTAAAACTTTACACGGGTGCCGCCGTTATGGGCTTATACATAGAAAACGACACCGTGACGGGTGCCAGAATTGTAACACAGGACACCACCTTTAACGTCAGAGCGCGCGTTTTAATTGACGCCACCTCGGACGGACACGCCGTAAGACTTCTTTCCATCCCCTTGAGATTTGGAAGAGGCACGGACGGCGGACGTGCTCCGTTCACCGTTTGGTCAGACGTGATAAAGGACGGCAAGCGCAGAGGTATGAACGTTGACGACGGATACTGTGACCAATACGAGCCGTATTCGTTTTCGGACGCTGTTGTCAGCGCCCACGCGAGAAAGCTCCTGTTCCTTAAAGATGGCGCGGAATACCTGTCGGTCGCATCTTTGCCCGGAGTTCGGGAGGGCTTGAGCTTTCTTGGAGAGGAGACCTTGAAATATACGGATATTCTTTCTTCGAAGGAGCCTCGGCGAGTGCTTTTCTATGCAAGGAGCGATCTTGACAAGCACGGTTCGGATATCGCGCTTGACGAGGACGAATATCAGAATTTCTGGTGCGTATCAAATCTTGCGACCTTGACCGTAAGAATACCCGTGCCTATGGGCGCCGTTATGCCCAAAGGCGTGCGCGGAATACTCACCGCAGGCAGATGCCTTTCCGTAGACAGCTACGCGCTCGGCGCTGTAAGGATGAACCGCGATATGATGCGTATGGGTGAGTGCGTCGGCATACTTGCCGCACTCAGCGTAAAGCACGGGTGCGACGTGCGCGACGTTGATTACGGGGAATATGAAAGACTCACGGACGTATACGGATGCCGAAGAGGTAAGATGACGGAATCCTTTGCCTTTGACGCGCCTTCGGGAAAGAACGTTATAGGTGAGCCCGTCGAACGTAGGGCGGTCAGCTTCGATATGACGCACGAAAAAATCATAGAAGAGCTCGCGACGGATTCACCGGGAGTTGCGATATACGCCTGCCGTCTTTCTGACGGAAGTATTATCCCAAAGCTCGTACCGCTTCTTGCTTCCGATGATGAAAAGCTCGCCCTCGGTGCGGCGCTTGCACTCGGTCTTATGGGTGACGGCTCGGGCGCCGACGTCTTAAGACACGCGGTAAGGTGTCGCTCGTCCGAAATATTTACGGGATGCCGACGGTCAAATCAGTTTAAAAGCTGCGCGGCAATATGCGTGCTTGCAAGATTCGGCACGAAAGAGGATATGGATTTGCTCTCGGAAATAGTCTTTGACAAGACCGAGCGAAAAAAAGCTATGTACGTTCCCGAGAACACCTCGCCTCTTGCATACGGCAAAACGGACGTAAGATTTTGTTATTTCCAGCACTTTACTCACGCTCTCATCGCGATGTGTAAAATAGCGAAGCGCGAGGGTGTGTCGGACGAGCTTCTTAGCAGGATCAAGCGCGAGCTTGACGGGGAAAAAACGTCCGAGCTCGTTGATTTCGTTACTTTCGGAAGGGCAGACGCACCTATCGGTGCAGCGACACGCGCCGCTGTTGAATATTCTGAAAAAATACTTCGCTGAACGAAAAAACTGACCCTCTAATGGTGCGTACTCTTAAGGACAGTTTTTGAACTTAAAAATAATATCTTATTTACCGACAAAAATGACAGAGAATACTTTTTATTCTCTGTCATTTTTTTGACTATTTTGTAGTATTATCTTTACTTGCAGCAATATTTTTTTCTTTGATTTGAACATCAAATTCGGGAAAGCAAAGCAGAAAGTAATCACACTCGTCGCAACAACACTCAAAACCTTGCTCGCCGTTACCAAGACAAACGGTAGGGTTTCCCGGCGTAAGCTCAATACCGGTAATGTCCATGATCTTTTCTTGAATGTTCTTGTTCATATATCCTCCATCAGCATATAAAAAAGGTGCGCAACCGAAGTCAGCGCACCGAAAAACACAAACCCCGATTGTTGTCACACAAACTAATCGGAATAGGAATATTTCAGCCATACCTAAATTAGAGGGGCTTGCGTTTTTGCCACGTCCATAAATTTAGGTATGCCCAAAAAAGGGTATAGTATCCCTAAAGCAAAAAAATACCCCTAATACCGATTATTCAGTTTGTGTGACAATGTTATTATATCACATTTTTTGCGGTTTGTAAATAGTTTTAGTGAATTTTACAAAATTACCTTTAAAAAAGCAGAAAAATCCGTGGAGGCACGGATTGCCGTGACGGAGGATTGTAAAAACTCAAAAATACGGCATACCTCTTTTGAGATATGCCGTATTTTTGAAAATTATCTTTTTTAGTTACTCTCTAAACAGAGTCAGTTTTTTGTTTTAAACTTATATTATCTACATTTTCTTGAATAATCAAAATCAGTTGCGGTGCCGCTTATTATACGTTTGTAGTCGGCTAAATTCTGCTTAAGAAGGGCAGGGGTATCAAGACCGTAAGGACACTTGGATCTACAAGCGCCGCAGTTAATACAGTCTTCTATTTTCTTCATTTTTGCCTGACCTTCTTCCGTAAGAAGGACCGCGGACGGACTTCTTCTTATAAGCTGTGACATTCTCGCGCAGTTGTTTATCTCGATTCCGACGGGGCAAGGCATACAGTATCCGCAGCCGCGACAGAAATCACCGAGCAAATCGGCTCTTTCTTTTTCTATAAACGCCTTTACGTTTTCATCAAGGCTAGGCTCGTCCTTCATAAATCCTATGAACTCGTCAAGCTCGTGTTCCTTCTGTATGCCCCAGATGGGAAGCACGTTTTCAAACTGCGCGAGGTATGCGTACGCGGCGTAAGCGTTTGTGATAAGACCGCCTGCAAGCCCCTTCATCGCAATGAATCCGACGTCACACTCGGCACACAGCTTTACGAGCTCAAGGTCTTTTTCCGTAGCAAGATAGCAAAGAGGAAATTGAAGCGTTTCGTAAAGCCCCGAAAGAACGGCTTCTTTTGCCACGTCGTATCTGTGATTGGTTATTCCCACGTGAAGGATCTTTCCTGCCGCTTTAGCTTCAATGAGCGCCTCGTAAAGCCCCGTGCCGTCATCGGGCTTTGGGCAGTGTGGCGGATTGTGTAGCTGATATACGTCAATTCGGTCGGTTTTTAAAAATCTGAGGCTCTCGTCGAGCTCTTTTTTGAGAGTCTCACCGTCGCGAGCCATAGTTTTTGTCGTCAGAGTAACGTTATCTCTTATACCGAGGAACGCCTCGCCGAGCTTTTCCTCGCTGTCGGTGTAGTATCTTGCCGTATCAAATAAGGTGAAGCCGTTATCGTATGCCCGTCTTACAAGACGGACAGCCTCCTCCTTAGTCAGCCTTTGAATGGGTAGAGCGCCGAAAGCGTTCTTCGGCGACGTTATTTCTGTTTTTCCAAGTCTTACGGTAGTCATTTTGCCTCCTTTATTCCTGTCGGTCGATCACGAGCCGCCTTGCCCACGAGCCTCGCTTTAAATAGAAGGCGCCGAATATGCTCTTTAAGGCGTCGAGCGCTTGGCACAGAGGGAAGAGAATAAGTATTCCGAGTGATGTAAAATTCGCGAATATGAAAGAAAGGGGAATTATCACGCACCAGAGCATTCCCGAGTCGAGCATAACCGTCGCAAGTATTCTGCCACCCGCGCGGAAGGTATAGTAGCAAGCGTTGTTGAAAGCCTGAAACGGCATAATAAAAGCGGCACAAACGAGCATATAGCTTGCAAGCTCTCTTACGGGCTCACCAACGTTGTACATCAGCGGAATCGCGGGAGAGGTGCAAATAAGCGCAAAGCCCATAACGAATGCTGCGAAGATGGAAAACGTTATCATACGCGACGCCGTCAGCCTTGCCTCGTCCGTTTTGCCCGCGCCGAGCAGATTTCCGACGATTATAGCAATGGCGCTTCCAAGGGCGAGATAGACCACGTTGAAGAGGTTGATTACGGTCGTCGCGATGTTGAGGGAGGCAACGACGTCAAGCCCTCTTGTGGAGTAGAATTGATTTCTGAACGTGAGCGCCAAAGCGAAAAGCAGCTCGTTTGCGACAAGGGGCAAGCCCTTGATGCATATGCTCCGTAACAGCTGTGCAGGCACTCTCAACGAACGGTAAATTCCTTTTATAAATTTAACACGCCCCCCGTGTGTGTGCGTCCAGACGAGAAGTATTGCAAGCTCAATGAAGCGTGAGATGACGGTAGCTATCGCAGCTCCCTCTACCCCGAGCGCGGGAGCTCCGAGCTTGCCGAATATGAGTATGTAATTGAATACAAGATTGGTGAAAACCGCAATGAGGCTTGCGCACATCGGCACGAGCGTCTCTCCCGTTTCGCGCAGAGTAGATGCGTACACCTGTGACACCGCGTAGGGGATAAGCCCTATCAGCATTACCCGAAGATATCCGCAACCGAATTCGAACGTAGCCGCAAGGTCGCCCGTGGACTCACTTTCGTGAAGGAACGAGTTGATGAGCGGCTCTTTTAAAACGGTGAATACGAGCATAGCCAAAAGCGTTGCTGCGACGTTGATTATAAGCTTGAAGCGGAAGGTCTGCCTGACGCCTTCTACGTCCCCGCTGCCGTGATACTGTGCGGTAAATATTCCCGCAGCCGATATTGCACCGAAGATAAGAAGATTGAAAACGAATATGAATTGATTGACTATCGAAACACCCGACATCGCCTCAGTGGAAAGCCTTCCGACCATTACGTTGTCAAGAAGGCTCACGAAATTCGTGATGCACATTTGTACGATTATCGGCAAGGCGACCGCAAGCACGTGGCGGTAAAATTTTCGATCGCCTATAAGGTGCTCTTTGAGTTTTGGCATAAAATATTCCTTTTTATAAAAAGTAAAAGTATTATATTCCTATTTTACAACAAAAAGCGATAAAAAGCAATATGAAAAGACGCGGTTTGCAACATAAAATTTTAGAGCGACTTATTTTATCAGTAAAATAACGGGGTAAAGCGGCTCGACCTTGACGTTCAGCGAATATACGCCGCCTTCGCTCTCGGAAAATTCGACGGGCGCAAGACTACCGTCTTGGAGCATTATACTAATGCTCTTCGGCTTGTTCTCAAGGAATAGCTTAGGAGCTTCTATCGGGTCTATACCCAATTCGAAAAGCGCCGTGATGAGCGTCCCGTCGTCAAGATACCCCGCACGCATACAAACCTCGTCGTCACCGACGAGGTAAACGGGCAAGGCTCCCGCGCGCCGCAAGAGCGCTATCAGCTGAGCTTTTCTCGTCTCGTTAAGAAAAGCAAAGCCCTCCATATAGTTGAAATCGACGTTTGGTGTTCCCGCAAACACGACCGTAAGCCGCCCGTTTTCGCGTTCTAACAGCGTTACGGCAGGAGAGAGAAGCTCTGCATAGCCGTCAGCGCGAAGATAATTGTGAGAGAGCACCTCCACGCGCTCGTTTTCGACTGTCAGCTTTTTGAGATTTTTTTGCTTCGTCGAGCATTTGTAAAGCGTTCCGTCAAAGCTCTCGCCGCTCACCGTTCCGAGATCCCATTCATCGATCCTGACGCCAAGCTTTTCGCCGAAGCCGCGCTCGTACAGCGCCTTTACCGCATAGCCGTCGAGAAATACGGAGCCGCGGAAAAGCTCTTCTATTTTTTCATCGCTAAGATCGTCCGTGATATCGCCTTCAAGGAAGCTTGCCGCCTCGCTCCCGTCCGAGAAAAAGAACGGCACGCCTATCCTCTCAAAAAACTTCGTAGCAAAATAATTGTCGTGCGAGTGCCAGATCTCTTTAGCAGAGAAGTCAAAATCCTCTTGCTCGGTAAATGCGCTGTTGCATCCCACCCACTTGATATTCTCCGCAATTTCCGAGAGCCTCTCGTACATTCCTTTGTGCTTTGCGAGAATATCGCGATATGCGGCACCCGAGCTCGGTTCAAACGCGCTCGTCCTCGTCAGCCAGTGCTTTGCGCCTTTAAGACCGTCGAGAAGCGACGCGGTGTAATGTGAGTGCAGGTATCTTGCGCTCTTCGCGTAACGGTTGTACGGAATAGTGTCCGTTTCAGCGAGGATTATGTCTATTCCGTTCTTTTTCAGCTTAGCCCCGCATACGGCAGTCTGTCGCATAAGGGCAGAGAAGCCCCTGACGCTCTCAGGCGCGTAAATGCCGTTCGGAATTCTGACTATCGTCGGGTTGCCCTTGCCTGCAAAGATTTTGTTGGTATAAGTGACCGCCTCGCAAATATCGCCCGAGGTGCAGTTTATTCCTTGAATAGTCGGGTCTATCTCGTCAATAGCCGAGCGGAATGCCGTCGCCGCTTTTACGAGCGAGTCTTTTTGTACTGCCGTGAAGATGCGGGCAAGCTTGTCCGTCTTGCCGTGTGATATTACGTGAGAAAACAGCTCTTCGCGAGTAAGCTTTACCCCCGCGCGCTCGTTGAATTTTGCCATATGCAAAGGGCAGGCGCAGCCGAGCCCGGGGCGCATAAGGAGTCTGAAATCGTCGTCGAGCATTATTACTCTCGGTCTTTCCTTTGCAAGCGTGCGAAGCACGTCGCAGAAATGCTCGATAAAAGCGTCGTCCTCGGGGCAGCAAGCGTAGGTCTCGGCACCGTCTTTCAACCCCACTATGGGCTGGAAAGGGTTTCTCGTTATCGGGTATCCGTGCCCGAAAGACGCTTGGACGAGAATGCCCGATTCAACGCCTTCTGTGGAAAGAAAATCTCGATATTTTGCGTATAATTTCGCCATTTTTCCCGCCTTATCCCAAACGGGAACGCCCTCGGGCGTCAGCGTCATAGAAAACAAGGGCATAAGGAACGTCCCTCGTTTTACCTCTGCTATAATACCCCTCGCGCGTGCCTCAAATTCATCATCTGCAAGCGGCGTTATCGAATAAGCGTATAGCATATCTGTATCTCCTTTTTTAAAACCGAACGTTAAATTCTCGCTGATCGCCTCTTTATTTTAGCATAAGTTTTGCTCCTTTGCAAGGCTCGGAGCGTAAAAAAATACGAAATTAGATAAGTATATTCAAATAGCCTAAGCTTTTATTTTATCAAGGTGATAAACTTTAAACACTTTTGATTTTTCTAATACACTTCGAACACACCGTGAATTTTTTTGACACTTCGACATTAGATCCGCAGAGCTTGCAAGAATTATTAGCGCTCTTCACAGTTATAGTGTTGCCATCAACGCTGAGGATAACATTTGCCTCTGTATCAAGAGCTAACGCCTTTCTGAAATCCATCGGAAGGACAATTCTTCCGAGCTTGTCTATTTTTCTTGTAACAATATTCATAGCCAACCTCCATAATAGCATCATAGTTATTTTGTAATTCGTTTACTGTTATTATATAATGAAGCTACTGTCGAAATTTGTTGATTTGTAAATAAAACCAAAAAAATCTGTACAAAACGCACAGATTTTTTTGGTTTGAGAGTATTTATGTTATTTCTTAGCATTTTCTATCATTGTATCAACAACAGCAAGTATCTTTTTCTGCTCCTCTGCAGGAAGGTCTTCGAGCATACTTGACAACCTGTTGGCTGTTATTGAGCAAGACTTGTTTACTACATCGCAGAATATTTCGTCTGCCGACAGATCAAGTGTGTTTAATATTTTGATCAATGTTTCGATCTTTATATTGTAAATGCCTCTTTCAAGTGCAGAAAGGTAGTGCGGAGTAATGCCTAAAATTTCCGAAAGCTGTTCTTGCGTTATTCCTTTTTTCTTTCTGAAATATTGAATTTTTCTGCCTATAAGTTTTTCCACAATAAGCACCGTCCAGTAATTATCTTTAATAATATTATAACCGTATTTTGATTACTTTTAAAGGACGTGAAACGATTTAAATAATCGTAATACAGTTATAAAAGAGGTTCTTTGAGATAATATTTGTTATTGACGGTGCTTGAAAGCTTGTTCTTTTGAATCTGATTTGCTTTTACAGGAAAAATAAATGTAAAAGACCTCGGAAAATCCGAGGTCTTTTTGTAATATATTTTAAAATATTACTTATTGGAAATAGCTGCCTGAGCTGCTGCGAGTCTTGCAATCGGAACTCTGAAGGGAGAGCAAGAAACGTAGTCAAGGCCGATCTTGTGGCAGAATTCTACGGATGTGGGGTCGCCGCCGTGCTCGCCGCAGATACCTACGTGGAGGTTCTTGTTTGCGGGTCTGCCGAGGGTTACTGCCATATTCATAAGCTTGCCGACACCGGTCTGGTCGAGCTTTGCGAAGGGATCGTTCTCGAAGATCTTCGCGTCGTAGTAAGCGCCGAGGAACTTACCTGCGTCGTCTCTGGAGAAGCCGTAGGTCATCTGAGTAAGGTCGTTAGTACCGAAGCAGAAGAAGTCTGCGTTCTCAGCGATCTCGTCTGCGGTAAGGCACGCACGAGGAATCTCGATCATCGTACCAACCTCATACTTGAGGTTAGCGCCTGCAGCTGCGATCTCAGCGTCAGCGGTCTCAACAACGACCTTCTTAACGTACTTAAGCTCCTTAACGTCGCCAACAAGGGGAATCATAATTTCGGGAACCATATTCCAATCAGCGTGAGCCTTCTGAACGTTGATAGCCGCGCGGATAACTGCCTTGGTCTGCATTGCTGCGATCTCGGGATAGGTTACTGCAAGACGGCATCCTCTGTGACCCATCATGGGGTTGAACTCGTGAAGAGATGCGATGATAGCCTTGATCGCCTCAACGCTCTTGTTCTGTGCCTTTGCAAGAAGAGCGATGTCTTCCTCAGTGGTGGGAACGAACTCGTGGAGCGGGGGGTCAAGGAATCTGATACAAACGGGGTTGCCTTCAAGAGCCTCGTAGAGCTTCTCGAAGTCTGCCTGCTGGTAGGGAAGGATCTTTGCAAGAGCAACTTCTCTTTCCTCAGCGGTGTCGGAGCAGATCATCTCACGGAATGCCGCGATTCTGTCAGCCTCGAAGAACATATGCTCGGTACGGCAAAGACCGATACCCTCAGCGCCAAGCTCTCTTGCCTTCTTTGCGTCGGCGGGAGTGTCAGCGTTAGTTCTTACCTTAAGAGTTCTGAACTCGTCAGCCCAGCCCATAATGGTGCCGAAGTTGCCCGAGATCTCAGCGTCAACGGTAGGAATGATACCGTCGTAGATGTTACCGGTAGAGCCGTCGATGGAGATGTAGTCGCCCTCGGTGTAGGTCTTGCCTGCGAGAGTGAACTTCTTGTTCTCCTCGTCCATAGCGATGTCGCCACATCCGGAAACGCAGCACTTACCCATACCTCTTGCAACAACTGCTGCGTGAGAGGTCATACCGCCGCGAACGGTCAGGATGCCCTGAGCAGCCTTCATGCCGCTGATGTCTTCGGGAGAGGTCTCCAGACGGACAAGGATAACTTTCTTGCCGGCGTTGAACCATGTTTCAGCGTC
>JAFVTS010000036.1 GCA_017503105.1 Clostridia bacterium
GGTGTTCTCGCATATCCATTATAACACATATTTTGAATTCTGCACTATAACTTTTTTGTTTTGATCCCTTTTTTGCCATAAAAATATGCACCTCCAAAAGTGTCTAACTTTTGGGGTGCATATCAAAATCACCTCATCCGTCAGCTTCGCTGCCACCTTCCCCAGGAGGGGAAGGTTTTTTAACCCTCCCCCCGGGGAGGGGGGACCGCGTTAGCGGTGGGTGAGGTAAATTCACCTCTTCCGACTCCACCTCATCCGTCAGCTTCGCTGCCACCTTCCCCAGGAGGGGAAGGTTTTTTAACCCTCCCCCCTTGGGGAGGGGGGACCGCGTTAGCGGTGGGTGAGGAGAAGCCCTTTTTGAAAGACAAAGCCTCCCTCCGAACCGCCGATGTCGTTTTGTAATAAAAATACGGTATACCTCTTTCGGATATACCGTATTCTTGTAAAGCCGTCCTTTAGAGTTGCACGCTGAAGGACGCTCCCGTTTGCTTCATTTTTTATATTATATATTTAACCGTTATTTCGCGCGCACGACTCCGCTTTCGTCGAGCATCTTTATGAAGAGACCGCCAATGACGCTTCTGTGTCTGAAGCCGACTACGCAAGCGGTCTTCGTGTCGTACCAATCCGTCATAGCGCATCTGTCGGGCGTTTCGTTATACGCGTGCCAAAGCGGAGCCACGTAGCGCTTGAACTGAGCGAGGGTCTTTGACATCGTGGCGCACCAGACGAGCCAATCCGCTTTCGTGTAGTCACTTCTTGAGTCAAGGGGCATTCCGTACCTTTCGAATCTGTCGAAGTTCGTTTCTATCTCTTCCTCGAATACACCGTCGGGGAAGACGCCCGTGCCCCATATCTTATCCCAGACGGCGTTGTATTTCATAGAGAAGGTGCCCTCTTTATCAAAGGCGAGCTTGTAGGAGCCGTCCGCGTTTTTCGCTCTTTCGCACCAGCTTTTCGCTTTTTCTCTTGCAACCTTTGCGTATTTTTCCGATTCTTCGTCCCTGCCTAATATCTTCATCAGTATCGACATACCCTCGATGCCCATAATAGCCTTCAGGGTGAGGTTGCAGTTGTGGGCGAGGTGACCTGCGAAGTCGTCCGTGCAGAGCTGATTTTCGGGGTCGTCACCGTATTTAATAAGGTATTCGCACCAGCCGATGAGCGTGTCGATATGCCCCTTCGCAAAGTCCGCGCACCCGTCCGCGAGCGCTACGTTGGTTTCCATTATTATCATATTCCCGCATTCCTCGACGGGCATCTGCATATGAAGGGGATGCTCGCCCGTTTCGCGGTCAAGACCGTAGACCTGACCGCAGACCTTTGGAAATCTGCCCGCGTCGTGGGGCGCAAAGTCGTATTTCCATTCCTCGCTCGCCGCGAATTTGTATATCGGGCGCATCATACCCTTGACAAGCTCCGTGTTATAGCGGAGGAAGAGGGGTATCGAGGGGTAGGAAACGTCGACCGTTGCCGCGCAACCGTTTGAGAAGCATTCCTTTGAAATGAAGAGCAGCTCGCCGTTTTCGTCAACGGCTATCTTATGCGCCGCGAACGCCTGCCTGTAAGCGAGTGAGCAAAGGTCAGCGTACTTTTCTCCGCCCGCCATATAGCACTCGGCAAAGAGCTTGTCCGCAAAGTCGTCTGCGCGCTCCGAAAGCTCGAAATACTCTTCTGCCGCGTCTTTTATCGCTTTTTCTATGGTTTTGCCGTCCTTGTTCCAATATGAAGTAAGATGCTTGCCGAAATAATTTATCGAGCGGACGTCGTCGTAAGCAAAGAGGAAAAGTCCGCGCTCGCCGCTTGTAAGTGCGCGCTCGACGGAGATCTTTTTGCCGACGTATTTTACCGTTTCGGGCTCAAGCGTCTTGCCGCCTACGGAGCACAGATAAAAGTAACCGTAATCTATTCTGAGGTCGTCACCGTCACGGGCGAGCACGTTTTGCACGCTGTTGCCCATTTTGATTGCCGCAATGCCGTCCGAACTCACGTCCTCGCACACGACGGGTGACTCCGCGCGGTGGTTGAGGCAAAGCTCGTCAAGCGCACTGACGGTAACGGACACGCCGTGCTCCCGTCCGTCCTTTGCCTCGAAGGACACGTCCATATAAGAAACGGGGCGCGATATAAGCTCGGGAGAGTCGGGGAAGAGCGGGGTCATAAACTTTACGAAGAGCTTTATCTTTTCGTTTTCAAAGGTGTAGCGTGTTGAAAGGGCGTCGACGTCCATCTCGGTCTCTTCTATTACGTGACCTCTGTTGCGTATGCAACCGAGGAAACGGTATTCCTCGCCGTCTACCGTGACTGTTCCTTCTATGCCGTTGGTTTTTCCCGTCCAATGCTCCGTGCTTTTAGCGTACAGAAGCTCGTGCGGTGCCCAGACCGAAAAATAAGGGTCGCAGGTGATAAGGGGGATTGCGGGCGGTCTTAATTTCATTTTCATATCTCCTTAGAATTTTTATTTTATTTTATCACGCCGAAGTCCTTTATGTCAATGCAATATGTTTGCATAAAAGTGTGAGATGTGCGCGGAGCGGCGCATTTTTAATGTATCTTCCCGTCGTAGGAAAAATACTTTTCAAGGCTTCTTTCTCTGTATTCGCTCGGAGTCTTTCCCACGGACGCTTTAAAGGCGTAATTGAAGTATGACTGTGACGAAAATCCGACAGCCGCCGCGATGCTTGCGATATCCATATTTTCGATAAGAAGCATCCCTTTTGCCTTTTCTATCCTGAGCTCGGAGAGATACTCGTTCGGAGTTTTTCCTATTGCTTTTTTGAATATACCGTGAAAATATACGGGTGAAAAATGCGCGTACGCCGCAATATCCTCAAGCGTGCACCTTTCGGCAAAATGCTCCTCTATGTAATCAAGTCCGCGGCTGACCGCGTCACGTCCGCCTCCTGCGAGCGTCCTTATCTGCGCCTGTCTTCTGCTGTCTTCCGCAAGAAGAGCTATGATCTCAAGGAATTTTGCGTGGCAGAGCAATTTGTCCGACCTGCTTTCCGCTGAGAGCATCTCGTGGATCGCCGAGGTGTATTTGTCGATTTTTTCGCTTATGAATTTTTCAAGAATGCCGTCGAGCACGCGGTCGATCTCCGAGCCCGTCGGACTCACCTTGAGATAGTGCGAGCGGAGCGGAAGCTCGGAATATCTTTCCGTCCCCGGCTTCACGCAGAGCACGCGCCCCGGGCGAATCTTGCAGGGCTCACCGTTTACGTAGGTCGTGCCGCACGGCTCGGTGTAAAATTCGATCTCGTAATTTTCAACGGTGTGCTTTTTCGTCAGCTTCTGGTTAGGGAAGGTCTTACCAGAGTCGAAAATTCCGAATCCGTATTTTCCGTCTTTTATTTCCACGTTCATTTTTTTGCTCCGAATTAAAAAGTAAGATTTCTAAAAAATAAAGAAAGAAACACGCTTTCCCAAAAGGAAGATAATTGCTATAATAAAATAAGAAAAATCAACGTGTTTTCGCTAGTTACAGTATAACATTTATTTTTTGATTTGTAAATATGTTTTTGAAAAAAGATAAACGGAGAAGAGAATAATGAATACTTACGGTATAGAGGGGCACGAGCCGAGTATTTTGCCGAGCGGAAAGAAATTTAAGCTCGTTTGGGCTGACGAATTTGACGGCACAGAGCTTGACAGAACGAAATGGGACTATCGCCTTTCAATGATGCAGAAGATGCATCCCGCTTGGAGTGATAAGGGCGTGCGTCTTGACGGAGAGGGAAACTGCGTTTTCACGGTGATAGAGGACGAAAACGGCAACCCCGTGTCTTCACAGCTTCAAACGGGGTACAACTTTATGGATCAGCCGCTTGAAAAAACGGCGTTTTACAACGACCATCTTCAGTGGACGGTAGGAAAGCTGAGGGAGGATAAGTTTACTAAAAAATACGGTTATTTTGAGTGCCGTTGCCGCCTTCAGAGCAAGGATGGGTGGTGGAGCGCGTTCTGGATCCAATCGCCGATAATTGGAGCGTCGCTCGATCCTGAAAAGACGGGCATTGAAATTGATATTATGGAATGCTTCAAGCCGGGTACCATCGCGGGACACAACGCCTTTTGGGGCGGTTACGGCTTGGACAGGCAATATAAAAGAGTTGGAGGCAAGGACGTTTCACGGGAAGCGTGGCACACCTTCGGTCTTCTTTGGGACGAGAGCGGATATACTTTTTACGTTGACGGTGAAGAGGACGGAAGAATAACCGAGCCCGTTTCCAAAACGCCTCAGTTTATTTTGATATCAACCGAGGTTCAAGGCTATCGGCGTGAGGACCACACCCCCACGAAAGAGGCACGCGCCGCCGTTGGCGACACCTTCCTTGTTGATTACGTCAGAGTTTTTGATATTATTGAATAGCTAAAAAGGAGAGAAAAATGAAGATCATCGACGTCAAGCCTTTCGTTGTTGACTGCTTCCGCACGAATTGGGCATTTGTAAAAATTTACACCGACGAGGGTATCACGGGTGTTGGAGAGGGAACTCTTGAATACAAGGAAAAAGCCTTCCTCGGCGCACTTGAGCACATTAAGGAATATCTTCTCGGTCAAGATCCCCGCGACATTGAGAAGCATTGGCACACGATCTACCGCGATGCGTATTGGCGCGGCGGCCCCGTTCTTATGAGCGCGCTTTCCGCCGTTGAGTGCGCCCTTTGGGATATTCTCGGAAAGTCCTTGAACGTCCCCGTGTACACCCTTCTCGGAGGCAAATACCACGACAAGGTAAGGATTTACGTAAACGGTTGGTTTGCGGGAGCAAAGGAACCCGAGGAGTTTGCCGAGAAGGCGAAGATCGCCGTCAAGCGCGGCGTCAGTGCGATGAAATGGGACCCCTTCGGCAAGAACTATCTTCAGATATCGAACGCCGAGCTTGGCAAGGCGCTTCGCAACGTTGCCGCCGTCCGCGAGGCTGTTGGCGACGAGGTGGATCTTCTTATCGAGGGACACGGCAGATTTGACGTTCCGACAGCTACGAGAATAGCAAAGGAGCTTGAGCAGTTCCGTCCGATGTTCTTTGAAGAGCCCGTTCCGCCCGACAACCTTGAAGCCCTCGCGGCGGTGAGGGCAAAATCGCCCGTTCCGATCTCTGCAGGGGAGAGGCTTTACAGCCGCTGGGATTACAGGAAGCTCTTCGATATCCGCGCCGCCGATTATATACAGCCCGACATTTCACACGCGGGTGGTATTTCTGAGCTTAAAAAGATCGCCGCCGAGGCGGAAACGCATTATATCCCCTTCGCGCCTCACAATCCTTCGGGTCCCGTTGCCAACGCCGCAACGCTTCAGCTCGCCGCAGCCTGCCCGAACTTCTGTATTCTTGAGATTATGTATTCCGACGTCGAGTGGCGCGGGGACGTTACCACGGAGAGCCTTGAGTACGCCGACGGATATATCAAGATACCCGATAGGCCCGGACTTGGAATTGAGATCAACGAGGAGGAGTGCTTGAAGCATCCCTACAAGCCGCATACTCTTCGCCATTATACGGGTCAGCTCACCAATATAAGACCCGCAAAGAGCGAATTTTATTTCTGATTTTAAGGAGTGAAAAAATGAAAACAGCTTTTATAACGGGTGCGACCGTAAATACGGGCTTTGGCATCGCGGAAAAATTTCTCTCGGAGGGGTGGCGCGCCGTCATTACCTCAAGAAAAGAGGAACAACTCACGGAAGCGCTCAGGACGCTCGGTGAAAAATACGGAAAAGAAAACGTTTCGGGCTACGTTACCGACGTCGTTCGCGCCGACAACACGATAGACGAGGATTATCTCGACTTTATCTTTGACGACCTTGATAAAAAGGGGATAACCGTTGACTGCCTCGTTCTTAACGCCGCAAATCTCGGAATCAGACAGCGCATATTCGAAAATTCTCTTTCCGATTTCATAAACGTGATAAACACCAACGTCGTGATGAATTACGCGCTTATCGAACGCGCCGCTCTTCGTATGAAGGAAAAGGGCGAGGGGTCGATAGTATTTATAAATTCGAATACCGCCTATCGCGCGATTCCCGACAGAATTGCCTATTCAACTTCAAAGAGCGCTCAGCTCGGTATGATGCGCGCGCTTGCTCTTGATCTCGGAAAGTACAATATTCGCGTAAACGCCGTTCTTCCGGGTATGATAAAGACCGACCGCTGGCAGAATAACTACAACGACTGCAGAAACGCGCTCTCAAATTATACGCCGCTCGGAGATATTGCCGAGTTTGCCGATATTGCCGACGCGGTTTGGTATTTTGCCGCTCACGCGAGAAATACCACGGGCGCCGAGCTCGTCGTTGACGGCGGAAATATGATCCAGCTCTACCCGATAGTTCCTTAACCGTAAAGGTGCTCTCGCGCCCGAAGATAAGCGAATAAAAAACGGAAGTCGCCACACTTCCGTTTTTTATTTTTGGAATTTACATATATTTCATTGATTTTTTGCCGTCCCAGGTATATAATTAAGTAAAAAGGAGGTTTGTGTATGAAAAGGAAAATACTGTCGCTCGTTCTTCTGACGGCGCTTTTCGTGTCGCTTATGACCTCCTGTTTGTTTTCGGGCGAGTACGAGGTGACTTACGATTACGCGGGTGCTCGCGATAACGTGACCGTAACGGTAGCGGAGGGCTCGCTTCTGCCCGAGGCTTTGCCGACGAGGGAGGGGTACGTGTTCGGCGGATGGTATACCGACGCCGCGTATTCGTCAACTTACGATTTTTCAAAGCCTGTCACGGAGGACTTCACCGTCTACGCCAAGTGGATCCCGAAGACTCTGTCCGAGGTCGATTACGTTGCTCTTATAAACGGCATTCCCGACGCTCCCGTTCGTGCAACGGTGAGGCTTACCGTTGAAAAATACGACGTGAAGCAGGAGAGCAGTGGGCTTTTCGGAGGCATTATAGCTTCAAAAACAAACGTTGGCACTTCAACGGGCAGCGGAGTCGTTTATGCCGAGGAGGCGGGATATTATTACTGCCTTACGAATAATCACGTCGTTGCAAAAGGCAAAAAGACCAACGCCGATATAACGGTGACGGACTATCAGGCGATATCGTACACCGCCGAGCTGGTTTGCGCCGACGCGAATTACGACCTCGCCGTCGTGAAGTTCAAGAAAAACGTGGCGGAGCCGCTCAGATGCGTTGAAATAGAGAGGGCTGACACGGCACTCGGTGAAACCGTCATCGCGATAGGCGCTCCGAGCGGACAGCTTAACGCGGTAACGCTTGGAGTTGTGAAGGGCGTCGGCAAGATCGCGACCGACGGTGATAAAACGGATATAAGCAACGTCACCTTCCCCGTGATCCAACACACCGCGCCTATTGACAGCGGCTCTTCGGGCGGCGTGCTCTTGAATTCCGAGTACAGATTGATAGGAATAAATTACGCGGCGGCAACGGAAAAGGGCGAGGGAAGCTATGCCTTTGGATGTGCCGTTCCGACGGAGAAGATAATAGAGTTCTTGACGGCGAACGCGCTTTTGAAATAACGCTGAAATTTAACACGCCCCCCGACTTTTACGTCGGAGGGCGCACTTTTTTTACAGTTGAGCGTAAAGCTTTTTCATTACTTCCGAGAGCTTTTTCGGATCCACCTTCAAGGCTTTTCTGTCATAAGTTATAAGACCGTTGGTCTCGTCTTCAACGTCGGATATTTGAGTGAGCACGAGCGCGCTTATTCCTTTTCCTATAAGCGGTATCAAATCTTCGTAAAGCTTGATGAGAGCCGCTTCAAATTCTTCTCTCGTTTTGAATTTTTTATAGCCGTAATTGTCAGAGCCGAAAAGATGACCCTCGACGCGGTGGGAGAAGCCGCCAAACTCGCTGATGACGAGCGGACGCTCTCCCGTATAACCGTCGATCTTGACGGGCTTGAAATAAATGTGCCTCGAATCTACGTCACTTTCGTTTTGCAAGAACCATCCCGACGTCGCGTCGATTATCCTGTCGGGTGCCAACTCCTTTATTTTTTTGTACATTTCATCCGCGCAAAACTGCCCCAAGCCCTCGTTAAATACCGTGTAATAGAGTACGGAAGGGGAATTATGCAAAAGCTCTGCCGTGGCTTTGGCTTCGCGCTCAAATATCTCGCGCGTCAAAGCGTTTTTGTGGAGCTTTTTGTCGCTCCGCGATTTGAAGCCGACGGTAGGCATCGCCGTGTCGCGCATAAAGGAATAGTCCGAATTGTTTACAAAATCTTGAAAAACGGCCATACCCAGAACGTCGCATAGATGATAGAATATAAGCGGCTCGATCTTTATGTGCTTTCTTATCATATTGAAGCCGCATTCCTTTGCGAGCAGGATGTCGTCGCGAAAGGCGTCGGGTGTTGCGGGTGTGATTATTCCGTCGGGAAAGTAGCCCTGATCAAGAAGTCCGTTGAAAAGATAGGGCTCGCCGTTGAGCGCAAGACGCTTTATTCCGTCAAAATCCTTGATTCCGATCTCTCTTAGGGCAAAATAGCTCTCTATCTTGTCAAATTCCGTTTCAAGCGTGAAATAGTAAAGATAAGGTTCCTCGGGCGTCCAATTTTTTACCGTTTTCGGCGAAATTATTATCTCGTCACCCGAGAACACGAACTCTTCACCCGTGTCGCGAAGCGTTATTTTTCTTGACACGCCCCCCGCCTTCACGCTGATTCTGACGTCTTTTACGCTCGGTGTAATACGCAAAGCTTCAATACCCGAGCACGGCACGGATTCAAGCCATACGCTTTGCCAAATTCCTGAGTGCGGCGTGTACCACATACCGCCTCTTTTTTCTTTTTGCTTTCCGTACGGGAAAGCCCCCGACAGGTCGTCCTTGACCTTGACGGAAAGCAGATTTTCTTCTTTCACGAAATCGGTGATATCGAACGAGAAAGGGTGATATCCACCCTCGTGCGCTCCGAGCAGCGATCCGTTTAAAGTAACCGTCGCGATAGTGTCAACCGCTCCGAAATGCAAAATGAGGCGACCCGTGTTAAATTTTTCGGGAAGAGTAAAGCTTTTTTCATAAAGCATTTCTTCGTTCGTACCGAGCTTTTCGACCCCTGACAGCGCACTTTCGGGCGGGAAGGGCACCTTTATCACTCCGTCGGCTTTGTCACCGAAGCCGAATTGCCAATCTCCGTTGAGAGAAAGGAATGAATCTCTTTTGAATTGCGGTCTTGGGTAATAATCGTGCGGTACGGCTCCGAGCGCCTCGGAGTGGGGCGTTTTCAGAATTTCGTATTTTTCCTTTTTCATTTTTCTCTCCGATAGGGTAGAATTACAAGAAAAGACTTTCAAGCATCGTTGCCGCGCAGACGATTATGAATACTATCATTCCGACGTTCAGGAATACCGATTTTCCGACCGATCCCTTCGGTATTCTCATTCTCGCGTCGTCAAGTGCGCTGAAGCGAAGCTCGCCGCGTCTGAATTTGACGAAAAGAAGAACCGCGCCCCAAAGTAAAAGTCCGTACGTTAAAAAGGAATAGAGCATTACGATAAGAGGGGAGAAGGGGCTTATTTCCGCCTGCGACGTAGCGCTTAATATTTCAGCGCCCGCGCGGTTATAAAGCGTGGCAAGCACCGAGCCCATAAAGTTGAGTATCATATGGAGCAGTACGCTGTATTTGAGTCCGCCTCTTATATAGAGATAACCGAGCACGAAGCCGAGAAGCGTGGCGTAGAAAAACTGATAGAAATTGCCGTGGAAGAGACCGAACGCGACGGATGAAACGATAAGCGCGAAGCCCGAGCCGAATTTTGAAAGCCTGTCTATCAGGAGCTTCCTCATCAACAGCTCCTCGAAAATAGGGGCGAGCACCACGGAAAAGATGAGCATCAGGGGAATAGACGAGCTCTGGATCATCTCGACCGTCGTGTTGGTCGCGGTTCTTCCTATTACCGAGCCTATCAGCGCGTTGAAGAAAATACCTACGTAGTTCCCTATCAGCATAAGTACCTGCGAGATGGCGAGTATTCCGATGAATTCGACGGCTCCGATGCGTCTTTTCGGAAGATCTCTTTTCTCCATTTTTCTTATCATAAGATAAAAAACGGGGAGGCAGATCAAATATAATATGACCGCGTTTGAAAGGTACGAGCCGAGCGTCGTTCGGAAAACGAAGCCGTAAGCTTCGGGAAAAAGATAGTACAGTCCAAACACGAGCCCGATGTTCAAGACGCTCGCCAGGATCAGATAGATCGCCAAAGCGCCGAAAAGCCGCGAGTGAGTGCGTTTGGCGTTTTTTACTATAATACCGTCGAGCTCCTTGTCCTCGGAGTCGTACGGCGGCTTTTCGTTTTTACTGCCGCCAAAAAAGGAGGAATAATAATCGTATGACATAGACTTTACGCCTTTCTTCGTTATGCTTTTCTATTATTTTATCATTATAATATGAAAAAAACAAGACGTTCGTATAAATACTTATAAACATTTTTTTTATAAAATCGATTTTATTTTTCGTTTTCCGCTTGCAAAAATCTTTGCTATGTGGTACAATAATTACGTTATTATTTTTAAATCATCAAGCGGGGGTGAATGAAATGTTCAGGACGGGCTTTGATAATGACAAATATCTGAAGCTGCAATCGAGTAAGATAAAGGAGCGTATCGCGCTTTTTGGAGAAAAGCTTTATCTTGAGTTCGGAGGCAAGCTCTTTGACGATTTCCACGCCTCTCGCGTTCTTCCCGGCTTTGAGCCCGACAGTAAGATAAGAATGCTCATCGAGCTCAAGGATGAAGCGGAGATCATTATCTCCATAAATGCCGAGGATATAGAGAAAAACAAGGTCAGAGGTGACCTTGGCATAACCTACGACGTCGACGTTCTTCGCCTTATAGACGCCTTCCGCGGGTACGGACTTTACGTCGGCTCCGTCGTTATGACGAGGTACAAGCCCTCTTCCGTCGCCGACGCGTTTAAGCAGAAGCTTGAAAAGCTCGGAATAAAGGTGTACAAGCATTACGAGATCCCCGGTTATCCGCATAATATTCCCCTCATCGTTTCCGACGAGGGATACGGTAAGAATGAATACGCGGAAACCACCCGCTCGATTATAGTAGTAACGGCGCCGGGACCCGGCTCGGGTAAGATGGCGACCTGCCTTTCTCAGATATATCACGAGAACAAAATGGGCAAAAAATCGGGTTACGCAAAATTCGAGACCTTCCCGATATGGAATCTTCCATTGAACCATCCCGTCAACCTAGCCTACGAGGCGGCGACCGCCGATCTTTCCGACGTTAATATGATAGACCCCTTCCACCTTGAAGCGTATGGTGAAACTGCCGTAAATTATAACCGTGACGTTGAAGTTTTCCCCGTCCTTCGCTCTATGCTGAAGGGCATACTCGGTGAGTGCCCGTACAAATCGCCTACGGATATGGGAGTAAATATGGCAGGTTGCTGTATTTACGACGACGAGGCTGTTTGCGACGCTGCAAAGCAGGAGATAGTTCGCAGATATTATAATTCTCTTTGCAATATAAGAAAGGGTGGCGGAAGTGAGTCGGAGCTCCATAAGATCGAGCTTTTGATGCAGCAGCTCTCCATAGACGTAAAAACCACGCGCAAGTGCATTCCCGCAGCCCTCGCAAAAGCGGAGGAAACGGAGGCGCCCGCCGTTGCTATCGAGCTTGCCGACGGCAGGGTGGTGACGGGAAAAACGTCCTCGCTTCTCGGTGCGTCGTCCGCGGCACTTCTCAATGCTCTTAAAGCAATAGCAGGAATAGATAAGGAAACCGACGTAATTTCTCCGGAGATATTAGCTCCGATTCAGACCCTCAAGACCAAGAATCTCGGCGGTCATAACCCTCGTCTTCATACGGATGAAGTTCTTATCGCACTTGCCATATCCGCAGTAGATAATCCTAACGCCGCACGCGCGATGGCGGCGATCCCCGCGCTTAAAAATACCGAGGTGCATTCCACGGTTATTCTTTCGCAGGTCGACTCGTCAACCTTCAGAAAGCTCGGAGTGAATCTTTCCTGCGAGCCGAAGTATCAGACGAAGAAGCTCTTCCATAATTAACAAAAAAATCTCCGCAATAGCGTGATGCTCAAAGCGGAGTATCGCGCAGTCAGATCCGTCTTCGACGGGTGAAATCCACCTTGGGGGGATGAAATCCTGCTTCGCAGGGGTGCGTTTAGACGGATTTGATTTCATCCAAGGTTTATCATTGGATTTCATCGTGGCACAGCCACGACTTCATTCAACCAATAGGAAAAGAGAGAACGTTTCGGCTACTAACCGCTCGTTCTCTCTTTCTGCTTGTTATATGGGTTTGGGCTTAGCCCATTTGCGTTTGAACGTTCAAATGCGATTGCTTGCATTTTTATTAAAACGAAAATTCTCCGCTAAGGACATCACCCTGTTTTTGCGGGGATTTTTTGTCAGCCGTGATTTTTTCTGTATTCAAGAGGTGACATACCCGCGTGCTTTCTGAAAAGCCTTGAAAAATAGTTCTGGTCCTCTATTCCTACCGAGCAGCCGATCTCTTTTACGGAAAGTACCGTTTCGGCAAGAAGCTCCTTTGCCTTGTTTATTCTTAGTTCTATTATGTATTTTATAGGCGAGGTGCCGACGCTCTCCTTGAACAGGTGCGAAAAACGTCCTTCGCTCAGGCAACAGTCCTTTGCAAGAGATGAAACGCTGACGGTGTCAATTCTTTCGTATATCGCTCGGCAGACGTCGGTCATTCTTTCCTCTGCGCTGTCTAAGAGTCCCTTTTTTCTCATATCGACAGCTCTTGCCGCGACGGATAACAGCTCAAGCAAAAGCGCTGAGCAAAGCTGCTCGGAGAATGTGAGCTTCATTGCCCATTCGCGCCTCATTCTCTCAAACACCCTCTCAAAATTCGCGCATTTCCCCATATCGGCTATCATAGTGTTGGAAAAACCGAGCTTGTTCAGAATATCGGGACATCCCGCGCCGGTAAAGTGTACGTAATAAGAAACCGACTTTTCTCCCGCAAGATATTCGTACTCTTGCCTTTGCTCGGGGCGGTAGAGTATAAGACTGCCTGCCTTTGCCGCCGCAGTGCCGCCTTCCGTCTTAACGTAGCACGTTCCCTCCGCTACGTAGAGTATGTGATAATCGACTCGCCCTTTCGGACGGTGCGCTCTGCCTCCCGTTTCAAAAAAATGCTGAATGCCACAGCTGTTTAAGATCAGGTGCTCGTCAGACGTGCGCTCGTAGCGCTCTTTTTTTATCATAACGTATCTCCATTTGAAAAGTGCTAATTTATAACCGAAAAAACAATAGCCTTTTTCTTGATATTATTATACAATTAAATAAAAATAATTTCAAGTAGGAGAAACGAAAAATGCAGAATAAAGCTCTTGAAACCTTTATATTATCATCGGAAGAAAAGGTTTTCTACGATACCCGTCCGACGGAGTCGGTACGCTCTTTGCAAATTTTTTCAAACGAAACGTGCTATTTTACTTATACCTATCGATCGAATGAAAAATGCTGTATTCCTATCAGCGTGTCCGTCAGCGCGAAAGATATTCCCATTTCCGTTTTCAGAATAGATAACGTCAGCGTTGCCCATACCGACAGCGGATTTGACGAGGTCGCCTCGGAAGGACGTGCTCCGGGGAGCTTTCCCGATATTCTTCTTGAGAGAAAAGCCTTGCCCGAAATCGGAAAGACGGATTGCGGTAGGCTTCCTTTTTATGAAAAAGATGAAAAAATATTACTGAACGCGACAAATGACGCGACGAAGGCTTTGCTCATAGGCATAAACGAAGACGGAAAGGCTCTTTCTGCGGGTGAGTACACTGTCACGGTAGCGGCGCGCTCGTTGTTTGACGGCAAGACCGTCGCTGAAAACACGCTTTCCCTTACCGTCCTGCCTGCCGCTTTGCCAAAGATAGATTTTTACTACACGAATTGGGTGCATTACGACTGCATCGCCGATATTCACGGAGCTGAAATTTGGTCGGACGGATATTTTAACATCCTCTCCTCGTATTTGAAGTGCGCTGCGAAATACGGAATGACGCTCTTGCTCACCCCTACCTTTACCCCCGCACTTGATACGCACGTAGGCGGCGAGAGAATGAAGGCCCAGCTCGTCGGAATAGAGAGAAAAGACGGCGTATATACGTTCGATTTTACGCTCCTTGAGCGCTTCGTGGAGACCGCAAAGGCGGCGGGCTTTGAAAGATTTGAGCATCCGCATCTCTTTACTCAATGGGGAGCTGAGCACGCGCCGAATATTTACGTCAACGAAAACGGCAGGGAAGTGCACGCCTTCGGTTGGGACACGGACGCCTCGGGAGAGGAATACAAGAGCTTTTTGAAGCAGTATATTCCCGCAATTAAGAACGAGGCAAAGGCGCTCGGCATTGAGCTTTTCTGGCATATATCCGACGAGCCCACACCCGAGGTTGAGCTCACTTACAAACGCGCGAAAAATGCTCTTGGAGATCTCCTTGACGGCGAGCGCTCAGGGGACGCTCTGTCCGACATAAGATTTTATAACGAGGGACTCGTTAAAACACCTGCGGTCAGCATTGACTATGTTTATAAATTCTTCGGCAAGTGCGAGCACCTTTGGGCGTATTATACGGGCGGTTATTACGCCAATCATACGACGCAAAGATTCACGAACCGTCTAATAACGGATAAGCCGTACAGAACGCGCATCGGCGGTCTTCATTTCTATAAATACAAGCTTGAGGGCTTCCTCCATTGGGGCTACAATTACTATTATGACAGAATGTCAAAGGGAATAGTTGACCCGAAGCTTGACCCCTGCGGTTATAAAAATCTCCCGGGTGCTTCTTTTATAGTCTATCCGTGGCTTGGGGGCTGTGCTCCGTCGCTTCGCTCGGTCTATATGAAAAATTCCTTGACCGATCTTCGTGCCTTAAAGCTTCTTGAAGGCTTTATCGGCTATGATAATGTAATAAAACTTTGCGATGAGTTCTTCGGCGAGGAGATAAGTGCCGAAACTATGCCGAAGAGTGCCGATGAAATGCTCCGATTCCGTGAGATGATAAACTGTGAAATTTTAAAGTACGTTAAATAAAGGAAAAACGCTTCCGAGGAAAGTCGGAAGCGTTTTTCTTAAAGGGCGATAGCGTCGATAGCTTTCAGCTCTTCTTCGGTAAAGTGGGTATTGTTTACCATTTTGAGGTTTTCTGTTATCTGCTCGGGTCTTGACGCGCCGATAAGAACACTTGTTACGCCGTTTTTGCCGTACACCCAAGAAAGTGCCATCTGTGCCAGCGTTTGTCCTCTGTTTTTCGCTATTTCGTTCAGCTTTTTGATTTTTTCGATCACCTCGGGCGAGATCGACCTTTCGCTTAGGAAACGACCGTCTGTTCTTACACGGCTGTCTGCGGGAATTCCGCCGAGATAGCGGTCGGTGAGCAGTCCTTGCGCAAGAGGACTGAAAATTATCATTCCCAGTTTAGCGTCCGACGCGCTTTTCAGTATCCCGTTTTTCTCCACCGTTCTGTCAAAAATGGAGTACCTGTTCTGGTTGATGATGAAAGGGCAGTGCAGCTCTTTGAGTATCTTTGCCGCCTTCTTCATCGTTTCTCCGTCGTAATTTGAAAGTCCGATATAGAGCGCCTTTCCACTTTTTACGATTCCGTCAAGCGCCCACATAGTCTCGTAAAGCGGCGTGTCGGGGTCCATTCTGTGATGGTAGAAAATATCTACGTAATCGAGCCCCATTCGCTTTAAGCTCTGATCAAGGCTCGCCGTCAGGTACTTCTTACTGCCGTTATCTCCGTAAGGCCCTTGCCACATATAGTATCCCGCTTTAGTGCTGATTATCATTTCGTCGCGGTAAGAGCTCAGATGTTCTCTCAGTATTTTTCCGAAGTTTTCCTCGGCACTTCCTGCGGGCGGACCGTAATTGTTTGCTAAATCAAAATGCGTGATGCCGTTATCAAATGCGGTAAAGCACATTTTGCACATATTTTCAAAATCCGCATTGCCGCCGAAATTATGCCAAAGTCCAAGTGAAACCGCGGGGAGCTTAAGCCCGCTTTCGCCGCATTTTCTGTACTCGGCGGAGTCGTATCTTTTTTCGTTTGCAGTATATCTCATATTTTTCTCCTCCTTGCCCCTGATGTATGTAGTATAACATAAATTTGTGTATATTTCAAGCGTATTGAAAATATTGCCTCTTGTCGGGCGCGCCACGCTTATTATTTGCAAAAAAACGAAAAAATACCGCAGAGTGGGTAAAATCTCACTCTGCGGTCCGAATATTATTCCGTTGTGTAGTTGTCGAAGTAACCCTGAATGTAGACGATGGGGGTACCCTTGTCGCCCGAGCCCGAGGTAAGGTCGCAGAGCGAGCCTATAAGGTCGGTAAGACGTCTTGGCGTAGTGCCCTCGGAGATCATATTACCGACAAGATCGCCGTCCTTTTCGTGGATCTTCGTCTTGATGGCTTCTTTAAGCGCGTCGCCCGAAAGATCTGCAAAATCATTATCCGCAAGGTACTTGAGCTTAAGCTCGTTGGGAGTTCCTTCAAGCCCCTTGGTATAAGCGGGAGAAACGACGGGGTCGGCGAGCTCCCAGATCTTTCCGATGGGATCCTTGAAAGCACCGTCGCCGTATACCATAACCTCAACGGTCTTGCCCGTCTTTTCCTTGATTTTCGCCTGAATGGTCTCAACGAGATCCTGGCAATCTCTCGGGAAGAGCTTTACCGTGTCCTCGGTCGCCTTGTTAGAGCCGAGAAGACCGTAATTCTCGTTATATCCGGAGCCGTTAACGGGGGCTGTCATAATCTCGTCAAGTCCGAACACCTTCTCGGCACCTGCCGCGCGAAGGAGTCTTTTCGTTCTCTGACGGGTGTGGATATCGCAGTTGATGACGTTCTTCGTGTATGCGAGAACTGCTCTTGGGTCGTTTGCGAAGATTATCTCCGCCTCGGCACCGCACTCGGTAATAAGGCTCTCGTAATATTCAACGTAGTCAACGCCCGTGAATCTGTGCTTTTCGTATCCGAAGAGCTCACGGTATTTCTTGAGGTCGAGCACGTCCTTGTAGGGATCGATGCCCATCTCGTCAAGCTTGTCAAGACTGATAAGATGGTTTCCAACCTCGTCGGAGGGGTATGAGAGCATAAGAACTATCTTCTTTGCGCCCTTCGCTATACCGCGAAGACATATGGCGAAACGGTTTCTTGAAAGAATAGGGAAGATAACTCCGACGGTCTCGCCTCCAAGCTTTGCTCTGACGTCGTCTGCGATATTATCAACAGATGCGTAATTGCCCTGTGCGCGAGCTACGATAGCCTCTGTCATAGCAACTATATCTCTGTCCCTTACCGCAAAGCCGTCATCCGCAGCTGCTTCAAGCACCGACGCCGTAACTATTTCAACGAGGTCGTCGCCTGCACGGATTATGGGTGCTCTTACACCGCGCGACACTGTGCCTACCATACGACTCATAATAAAATCCTCCTATATATTGTATGCCCGATATGGGCAAATTTTTTATCACCGTAATATTATATCACATTATTTTTCAAAAGTAAAGATTTTTTTGCAAAAAAACTGACTTATTTTTACTTTTTTTAAAAATAAGCCCTCACGTCATATTTTAAAATAACATTTGCCATTTACTTGACAAGTTTCATATAATATGATAAAATGTAGGTGTTTATTATAAATTATAGCTTGAATGGAGATTTTTATGTTTGATTCACTTTGTCTTTTTGCCTTTGGACTCATCTTGCTCATAAAGGGCGGCGATATGTTCGTTGACGGAGCATCCAATATCGCCAAGCGCTTTCATCTTCCCGAGCTTCTGATAGGAGCGACCGTCGTTTCGATAGGAACGACGCTTCCCGAGGTTATGGTGTCGTCAATAGCGGCGGCAGGCGGCTCGGGCGGTATAGCCTACGGTAACGCTCTCGGCTCTATAATTTGCAACACGGCGCTCATTGCCGCCATAACCTTGTCCGTAAAGCCGGGAAAGGCTGACAGGAGCACTATGGTCCTGCCCGTTTGCTTCTTCTTCGGCTCTGCCGTATTCTATGCCGCTTGCGCTTATTTCCTCGGCGGCTTCCCGCTTTGGTCGGGCATAGTTCTGCTTTCGGCGTTCGCCGTCTATATGGTGCTTACCGTATTGCAGATGAAAAGAGCTCCCGCGGCTCCCGAGGGCGCGGACGTATCGCTTCCCGAAGCAGAGGAGAGCGTCGAAGGCTCTTTTATAAAGGATATTATCTGGCTTGTAGCGGGTGCGGCGCTCATCGCCCTCGGTGCTATTCTCGTTAAAGACAATGCGGAATTTATCGCAGCCGAGATCGGAATTCCTTCCTCCGTTATCGGAATCACTATCGTCGCGATAGGAACGTCCTTGCCTGAGCTCGTTACTGCTATAACAGCTCTTGCCAAAGGTCACGGGGCACTCTCGCTCGGTAATATAATCGGTGCAAACCTCTTTAATCTCGTTCTCGTTTCGGGCGCGGCTATAACCATCGCTCCCTTCGATCTTCCGAGCGCTATGACCGTGGGCGGAATAAACGCCTCTCTCGTCATCGACATTCCCGTCGCCTTTGCCGTAATGCTTATTCTCACCGTCCCCGCTCTTATCAGACAAAAGCTCTCAAGAGTGCAGGGAATAACGCTGCTTCTCATCTACGCGGCGTTCACGGCTTCTCAGTTCGTGCTTGCTATGTAAAAATGCCTGATATAACGAATGACTGCCCTTTTAATTCGGGGCAGTCATTTATGTTTTCGGAATACAAATCCGCGCCGCTTTGCCGCTTTCCAAAATCCCGTGTATGAGCGGTAGCCTATGTACTCGGCAATATCGTATAAGGACATACGTCCGTTTTCGTAAAGCTCCTTGGCAAGCGTAAGTCGAGTGTCTGCCAACGCGTCTCGGAAAGTCTTTCCCGTATGTATGATCACAAGCCGCTCGGCTTGCCTTTCGGAGAGATGAAGATGGGTCGCAAGATCTTGCAGGTGCAGATCCTCTGAGTAACGCAAATTGAAAAACGTTTCTATTTGTATCGACGGGTCGGTTATTTCTGTCGGGCGAACGGTGTTCTTTGGTAAAAAAAACGCAAGCAATACGGATAGATACGTTAGAAGCAGCGTGTAGTTATCCGTATTGACGCAGTGTCCGTGCTCGTGAGTTATAAGGCTCGCAAAATCTTCTCGCAACGGGACGCAGTGAAATTCCTTGACTTCGATATCGGCAAGAAAAGGAATGTGCGTCACGTTTTCATCACGCGATATCATAGCGTGATAAGTGTTTGGCGGCACGATGCAGACAGCGTCTTTCAGTCTGTGAGTTGTGCCGTTACACGAAAATTCGGCGTTACCGCCGGAAAAGAGATGTATCTCGGAATAAGGGTGCTTGTGAAGAGTGGCGGTGAAATTTTCATCCTTCGGGTTGAAAAATCCATTCTGCAAAAACAAGCGGTATTCGCGTGATGCAATCTGTATCGTCAATTCTTTTGTCATATAATTTCCTATTCCGACATTATTTTTTTACGATGTCCGTTATGGATATTGCTAAAAAACGCAAGCGGATGTATAATTTTAGCGGATGATCAAGTGTTTTCATTATATCATATGAAAATACAAAAGTCAATCAAGTTAATGAAAGTAAGTGCTTGCAATCGGTACGGCGTTACATTTAACCGTATTCCGAGCGCACACGGTTGGAGGGCAATGATGAATTTCAAAGGTGTAATTCCCGCGTTGGTAACGCCGCTCGATGAAAACGAGCGCGTTAAGGTCGATGTGCTTCGCGATCTTATAGAATACCTGATAGGTAAGGGTGCTGACGGATTCTACGTAGGAGGCGCAACGGGAGAAGGGATAAATCTTCGCATCGAAGAGCGCGAGAGGCTTTGTGAACACGCCGTCGCCGCCGTTGACGGACGAGTTCCCGTTATCGTGCAGGTGGCAGCGGGGAATATATACGACGTTATAAGACTCGCAAAGCACGCAGAGGCAAGCGGCGCAAATTCCGTGTCGGCGACGGCTCCGCTTTTCTTCAAGTATACCGAAGAGGATATATATAATTACTATAAGGCTATCTCGGATGCCGTGCACGTTCCCGTGATGATATACTATAACCCGAACGCGGGTTTTAATTTTACTGCGGATTTCGTTGCGCGTATGTTCCGTGAGATAGAAAACGTGACAGCGATTAAATGGACGTCCTCATCGTACCACGAGATGATCCGATTGAAGGATCTGACAAACGGTGAGATGAATATTATCAACGGTCCTGATGAAATGCTTCTTATGGGGCTTATGGCGGGTGCTGACGGAGGCATAGGAACGACTTATAATATAATTTTCGATGAGATAAAAGAGATATATACGAGCTTTCGGTTGGGTGACCTCCAAGGAGCGCAAAACGCGCAAAAACGAGCTGATAGAATAATTCATTCGTTGGTAAAGAACGCCACCATTCCGGCAACGAAAGCGGTGCTTGAAAGGATGGGATTCGCGGTAGGTAACGCGACCTTCCCGATGCGCCGTTATACCGAAAGTGAAAAGGATATAATTTTCTCAGATCTGCTGAAAGCGGGATTAAAAACGTAAAAGATTAAAAAATTCGCAAAATTTAAACATTAAAATCGGTTGAATGCGCTCAAAGCAAAGGCGGAAGCACTGTAATACGGTGCCTCCGCCTGTTTTTTATTCGGTCATCCCTAAATGCGATAACCACTTTTCGTTCGGTTATGTCAAAATGATGCGATCCCGTCGGTCGTAGTGATCAAAACGCCGTTTTATTAAAGCCTTATTCTCAGCGCGGGAACGATGCCGACGTGATTGAAGTGGACGCCGTCGCCTATCTTGTTGATAAATCCCGTGTCGCTTACCTGACGGGCGTAGTATTCTTTATCATAAGGGGATCTTAGCCACCACCAACCGTAAGCGCCTTGGGAGCGCGCGTATTCGCTCATCTTTTTCTTCCTTGCGGCGTCGTGGGTGTAAGCTTCGGAAAAGCCGTATCCTGAATTCGTGACCTCCGCAAAGGATGCGAGGAATATCTTGTCGTAGGTGTTCTCGCACGCATACGGGTTATTGGGGTCCTCCGAGCTTGCCGCGCTGTTATCAACGAGCGTCGTTTCTATTATTGCTTGCTCAAGCTCCGAGAAAGCGGTGTTCATAAACGTTTCGTTGAGCCAGGCGCGTATCGTGCTCTCGGCGTAATTGTTCAAGTAACTTCCGTTTTTGTAATCGAATTCCTGAGCGTCGATTATCATATCGCAAAGAATGAACGCAACACCGTTTTCTTCGGAAAGCACGGTCCAGCTGATGGGATCGTGTCTGAACCAATAAATTGCGTTTTTCGTATATTTGCTATCGTCCTGGTAAGTGCTGCTCTTTTCGGAAACGTGACTCGGCGGGTCGGGGAGGAAGGGACGGTAGGATGAGAAGAACACGCCTCGGTAAAGCTCGCCCTCGTGCTCGATGTCAATGTACCACATATAATCGGCGGCAATTCCCCTTATGTAGTAACCGTAAGATATCCAATCTCCGCTGTTTTCGCTCTTGGGCTCTCCGCCCGCTTTGTTGTAGAGCGCGTTAATAATAGGAAAGTCGGTTATCCTCGTCTGTGGGTACGTGCCGAAGAGGATCTTGTTGCCCTCGCGGACGTAAAGCTGTACGTCGCCGCATCTTTCACAGGTCTTTCCTTCGTAGGAGTGTGCCGCGGGGATGACCACCTCTTCGCGCGAGAGCTCTTTTCCGCAATACTCGCAGAGCTTTATCAAGGCGTAAGAGCCGTCTTCTTCGCAGGTTTCTTCCTTTATTATTTCTTTTGCGGGAGCAAGAGCCTTATGATCCGTCATTTCGAGCTCTTCGTAAGTCGTGTAATCACAGCGTGAGCAGGTGACGTACGAGTACCAGCCTATATCGCTGCAAGTCGGTGTTTGCCCTGCGTGCTGTACTTCGTCGTGACCGAGGGGGTCTATTGCCAAAGAAGCACTTACTCCGCAAGAGCATTTTCTTGATTTTTTACCTTCCTCCGTGCAGGTGGGCTCAAGCAAGGTCTCCCACTCGCCAAAGGCGTGGACGTGCTCCTCCGTGCCTGCGCCGCCCTCGTTTCCGTCGCCTTTTCCGCTTTCGGTTCCCGTTCCGCTGCCGCCTTGGCTTCCCGTTCCGTTTTCACCGTCGGTATTACCCGAGCTCGGCGAGCCCGTCGAGCTTTCGGTACCGTTTCCGAGGACCGCGCCTTCGCCGCTTTCGTCTTCTCCGCAAGCGACAAAGCTAAGCGTAAGTGCCAAAAGGCATACGGCAAGGAGCGTTATGCGTACGATCTTTTTCATCTTAATTGCCTCTGCTTCTTTCTTTTATCTTTTTTTCGATAAAGTCCATATAGACGTTCCAATCCTCGCGCGAGAGGTAGTGAAGACCCTTTCTTATCTGATAGCAGGAATCTCCCTCGCCGAGAACGGTCTTTGCCTTCGGGAAGGCGTCGCCGTATATAAGTCCCTTCATACCGTAGAGCCGATAGACGGAGTTAGCGCTCGCGCAACCGAGAAATTCGCACTCGGGACCTGCCCAAAGGTCTTCCTCCGCGCTTCCTATAATTATATGTCTTGGAGGAATAAGGGCTGTAAGGAAGTTCTGGTCAAAGTTCTTTTTCTCGGGTCTTACCTCTTCTTTATATCTCGGACAGAACCAGAAGGGGAATTTGTACGTTATCTTCTCTATGCTCTCGCCGAGATTGCCGCGCGATATTGCGGCACCCGAACAGCCCGAGTCGTTGGAGATCGCGTACTTGAATCTTTCGTCGTACGCAGCGGTGACCAGAGCGGTCTTTCCGAGCCTTGAGTGTCCGATGACCGCAACGTTGTCAGCGTCGATCTCGGGGCGAGTTCTGATGTAGTCCATAACTCGCATCGCCGCCCAAGCCCACATCATTATCTTTCCGCTTGCGTTTTTCTTGGTCCGTGATCTTCCGAGATACTTTGCGCACTTGTCGTCGAAGTCGTCGTTATCGCTCGTCACGTCATTGTAGCAGAACGAAAAGACCGCAAAGCCTCTGTCTATGATCTCCTCGGTCGGGCGGTATCTGTCAGGCTCGTCGGAGCGGAAGTTTATATGTACGAAGGCGGGTATCTTCCCCGATACGCCTCTTGGAATCGCGGCTCTTGCGGGGAAGGAGAAACGGTGCTTGCCGATGCGGAAATTAAAGGTGAGGTCTTCGCTTATTGCCTTTCCCGCACAGAAATCCTTCGCGCTGATGATTGCGTGCACGCCCGGCACCGAGTCAACGCTCATCTCATCGGGGATGGGCGGCAGAAGTCCGTATTCGTTTTCTTCAAGAAATTTCTTCAGATATTCTCTGTGAGCCTTCATATCGGCGGCAGTTTCTACCGCTTTTCCGTCTTCTTTTACGAGCGCGCTCGGAACCGCACGCTCAAGAAGCTCTCTTTCTACAAGATCCATAACAAAACTCTCTTTCAAAATATAGTTTTCACGGTGGATTTAACGCCCCGACATTTTGCTTTCAATAAAGTCCATATAGACGTTCCAATCCTCGCGGGAGAGGAAGTGCGGACCTTTTCTTACGTGATAGAAAGAGTCGCCGTCCGCGAGCACCGTTTTTGCCTCAGGATAATCTTCGCCGTACACGAGTCCCTTCATTCCGTATATCCCGTAAACCGAGTTTGCGCTCGCGCACCCGAGAAATTCGCTCTTCGGATCCGCCCAAGCGTCGTCCTCTGCGCTGCCGACGAGCAGATGCCTTGGCGGTATGAGCGCGGTTAAATAATTCTGGTCGAAGCATTTGCTCTGCGCCTCGGCGTCGTCCTTATACCTCGGACAGAACCAGAACGGGAAGCTTTGCGTTATACGCTCTGTCGACTCACCCGTTTTGCCTCGGCTTATAGCTGCGCCCGAGCAACCCGAATCGTTTGATACGGCGTATTTGAATCTTTCGTCAAACGCCGCTGTGACCAGAGCGGTTTTTCCAAGTCTTGAATGACCGATCACGGCAACGTTTTCTGCGTCTATCTCGGGAAGAGTTTCTATGTAATCCATAACTCTCATAGCTGCCCACGCCCACATCATTATCTTGCCGCTCGCGTTCTTTTTTCTGCGAGAGGGACCGAGATAAGCCGCGCATTTGTCCTTGAAATCGCCGTTATCCGCAGTCACGTCGCTGTGACAGAATGAAAAGACGGCAAAGCCCCTGTCGGTTATCTCCTCTGTCGGCTGAAAGTGATCCGGAGTATTAGCGGAGAAGTTTATATGCACGAAAGCGGGCACCTTTTTATCGCTTTTCGGAATAGCGGAGCGAACGGGGAAGGAGAATTCAACACCGTCCACGGTGCAAACGAAATCAAGGCTTTCGCTCGTCACCTTTCCCGCACAGAAGTTGGGTATACCCGGTTTCTTTTCGACCCTTAAATGCTCGGGGCGTGAGGGCAGGGTGCCGTATTCGTTTTCGGCGAGAATTTTCTTTAACTCCTCGCGGCGCTTTTGCATCTGCTTTTCCGTTTTTACCTCTATGCCTCGGTTGCTTACGAGCGCACTCGGAACACCGCGGCGCTCAAGCTCGGTTGATACGAAGTCCATTCTTATTACCTCCGACAGTACGTAAGTTTTTACACTTGAATTATACAATATCTATCCACGAAAGTCAAGCGGATTTTGCGCATTTTAGGGTGCTTTGAAGAATATGTTTGACTTTTTTCTTTTCGCGTGTTAAAATATAAGTATTAAGGACTTTAAGAAAGGGGCGCTTTATGGATATTGATATTCCGAGGGGTGCTGAGCTCATAATAGAAAGGCTCGAGGAGCTTGGGCACCGCGCCGATATCGTCGGCGGTCCCGTGCGTGACGCTTTGCTCGGACGCACTCCGTATGATTTTGATATAACGACAAGCGCGCGCCCCGACGAAATAACGGCGGCGTTTTCCGATATGCGGGTCGTTGAAACGGGCATAGCTCACGGCACCGTGACGGTCATCGTTGACGGCGAGAATTACGAGGTCACGACCTACCGCATCGACGGTGAGTATAAGGACGGTCGCCATCCCGAAAGCGTGACGTTTACGGCCGCTATCGAGGACGACCTTTCAAGGCGCGATTTTACGGTAAACGCTATGGCGTACAGCAAAAAGCACGGGCTGACGGATAAATTCTCGGGCAAAGAAGATCTCGCCGCTCGACTGATACGAGCCGTGGGTGATCCGAGAAGGCGCTTTGAAGAGGACGCGCTTCGTATACTTCGCGCTCTCAGATTCGCGTCGGTGCTTGGATTTGAGATAGAGGAGAATACTGCGCGTGCGGTGAAAGAGTGCAGGGAGCTTTTGCGCTTGGTTTCCGTCGAGCGTATATACGCGGAGTGGTCAAAGCTCATCGGCGGGTCGAACGCGTACGGGATACTTTCCGAGTTTTCAGAGGTGGTAGCCGTCTTTCTGCCCGAGCTTGACGGGGTGACTCTGCCGCGCAAGGACTTGTTTGACAGCGCTTCTGCGACAGCTCGGTTTATATCGCTTTTTGCTGAAAACCTTGAAAAAAACGCGGCAGAAAGCTTCGAGGTCGCGGCGCGCCGTCTTAAGACGGATGCGCATATTCGCAAGGTTGGGCGTCTGACTCTTGAAAATCTTCATCTTAAAACCGATACGAAAACCGACGTGCTTCACCTTCTTTCGAAGGTTGGAGAGGAGTGTGCCGAGCTTGTAATATCCGTAAGAGCGGTGCTCGGTATCTCTCGGTTTTCCGACCTCGATATTCTTCAAAAAGCGCTTGCGGACGGTGAGGCGTTCAAAATATCAGATCTTGACATTGACGGGGCAGAACTTGTGGCAGCAGGGCTTCGAGGGCCTTCGGTCGGCGCGGCACTGTCCGAGCTGCTCGCGCTCGTGATAGACGGAAAGCTTCCGAATAACAAAGAAGCGCTTGTCGCCTATATACTCAACAAAACCTAATTCTCAAAACGGCATATTATAATATCGGGAAGGTCGTCTCGATTTTGGGCGTGTAAAAGATCTTTGCACGCCCTTTGCTTTTTCAGAGGATTATAATATGGAGAAAAATAAAAGGTATTACAGATATAACTGTCTTGGCAAGGATTACGCCGTAGTTGACTTTTTAAACGAAGGCGCCGCCGTGCCGAGGGGAGCGAGAGCGGTGCGCCTCGGAGTTTCGGCGGATGCGGAAATAGTTTTGCCTTATGGGGCGGACACGGCGGCTCTTCTTTGCGTCGGTCATTTCCTGAAGAAAGTAAGAGGCTTACCGATTTCCGAATTTACTGCGGATATTTCGGGCGTTTTAAGCGAGCTTGATTTTATCGACAGCGAAAGCGGTATCGGAGTAAGCCTTGGAAAAAACGGTTTTAAAACCGAAAGGCGCACCGAGGAGCTTGACGGTACGTCTTTTACGTTTGACAGAGTTTTTTCGCGTAAAGATTCGTTTTGCTTTCTTTTCGGGGAAGAAAGCTGCTCTTTGGCGGAGGCTCTTGCAAAAAAATACGCAGGCTCAACGGTGTGCGCCGCTTTCCTCTCGGAAAGCTTGCTTCGCTTTAAGACTTATCCCGACGCGCCCTTTAACGAGGAGCTTGCCAAAGCCTTGTTTTACAGGTATTCGCCCGAATGTGTAAGTGACGGAAAGTATGACGTTCGTTTCTTGAAAAAAGAGGGAAGGACGTACTTTTTTGCCGACGTAAGTCTTGACTATTAAATAAAAATGTGATACAATAAAAAGAGCGGTTGAATGAATTTCAAGGAAAGGAGAGGCGTATGGCGTTTGATGCTTGTATGATGCGCGCGGTACTGACAGAGTACGGCAGGGTATTTTCCGAAGCAAAAATAGAGAAGGTGCTTCAGCCCGCAAACGATGAGATAGACCTCGTTCTTCACTTCGGCAAAGCTTCAAGCCGCCTCGTTTTCAACGTCGGACCTAACGCGCCAAGGCTTCAGCTTTCTTCGCGTCAGAAGGAAAATCCTCTGAAGGCTCCGATGCTTTGTATGCTTCTCAGAAAATATTTTACCGGTGCCAGAATAATATCTTACGACCAGCCGGGTTTTGACCGTATTGCCGATTTCACCGTTCTTTGCTACGACGAGATGGGCTTCAAGGTCGAAAAGCATATTATCTGCGAGATAATGGGTAAGTACGCGAATTTCATAGTTACCGATGCCGATTATAAGGTGCTGACGGCACTTAAGATAATTGATTTTGCCGCAAGCACGGTAAGGCAGGTGCTCCCGGGGCTCAAATATCAGATTCCCGAAAAGCCCGAGAAGCTCTCGCCTCTCGTTATCGACAGGGCGCTCTTCTTTGAAAAGCTCGCGGAATTTCCTCAGGAGAGGACGGCTGAAAAGTTTATTACCTCGACGTACTCCGGAATAGCGACGCAGATAGCGAGGGAGCTTGTTTTCAGGACGTCGGGAATGCTTGACGTGCCCGTAATGAATATAGATGCCGAGCGCTTTTACCGCGTCTTTTCCGAGTGGCAGGATCTGCTCATAAACGAGCGGTACGTTCCTACCGCCGTCCTTGACAGGGATGGCAAGCCCGTTGATTATTCCTATATGGATATTACGTATCAGCCCTCGGAGTTTACCGTGGTGAGATACGGGTCGTTCTCCGAGCTTTTCGATATGTATTTTGCCGAGAAGGACAGACACGAGCGCATCCATCAAAGAGCGCACGATCTTATAACTCTTCTTTCCGCCGCGGAGGCTCGCACGGAAAGAAAGCTTGCCATACAGCGTGAATCTCTTGCAAACGCAGCGCGCGCGGAGGAGTATAAAAGACAGGGCGATCTTATCACGGCAAATATGTATAAGATAAAAAAGGGTGACGAGCGAGTAAGAGTTATAGACTATTACGACGAAAATTGCCCCGAGGTAGAGATAATTCTTGACCCGCGTCTTTCCGCGGCGGCAAACGCCGCCAAGGCGTACAAGCTTTATAATAAATGCAAGACGGCAAAGGTCGTGCTAACGGAGCAAATATCCATCTGGGAGGCGGAGCTCGTCTACCTTGACAGCGTTCGGACCTTCCTTGACAAGGCGGAGGGGGAGCAGGACCTCGTGGACATAAGGGAAGAGCTTTACCGCTCGGGATATTCGTCCAAGCTTAAGGAATACAGACCCCAAAAGCAAATGAAGATGCGCCCGATAGAGTCAAAAACGAGCGGTGGTTACACGCTTCTTATCGGACGGAATAATATACAAAACGACCTTCTTACGTTTAAAACCGCCGCAAAGCACGATATCTGGTTTCACACGAAGGATATTCCCGGCTCTCACGTAATAATGGTCACGGGTGGCAAAGAGCCCTCGGAGCTTGATTATACCGAGGCTGCGGCTGCAGCGGCGTATTATTCCAAGGCAACGGCGGATCTTGTCGCGGTGGATTACACCGAGGTCAAAAACATAAAGAAGCCGCCCGCCTCGAAACCGGGATTCGTGACCTATAAAACTAATTACACGGCTTTCGTAAAGCCGAGAAAGCCCGAAGGGGGTGATGCGAATGGTTGATCTTACGGGTCTTCATAAGCATTTCATTCTTGAACACGTGAAAGAGGGCGACACGGTCGTTGACTTTACGATGGGCAACGGCAACGACACTCTGTTTCTCTCCAAAACCGTAGGTGAGAGCGGTAAAGTCTACGCCTTTGATATTCAGGAGGACGCCGTTTCTTCCACGAGAAAGCATCTTGAAGAAAACGGAGCTCCCGAGAACTACACTCTGATATGTGCCTCTCACCACAGGGTGAAGGAATTCGTCGGTGAGCCTATAAAGGGCGGAATGTTCAACCTCGGCTACCTTCCGAGGAGCGGTCGGAAGAGCGTTACGACGATGCGCGAAACGACTATGCCCGCCGTGGAGGCGGCAATAGAGCTTCTTGCGCCCGACGGAGCTCTTATAATCGCGATTTACCCGGGACACGAGGAGGGCGCGCTTGAGGGAGATATGCTTCGTGAATATTTCAAGACGCTAAGCAGATTCAGAATATGCGCCTCGGAGTTTCACATTCTGAATTCTCCGACGTCCCCGTACTTCTTCCTCGTGGAAAAATCCGAAAAAATAAAAATTGAACAAAAATAAAGGAGATATAAAAATGAAAAAGACGTATGAAAAGCTTTGGCTTGGTATCACCGCTGACGCCGACGTTATCGCAACGAGCGGCAACCAGGGAAACGGTGACAACGAGTATAAGGACGAAGGCGGAGATACTATGCCCGATTGGGATCTTAATTCTCTTGACGGTCTTTATAATTTTTAAATGAAGCTTACTTAAAAACGCCGACGGCTCTTATCGTGCCGTCGGCGTTTTTATTCGTCTATCTTTCCCGCGTCGGGGTATCTTCCGTTTTTCTTGAAGCCGTCTATATTGCCGTCGCAAATGGCGTGGAAGATGCGGTGCTTTACGCCGCTGTTGCCCCTTTCAAGCTCCGTGAGCAGATTTTTCATATTCTCCCTTTCGGTCGCCTTATCCTCGGGGCAAAGGCTCGCCGCAACGGGCAATTTCGCCTGCCTTGCAAAATATCTGACGTCTTTTTCCGTTGCGTACAGCATAGGTCTTATGAGCTTTATTTTCCTGTTGGAAAGGTATGTGACGGGTGAGAAGCATCCGAGCCTTCCTTCGAAGAAAAGGTTCATCATAAACGTCTCGACGGTGTCGTCGAAGTGGTGACCGAGCGCCACCTTGTTGCATCCGAGCTCGGTTGCCGCCGCGTGAAGCGAGCCGCGCCGCATCTTTGCGCAAAGGGAGCAGGGGTTGGGCTCTTTTCGTACGTCGAATATGATCTTCGCTATTTCCGTTTTTACTACGGTGAATTTAACGCCGAGCCTTCTGCAAAGCTCCTCTATCTCGGAGAAATCAGAGCCCTCGAAGCCCATATCGACCGTGATGGCGCATATATCGTATTTTTTAGGATAAAATCTTCGCATTTCCGCGAGCGCGACGAGCAGAGCAAGGGAATCCTTTCCGCCTGACACGCCGACGGCTATTCTGTCACCGTCTTCTATCATTCCGTAATCGTCGACGGCGCGTCTTACGAAGCTTAACATCCTTTTAAGTCCGTTCATTTAACAAATTCTCCCTATTTTGCATATTATAAAAATGAAAACCACGGAGCGCCGAGAAGCTTCCCGCGCCTCCGTGACCGTTCACCCGGCCGAGTGAGCTCGGCAGATTTTGGAGATTTTATGAGTATTAAGGTTTTTATTGATCAGGGACATAATCCGAGCGGATTTAACACGGGCGCTGAGGGCAACGGGCTTTTTGAGCAGGATATCACCTACAGCATAGGCGTTTTGCTTTACGACCTTTTCGCGTCAAATTCCGAGTTCGAACCGCGTCTTTCCCGTCCTACGCCCGAAACAGTCCTCGGCACGACGAATTCCTCAAGTCTTACCGAAAGAGTAAACCTCGCAAATTCCTGGGGGGCTGACATATTCCTCTCTCTTCACACCAACGCCGCGGCAAACGAGAACGCATCGGGGTGCGAAACGCTTATATATTCAAGATCGTCAAGCATCGCGCGCGGGCTCGCGACGGATATCGTCGAACAGCTCAGCCTCGTAACGGGGCTCCGCAACCGAGGCGTAATAGAGCGCCCGGGGCTTTACGTCTTGAAACGAACGCGAATGCCCGCCGTGCTCGTGGAGATGGGCTTCATCACGAATTCCGAGGACGCTGAGCTTATGCGCTATTCTCCGGGGCTTTTTGCCACGGGAATATACAGAGGCGTTTTAAAGTATTACGGCTTTATTTAAGCTCAAGAGAGTCGAGCTCGAGGTATTCTTCGGATATTCCCGCGCTCCGTGCCTCAAGGAGTTTTGACGCTCCGCATTCGGGGCAGTATACGTCGATACCGCCGTCGGCGAAGCGAAGCTCGTATCCTTCACCCTTTCCGCAAGGGCAGCTGACCTTTCCTTCCGCTTCGAGATCTTTTACGACGAAACGTATGGTATCGTATACGGCAGGGTCGGGGAGTATCTCTTCCTCTGTCATATCTTTGGGCTGAAGATCTTCAAGGCTCTCTGCCTCAAAGCCCTTTATCATAACGTCAAGCTCGCGCTCCGTGCGTTCAAGCTCGGCTGAAACCGTTTCGCTGTCGGACACGAACGCTATGTCAAATCCCGAGTAAGGGCAGCTTAAAGAAAAGCTGTCCCTCTCAAGAAGTATCCCCTCCGATACGGTATACGTATGATTTTGCTTGCACAAAAGGCAAGGAACGGAGAGCTTTACTTTTCCATCGCCCGTGAGGTTGAGATCAAGTGCGCTTGACTTTTCACAGGTGCACTTAAGTCTTATCATATTCGCGCTCTGCGTGAATTTTCCAATAAGGCCTACCGTTGCCGCTCCGCATTCGGGGCAACGGTAGGCTATATGTCTTTCTTTAGGAGTGTTTTGCATTTTTCGTTCTTTCCCGTTTAAGAATTGATTTGCTCGCGGCGTGAATTCTTTTTTATTAACGCCGAAGCCGCGAGGCCGCAGTCTTGCGGTGTCTGCCGCTTATATGCGAGGAGCATACGTGCATTTTTCGCAAACGCCCTCGGAAATTTTTACTGCTTCTTCTTTTCCCTTTATCATCTCGACGAGTGTGAGCGCAAACTCAAGCGCCACGCCCATTCCCCTTGCCGTGACTATTCTGCCGTCGACCGTAACCGTGTCCGCGGTGTACGTTGCGCCGCGCAGCTCTTTTTCAAATCCGGGGTAGCAGGTGGCGCGCTTGCCCTCAAGAAGCCCGCGCCTGCCGAGGACGAGGGGCGCTGCGCATATAGCGGCAATGATGCCGCCGTTTTTGTTGACGGCAGCTATCATATCGTCGCTGAGCTTTGCCCCGTCAAGGTTGAGCGACCCCGGCATTCCACCGGGGAATATAACCGTGCTTACGGAATCGAGATCGACCTCGTCCGCCGTTATATCGCACACGACGGGTATATTGTGTGAGCCTACCGCTATCTTACTCGTGACGCCCACAGTCTTCACGTCGAGCCCTGCGCGTCTTAAAACGTCAAGCGGGGTGATGGCTTCGATCTCCTCGAAGCCGTCCGCTAAAAGTATTGCTATCATTGATCTTGGTTCCTTTCGTTAATCGTCAAGACTGAGTCTTGCGAGCTTCTCGTGCCATTCGTCCCTCGTTATAAGGACGTCTCTTGCCTTTGAGCCGTTGATCTCGCTGACGATTCCCATATCTTCCATAGTGTCAACGTATTTCGCGGCTTTACCGTAGCCTATCGAAAGCTTTCTTTGCAGAAGGGAAGTGGATATTTTACCCGTCGTAACGGCGACGTTGACGGCGTCAAGGAATTTCTGGTCGTTGAGGAAGCCTACGCTGTCCTCTCCGTCGGAATCTCCGTCATCCGAGTCGTCGGAGCTCTTTTTGTTGCACTTCTGAGCGTTTCTGGTGATCTCCTCCATAACGTCGCTGTCGTAATTCTCCTCGCCGCCCTGGCTCTTGAGAAATTCCATTATCTCCTCGACCTCTCCGTCGGAGACGAACGCGCCCTGTACTCTTGCGGGCTTGGGCTTTCCTGCAGGGTAGAAGAGCATATCGCCCTTATCAAGTAGGTCCTCCGCGCCCTTTTGGTCAAGCACCGTTCTTGAGTCGGTGTTTGACATTACCTTACAGGATATTCTTGAAGGGATATTAGCTTTTATAACGCCCGTGATAACGTCAACGGACGGACGCTGAGTACCTATTATCAGGTGGATGCCCGCAGCTCGCGCCTTTTGCGCGATGCTCATTATAAGACCCTCGACGGGGTCGCGCACCTGAAGCATAAGGTCGTTGAGCTCGTCTATTACGACGATGATCTTTGACATAGGCTCGCCGAGGGTGGGATCCTTCGCGACCTTGTCGTTGTACATCTCAATGTTGCGCACGCGCATTTTCTCTATCATCTCGTAACGCTTTTCCATTTGCTCGACAGCCCACATAAGAGCGCCTGCGGCTTGCTTCGGGTCGGTAACTACGGGGATGAGAAGATGAGGTATTCCGTTGTACATCGTGAATTCGACCTTCTTCGGGTCGATCATAATGAACTTGACCTCGTCGGGACGTGCCTTGTAGAGCATACTTATCATTATGGAGTTGATGCATACCGATTTACCCATACCGGTAGCACCCGCGATAAGAACGTGAGGCATTTTCGCAATGTCACCGAAGACGGGACAGCCCGAAACGTCCTTGCCTATGCAAACCGTGGTTTTCGATTTTGCGTTTATGAAGTCCTCGGTTTCAAGCAAAGCGCGAAGCCTTACCGTTGAGGGGTTTCTGTTGGGGATCTCAAGACCGATGGCGCTCTTGCCGGGAATGGGCGCCTCCATTCTTATACCCTCGGCAGCAAGGTTAAGGGCAAGGTCGTTTTGCAGCTGCATAATCGAGCTCGTTTTAATTCCCATAGAAGGAACTATCTCGTACCGCGTGATTCTCGGACCTCTGTCCACGCCCTTGATAGACGCGGGAGCCTTGAAGGATTTCAGCGTTTCTATTATAGTATTTGCGTTATCCTCTATCTCCGCTTGGATATCTCCGCTCGCGTCGTCGTCTTCGGGTGCGAGAATATCTATCGGAGGGAATTTATAATTTGAATAGTCGGGCTTTTTCGGCTTCGGAGGCTCTTCTTCCACCGTCGGTTCCTCTATGTATATCTGACGTCCGTGAGGCTCTTCCACGTCAAACGGAGGCTCGTCCTCGCCGTCTTCGCTTGAATACGATTCGTCTTCCGACTCGGAGCTTTCGCCGTTCGGCATCTCCTCTTCCGATGAGTCAAGCGCTGCGGGGGCATCGACGTAAATCTCTTCGGAGTCAACGTATGAATCTGTGTGATCTTGCTCGTCGGATGCGGTGAGCTCCGCCGTTTCAAGCTCGTCCTCGTTTTCGGAGGAATCAAAGGTGATCTCTTCAAAATCCGAGCCCTGAAGAACTTCGGGCGCGTGCTCAAAAACAAGACCGTCCTCGTCTTCCGTCTCTTCCTCGTCTAAAATCGGGAACATATTTCTGTATTCGCTGATCTTAGGGTTCTGCTCTTCGAGAGGGATCTCTTGCGGCTCTTCATCGGCAGAGTCGTCTTCCGCGCCTTCGAGAAGCTCCTCCTCGCTCGGTGCGGGCTCGTCTTCTTCGGCGTCTTCTGACTCCGAGGCGCTTTGCTCCTCCGTGAGAGTGGGACTTGCGTCGCCGTAAGCGTCCTCCTGAGCGGTGTCTTCGACAGCGGCGGAGATGATGGGTGCGTTGGCAGATTCCATAGAAACGGATTCTTGCACTTCGGGTTCTTCTTTTGCCGTGATCGGGCCGGCGTCGGTGACGTACGGCGCGTCTTGCTCACGTTCGTCCTGAAGTGCGGCCGTGTCGTCAAAGGCGTCGTGTGCCTCTGTTGACTGCTCGGCGTCAGAGGCGCCGACGTTTTCAAACGAAAATCCGATCTCCGCGCTTTCAACGGAAGCGGAGCTTTCTTCTACCACTACGGGCGGAATGTTTTCTTCAAAGTGCGGCGTTTCCTCTTCAAAATCAAATTCCGCAGCGGTGCTTTCTTCGGATTCCGAAATCGCCTCTTGCGCGGGAGCCGTGAACTCCTCCGAAGCTGCGGGCGCTGCCTCTTGTGCGGGAGCTGCGAATTCCTCCGAAGCCGCGGGAGCTACCTCTTGCGCGGGAGCTGCGAATTCCTCCGAAACTGCGGGCACTGCCTCTTGTACGGGAGCCGTGAACTCCTCCGAAACTGCGGGAGTTACCTCTTGTACGGGAGCCGTGAAAGAATACTCGACGGCACTCGCACTTGCGTAAACGGAAGAGGAGGGAGCTTCTGCTTTTTCTGCTTCGGGTCTCTTTTCTTCAAAATTAAATTCTGCGATAAAATCGTCATTCTTTCGTGTGTCGGCACGCTCTGCTTCCCGTGAAACGGGTGCGGCAGGTGACGTGTATGCGGGACGCTCTTCCTCTGCTACTTCTTGCGTGCGAGCGAAAGCGTAGCTCTCGGTTTTTTGAGGCTCGGAATCCATCTTTACGGGAGTAGGTTCGACCTCGGGAGCGGTGCTTCCCGACTGAGCTTCCTTTTTTGCGTAAGAATCAAGCAACGAGCGTTTTTTCATATCAAACTCCGCTTGCTTGCGTGCGCGCTCTACGTCCTCGTGCGTTATCGCGGAGATGTCGTCGCTTGACGTGGGATAAACTTTTTTCGGAGCGGCGTTCGTGCGTGAACGGCTCGACTGCTTTGCCGCAAGCTTTTCGCTCGCGTAAACGTTGAACGGGTCGAAGTCCTTCGTAAAAACGCTGTCTGCGCTGTCGTCGCGCAAGGGCGGTTGGTTAACGGGCTCGTCGTAAATCACGTTTTCTTCACCGAGCGAGTCGTCGGTGTTTACCGATTCGTCAAGCTCAACGTCAACGCGGAACATTTTGCGTTTTCTCGGCTTTTCTTCCTCTTGGGGCGTGAAGCTGTGGATCTCTTCTTCAACGATGCGCACGTTGTGCAAAGCGCTTCTTTCCTCGTCGTCTTCGCTAACCGAGCTTTTTAAACGAACCTTGTCGTGGAGCATAGGAGCTTCGTCCGCGGTGTCCGTTTCTCTCGTTTCTTTTATTCCGAGCTCGGAGATCTCGAAGTCCTGCATTCCGTTGTCCACCATAAAGAACTCGTCATCCGCAAGCTCGCGGCTCTTATCGACGGACAGGCGTCTTTCGTTTTCCGTTTTTATATTGGTGACCTTATAGAAGAGCTTTTTTACGCCTCTTTCGATAAACGCGCCAACGCTCGCAAACATCGTGATCACGGAGCGCCCGACGTTACCCACGATACCCTCGGAATCGCTGAAGAAGCAAGCAAGGTCGATTATGAGAAAAATGCCTGATAATATGATAAGACCTACGGCGCTTATTACCTTTATCAATCCGTATGCAAGAATGCTGCCGATGACGCCGCCGCCCGTCGCCGCCATTCCCATCGCGTAATAGCTTTCGGGGGTGAATGCGGGCTTTATATCTAAAGACAAATGGAAAACGGCGTATGAGATCATCGAAACGCATACGACGGCGACGAGAGAAAAGACCGCTCTCGCTCCTACGCGTTTTTTAGCCACGTCGCCCGAGAAGAATATTCCGTGCAGTATAAGTAGCGGCGGAATAGCGTAGGCACCGTTCGAGAAGAGCCCGAACAGGACTCCCGAGACGGCGCTGCCGATAGCTCCCGACTGTGCCGTAATAAAACAAAACGCGACGAACGCGCCAAGCGCGCAAAGCACGACGGGGATCGCCTTTCTTATACCCGACAGGGGCGAGGTGTTGTTATGATTGTCGTTATTGTAACTCATCTTTTCACTCCAAAAAAGCTTTATAATTATATCATATCAAATTTTTGAATAAAAAGCAAGCCTTTCGGCGAAAAAACTTATTCTTATCAGTTATAAAAATAAAATTATAATTCTCTCGCGCGAAAATTAAAATATTTTGGTCATCGCTGTTGACAAAACGGAATGTTTTTGATATAATAAAATGTAATTCAGTAAAAACTTGCGGCACTGTGACTGCCGTGCTTTGCGAGCGGAAAGGATCGGCAATGCGTATTTATAATTCACTTTCAAGAACTCAGGAGGAATTCCTTCCGATAGAAGAGGGCAAGGTGTCGATGTACACCTGCGGCCCTACCGTTTATCACTTTGCGCACATAGGAAACTTGCGCACTTATACGATGGAGGACGTGCTTGAGAAATACCTTCGCTACGTCGGATACGACGTAAAGAGAGTAATGAATATCACCGACGTCGGACATCTCAGCAGTGACGGCGACACGGGCGAGGATAAGATGCTCAAGGGCGCAAAGCGTGAAAAGAAGACGGTGATGCAGATCGCCGAATTTTATACGCAGGCGTTCTTTAACGACTGTAAAAAGCTTAATATCAAAATGCCCGACGTGATAGAGCCGGCGACCAACTGCATTCCCGAATTTATCAGAATGGTCGAGCAGCTCCTTGAAAAGGGATACGCCTACGAGGCGGGTGGAAACGTTTATTTCGACATCTCGAAAATCGAGAAGTATTACGTCTTCGGCGATTTTACGGAGGATGACCTTGAGGTCGGCGTCCGCGACAGCGTCGAAGAAGACGGAAACAAGCGCAATAAAGCGGATTTCGTTCTCTGGTTTACGAAATCCAAGTTCGAGGACCAGGAGCTCAAATGGGATTCTCCTTGGGGCGTCGGATATCCCGGGTGGCACATAGAGTGCTCTTGCATAGCGAGAAAGCATCTCGGCGAATATCTTGACATTCACTGCGGCGGCATAGATAACGCCTTCCCGCACCATACTAACGAAATAGCACAGAGCGAATCCACCTTCGGACACAAGTGGTGCAACTATTGGTTCCACGTTCATCACCTTAATACGAATTCGGGAAAGATGTCGAAGTCGAAGGGCGAGTTCCTTACCGTTTCTCTTCTTGAAGAGCGCGGGTACGATCCGCTCGTATATCGCTACTTCTGTATGCAATCGCATTACAGACGCAATCTCGTTTTTTCCTGGGAAAATCTTGACAACGCTAAGAACGCGTACGAAAAGCTCGTGGCAAAGGTCGCGGCGCTGAAGCCCGAGGGGGGCGTAGACTCTGAAAAGTTCGAGCTTGGGAAAAAGAAGTTCACCGATGCTCTTGACAACGACCTTAATACCTCCCTTGCGGTTACCGCGCTTTACGACGTGTTCAAGCTTGATACCAACGACAGGACGAAGCTTGCGCTTATCGAAAGCTTTGAAGAGGTCCTTTCTCTCGGACTTCTCGCGGCGGCGGAAAAATACAGCGCCGATAAGAAGAGCGAGACAGCATCCGACGTCTCGCCCGAGCTTTTGGCGTACATTGAGGAAAAGATAGAGGCAAGACGCGCGGCAAAGGCGGCTAAGGATTACGCGGCGGCTGACGCCATAAGAGTCGAGCTTTCCGAGCGCGGAATTACTCTTATTGACACCAGAGAGGGAACGAAGTTTAAAATAGAAGCTTAAAGGAGTGATCTTCTTGTACGATAATGCCGAGGCAACCGTCATTTTTATGAAAGGCGAATACGAGCGGGCGGCTCATATGTTTTACGAGGGCGCGCGCGACGGAGATATAGACGCGGCTTTCAACTACGGATATTGCCTTTTGCACGGCATAGGCGTGCAAAGAGATCCGAAGGAGGCAAAATCGTATTTCGTTCTTTCTTCTCTTCTTGAGGGCGGAGAGGCGGCTTACAATCTTGCCGTTATGTACATAGAGGGGACGGGGGTCTCCAAAAATTTCACGCGGGCTATTGATTATATGAAAAGCTCCGCGATGCTCGGCTGCGTCGAGGCGCAGCTTTATCTCGGAATGGTCTATACCCTCGGCGCCGTGATAGATCCCGATATAACGTCGATATCGTTGATTCCTTTTCACACCCCGGAATACCGAAGCGATATTCCGCTTCTTGAAGGCGAGGTGTCATCCGAGAGGCAGGCGGCAGAAGAGGACGAGCGCCTGTCGGTAGTAAAGCAGGACCCGCGTGCCGCGTTTGAATATTTCCGCGCTGCGGCGCGAAACGACCCAACGTATACCGCAGATCTTGTTGCAAAAGGAAAGTATATGTACGCGAAGTGCTACGCCGACGGCTTCGGTGTGGAGTTCGACAGGGATAAGAGCGTGAGACTTATGCTAATAGCGGGGAAGAGCGGCTCCAAAGAGGCTATCGGCTTCTTAGCTGAGCGAGGCGTGCCGCAGGCGGCGCTTCTCGAAGCCTTTAAAGGAAAATAATTTTTGAAAACGGAGGTGCGGCGTATGATCGAAAGAATAAAAAAACGCGTAAGCATTATCGGCGTGCCGCGCACTACGGCTTTGGCGCTGATCGGCTTGTCGATTTTGCTGACGCTTGGATTTATATTTTCGAATTCCGTAAAGTCGCAAGCGAGCTCCGCGGCGCAAAGCTCGTCGTTTCAAGCCGTTATTGAAGAGATAATTCCGAAGGACACGGATTTTGGAGCTTTCGTTTTCCAAAATTTAAGGAAGATCGCGCATTTCACCGAATACGGTCTTCTCGGCATAGAAGCCGTGGCTTTTACCGTGGTTTTAACGCGCCGGCGCGCCTTGATGTATAAAAGGCTGGGGCTTTCCCTGATATTCGCTTTGTTAACGGCGTTTATCGATGAAACTATACAGATCTTTTCAAAAAGAGGTCCGTCGGTTTCCGATATGTGGATCGATATCGGCGGCTTCTTTACATACGCGGCTTTGGCGTATGCTATATTTGAAATAGCGATTTTGATAAAAAACGCCGTGCTTAAGCTGAGAAGCCGTCGGCACGGAAAGCGAGATGAAAAATGGTCAGAATAACCGAAGTTCAAAAGCACACTCGCGCTGACAAAAAAGGTATCAGGGCGGGGGACGTACTTATAAGCATAAACGGTAACGAGATAACGGACGTGCTCGATTATCGCTTCTATCTTGCCGAGTCGGTGGTCGTTATAGAATACGAGCGCCTCGGTGAACGAAAGACGGTAAAAATAGAAAAAGGCGAATACGACGATATAGGTCTTGAATTCGAAACGCCCCTGATGGACGCGAAGCATTCTTGCAAAAACGGATGTATATTTTGCTTTATAGACCAGAACCCCGAGGGGCTCAGAGAATCTTTGTATTTCAAGGACGACGATTCGAGGCTCTCCTTTTTACACGGAAATTACATAACGCTGACTAATATGACGGATAAGGACGTGGAGCGTATAATTAAAATGCGCTTCTCGCCGATAAATATATCGGTCCACACGACCAACCCCGAGCTCAGAGTCAAAATGATGAAGAATAAACGTTCGGGCGAGGTCCTTCGATACCTTGACGATTTCAAGAACGCAGGTCTTTCTATGTGTGGGCAGATCGTACTCTGCCGCGAAATAAATGACGGAAACGAGCTTTTGCGCTCGATGGAGGACCTGTCAAAGCTCTTTCCGAATATGGGAAGCGTTTCGGTCGTTCCGGCGGGACTTACGAAATTCCGCGACGGGCTTTTCCCGCTTTCCGATTTTTCGAAGGAAGAGGCAGGCGCGGTAATTGATGCCGTTGACGCCTTTGCCGAAAAAATGCTCGCGGAGCACGGCTCGCGTATATTCTTTGCCGCAGACGAGTTTTATCTCAAAGCGGAGCGTCCTTTGCCGAATGAGGAATATTACGAGGAATATCCGCAGATAGAGAACGGCGTCGGAATGCTTCGCTCCTTCGAGGATGAAGCGGCGTTTGCCCTTGAAGATCTGTCTTCCGAGCTCAAAAGCTCCGTCGCAAGGACGGTTTCCGTTGCGACGGGAGTTGCTTCGTATCCTACGATACTTAAAATTGCCGAGGGAATAATGAAAATATGCCCCGATTTGACAATAAAAGTTTACAAAATTACAAATAATTTCTTCGGTGAGTCGATAACCGTTTCGGGACTTCTTACGGGCAAGGATATGCGTGAGCAACTCTCGGACTTGCCTCTCGGCGATACTCTTTATATTCCGAAGAATTCTTTAAGACACGGCGAGGACGTTTTTCTTTGCGGAATGACGGTGGACGAGCTTTCCGAAGCCTTGGGAACGCGCGTCGAGCCGATAAGCGAGGACGGATATGAGTTCGTAAGCTCGCTTGCACAAAATTAAAATCACCAAGCGGAGGTGCTTTGAAATGCCAAAACCGACAGTTGCCATCGTTGGCAGACCGAACGTGGGAAAGAGCACGTTGTTCAATAAAATAATAGGCGAACGCCGTTCTATCGTCGAGGACACCCCCGGCGTTACCCGCGACAGAATATACGCGGAGGCTGAATGGTGCGGCAAGAAATTCTTGCTCATTGACACGGGCGGTATTGAGCCGAAGAGCGAGGACACCATTTTAAAACAGATGCGTAACCAGGCTGAGATAGCCATAGCCACGGCTAACGTTATAGTTTTTATGTGCGACGTCAGAGCGGGACTCGTTGCCGATGACCGCGACATCGCGATAATGCTTAAAAAGTCGGGAAAGCCGATAATTCCTATTATAAATAAGGTAGACAGAGTCGGCGAGCTCCCATATGAATTTTATGAGTTTTACGAGCTTGGCTTCGAGCGTGAGCCGATAGCCGTTTCATCTCTTCACGGAACGGGGTCGGGCGATCTTCTTGACGCCATCCTTGAGGAATGCGATTTTCCTGACGACACGGCGGACGACGAAGGGGTTATAAACGTTGCGGTCATAGGAAAACCGAACGCGGGAAAATCATCGATCATCAACCGTATGTGCGCAGAGGAGCGCGTAATAGTTTCAGACGTAGCGGGCACGACGAGAGATGCCGTGGACACTCGCGTTGAAAACGAATACGGCGTTTATAATTTCATAGATACCGCGGGTATCAGACGTCAGGCAAAGGTCGAGGACAGGATAGAAAAGTTCAGCGTTATAAGAGCTAATATGGCGGTCGAGCGCGCTGACGTGTGCCTTCTTATGATAGATGCGGGCGACGGCGTTACGGAGCAGGATGAACGCATCGCGGGTCTTGCTCACGAAGCGGGTAAGGCTTGTATTATAGTTATAAATAAATGGGACAGCATAGATAAGGATAATTCCACGACGAACAGCTATAACAAGAAGGTGAGAACCGCGCTTTCTTATATGCCCTATGCGCCTATCATCTACGTTTCGGCTCTTACAGGGCAGAGAGTTATGGGCATTTACGAGCTTATCAACAAGGTCTACGAGCAGTCGCGTAAGCGCATAAGCACGGGAACTCTCAACGACCTTCTCAACGATGCAACGACGAGGGTGCAGCCCCCGTCCGACAAGGGCAGACGCTTGAAGATATATTATATGACTCAGACGTCGGTCGCGCCCCCGACCTTCGTTATCTTCTGTAACTCCGAGGAGCTTTTCCATTTCTCGTACAGAAGATATATAGAAAACTGCCTGCGTGATGCGTTCGGATTTGAGGGAACTCCTATCAGGATCATAATAAGACAAAAGGGCGACGATTCTACGAGAGCATAAGGAAAAAGGTATGTTTATTGATAAAATAAAAATCTACGTGAAGGCGGGCGACGGCGGAAACGGTGCCGTGTCCTTCAGACGTGAAAAGTACGTTGCCGCAGGCGGACCCGACGGAGGTGACGGCGGCAGAGGCGGCAATATCATAGTCAGGGTTGACGAGGGGTCGAATACGCTCTTATCGTTCAGATACAAGAGAAAATTCGTGGCAGAACACGGTGAAAACGGCAAGGGCGCAAAAATGCACGGCAAGAGCGGTGAGGACGTTATCATCGCCGTTCCTCCGGGAACACTTATCAAAGATCCCGAGAGCGGACGAATAATACACGATATGGCGATGTCGGACGACTTCGTCCTTTGCAAGGGCGGCAGAGGCGGCTGGGGCAACAGGCATTTTGCCACGCCCACGAGGCAGATCCCCCGCTTTGCAAAAAGCGGCACGAAGGGAGAAGAGCGCGAGGTGGTTCTTGAACTCAAGATGCTCGCCGAGGTTGGGCTTATCGGCTTCCCGAACGTCGGAAAATCGTCCATTCTGTCGCGTATCTCCTCGGCAAAGCCGAAGATAGCGAATTACCACTTTACGACTCTTTCCCCGAATCTCGGCGTGGTCGGCGTAGGAGAGGGAAAGGGCTTTCTTGTAGCTGACATTCCGGGACTTATCGAAGGTGCGTCCGAGGGGCTTGGACTCGGTCACGAGTTTCTTCGTCACGTCGACAGATGCAGGCTCTTGCTTCACGTCGTTGACGTCGCCTGCACGGACGGAAGACGTCCCGCGGAGGATATTCAAAAGATAAATTCCGAGCTTGAAAAGTATTCCCCCGAGCTTGCGGAGCGTCCGCAGATAATAGTAGCGAATAAAATGGACACGGCAGATCCCGATTCTGAAGAGATGAAGGAGTTCGACTCTCTCGTAAAAGAGCTTGATCTTCCCGTCGCTTGCGTTTCCGCAGTAACGGGCGAGGGGCTTGACGAGCTTGTTCGTCTTACCTCGCGTATGCTTGCGGATCTTCCGCCCGTGACGGTGTACGAGGCGGAATACACGCCCGAGGATGCGGCGGTAAGCTCTGCCGACGTGCGCGAAACGTACGTCAGGGTAGAGGACGGCGTTTATTTCGTTGAGGGTGAGTGGCTTTATAACTTTATGGGGCAGATCAATTTTGACGACTACGAATCTCTCAACTTCTTCCAGCGCGTTCTTTCCAAAAACGGAGTTATAGACAAGCTCCGTGAGGCGGGAATAAACGAGGGCGACACCGTTAATATTTACGATTTTGAATTTGATTTTGTTTATTAAGGAGAAAAGATGTCCTATATAGCAGAGCTTATTGCTTCAAACCGTTCGTACAGACGCTTTTCCGCGGACAGACGTCCTACGAGGGACGAGCTTTTCGGGATGATAGACTGCGCTCGTCTTGGCGCCTCGGCGGGGAATTTGCAGCGCTTGTATTTTTCCGCCGTTTATGACGAAAAGGACTGCGCGTCGGTTTTTGAAAACATCGCTTTCGCAGCTTATCTCGGCTCGTGGCGCCCTGACAGGGAAGAGGCACCGGGGGCGTACGTCATCATCTGGTCTTGCTCGGAGCCCGACGCCAATCTCGCGATAGACGCGGGGATAGCGGCGCAATCGATCTTGCTCTGCGCCCGTGATATGGGCTACGGCGGCTGTATGTTCAGAAGTATGAAGAAAAACGAGCTTGTCAAGGCACTTGGGAAAAGCGGCTTCGTGCCCGTTCTCGTCATAGCTCTCGGCACTCCTGCCGAGACCGTCGTTCTCACGGACGTAAAGGACGGAAATATCAGGTATTACCGTGACGAAAACGGGGTCCACTACGTTCCGAAAAGGGCACTTGAAGATATTATAATATAATGAAAAGTCGGCAGACTCTCTTGACGGTGACGGATGAGAGCTGCCGACTTTTTAAAAATCTATGCCGAACGCTTGGTTGATGCCGCCCGCAATGATCCTCGCCGCCGCGTCGGTTATGCCGTTTATCTCTTTCTGAGCGACGAACATCCCCTTTACCGAGCTGCCGAGCGCGCGTGCGTCGATAACGGTGGGAACACCGATGGCTATAACGGGAACGCCGAGCGATTTTCTATTCAAAGCAACCTTTCCCGCCCCAAGTCCCGTTCCGGGGAAAATACCCGTGTCACAGATCTGGATAGTGCAGCCCAACCTTTCGGGAGATCTTGAAGCGAGGGCGTCGATGGCTATTACTGCGTTTGGCTTTATTTTTTCACAGACGCCGACGGTGAAGGCGGCTGAATCGAGCCCGCTGCTTGAACAAACTCCGGGCTTGATAACGGCGATTTCCGAGCACTCAAGGGAATCGAACATCTTTTTGTCGGTTCCGCTGATATGAAGCGTCGGCTTTACGAGTGACGCCGTGAGCGGTCCTACCGCGTCGGGGGTCAGGCTTTCGTTGCCGAGCCCCACCACGAGAATGCGCGTCGGCGATATTGAGTTTTTCTCAAACAGAGAGCAAAGCTCGGACGATATCTCGTTTTTTGCGTCGTCCGCTCCGTCAAAATCAAGAAGATCGAGCCTTTTCGTGTTCAGAGTATTGTAATTGCCCATAGGTCTGCCGATGCTTTCCTCCCCCTCGGAGGAAAAAATTCTGATCCTTTCCCAATTACCGGGCGGACAGCGCTGACAGGTGTAGCTTACTCCGACGGCAGAGGTGTCGGCTCTCCGCCTTTCGCACGCGAGATCGCTGAAGCGGTCGGGGGATGTGCGTTCATAGTGTTGCATAGCTTGGTCCTTTCGTATTTTCCTTTTTGTGGCAGATTGATTGTTGACACGTAGGGTCATTTATATTCACACAACAAAAAGATAGCGAAAATGCACAAAAATAGCGCAAGTTTTTTGTGCAAACGGACGAATTTTTCTTATCGTTAAATTAAATGTTGAAAAAACATTTATTTTGTGATAAAATATAGTAGTAAAACTTTAATATGTAAAAATATACACGGAGGAAAGTATGAAAAAAATAGTTTCTTTGGTCCTTGCGTTCGCTATGCTCTTCGGTGTCCTTGCCGTGCTCAGCGGATGTGGAGAACCGGATGATCCCGGTGCTAAGATCGCCGTATATCTCGGTGAGGAGATCTACGACTTTGATCCTACGGAATACTATGTAAACGATAACGCCACTCAGGTCATCAGCCTTCTTTACGAGCCGCTTTTCAGCATCGATGAGGACGGAGACCGCCACTGTGCTGTGGCTGACGAGTATGAAATAGACGAGGAAGAGCGGACTATAACGATAGAGCTTCGTGAGACCTATTGGTCCGACGGCGTTAAGGTTACCGCGGACGACTTTATCTTTGCGTGGAGAAACGTTCTTCTTAATCCCGCGACCGCTAACCCTGCGGCAGCGCTTCTTTACGATATAGAAAATGCCGTTAACGTTAAGAACGGAGTCGTTTCCATTTACGATCTCGGAATAGAAAAGCTTGATGCGTATACGCTTGAGATTACATACAGAGCAGGTTCCGATCCCGAAGCGCTTCTTGACAATCTCGCGACTGTTCCTACTTCTCCCGTTCGTCAGGATAAGTATGACGGAGCGGAGGGCTTCTGGTCAAAGCAGACGGGTACTATGGTCTTCAACGGACCATTCCAGGTAGTAGAGCTTGATTACGATCAGACACATAACGCGAGCTTCAAGCTTCAAAGAAACATCGGATATCATCAGTCACCCGAGAAGGTGGATTACGATGACGAAGTAATACCGTACACCCTTTATTCGCTGTACAGCCCGAGCGGCAATAAGATGCAGTGCACGTATAACGATCTTGTATACGACACGGTATTTTATATGTGTGACGCACCCCTTTCCGACAGAAATGCCAATAAGGAGGCCGCAACCGTCGTTGACGCTTATTCCACTTATTCCTACGCGTTTAACCTTGACAGCCCTCTGTTCGCGATAAAGGAAGTCAGACAGGCACTCTCTATGGCTGTTGACCGTGACGCAATAGCAAACCGTATCACTTTTGCTAAGGCTGCGACCGGATTCGTTCCCGAAGTCGTCGGCAATTTCAGAGAAGGTTATGACAGCGTGGTCACTTCCTCCCGTCTTGCGGCTGCGAAGATGCTCATTCTTTCGGAAAACGTACAGACCAAGCTTGCCCGCCTCTCCGAGGATGATAAGCACTTCGTTCTTACCGTAAACGACGACCAGGAAAGCCTTGCTATCGCGCAGATCGTTGAGGCTGCTTGGGAGCAGCTTGGATTTGACGTTGAAGTGGAAGCACTTGATTACGTTACGAGCAAGGTGACGGAAAACGAGATAAGAGTTCGTGATTCTTGGATCCAGTACCTCGTCAAGAGCAAGGCTCTCGGCACGGCGTCCGAGTACGATGCTTCTTATACTCTTGAGAAGGGAAGATACGATGAAGAAACGCAGACGGTAACGTACTCGAACTTTGACGTTATTGCGCTCGATTGGCAGTTCTTTGCTGACGATCCGTTTATCGGACTTTCATCTCTTTCCACCGCATTCAGCGGCAACGGCTTCGATTACGTAAAAGCGGAGCAGCGCAAGAATATCACAGGCTGGTTCGATTATCAGTACGATTCTTATATCACGGCGGCGTACAAGACCTTTGATGAGGCTGAGAGAGCAGAGGCTCTTCATAAGGCTGAGCAGATCCTTCTTGATGCTATGCCCGTCGTTCCCCTTGTGTTCAATCAGAACTTCTCCTTTACGTCCGAAAAGCTTGATGACGTAGAGGTAGACGCCTTCGGTCACTTCGTATTCACCGAGGCGGAGCTTGATGATTATCAGAATTATTACAGCCGTTACGAGGATTAAATTTTAAAAGGATACCCGTGAGCAGATGCCTCTTGGCTCTTTCACGGGTATTCTTGTAAAGATGCAGAAAAGGTGTTTATATAAAAATGAAGAAAAACAAAGATTCCGTCCTTAATACTATGATGGACATAAAGGTCTTTTTGCTGTTTTTGCTCGATAATATCGCGCATCCCGTCGACCACACCACGCTTATGACTATTATTATGAATAACGTGGACGTGATGTCGTTCGATTATGAGGAGTGCTTGCGTGAGCTTGTCGATTCGGAGCATCTTTATTACGATGAGGTGGACGGGGAGCGCTATTATATGATCTCCGACAAAGGAAGATTCGTGGCGTCCGAGCTTTACGATAATCTTGATGCGGATTTCAGAGAGAGAAGTCTTCGTCTTGCCATAAAGCATATCTCGCTCACGGACAGCGGCGCTTCGCTTGAGTCGTATATAACCGAGGCGGAGGCAAACAGATTCAGAGTAACGCTCGTGGCATCGGACAAATACGGTGAAATTATGCGCAGCGCGATCGTCGTGAATTCAAGGTCCGAGGCTGAAAGGATCAAGCAGAATTTCGAAAACAGACCCGACGGTGTTTATCGCGGAATATTTTTCGCCTCCACCGGCAGGCTTGAATATTTTACGTGATTTTATAGATTTTTGTCAAATAACGGCTCGTATTTTGTGCATCATTGCACAAAAATTTGAAAAAAATGTAACTTTTTTTGAAAAAACACTTGACAAAAAAATAATTAAAAGATATAATAAATGTGTACGGAGAAAAACAAATATATGAGTGATTCCTGTAATACAGACGTCGAGCGTTTAATATTGCTTTGCAGAGCAGGGGACGAGTCTGCTTTCGAAGAGCTGGTCCATATTTATGAGCCTATGATCGCAAAAACCGCACGCGATCTGACTTTGGACGTGTGTGAGGTCTATTCGGACGCTTGCCTTTCGGTCAGGCGCGCGGCAGCTTCGTATGATATCGGCGGCAAGGTGACGTTCGGTCTTTACGCAAAGATCTGCGTGAGCCGCGCTATGCTTGATTATGCAAAGAAAAACAGGAAGATCGTCGGAAATATCGATATAAATATCGAGGATATCGCCGTCAGCGACGGGGTCCAGCGCCGTCTTGAGCGTGAGGAAGAGCGTCGCGTTCTTGATCAGCAGGCAAGGACTCTTTTGTCGGATCTTGAATACGAAGTCTTTTCGGGATGTATGAGAGGCGATAAAACCGCAGAGATCGCAGACAGGCTCGGTGTCAGCGCAAAGGTCGTTGACAACGCCAAGGCTCGTATGCTCAAGCGCTTACGGGCGGGACTTGCCGTTTCTTCGGAAAACTAATTCGTTTATATGCCCAGGTAGCTTAAGGGAGAGCGTTGTTTACAAAGGCGTCGGTTGGAATCCGTCTAAGGGCAAAAAAATATCAGTGAGGAAAAAGGAATGTACCAGGACGAGACATTGAAGTGCAAAGATTGTGGCAATGAGTTCGTGTTCACCGCAGGTGAGCAGGAGTTCTATGCATCTCGCGGCTTTGAGAATAAGCCCTCCAGATGCAAAGAGTGCCGTGCCGCAAAGAAGAATGCTCAGAGAAGTGCAAGAGAAATGTTCGATGCACAGTGCGCTGAGTGCGGCAAGGATTGCCAAGTGCCCTTCCAGCCTACCGAAGGAAAGCCTGTTTATTGCAGCGAGTGCTTCGCGGCAAAAAGAGCAGCAAGAGACTAATACATAGTCGAGAAAAAAGACGCGAGTTTACTCTTGCGTCTTTTTTCTTTTATCCTTCCGTCCGAAATATGATTGCCGCGCAGAAAAAAGTGTCGCAATTTGTAAAAAATATATATTTTTTTCTTTTAAATACTGTACAAAATAAAAATATTATGCTATAATTATACTGAATAATTGTTTTAGAAAGGTCTATCTCACAGTGAGTTCTAAATATATGAAGCGAACAGCCTCCGAAAAAGAGCGCGCATATCGAAATAAAGACAACCGCGCCGATGGGGCGAGTGCCGAACGCGAAATAGACGAAAATACCGTTTTCGGCAGAAATTCGGTCAAAGAGCTTTTGGAAAGCGGCAGGGATATTGAAAAGATCTTTGTGCAAAGCGGCGAGAGGGAAGGCTCTATCAGCCTTCTGATAGGCATCGCGCGCGAGCGCAGAATAAATATAGTTGAAACGGACAGGCAGAAGCTTGACGCCCTTTCCTGCGGCGGCCGTCATCAGGGAGTCGTGGCAATAGCGGCGGAACGCAATTACGCAAGCATCGACGATATGCTTGACCTTGCAAAAGAAAGAGGCGATAGTCCGCTTATCGTTATTTGCGACGGAGTAGAGGACCCTCACAATCTCGGAGCGATAATCCGCAGCGCCGAATGCCTCGGAGCGCACGGAGTTATAATACCGAAAAGACGTGCCGTCGGACTTACGAGCACGGTGAGCAAAGCCTCTGCGGGCGCGCTTGAGCATATGCTCGTGGCAAAGGTCACGAATCTCGCGAGCACGGTCGACGAGCTCAAGGAGCGCGGACTTTGGATCTATGCCGCAGATATGGGCGACGTCCCGTATTACGGCACCGATCTTACGGGGGCGGTCGCGATAGTCCTCGGAAGTGAGGGCTTCGGGATATCGCGCCTCGTCAAGGGAAAATGCGATTTCACTCTTTCTATACCGCTTCACGGAAGCGTAAATTCAATGAACGTCTCGTGCGCCGCAGCTGTGCTGCTTTCGGAATGCGCGCGACAGAGAATGACTAAGGAGGCTTAGGACGTGGATAATCAGAACGATAAGAACACGGATGCTCTTGAGTTGAGCTTTGATTCACCGAAAGGGCTTGTCTTTGAAACCGAAAACGGTGAAAAAAGCACGGCAGAGGTGAAGAATACGCAGCCGACGGGCGCGACCGAGCAAAAAGGCGCTTCGGGTGCGGAGGAGTTCGGTGTTCCCGAAGCCTTTTCCGTCAATGAAAAATATAACACTCCGGGAAGAAGCAACGAGCGTACCCGTATATACACTACGTACGTTCCGCGTTTTACGGAGGCGAGCGAAACTTACAGAATGAAGGATGATCCCCGTCCCCTCCCTAAGACCGAGGCTCCCGAGGTGAGCGCAGAGGACGGTGCTCACGCTCACGGAAGCGTTCGCGCGGTTAAGGTGGACGAGCTTCCCAAAAGGAAAGAAAAAGAGATCGACGTAAACGCCGAGACCGTTCGTATCGGCGAGGTGGGCGTTTCTTCCGACGACACCGAGGAAGAGTCGTTTAATATGTATAAATTCCCGGTAGAGGATCTTTCCGAAGCCGATAGGATGAACGTAGAGGAGGAAAACGCCAACCGCAAGGCTCTTGAAGAGCATAAGGCGCGCAAGGCGGAAAAACGGGCTCGCGAGGAAGCCGAGCGCTTAGCTGCCGAGGAGGCAGAAAGGGCTCGTGAGGAAGCGGCTCGGAATACTCCCCTCGAACCTGAAAAATACGATATTCCTGATCCCGAGCGCACGGGCTTCGTTGGAAAAGAACGTGCTGCCGCTATCGATGCCGATTACGAGGTACCGCACGGAATACCTACGGATTCGGAGAAGTCGCGCAAGCTCAGAATGTCCGAGTATACCGCATCGGGGCAGAGGGATTCGTTCAAGGACAGATTCCTCGATTCGCTCTTTGCAATGAAGATCCGCATCTGTGCCCTTGCTCTGCTTTCTCTTATATCTATGTTCCTTGGAAACGCCGAGTTCTTCGGGCTCGACGTGCCGCACGCGTTCGGTATGGAATACGTTCCTTCGGCGCTCGCCATTATTGATTTTTACGTAGTGCTCTGCGCGTTTTTAATAGTTATTCCCGAGATGGTAATGGCGGTGAGCGCGCTCTATAACAAGGTATTTTTGCCCGAGATATCGCTCTTGATATCGTTTGCGGTTATTTCGGTTTACACGCTGCTGATAGTTTCGTTTAACTATATGGGTTATCCCGTATTCGGATTCTTGTTCGTTCTCTCCGCGCTCGTTGCGATAATCGCCGCTTACTTTAAGAAGAAAGCCGATTTTGAGTGCTTCAAGTTCGTATCGGCGAAAACGGAGAAAAAGATCATAGAGCAAGAAGAAACGAGAAAGTACGCGAGAACGATGCTTGCTCTTGACGGAGCAATAGACGGTTACAAGTCGAGCACCGCAAAGATATTCCGCACTACCTTCGTTTCCGATTTCTTTAAAAATTCATCTAAGACCTCGGAGAACGCGAAGAATCATTTGATAATGCTCGCGTCCGCTTTCGGAGCCGCGCTCGTAAGCGCCCTCGTTGCGTTCTTTACCGCTGAATCCAACGGTATGGCACACGCCGCGTCCGCATTCACTCTTGTTCTTCTGTTCTCGACGCCCCTTGCGTTTTTCCTTGTGCATAAGCTGTCTTATTATCACGCGGGTATAAAGGTGGCAGAGGAAAACAGCGCCGTCGTGGGCGAGTATGCTTATACGGATATTTCGGGTATCGACGTAATGGCTTTTGAGGACACGGAGATATTCGGTGAGGATGACGTAAACCTTAAGCGCTTTGGCTTCTACGGCAACGAGGATAATATGAACAGGTCGATGCGCCTTATATCCTCGCTCTTTGCCAGCGTGGGCGGACCTCTTCACGTCATATTCTCAAAAACGCTTGAAAAGCGCTGCACCCCCGCTACGAACCCTGTTATCGAAGAGGACGGTGTCAGCGGCAACGTCGACGGAAAAATAGTTCGCGCAGGAAACGCCGATTATATGCACCGTCACGGAATAAAGATCCCCGAGGACAGGGAACGCTCGTACGGAACCGTCGGCGCTGAATCTATGAAGGTTATGTACGGTGCCGAGGACGGCGTTGTGTTCGCTAAGTTTTATATAAGATATTCCTTCTCCGAGGAATTTACGAGTCTTCTTGCATCTTTGCGCGAGGAGCACATAGTACCGCTCGTTTATACGAGTGACCCCAACGTTTCAAACGAACTGCTCCGTACGCTTGCTATGGGAGCTGACCGTATGCGTGTAATGAAGCGCACGCTTCCGCGCGATAAGACTGAAAAGATATATCCCAGGCTCAGCGCCAACGCCGTGACTACGGGCGGAGTGGTAAACGCTATAAAGCTCGTTCTTCTTGCGAAGAAGTACAGGCATTTTATGGACAAGCTTGAAAAGGCGGGAATTATAACTATGGCGTCGTCCGCGGCGCTCGCGGCACTTTTGGCGGTCTTCGGATTTTCCACCGTTCCGACCGTTATTCTTGGTGCGATACAGCTTGCCGTATGCGGAGTGCTTTGGTATTTCAGCAGAAAAGAATTCGATATTAGCAAAAGAATAAAGGAAATAGAAAATGCCCGTTCCTAAAAATCTGTCGTCCGTATTGAAATCGGTAACCAAGCCGGGAAGATATACGGGCGGTGAGTTTAACAGTATAATAAAAAATAAAGAAACGGTGAAATGCAGATTCGCGTTTTGCTTTCCCGATACCTATGAAATAGGAATGTCCAATCTCGGCGTCCGCATTCTTTACGACGTTCTGAACAAAGACGAGGACGTCTGGTGTGAAAGAGTGTACGCCCCGTGGACTGATATGCGCGATAAAATGCGCGAGTATTCGATCCCGCTTTCTGCTATTGAGAGCGGAGATCCGCTCGGTGAATTTGATTTGGTGGGAATTTCGCTGCAGTACGAGCTTTGTTATACGACCGCTCTTGCAATGTTAGGTCTTGCCAATATCCCACTTTGGTCAAAGGACCGCTCGGAGGATGCGCCTATCATAATCGGCGGCGGTCCTTGCGCTTACAATCCCGAGCCCGTTGCGGACTTCTTTGATCTCTTCAATATAGGGGAAGGTGAGGAGGTCCTTCTTGAAATATCTCACCTTTATATAAAGATGAAGGAGGAGGGAACGTATTCTCGCTCGGCGTTTCTTCGCGAGGCGTCGCATATAGAAGGCGTTTACGTTCCGTCCCTTTACAGGGCCGAGTACAATTCCGACGGGACCTTGAAGGAATACGAGCCTATTTATTTCGACGTTCCCCGTACCGTAAAGAAGAGAATAATAGCCGACCTTGACAAAGCGCCGTATCCCGAAAAGCTCGTTATGCCGTATACCGAAACGGTGCACGACCGTATCGTTCTTGAGGTGTATCGCGGCTGTATCAGGGGATGCCGCTTCTGTCAGGCAGGAATGGTTTACCGCCCGATAAGGGAAAAGAGCCCAGAGGTCCTTTGCAAAGCGGCAAAATGCCTTTATGAAAGCACGGGATATGACGAGATATCGCTGATATCGCTTTCGATAAGCGATTATTCCCGTTTGCCCGAGCTTACGGATTCTCTTCTTGAATGGACTGATGAAAAGCGCGTCAGCCTCTCTCTGCCGTCCTTGCGTGTCGACAGCTTTTCCGAGGAGCTTATGAAAAAGGTTTCGTCCGTAAGAACGGCGGGACTCACCTTTGCTCCCGAGGCGGGAACGCAGAGAATGCGCGACGTTATCAACAAGAACGTCACCGAGGAAGACCTGCTTCGCTCTGTGAGGATCGCTTTTCGCGGCGGAAAGAGTAATATCAAGCTCTATTTTATGGACGGCCTTCCTACCGAAACTCTTGACGATATAAAAGGCATTGCCGATCTTGCAAAGCTCGTGGTTAACGAATACTTCGCTATTCCTAAGCCTGAGCGTCCGCACGGTATCGGCGTTACTATAAGCGTTTCGTGCTTTATTCCGAAGCCGTTTACACCGTTCCAATGGGAAAAGCAGGACAGCTTTTCTCTTCTTGAGCAAAAGCAGGCGCATCTTCGCTCTTGCATAACCGACAAGCGCATAAAATATAATTACCACGACGCAAAAACGTCCTTCATAGAGGCGGTTCTCGCAAGAGGTGACCGCAGGGTCGCTCCCGTGATCGCTTATATGGTCAAAAACGGCGCGATGCTTGACGCGTGGGACGAGGGCTTTGATTTTGATAAATGGATGGACGCGTTTGAAAAATGCGGCGTTGACCCTGCGTTCTACACGACTCGCGGCTTTGCGACGGACGAAGTCTTGCCGTGGGATATAATCGACTGCGGCGTGACGAAAAAGTACCTCCTCTCCGAGAGGGAAAAGGCTTATCGCGGCGTAACGACTCCGTCGTGTGCCGAACACTGCAACGGCTGCGGAGCAAATAAGCTCGGAGGTAACAACAAATGGTGCAAATAAGCAACAATCCGGCGTATTCGGTCCTTCGCATTAAGTTCAAAAAGCTCGGGGATCTTCAGTACATATCGCACCTCGACCTCGTCAGAACTATGCACAAGATCATAGTTCGCGCGGGACTGCCTCTCTGGTATACCGAGGGCTTCAACCCAAAGCCGAAAATGGTCTTTGCCGCTCCGCTTTCCATCGGAGCTGAGAGCGTTTGCGAATTTATGGATTTGCGCGTTACCGAGCGCATAGATCCTGACGAAGCCAAGCGCAGACTGAATGAAAATATGACGTCTGAAATGCAGGTCGTTGATGCCTATTATCCCGACGTGAAGATCACGGAGCTTGCCTTTTTGTCATATGAAATATCAATAAAGACGAACGGACTCAATGAAGCGCTGCTTGAAAAGTGCAGGGCAGCCCTCGACGCGGATACGATAAAGGTTGTAAAAAAGACTAAAAGCGGTGATGCCGAGGTGGATATTAAGCCGCTCATTCGCTCCGCGCAAATAAGAACGTCCGGGGGCGAGATGGTGATAGACTGCACCCTTTCTGCCGATCCGTCGTCGTTTTTAAATCCCGAATACGTCGTAAAATATTTGAAGGATAACGTAGGAATACTCTCAGATCCCATAATAACCAACGAGTGGTATTCTATCCTTCGTACCGCTGCCTTCAAAGCGGATATGACTGAGTTCAGATGACACTGTCTATATTAAATCCCGAAAGCCGCCCAAGATGCCCAAGCGCACCGCAAAGGCGGCTTTTTGCTATTGCCGCGCTGTCCGTGTCACCTATTGCCAGCGCTCCCCGTATTTCGAAAAATTCCGTTTCGACGCAGGCAATGTCGTCGTGGTCGACGGTAATGCTCAGATAAACTCGCGCACTCAGAAAATCGTCGTAAAGCTTGTCGAAGGCTTCTTCGTTGAGCGGAGCTGCGGCGGCTTCTTGCTCAAGCCTGCTTATCGTTCTTGAAAGTATAACGGTATTAACGCAAACGAACGCAAGCGTAAAGGCTAAGATTATAAATGCAAAGTAAACGGCAGCGGGGATGGATCTTGTTTTTGCATTCTTCATATGTTTTCTTCCTTATATATAATATGATGACCGTGCGATTCGTCTGCCGTCATAAGAAACACGTCGGATATTTCTTTACCGTCGCATTTTAATTTTTTATATATCCATTCCTTTGAGATTCCAAGCGCCGCCGCGTTTTCTTCCTCAAACTCGCCGTCCGTGATAACGGGTAGCGAAAGGGGCTTGCTTTCTTTTTCAAAAAATGATAGCTTTCCGCCGGATTCAAGAATACAGTATTTGACGTCCTTTATATCTCCGATACCTTGAGTTCGCATCTCCGTGAGTATCTCGTTTATGGAAATTCTGTTTTGCAAGAGCTCCTTTTGCCTTAACTCACCGTTATATATTATAAATGAAGCGTTCCCTTCTATCGCTCTCTTGAGTCGCTTCGATTTGTTTTTTACGTATGACGTTATTATCTCGATTGCGAGAATGAAGAACAGGGGGATTATCGCGTTCAGCAGGGGAATGTCAGGCGTGTCTATGGGAATCGAGACGATTTCCGATATAAGAAGAGTGGAAACGAGCTCTCCCACTTCAAGCTCTCCGATTTGCCGTTTTCCCATTATTTTCAAGGTAATTGCCAATAATAGGTAAATAACCGCAGTCCTTATGAAAATTGAAACCATAAATTACCTCCTTATACTCAAATTATCGAGAAAAAACAAAAAATAATTCAAAAAAATATGTTTTTTTTGAAAAAAGGTATTGACATTTAAGAATAAATATGGTAAAATGATTAAGCCTCTCAACCGAGGGAGCGCGAACTTGCTCATTGAAAATTGAACAACAAGAACGATTAAGAAGCACTGAAAAGTGCGAAGAATCTCGTTAAGAACACTTTGAAAAAAGAAACTCAAAAAAGTAAGAGAAAGCTAGATTAAGTAACTCTGA
>JAFVTS010000003.1 GCA_017503105.1 Clostridia bacterium
TAGTCAAGCAGGTCGCATATAAGAGTTCTTATCGCCGCATACTTCGCATCGGAAAGACCGAGCTCTTCCTTGCTCATTCCGAGCAGGTTTTCGCAATACCCCTTCACGCTGTAATCGTTGACGGAAGCTATAAGAGTACCGTCCTTGAAGACCTCGATCACAATAGTATCACCGATATTGGTGGGCCAAACGCCCTCGAAGGTGAACTTGTATCTGCCCGTGCCTGCGTCGTAAACGCCGCTGACAGTTGCAATCTTTTCGCCCATAGTGAAGCGCACGGTAACGCCCTCGGCGTCATCCACGTTCACGAACGCGTTGACCGAAAGCATAGAGCCGAGGGTCAGGTTGGTGAGGACGTTGACTCTGACGTAGCCCCAAACGACGGGGCAAGGAACGGGATTCCACTTTGCATTCCAGCCCGTGGGCTGGCTTTCAGCTTCACAGTATATTGTAAGACTCGCGCATTTATAGAACACGTAAGAGTCGACGGTAACAACGCTCTTGGGAATAACGATACTCTTGAGGCTCTCACAATACTGGAACGCAGAAGAACCGATAGATGTAACGCCGTTTGGAATCACAACGCTCTCAAGACTCGTGCAACCGGAAAAGACAGTGGAAGCTATGGACGTAACGGCGTTGGGGATTATTACTTCCTTAAGCTTCTCGCAGCTTGAAAACGCTCCCGTGCCGATAGACGTTACGTTCGATGGAATTATCACTTTCGCAAGAGTTCTGCAGCCTGCAAATGCGCTTTTACCGATAGACGTTACGCTGTCGGGAATTACAATGCCCGTTAAGCTGTTGCAATCTAAGAATGCGTATTCGTCGATAGATGTGACTTCGCTCGAGATCAAAACGTTTGAAAGGGAGGTGCAATACGCGAACATCCAATCACCAACGGAGGTAACGTTAGCCGAAATTGTTACGCTTTCAAGCATCGCGCATTCATAGAACACAGAACTACCGATATATGTTACGTTAGAAGGAATCACAATACTCAAAAGAGCAGAACAGCGTCTGAACGCGAAATTCCCAATAGAAGCGAGATCGTTTCCGATCGTCACGCTCACGAGGTTCTCGCAACCGTAAAACGCAGCTGCACTGACAGCAGTTACACCGTCGGGAATAACAAAGCTCGTTTCACTTTTCCCTATAGCATAGTGCACTAACGTCTTGCCGTCTTTTGTATAAAGATTTCCGTCTATAGACTTGTATACTTTGTTAGCCTCGTCTACGACGATGCTCGCAAGGCTCGTACAGGTAGAGAACGTGCCGCCTTCACCAAGCGAGGAAACGGATGCAGGAATTACGATGCTTGAAAGAACCGTGCAGTTAGAAAACGCAAAAGCGCCGATGTTGGCAACGCTGTTTCCGAGAGTCACTGTTGCAAGTCTCGTACAATTCCAAAAAGAATAAGAACCGATAGACGTTACGCTGTCGGGGATCGTCACGCTCGTAAGGCTCTCGCAGCTACCGAACGCATAAGAACCAATATATGTTACGCTATTGCCGATAGTCACGCTAATAAGACTCGTGCAACCTGAAAATGCATAATTACCGATAGAAGTAACGCCATCTTCAATTATAGCCGCTCCTATTTTATCCGCAGTTATCTTATCTCCGTTATCAGAGAAAAATGAGTACCACGGAACAGCGCTCGCATAACCGTAATTTTTCATAGCGCCCGAACCCGAGATAACGAGCTTATAATAGCCCTCGTTCTCCGGGTCGGCGTAGAGCCTTGCGGTAACGGAGTCGTCAGCGCTCGCGGAAACGTCCCACTCCTCAACAAGCTTGCCCAAAATTTCCTCGGGCTCAGAGCCGTAGCCCCAAACGACGGGGCAAGGAACGGGGTTCCAATCTGCATTCCAGCCTTCCGGCTGACTCGCAGCTTCGCAGTAAATGGTAAGATTTGTACAATCATTAAATGCCCAAAAGCCGATAGACTCTACACTGTCGGGAATTACTATGCTCGTAAGGCTTGTGCAACCACTGAATGCATAAGCACCGATAGAGGTAACGCTGTCGGGAATTACTATGCTCGTAAGGCTTGTGCAACCACTGAATGCATAAGCACCGATAGAGGTAACGCTGTCGGGGATTACTATGCTCGTAAGGCTCGTACAATGATAGAACGCATCATCACCTATAGAGGTAATACTGTCAGGGATTTCAATGCTCGTAAGGCTTGTGCAATGAGCGAACGTGTCATCACCTATAGAGGTAACGCCGTCGGGGATTACTATGCTCGTAAGGCTATCGCACCGAAAGAAAGCTTGACTACCGATAGAAGTAACGCTACTCGGAATTTCAACGCTCGTAAGGCTTGTGCAATAAGAGAACGCGTCATAACCTATAGAGGTAACGCTGTCGGGGATTACTATGCTCGTAAGACTCGTGCAATCACAAAACGCCCTATCACCTATAGAGGTAACGCCGTCGGGAATTACTATGCTTGTAAGGCTTGTGCAAGATGCGAACGCCCACTGGCTTATAGTGGTAACACTGTCGGGAACGGTAAAGCTTGAATCCGTCTTTCCTATAGCGTACTGAATTAAAGTCTTCTCGTCATTTGTATAAAGGTTTCCGTCAATGGACTTGTAAGCAGTATTTTTCTCATCTACGGTGATGCTCGTAAGGCTGTAGCACAGGCAGAAAGGTTCATAACCTATAGAGGTAACGCTACTCGGAATTTCAACGCTCGTAAGGCTATCGCACCGAAGGAAAGCTTGACTACCGATAGAAGTAACGCTACTCGGAATTTCAACGCTCGTAAGGTTCTCGCAGAAACTGAAAGCTGCATCACAGATAGAGGTTACGCCGTCTGAAATATACACATCGATGATTTGCGGAGAAAATTCACACCACGGAATATATCCCATATTTCCGCTGCCGTAAATACTTAAAAAGTAATAAACAACGCCGTCCTCATCCGTCATAGGGTGGAGGTCCGCCCAAACGCTGTCACTCTCGGTTGCCGAAACGTCCCACGTCATCGGTTCGGGCAAAACCGTTTCATCTACCAATTGCGCGTATGAAGAAGGATTTTGAGATTCGGAATCAACCGCTGCTTTCTCCGCGGTAAAACAGAATGCGGATAAAATCACAACGATCGCGAAGACCGCAAATACAACCGCGCGTTTTGAATTTGTTTTTATCATTTTTTGCTCTCCTCTTTTAATAAATTGTTAAGAATATATTATATTTTTGAAATTATAATCATTATAACCTTAAATAAAGGTTTTGTCAATAGATTTTGAATTTTTAACAATTTAAAATCAAAAATAAAAAACGCCTGAAGGCGTTTTTTAACATTTATTATCTCGTAATTTCAAGGACGTCGTCCATACTCGTAAGATATTTTATGCCAAAGGCGTCAAGCTTTTTTACCGCCGCCTCGTATCCGAAAAGAAGCGAGTCGGTGCAGTGTGTGTCAGACGTGATGAGCATAGGCTTTTTTGCAAGAGCTATTCGCTCAAGAAGAAAATCGTTGGGGTAAAAATTATCTCTGTAACCGCGATAGGCACCACCCGTGTTAAATTCAAAGACCGCAGGCGTCAAAAGCAGCTTGTCAAGCGCCGCCGTTGCCGCAGCTACGTAACGCGGGTGTTTTTCGTCGAACATCCGCTCTTTTTGGTTGAACTTATTCACGATGTCGAAATGCCCTATCACGTCGCAGCACGTCTTATTATAGATGTCCGAGATGGCAAGAAAGTAGTCCTCGACGAAAGCGTAAGGATCGCCGCCCCACAGCTTTTTTACGTTTTCAAGGCGGCTCTCGTACGTCCCACCGTCGACCTCCGCACGCACGCCGTCCTTAAGGAGAGTATGCACCGAGCCTATCACGTAATCGTAAGGTTCCGTCGGCTCGCAGGAGAGGTAATCGTACTCTATTCCGAGAAAGACCTTTATCTTATCCTTATATTTTTCCTTCAAGCGGAGCACCTCGCGTCGGTACTCGGGCATTCCGTCTTTGGAAATACACCACTCGTCGTCACCCTGTGAATAGACGTGACCCGAAAATCCGTACTCGGGGCATCCGAGCTCTATGGCACGAAGGAGCATCTCTTCTGCGGTGTTCTTTCCGTCGCAAAAGACGCTGTGCGAATGGTAAGTCGAGAGCTTCATCAGGTCATCTTCTCCTGCTTTACCTTCTTATCTATAACGTGTCTTGAAGCAAGCTCGCGCACGACGTCCTCGGTCGTGATGCCCATTTCGGTCATAAGCACCATTACGTGATAAGCAAGGTCCGCTATCTCGTATATCGTTTCGCGCTTGTCGTCGCCCTTTGCCGCAACTATTACCTCGGTCGATTCCTCACCGACCTTCTTCAGTATCTTATCTCTTCCCTTTTCGAAAAGATAAGTGGTATAAGAGCCCTCGGGCATATCGCGCTTTCTGCCGAGGAGCAGCTCGTATAGCCCCTCGAACGTGAAATCGTTAAGCTCGTCGCTTATATAAACGGGCGCGGTGAAACACGAGTCCGTTCCCGTGTGGCAGGCAGGTCCGTCCTTTTCTACCACGACGACAAGCGCATCCTTATCGCAGTCTGCGGTGATGGAAACGACGTGCTGATAATTTCCGCTGGTCTCACCCTTGAGCCAAAGCTCGTCTCTTGAGCGGCTGTAAAAGCAGGTCAGCGCCTTTTCCATCGTTATTTTAAGACTCTCCTTATTCATATAAGCGAGGGTGAGCACCTTTCGGCTGATAGCGTCAACGACTATCGCGGGAATAAGACCGCGCTCGTCAAATTTAAGTTCGTCTATTTTTACGTTTGCCATAATATTTCTCCTTTACATCCTGACCGTTATACCGTTTTCTTTAAGCGCGCGCTTGAGGTCGGGTATTTTTATTTCGCCAAAGTGGAACACCGATGCGGCAAGTCCCGCGTCGATATCGGGTATCTCTTTAAAGAGGTCTATAAAGTGCTTGACCGAGCCTGCGCCGCCCGAGGCGATAACGGGAACCTTGACCGCGCTTCGCACAAGCCTCAAAAGCTCAATGTCAAAGCCGCTTTTAGCGCCGTCGGTGTCTATCGAATTAACGACCACCTCTCCGGCACCTCTGTCAACGCATTCCTTTATCCAAGGAATAGCGGACATACCCGTGTCAACTCTTCCGCCCTTCGCAAACACGCGGAAGTCGCCGTCCACGCGCTTTATATCGGCGGAAATTACAACGCACTGATTGCCGTATTTCCTTGCCGCCTCGGAGATGAGCTCCGGATTTCTTATAGCGCCTGAGTTGACGCTGACCTTATCCGCTCCGCATTTAAGAACTCTGTCAAAGTCGTCGACCGTATTTATTCCTCCGCCGACGGTGAGAGGGATAAAGACCGTACGCGCGACCTTCGTCAAAATATCGGTGAAAAGCGCGCGACCTTCGGCAGATGCCGTAATATCGTAGAAGACGAGCTCGTCAGCACCGCACGCGGAATAAAATTCGGAGAGCCGCTCGGGGGACGAAACGTCATTCAGCCCCGCGAAATTAACTCCCTTGACTACCCTTCCGTCCTTAACGTCAAGACACGGAATAATTCTCTTGGTGATCATCCCGCCACCTCCAAAGCTTCCTTAAGATCTAACGCCCCCGTGTAATACGCTTTGCCTATTATAGCGGCGTACATTCCCATATTTTTCAGCGCCTTAATATCCGAAATACTCGACACGCCCCCCGAGGCAACGATATTTATGGGGTATTTTTCATTAAGCTCCGCATAGAGCTCAAGGTTAGTGCCCGCCATAGCTCCGTCCTTGGAAATATCGGTGCATATGACCGTTTTAACACCGAGCTCCGCCATACGTGAGAGAAATGCGTCCAGGGTATACTCGCTTTCGACAAGCCAGCCCTTTATCGCGATCTTACCGTTTTTAACGTCAGCACCGACGGCTATTTTTTCACCGTATTTTTCAAGCGCTTTTATCAGGAACGGCTCGTCCGTGACAGCCGCCGTGCCAATGATAACTCTTCCGACGCCTGCGGAAATATAGCTGTCGACGACGTCCATCGAGCGAATGCCGCCGCCTATCTCAACGAAAAGCGATGTGTTCTTCGCAACCGCCTTTACCGCCTCGAGATTAGGAACACCGCCGAACTTCGCGCCCTCAAGATCGACCATATGGATAAATTCAGCGCCCGCCTCTTCAAACTCCTTTGCCACGGCGAGGGGGCTGTCGCCGTAAACGGTCATCTCGTCGTAATTGCCCTTATAAAGACGCACGACCTGACCGTTATAAATATCAACGGCGGGAAAAATTTTCATAACTTACCTTTCTTTCGTGTGAAGACTTAAATTCCGACAAAAGCCGAGTCTTCTCTCTTTACCAATCTATGAATGCTTTAAGTATCGAAAGCCCGACCGACGAACTTTTTTCGGGATGGAACTGTGCTCCCGCGACGTTATCCTTGGCAACCATCGCGGTAAGCTCCTTGCCGTATTCAGCCGTAGCGATAAGGCTGTCCTCGCATCCCTCGGCGTAAAACGAGTGAACGAAGTAAACGCAATCGCCCGCCGAAACGCCCGCAAGAAGCGGATGCTCGCGTTTTTTTATAAGCGCGTTCCAGCCGATGTGGGGGATCATAAGCTCGGACGGGATACTTCCCTGCATCGGAACGACGGTGCCGCGGAGAAGTCCGAGCCCCTCCCATTCGCCGTACTCGAAGCTCTTTTCAAAAAGAAGCTGCATTCCAAGACAGATGCCGAGGAGCTTTTTGCCTTTTTTTACTTCGCGGATAACGACCTTGTCAAGTCCTGCAGAGCGCAGCTTAGCGATAGCGTCGCCGAACGCTCCGACACCCGGAAGGATTATCTTATCGGCTCTTGCTATGACCTCCTCGTCGTCACTCACGACGACGTCCGCCCCGAGCGACTCAAAGGACGAGCGGAGCGAAAAGAGGTTGCCGACTCCGTAATCAATAATAACTATCATCAAAGAGCTCCTTTTGTCGACGGGATCTCGTCCGAGCACTTGGGATTTATCGCGGTTGCCTTCGCAAGAGCTCTTCCGACGGCCTTGAATATTCCTTCTATTATGTGGTGGGAATTTGTGCCCGCCATTTTCTTTACGTGAAGCGTCACCTTCGCGCGTCTTACGAAAGCGCGGAAGAACTCCTCGCAAAGCTCCGTGTCAAAATCTCCGACCTTATACGCGGGAATTTCCGCGTCAAAGCCAAGATATTCTCTGCCCGATATATCGACGGCGACCATAACGAGCGTTTCATCCATCGGAAGGATTATATCGCCGTAACGGGTGATTCCTACCTTCTCTCCGAGAGCTTCAAGGAACGCGTCGCCAAGGCAAATAGCAATATCCTCCACCGTGTGATGATAATCCACGTGCGTATCGCCCTTGCAAGAAACCTGAAGGTCATATCCCGAGTGAGCGGTAAAGAGCGTAAGCATATGATCAAGGAAGCCACACCCCGTGTCAATTTTAAAGATGCCTCTGCCGTCAAGCGACAGCTTCAGGCGAACGTCGGTCTCTGCCGTTTTGCGTTTTATTTCGGATGCTCTCATTTCCTTTTCTCCTTTAATATCTCCTCGACCGCCCGAACGAACGCCTTCATTTCATCAAGCGTTCCTATCGTTATGCGATTGAAGTTCTCGATTCTTTTTTTATTAAAGTGTCTTACGAGTATGCCTTTTTTCTTAAGCGAGAGGTAAAGCTCCTCACCGCTTATATCGGGGCTCTCTGCGAAAACGAAATTCGCTGAGCTCTCAAGCACGTTGAAGCCAAGCGAGCGAAGAGCCTCTTCCGTATAAGCTCGGTTTTTAATTACGGTCCTCGCGTTTTGCATATAGTATTCATTGTCGCGCACCGCGGCAATGCCCGCCGCAGAGGTCATTCTGTTGACGTTGTAAGGATTCGTCGAATACTTTACGGTTTTAAGATCGCGAATTAGCTCCTCCGAGCCTATGCCGAATCCAAGTCTGCCGCCGGCAAGGCTTCTCGACTTTGAAAACGTGCCCGTGACTAAAAGATTATCGTACTTTTTTATGAGCCCTATCGCGCTCTCGGCACCGAAGTCAACGTACGCCTCGTCTATTATCACGACTCTGTTTTTATCCGACGCGACGATGCGCTCGATTTCGGACAGCGGTAAGCATATACCGGTGGGCGCGTTCGGGTTAGCTATAACTACGTTTTCGGGTATGCCGACGTAATCGTCGGGGCACACCGTAAAATCGTCCTTCAAGGGAATTTCTTTACACGGGATGCCGTTAAGCGCCGCAAACACGGGATAAAATCCGTAAGTTATATCGGGAAAAGCTATTCCGTGCTCCGAGTCGCAAAACGCCATAAACGCGAAATTCAATATCTCGTCGGAGCCGTTCGTCATAAGTATCTCGTCATATCCGACACCGAAAAGCTCCGCGGTAAGCGAGGTAAGCTCGTAGGACTCGGGATCGGAATAAAGGTTAAGCTTTTTAGCCTCGGCGAGCACCGCCTCCTCGGTCTTCTTAGACGGCGGAAAGGGTGACTCGTTGGTGTTCAGCTTTATATATTTCATATCGCGCGGCTGCTCACCCGGGACGTACGCCTCAAGGGCGGAATATTTCTGGCTGAAAAATCTGCTCATATCATTCCACGTCCTCGGTTCTTATAAGAGCGCTTCTCGCGTGAGCACCGAGTCCTTCCTTTTCAGCAAAGTACGCAACCTTCTCGGCAACCTCACGGAGCGCGTCCTTAGTATAGTACGTAAACTGCGAGGTCTTCACGAAGTCCTCAACGCCGAGGGGCGAGGAGAAACGAGCCGTGCCGCTCGTGGGAAGGGTGTGGTTGGGACCCGCGAAATAATCTCCGAGCGCCTCGGGGCAATTTCTGCCCATAAAGATAGAGCCTGCGTGCTTCACGCGGTCAAGGTAGTCAAAGGGGTTGTCCACGCAAAGCTCAAGATGCTCGGGAGCTATCTCGTTCGCTATGTCGATGGCAAGCATAAGATCGTCTTCGGCGACGATTATCTTGCCGTTATTGTCAATGGACGTGCGCGCTATCTCGGCTCTCGGAAGAAGAGGTATCTGTCTTTCAAGCTCTGCGCTGACCGCCTCGGCAAAAGCGTATGAATCCGTTACCAGAACGGCGCTCGCCATCTTATCGTGCTCCGCCTGGGAAAGAAGATCTGCCGCGACGTGGGACGCGTTTGAGTTTTTATCGGCAACGACGAGTATCTCGCTCGGACCCGCTATCATATCTATGGAAACCTTGCCGAACACCTGCTTCTTCGCCTCCGCGACGAACGCGTTGCCGGGGCCTACTATCTTGTCGACCTTGGGCACGCTCTTCGTTCCGTATGCGAGCGCGGCTACCGCCTGCGCACCGCCGACCTTGAATATTCTGTCAACGCCCGCGATCTTTGCCGCCGCGAGAATGACAGGGTTTACCTTTCCGTCCTTAGATGGCGGTGTTACCATAACTATCTGAGAGCAGCCCGCGATCTTTGCGGGGACCGAGTCCATAAGCACCGTAGAGGGGTAAGCCGCCGTGCCGCCCGGCACGTAAAGCCCGACACGCTCGATAGGCATTACCTTCTGACCCGTTACGACGCCGTTCTTTTCGTTTATTATAAAGCTGTTTCTTACCTGACGGGAATGGAAGGCGCGTATATTATCCGCCGCCTCCTTGATTATTTCGATGAACTTCGGCTCAACGGCCGCAAACGCCTCGTCTATCTCAGCCTCCGTGACCTCAAGGGACGAAAGAGTCACCTTATCAAACCTCTCGCAGTACTCAAAAAGCGCCGCGTCGCCGTTCTTTTTTACGTTTTCGATAATATCGGCAACTACGTCCTCGACGCCGCTTGCTATATTATCTCTTGCGAAGATCTCCTCGTTCTTCACTTCGCCGTATTTATATATCTTGATCATTTTATCTTCCTCTTTTAATCGGGTATTATCTCGGAGAGCGCGGCGCTAAGACGCGTTATTTCCTCCGTCTTGAATTTATAGCTTGACTTGTTCGCTATGAGTCTTGCGCTTATCGGAACTATCGTTTCCACGACCTCAAGGTCGTTCTCCTTAAGCGTCGTTCCCGTTTCCACTATATCGACTATAACGTCGGAGAGCCCGAGTATCGGCGCTATCTCTATTGAACCGTTGAGCTTTATTATGTCGATCTCGCGGCATTTGGAGGCGTAATGCGCTTTTGCTATCTCGACGAACTTCGTCGCGACCTTCAGAGTCTTTCTTCTGTCGTCAAAAAAGCCCTTTTTGCCCGCCACCGCCATTCGGCACTTGCCTATATTCATATCGAGAAACTCGTAAACGTCGGGCGCGTATTCAAGGAGAATATCCTTGCCCGCAACGCCGATATCGGCGGCTCCTCGCTCAACGTAAATGGAAACGTCGGAGGGCTTGACCCAGAAATATCTTACTCCGACCTCTTCGTTTTCAAAGATAAGCTTTCTGCCGTTTTCCTTTATTTCGGGGCATTCGTATCCGCATTTCTCAAACATTGCGTAGACCTTCTCACCGAGTCTGCCCTTCGGAAGGGCTATATTAAGCATTTTCATAATTTCAGCCCCCTATCCTTTCCGTGCGTCTGAATCTTATTCCCTCGGGCACAGCCTTTTGCGCCGAAACGGAAAGTCCTTCGCCGACAAGCTCGTTTACGCGCGATAAGACGGCACCCGTGTCACATTTTTCATCATAAAGAAGGAGCACGTCAACGTCGTAATCACCCGCTCCGTCGGAATACCCCTCAAGAAGATCAAGGTATATCGCAAATCCGACAGCGCCCGAGCTTTTTCCCATTCTCTGCATAAGCGCATCGTACCGTCCTCCCGAGAGCACGCCCTCGGAGATACCCGCAATAAAGCCGCGGAAAACAACACCGTTATAGTAATTCATATCGTTCATTAAAGACGCGTCGAAGAACATCTTGTCAGCTCTGCCAAAAGAAGAGATGTTGGAAACGAGCTCAGCTATCTCATCAAGCGCCTGCTCGGCAGCCTTCCCCACGACGAGCGGCGAAAGCGCCTTCGGCGCCTCGGAAAGAGGAACCCTCAGCGAGGTGAGCGCCAAAATCTTTTCGGTAATATCAGAGGAAGTGCCGCACTTTTCAAGAAGAGCCGACGCCTCGTGCAGATTTTTACCGGAAATGAGAAAAATGAGCTTTGTTCTTTCCTCGCCCGAAAGTCCCGCCGCGTCAAGAAGCGATGCGACGAATCCCATATGCGATATATCAAGAACGAAATTCTCGTCAATGAGCTCAAGGCTGTCCGCCGCCAGAGAAAGAGTTTCGCAGACGTCGACGGAATCTATGTCGCCGATGCACTCAAGACCCATCTGCATTATCTCTTTGAATTTATGCGAGCTTGCCGACGTGCGGTAGACGTTTTCGCTGTAATAAAGCTTTTCCTTGACTCCCGCGCTATCCTTCGCGTTTTTGATTATGGAGAGCGTCACGTCGGGCTTCAGAGCGAGAAGCGAGCCGTCCGCGTCGGTAAAGCTGATTATATTCTCCCCGAGAAGAAAATCACGGTTCTTCATATAAAAATCGTATTTTTCAAACTTGCTCATCTTAAACGGAAGGTATCCGTGCATTCCGTACATTCCGCGAAGAGAGTGTATAATGCGCTCCTGCGCGCTGAAGAGCGTTTTTTTGTCAGTCTTTATCATTCCTCATCCTCCGCAATCCTTGCAAGAACTATATCGTATCCGCCCGTGCCGTATTCAAGGCACTTGTTGACTCTTGAAACCGTGGCGGTGCTCATTCCCGTTTCCTTGCAAACGACCGAATAGTTCTCTCCGTTTTTAAGCATCTTTGCCGCTTTCAGTCTTTGAGCTATCTCAATGAGCTCCTTTACGGTACATATGTCCTCAAAAAATTTGTAGCACTCGTCAACCGACTCAAGACTGAGTATCGCTTTAAAGAGGCTGTCCATTTCCTTTGTATGAAGCTTTTCCATTTTCCACACTCCGTTTCACAGTAATTTTCGGCGCTTTCGCGCTTTATCGCTTTAGCACGCTAAAATTATACTACCTGAAAAACCGTTTGTCAAGTCCTTTTTCAAAAAAATAAAAATATTTTTCAAAACATTAAAAATTATATCAAAGCCGAGAGCTTATGTCAAGTGAAAACGGGAAAGTTTATCGCATTCTTTAGTTTATTTTACGTATTTGAAGTAACGGGCGGCACTGGGAGCTCTCTATTCTAAAAAATACTTGACACGCGCCCCCAAAAGTGCTAAAATAATAAGTACCTATTTCATTTGGATTTTTGGAGTTTTTGAGATGGATATGAATTTAATAATATCGAAGCTTATAGTCAACGTTGCTATACTCTTCGTTATGATGATCCCCGGCATAATAATAAAAAAGATGAATATGATCCCCGAGGGCTTCGGCAAGGGGATCTCGAACCTCGTTTTGAATATCGCCCAGCCCTGCCTCATCCTCTTTGCGTACCTTAACTGTGACGACCGTGACATATGGGCTGACTCACTCGTCGTGCTTTTACTCTCCTTTATCGCTCACATCATTTTCGCTGTCGTGGCTATGTGTCTTTTCAGGCGTCAGCCTGACGGAAAGCGTCGCCTCCTGCGCCTTGCGACGGTTTTCTCAAACGCAGCGTTTATGGGCATTCCTCTTATCAGCGCAATCTACGCGGGAACACCTCTTGCAGGCCGCGCGACGATATACGCCTCTATATACAACATCACCTTCAACCTCTTCCTTTGGTCGCTCGGCGTCTTTATTTGCACAAACGGACGTGACGACAACAACGACGGAATCCTCGACCCGCATATAATAGAAAAGAAGAAAACCGCCTCTCCGCTGAAGGCGCTCTACCACCCCGCGACGGTCGCGGCGGTGCTTGGAATAATCGCACTTGCCCTGAATCTGAAGAACGCCGTTCCTTCGGTTTTCGGCGAGACGTCAATTCTGAACGACTCGCTTGATATGATAAGAGGTCTCGTTGCGCCCCTTTCTATGGTCGTTATCGGAATCAGACTCGCCGATATGAACTTCAAGGGCTTCTTTAACGACGCGGGAATGTATCTTTCCCTCGCTCTTCGCCACCTCATTCTGCCCATCGCGGTTATAGGTGCGACCGCGCTTTTAAAGCTGGCAGGGCTCCCCGTCTCAGAGGAGGTGTTCACCGTTACCGTCATTCTGGCGGCAGCCCCCTCCGCGTCAAGCGCAACGATGTTTGCGGAAAAGTTCGACTGCGACGCTATGTACGTCAGCCGCATCGTTGCGGCGTCGACGGTCATCTCCATTCTTACTATGCCCGCCGTGCTCTTCATCGGAAATTACATAATGAATGCGATTTAGTTTTAAAAGCCAATCGCCTCTCGGAGATCTTATCTGTCCGAGAGGCGATTTTATTTATCTTTCATTCCAACGAAATAGTCCGCGCTGACACCGTAAAACTTGCAAAGCTTTATAAGATCGTCTATCTTGAGCTCCGCCCTTCCATCCTCAATATGGCTGTAACCCTGCTGCGATTTGTTGATAACGAGTCCAACCTCGCGCTGCGTCAGATCTCTGTCCTCTCGCAACGCTCTCATTCTTTTTCTGTAATCCATACTATCCCTCCTTGCTGTATTTACGTAAAAAGTTTATCATACTCACAAATTGAGTATTGACATTTACTCAATAATTGAGTATAATATACGTATAAGCAAGCGAAAAAACAACGAAGCGATACGTTTTATCGCTTGCAAATATTTTACATTTGGAGGAATGAACAATGGTATGTCAAAATTGCGGAACCAACATTGACGAAAATCAAAACTTTTGCCCCAACTGCGGGGCGGCAAAGGCGGACTGTTCAAACACATCCGAAACGACGGAACAAAAAGTTACGGATCCCACATCTCAAGCTTGGTCAAAAAAGGCTATCACGGGATTCGTCTTATCTTTGATAGGTCTGATCGTCGCGGCGCTGCCGTGCGGAATTACAGGTCTTGTTTTTTCATCTATCGCATTAACTCAAACGGCTAATAAAAACTTAAAAGGAAAAGGCTTGGCAATAAGCGGTCTTGTGATCTCTTTAATTGACGTAGTTTTCGGATTTGTAAATATTATGACTCCGTTTTACTACCTTTAAATAAAATCTCCTTGAAATTTCGTTTTTTTACGCGAAAGTTCGCTAAAAATTTCGCTAAAGTATTGACAAACGCGAATCTTTGTGTTACAATGTAAACCTAAAACTTAATAAATCCGATTGACGCATTCAGGAAATTGCGCTTTTGCGCAGCCGAAGGAGTAACGCTCTCAGGTGTCCTTTATGGATGAGGACTGAATGCCGACGGATCTTTGGAGACGCCCGCTGCCAGCGGGGGCCGAAGGTGCAAGCGTGTGTACACGTTAATCTCTCAGGCAAAAGAACAAAGATTTTAAACTTACTTTAAGCTTATTTTTGTTTTTATTTTAATGGGATGCGTGGTACGCATCCCATTTTGTTTTTTAAATAATTTTATATAAAGGAGTTCTTATGGACAAGTTTCTTGATGCTGTCGCGTCGGTCAACGGCGTGATAAACAGCGCGGTCTGGGGTCTGCCCGGACTCATCCTTCTGATCGGCACGGGTATTATTCTCACGGTGCTGACAAAATTCTTCCAGGTGTCACATATAAAGCACTGGTGGAAAAACACTATCGCGAGCGTTTTTAAGAAAAACAGCTCCGCTACGAAAACCACGGACAAAAAAACGATCTCGCAGTTCCAGGCGCTTTGCGCCGCTCTTGCCGCAACCGTCGGCACGGGTAATATCGCGGGCGTTGCGGCGGCAATCGTTCTCGGCGGTCCCGGAGCGGTATTCTGGATGTGGGTGGCTGCATTCTTTGGAATGATGACCAACTTCTCGGAAAACGTGCTCGGTATTTACTACCGCAGAAAGAACAAGGACGGCGAGTGGATCGGCGGTCCTATGTACTATCTCACCGACGGACTCGGCAAGCGCTACGGCAAGAAGTGGCTCTCCCCCGTTTCCAAGGTTCTCGCAGTCCTCTTCTCTTGCTTCGCTATCCTCGCTTCCTTCGGAATCGGAAATATGGCGCAGATCAACAAGATAGTTCTTAATATGGACGCGGCGTTCTTCAAAAACGCCTCCCTCGGAACTATCCCCGGCACGGATATAAACATCATCCATCTCATCCTCGGAATTTGCCTTCTTATAATCGCCGCTATGATAATAATCGGCGGTCTTCAGAGAATAGCAAAATTTGCGTCCGTAGTCGTTCCGTTTATGGCCGTCGCATACATAATCGGCTCTCTTATTATATTCTTTATAAATATCTCGAACGTCGGACCTATGTTCGCCGCTATATTCAAATTCGCCTTTACTCCCGCGGCATTCCTCGGAGGCGGTGTCGGCGTGCTTATTAAGACCACGATGACTCAGGGCTTCAAGCGCGGCGTCTTCTCAAACGAGGCAGGTCTCGGTTCATCCGTCCTCGTTCACTCTTCCTCGAACGTAAAGGAGCCCGTAAAGCAGGGTATGTGGGGTATATTCGAAGTATTCTTTGATACCTTCGTTATCTGCACGATGACGGCTATCGTCGTTCTCTCGACGGGCTTTATAAACCTCGAAACGGGAGCGCCCGCAGCAGGTATTGACGGCGACACGCTCGTTTCAAGTGCTTTCGGCAAGTATTTCGGAGCGCCCGGCACGTGGTTCGTTGCTATCGCGATGCTCTTCTTCGCCTTCACCACCGTTCTCGGCTGGTCGCAGTACGGCTCAAAGGCGGTCGAGCACCTCTTCGGAGCAAAGGGCGTTAAGGTATACAAGGTCATCTTCGTCGTTATGATCGTTTCCGGTGCCGTTATGGAGGGCGGTCTTGCCTGGGACCTCTCCGACACGTTCAACGGTCTTATGATGATCCCCAACCTTATCGGCGTTATCGCGCTCTTCCCTCTCGTCGTCAAGATCACGAAGAACTACGCGGACAGAAAATTCCGCGGCAAGGATATCAAGCCTATGCTTTCTTACGACGACATCACGCAGGCGGAAATAGAAAAACAGCTCTCGGAAGAAGAGGAATGATCTCATTCTGTCAAAGTCCTGCTTGACAAACAGCAAAAAGCGTTCGAGTCAAATTAAATTTTTCTCGCTCCTCCCCCCTTGCTAAGGGCAAACGAAAAAATCACCCGCTATCCTTAATGATATGCACCCCAAAAGTTAGACACTTTTGGAGGTGCATATTTTTATGGCAAAAAAGGGATCAAAACAAAAAAGTTATAGTGCAGAATTCAAAATATGTGTTATAATGGATATGCGAGAACACCATCTTGGATATCGAGA
>JAFVTS010000004.1 GCA_017503105.1 Clostridia bacterium
CGTCCATCTGAGCAGCACCGGTGATCATGTTCTTAACGTAGTCAGCGTGGCCGGGGCAGTCAACGTGAGCGTAGTGACGAGCGTCAGTTTCGTACTCAACGTGTCTGGAGTTGATTGTGATACCACGAGCTCTCTCCTCGGGGCAGTTGTCGATCTGGCTGTAATCAAGGAACTCAGAACCGTTTGCGAGGGAAAGAGTCTTGGTGATTGCAGCAGTGAGGGTGGTCTTACCGTGGTCAACGTGACCGATGGTACCAATGTTAACGTGGGGTTTTGTTTTTTCAAACTTAGCCTTTGCCATTTTGAAATTCCTCCTGAATATAAATTTTTATTTTTTAGATTTCTTTATCTAAAGAGCGTGTGCTCTCTTAGAACGGTAATTGTCCGCGAGGCTCTGAAAAATTACTTTGCTGCGCGGTTCTTGATGATCTCTTCCTGAATGTTCTTCGGAACGTCCTGGAATCCATCGGGCTCCATTACGTAAACCGCACGGCCCTGAGAACGGGAACGAAGAGCGGTAGCGTAACCGAACATCTGTGCAAGAGGCACGTGAGCGTAGATTCTCGAAACACCGGGTGCGATCTGCTCCATAGAGTCCATCTGACCGCGGCGAGAGTTGATGTCACCGATGATATCGCCCATATAATCATCGGGGGTAGTGACGGAAACCTTCATAATAGGCTCTGTAAGAACGGGATCTGCGCGCCTCATAGCTTCCTTGAATGCCATAGAACCTGCAATCTTGAACGCCATTTCCGAGGAGTCGACCTCGTGGTAAGAACCGTCATAAAGAGTAACCTTTACGTCAACTACGTTATAGCCTGCAAGCACACCTGCCTGCATTGCGCCCTGGATACCTGCGTCAACAGCGGGGATATATTCCTTCGGAATAGCACCGCCCGTTACGGCGTTGACGAACTCGTAGCCCTTGCCTGTTTCGTTGGGCTCGATAGTGATCTTTACGTGACCGTACTGACCCTTACCACCCGACTGACGGGCATACTTTGTATCCTGATCAACCTGCTTACGGATGGTCTCCTTGTAAGCAACCTGAGGTGCGCCGATGTTTGCCTCGACCTTGAATTCACGAAGAAGACGGTCAACGATGATCTCAAGGTGAAGCTCACCCATTCCGGCGATGATGGTCTGACCCGTCTCATCGTCAGTATAAGTTCTGAACGTGGGGTCCTCTTCAGCAAGCTTGGAAAGCGCGATACCCATCTTTTCCTGACCCGCCTTCGTCTTAGGCTCGATAGCCTGACGGATAACGGGCTCGGGGAATACCATAGACTCAAGAATGATAGGATTCTTTTCGTCGCAGAAGGTATCACCTGTGGTAGTGTTCTTTACACCGACGACAGCGGCGATATCACCTGCGTAGCAGATATCGATATCACTTCTCTCGTTTGCGTGCATCTGAAGAATACGTCCGAATCTCTCGTCAGAATCCTTCGTGGAGTTGTAAACAGCCGTTCCCTTCTGAACAGAACCGGAATATACTCTGAAGAAGCAGAGCTTTCCGACGAAGGGGTCGGTCATAATCTTGAATGCAAGAGCGGAGAAGGGCTCCTCATCACTTGCGTGACGGCAATCTTCTTCACCCGTTTCAGGGTTAACACCCTTGATAGCCTCGATGTCGGTGGGTGCGGGCATATACTCGATAATGTTATCGAGAAGCTTCTGAACACCCTTGTTCTTGTAAGACGTTCCGCAGCAAACGGGGATAATATCGTTTGCGATGGTAGCACGGCGCAGAGCCTTCTTAAGCTCTTCGTTGGTGATCTCCTCCTCCATGATATAGCGCTCCATAAGCTCCTCATCGGTCTCACAGATCGACTCGATCATGTTCTTGCGATACTCCTCAGCCATCTCCATCATATCCGCAGGGATCTCTTCGACTCTCATATCCTTACCAAGGTCGTCGTAATAAACGTCAGCCTTCATCTCCATAAGGTCGATGATACCGCGGAATGCGGACTCTTTGCCAATAGGAAGCTGCACGGGAACTGCGTTCGCGCGAAGTCTCTCCTTAATCATTTTAACAACGCGGAAGAAATCCGCACCCATAATGTCCATCTTGTTGATGTAGCACATTCTGGGAACCTTATACTCGTTTGCCTGGTTCCAAACGGTCTCGGTCTGGGGCTCAACGCCGCCCTTTGCACAAAGAACGGTAACGGAGCCGTCGAGGACTCTGAGAGAACGCTGAACCTCAACGGTAAAGTCAACGTGACCGGGGGTGTCAATGATATTGACACGGTACTTGTTAGCCTTCGCAAGCTCAGCGTCGTGCTGGAACTCGGTGGGGACCCAATAACAAGTGGTAGCAGCGGAGGTAATGGTGATACCTCTTTCCTGCTCCTGTGCCATCCAGTCCATCGTTGCGGAACCGTCGTGGGTCTCACCTATGCGGTGAGTCTTTCCGGTATAGTAAAGGATTCTCTCGGTTGTTGTCGTCTTACCGGCGTCGATGTGAGCCATGATGCCGATATTTCTGGTATGCTCAAGCGAATATTCTCTGGGCATTGAACTTTTTCTCCTTTATTATATCGAAAAATTAGAATCTGTAGTGAGCAAAAGCCTTGTTTGCTTCTGCCATCTTGTGGGTGTCTTCCTTCTTCTTGAAAGCGCCGCCCATGCCCGCCTTAGCGTCCATGATCTCGCCTGCAAGTCTTTCAGCCATAGTCTTCTCGCCACGGCTTCTGGAATAAGAGATGATCCAACGAAGACCAAGAGTCTGTCTACGCTCTGCTCTTACCTCCATAGGTACCTGGTAGTTAGAACCGCCGACACGGCGAGCCTTTACCTCAAGCACGGGCATAACGTTCTCAAGAGCTGCTACGAACACATCAAGCGCGTTCTCTCCGCTCTTCTCTTCGATCATTGCGAATGCATCGTAAACGATCTTCTGAGCAACGCCCTTCTTTCCGTCGTACATAATGTTGTTCACAAGCTTAGTAACGAGCTTGGAATTGTAGAGCGGATCCGGCAATACGTCTCTTTTGGAAATTTGACCTCTTCTAGGCACTGTACTTCCCTCCTTCATTAAAATATGATATCATAGGTACTCGAATGTTTTTCAATTCGTTAGTGCTCGTTTTGTAATATAGATGGGTTTAGGAAAATCTAAACAGCTTTAACATCACAGCACGTAAGCACATTTTTTCGCGTCCGTTTGTACCTTATTTCTTCGGGCGCTTTGCTCCGTACTTGGAGCGGCTCTGGTTACGGTTAGCGACGCCCTGAGTATCAAGGGTACCACGGATAATGTGATAACGTACACCGGGAAGGTCACGAACACGTCCGCCACGGATGAGAACAACAGAGTGCTCCTGAAGGTTGTGACCGATACCGGGGATGTAGCAGGTAGCTTCCATTCCGTTGGTAAGTCTTACTCTGGCGATCTTACGAAGAGCCGAGTTAGGCTTCTTGGGGGTCGTCGTAGTAACCTTGGTGCAAACGCCTCTCTTCTGCGGTGCGGTGGCGTCAGTAGGTCTGTTCTGAAGTGCGTTGAAGCCCTTCTGAAGAGCAGGGGTCTTGGACTTGTAGGTCTTGTCCTGACGTCCGTTCTTTACGAGCTGGTTAAAGGTTGGCATGATTTTCCTCCTTCTTCAAATATTTTTTATATATCATCGCCCGTTTTAGGCGCGGATATACGGTTGTTACGGTGAAAATGGCATAATTCACCCATTCCCACACATTCCACTCTATTTTATCACCAAAATACGTTTTTGTCAATAGTTTTTTTGAATTTTTTTACGCCGCCTTTTAAACGCGCGTCAATCCGAGTCGTTTTTGCCGCTTTCGGCGATCTTTTCTTCAAGCTCGCGCACGCGTTTTTCAAGTATCGCCTGCATTTGAGTTATTCTGTAGACCCGCTTGTTCATATGTGAAACTATCGCGGTCAAAGTAAGTATTATAATAAACGCGAACAGGATAGCGAACAGGAAGATAGCGTTTACCGGCAACTGTATACCGATAAGTCCCGCCGCCCATATCGCAAGCTTCGGGAAAATCGCGAGAACAAGCAGCACCGTGGCAGTCAGAAGCCACACGAGAGCGTACTTGAGATTAAACTTTTTGATTACGAGATACCTTAAAACAACGGTCAGGAAGACAAGTGCGAATGCTATGAAGAATATCTGAAGTTTCAGATCCATTTTAAGATACCTCCTTCGTTTTCTTTTTCTTCTTTTTTCTCGTTCCGAGGCGCAGTATCAAGAGCGCTAAGGAAACCTTTATCATATAATAGACCGAGCGAAGAGCGTTGATGGAGGAAACTCCCCCTTCCCTCTCGCGCATCCGAACGGCGACGTCACGCACCCTGAAGCCGTTAAGCGAGGCTGCCACTATTGCCTCGGGCTCGGGATAATCCTGCGCGTATTCCTTGGCAAAATAAGCGGTAAGCTCCTTGTTGGTGGCTCTGAAGCCGCTCGTGGTATCCGTCGCGCGCGTGCCGCAAGTGAGCCTTATGACCACTCTTATAAATCCTATTCCGAGTCTGCGCATAAACGAGGTCTGGAACCCCTTCTTTTCGATAAAGCGGGAGCCGATAGTCATATCCGCCTCCCCCGCCTCGATAGGCGCGATAAGGTCTTTTATATAAGCGGGGTCGTGCTGTCCGTCGCCGTCAGTCTGCACGGCAACGTCGTACCCGTTTTCCCAAGCGTATATATACCCCGACTGCACGGCGCCGCCGATGCCGAGATTCGCGGGCAAGGATATATAGTTATACCCTCTTTTAACAAGTATTTCCTCTGTATTGTCGGTTGAACAATCGTTTATGACCACGTAATCGTACTGCGGATAATTCTCGATAAGATCGTCAACCACTTTTTCGATATTTTCCGACTCGTTATATGCCGGAATAATAACTAAAACCTTCATCATTCTATCCTTATTATATATAATGAATTATTATTCGAAGATAAAATCTATAAGCTTTCTTAAATTTTCATCTCTTTCAAAGCGCTCAAGATAAAGCTTGTCAGCACGTCTGCCCATTTCAAGCCGACCGTCCTCACCCGCGTCGTAAACACGCTTAAGATTGGCGTAGAGCGCATCGGCATCCCCCGCAGGTCCTGCGAAGCCTGCTCCCGACTCCGCTATTATCTCGCGAGCCTCGCCGTCCATCGCGAGCACTATGGGGCGTCCCATTGCTATATAAGACGTTACCTTTGCGGGAATGGTGCACTCAAGAAGCGAGCTTGCCGACAGGCAGGCAACAAGGCAGGATGCAACGCTTGCGTATTTCGGCACGTCAGCCATAGGATGCTGCCCCTCAAAGAAGAAGCGGTGGGCAAGCCCCTCCTCGGCAACGAGCTTTTCAGCCTCACCTCTTGACATTCCGTCACCGACTATTATCCAATTCGCGGATATTCCGTCAGCCTCCAAGCGCTTTGCCGCCTCGACCATAATAGGAAAATCCTGCGCGGGGCTGATATTACCCGTATAGACGATATTAAATCCGCCGCCGAAGCGCGCCCAAAGCTCGGGAGAGGTAACTTTTTCCGAATATATCTTCTCGGGGCACTGCGGCATTATAAGGATCTCATCGCGGGATTTTCCCGTGCGCTCGGCGAGTATATCTCTCGCGCGCTTCGTCATACAAATGAGCTTGTCCGTTTTTATGTAATACTTCGTAGACGTTTTATAGAGTATTTTTCTTATCAGCTTATTCTTGAAATTCAGAACGGAGTAAAGATTTTCGGGCCAGAGGTCCATTACGTAAGTAACGCTCGGGATCTTCTTTTTCTTCGCTATTTTAAGCCCTGCTTTGCCCATATAAACGGGGGAAAGAGAGTAAATGAAAACTCTGTCGTAATGATTTTTATAAAGCTTTCTGACCCTTTTTGCGCTTGAATACGGGAAGGTCATATAGTTTAAGAAAATACGCACGTTGGAATTGCTGCCGCGTTTTATTTCAAAGCAACGGTAAATATTTATCTCGCCGTGCTTTTCCTCACGCCGCTTCCACGCACCGTAGCCGTCAAACCATTCGCCTTTGGGATAATTCGGCTCGCCGCAAAGAACGTCGACCTCTATATCGTTTTCGACGAATCCTTCGCAAATATCGTTAATTCTGAAATTCTCGGGCCAGAAGTGCTGGCATACCACGAGAATGCGTCTTTTTTCTGTCTGCAAAGAAAAGCACTCCTTAATGATAAATTATTTCGTAAATACAGCAATTACTCTCGTTGTAAAGCACTTTAAACTCAAGGTTGTATTTTTCAAGAAGCTCGGACGGTGTAAGATCGAACTCGATCTCACCTCCGATCGAAGCAAGATATTTAGCTTCCGTCTTTACTACTTCGCCGTAATTTATTTCTATTTTTGCATAATCCTCTTGTATCAAGGATATTTCCGTTTCCTCGTCGGTAAATTTGACGGCGATATGAGCATATCGGTTATAAACGAATTCCTTCTCACCCAAAGGATCAAAACGATGCCAAAAATCAAGATTTGGGATATAATTTACGGAATTTACAGTCGGGGCGCCGTTGGCAACAAGGAATTGCCCTACTATATGATTTTCATACCCTATCCACTTAGCGTCGGGATCCTTTTCAACTATTTCTCTGATCGCATATGACAAAGGCTTTTCAACGAGAACGTCCGCGCCGTGCATCACAGGGTTGACGCACAAGCCAAGCACGCACATAAGAGTTGCGGATGCCGTTATTGCCGATGCACAAACGCGCTCGGGCGCTCTGCAATACGCTATATACGCGATGAAGATCGCAAACATAAGCGATATGACGCAGAACCATACGGGCATATACGTAGGCACCGTTTTATAAGTGGAATATACCCAAAACGCGGAGCAAATCAACACCACGGGTGCGAAAACGGTCAAAGAAACGCGTTCTTCCTTCTGAGAAATATGTCTTATAAGCAAATAAAGATTTGCCAAAGCCAAAAAATCTGCAGTACGAATAGCCATAGAATAGCTGAAAAGACTGTACTTAGCGAGCCAAACGGGGAAACCGAACTCGGTATAAACAAACAAGAAAAGCGTTGGGATCAAAACGGCGACGTTAAAGACGTCGATTTTTACCGTTTTATCGTGACGTCTTCTTATTATTTGACGCACAAGAATGAAGCTCGATGCTATCATAGGCAATGGCAAAAGGCTGAAGAAATTAGACGCTACGCTGGTGTTACTCATATACGTTACGCTCTTGAACGGCAGCATAGGCGTGTGGAGAAAAGCAGCGGCTTTTTCAAGCCCACCGCCGCCGGTATCAAATCTTTTGCCGGGATAAACGGTCGCAAGAAGCGTTTCGTTTGCCTTTGCCGTATCGGAAAGATAAGCAAGAACGATGGACGCCATAAGTGCGAACGCCGCGCCGATTATCAGAAGATCGTACCACCTTGAAGCTTTTATTTCATTGCGCTTGGTTATTATCAGCCAAACGATGAGTCCGATAAGAATGTATCCGTAAGGCACCTGCCAGGCGGGATAGAGCTTCACTATAAACAGCGTAGCCGAAAAAGCGGCAACTGCGGCGTAAAGGATCTTTCTGCCTATCCTTTTTTCGCCGAAGAAATAGTATGCCGCGACAATAAGCATTTGGGCGGAAATAAGGTACGAGCAAACGCTCCACCACATCGAAAACTGCGAAAGTCCGATAAAGCCCGCGCCGAAAAGAGCAAGACGTCTTTTTCCGCCCGAAATAATAAGCGAGAACTCGTAAGACGCCATAAAGCTCATTACCATAAGGAAGCTCCAATAGAAGGAAAGTCCTCTCTCAGCCCCGAGGATATAATATCCCCACGACATAGGAGCCGAGAGCGACGACCATCCAAGCTGCAAGCCGTTTGCGGAGATGGAGTAGTTCTCCGTTGCTCTTAAGATATAATTAAACTCATCAAAGCCTTCAAAATCCGAGGTAAACGCTCTCGGCACGTACACGAGCCACTCGTCGCTTCTGATTCCGCGTGGGATGCCGAAGAGCGGCAACGTCGTGTCCGTGCGCATATCAGGCTGAATATTCCAATTGAACGCGCCAACGCTTGAGAAATTTATGTTTAATATCACAAGACTCGCAAAAACACAGAGCGCTATATACCAACGGTTTTTGAACATAAAATCAAAGATCTTACGTCTATCAAAGGCAATGCACAAGCCGAAAAACGCGTAAAGAACAAAGAAGAAAAGCGTTCTCAGCAAGGAACCGGCAGAATAAAACAACCTTGCGGAAAATGTCCAAGAGCCGAATACAAGCTGCAAAACAGCCGTGTATAACACTCCTGAAATAAAAGCCGCACCGAAGGCTGCCACCAAAACCGTGACGAGGCGTTTTTTATTCTCGCCAACGCACTCCCTGAAAGTTTTTACATCCATCAGCTTTACCTCAAACTAAAATCTTCGCTCTCAAGTGTAAGATTCGGATTATAATAAGGATCCCCGCTCTCAAGCTCGTCCCCCCATCTGGAAATAAAATTATCAACCTCCAAATGGAATCTCTTGACCTTAGCTTTATTGTTTTCATATCCGCGGCTCTTTGATTCATAATGATAAGCCTCGGCATACGGAGTCCAAACAATGTTGTATCCTGCGCGTCTGACCTTCATACAAAAGTCAACGTCATTAAATGCAACCGCAAAGGATTCTTCGAGTCCTCCGACTTCGTTATAAACCGATTTTCTCACCATCATTGCCGCAGCGGTAACCGCGCTGTAATTCTGCGCAATCGTAAGCCTCGAGAAATAACCGGTTTCTCCGCGAGGATAATACTTGTGCGAATGCCCCGCTACGTCACCGATACCGATTATAACGCCGGCGTGCTGAATAGTATCATCCGGATAATATAGCATCATACCGCAAATTCCAACGTCTGAACGCTGAGTGAACATAAGCATTTCCTCGATCCACTCGGGGGTAAGTATCTCTATATCATTATTCAAAAGAATGAAATACTCACCGTTTGCATACGTCGCACCGAAATTGTTTATCTTGGAATAGTTAAACTCGTGCTCCCAATAAACGACGCGAAGGCGCGGATACGTTTGCTCTGCGGTCTTATAATATTCAAAAGTCTTTTCCTCTTGGCTGTTATTTTCGATAACTATAACTTCGAAATTCTTATAGGTGGTTTTTTCGTAAATACTTCTCAGGCAAAAATCAAGATCATCAATATGATCTTTAGTGGGAATAAGAATAGAAACGAGAGGTTCGCCTTTTATCTCGTATTTAATGCGATAAGTGGAGGGCACCTGAGAATCCGTCACCTCACCGCGAAGACCTATTCTTTCAATATGCTCCGCAAGAGCTTTCTTCGCCGCCTCTACAGTATACGGCTTTGCCGAAATGTTGGAGGCAACGGAGTCGGGATGACAGCGCCAGAAATATAATATCTCGGGGATATGAACTATATTTTTCGCCTTTTCGGTAAGGCGCAGGATAATATCGTAGTCCTGGCTTCCGTCAAACTCGGGTCTGAAGGCGCCGACAGCGTCAAGAAGCTCGCGGGAAAATGCCGTAAAGTGACAGATATAGTTATAGCTGCGAAGCATATCGGGAGAGAAATCGGGCTTGTGGAAGAAGTGATACGCGTCCTTCGTTTCATCCTTTGAAAACTTTGCCTCATCCGTGTATATGAAATCCGCGCCCTTTTCGCTTATCGCCTTCATCATCTCAAAAAGAGCAGCGGGGTGAAGCTTGTCGTCGTGATCGAAAAGCGCTATATAATCACCCGTCGCCATCTGTATGGCTGCGTTGGTGTTTGCCGAAATTCCAAAGTTCTTATCAAGCCTTTTGTACTTTATGCGCTCATCCTCTTTCGCGTATTCCAAACCGACGCGCTCGACCTCGGGATGCCCGTCGTCACTTCCGTCGGCAAGACAAAGCTCCCACCCCGAATAGGTCTGCGCCTTCACGGATTCTATCATCTCGCGAAGATAGTTTTCGGGAGTGTTGTAAAGAGGAACTATAACGCTGAATTTAACGGGCTTTTCAAAGACGAACGCTCTTTGCGCGTTAAGATCATACGAGTGATTCAAGGCGCGTTTTTCACCGCGGCGTCTTCTGATGACCATCTTGATCTTCTTCACGGTATGCTTGAAGCCGTAAAGTCTTATATTATTAAAAACCTTCGAAGCGTGACTGATGCCCGGTATCTTTCTCAAAAGAGTGAAAAACCATCTGAGCGGTGCGGTTATTCTCCACGATTTGGATTTCAAAACAGACTCAAGCTCACACACCGCAGACGCTACTTTCGCGCTGAGCTCTGCATTTTTCTTTGCTTCCTCGCGGCAAATGCGTTTATAACGCGCGGCTTCTTCCTCGCTCTTTTTCAGCTTCTCAAGCAGTTCTTCTACATTGTATTCTTGGCTCATAACAGTCCTCTCTCAAAATCAATTTAATCTCTCAAAATCAATTTAATTCGCCGCGCTTTTGTCCTAACATTTTATATTTTTCACACACGGTCGCCGTGTCGCCGAGCATTATCTGTTTACCTTTATCTATCCAGAGAACCTTAGTGCAAAGACGCTCTATCTGTTCTATCGCGTGGGAAACGATAATGACCGTAGTTCCTCCGCTCATAAGCTCGGCAATTCTCTTCTCGCACTTCTGTTGGAAAAGAGCGTCACCGACTGCGAGTATTTCATCAACTATAAGTATGTCGGGCTTAACGAGCGTGGCTATTGCAAAGCCAAGCCTTGCAACCATTCCCGAAGAAAAGTTCTTTATCGCAACGTCCTCGTACGGACGGAGCTCCGCGAAATCAAGAATGTCGTCGTAACGCGCCCTCATAAAATTACGGTCGAATCCAAGAACGGAACCGTTAAGGAAGATATTTTCCCTCGTGGTAAGCTCAAAATCGAAGCCCGCGCCGAGTTCAATAAGAGGCGAGATGACACCGTTTATCTCCACGTTTCCGCGGTCGGGCTTCAAAATACCCGATATGATCTTCAAAAGAGTACTCTTTCCCGAGCCGTTAAGACCGACGATACCGACGGTCTCGCCGCGCTTGATCGTAATGGAAACGCCGTCAAGTGCCACGAACTCACGGTAATGGAGTTTTCCTCTTAAAAGCTTAACTATATATTCTTTTATACTGTCGACGCGCTCGGTGGGCATATTATAGCACATCTTCACGTCTTCTACTTTTACAGCTATATCTGCTTCCATTTTGCGCTCCTTTAAATATAAAGTATAAATTTATCCTGCTTTTTGCGGAATGCTATAAGTCCTATTCCAAGTGCCGCAAGCGAGAAGAGCACACACATCACGTTTTGCTCAAGCGTAGGAAGCTCGCCTTTTATCAGCACGCACCTGAAGTAATCTATGTAGTGCGTAAGAGGATTTATCCTGAGCACGTTTTTAAGTGCGGGAGAAAGGTTGTCAAGAGGATAAATAATAGGAGATGCATACATCCAAAGAGAAAGAAATACGCTCCAAAGATGAAGAACGTCGCGGAAGAATACTGCTGCCGACGAAAGGAAGAGCGAAAGTCCGAGAGCGAATATGAAAACGAAGAACATCGGCACTACGACGAGAAACATTTTGAAAAGATCCGTCGATATCGGAATATCTCCCTTGAAAAGGTAGACGCAGAACATTATTATGAACGCGATAAACGAAAGGCTCATATTAACGAATGCGTAACAACACTTTTCAAGAGGGAATATGTATTTCGGCATATACACTTTCTTTATGAGTCCGCTTGCCTGAAGTATGGAAACGAGCGAAAAATTCGTCGCCTCCGAAATAAAGTTGAAAATAACGTATCCCGAAAGGTAGAAGAGAGGATATCCGCCCCAATAGCCGTAATTGGTTACGTCTATTCTCAGAACGCGCGAAAAGATCGCCGTGAGTACAAGCATCATAAGAAGCGGATTAAGTACGCTCCAAAATACACCGAGCACCGAACGGCGGTACTTCGTTTTAATATCTCTGGAAACGAGATCCACCATAAAGAACCTGTACTTCTTAAAGGCGACTATATCTCTTTTGTACCCTTTTTTGTCAAAGAAAATATCAATAAGCAGCCAAAGAAGTACGAAAGATATAAGCGTCATAATAACGCAGCTGACAACATCAAATTTCCAACTCACCGCACCGGTATCCGCAAGGATTTTAAAATATCCGTTCGGAAATTTATAAGCAATGCCTATACCAAAAGCCAAAGACAAAAGAAACGCGGCAAGAATCAAAAGCTTCTTTTTCAAAACAAAAAACACCTCTTATTCAATATCAAGCGCGACGCGCGGATATATAATTACGAATCAAAACGCGAAATTCAAATTTTCAAGCGTCGGATGCTTCTTATCCTTCTCGCTGAGAAGCACCTCGCCGACCTCGGGCCACTCTATTCCGAGCGCGGGATCGGACCAAAGAAGTCCGCCCTCACCCGACGGGTCGTAGAGCCTCGTGCACTTGTACGCAAACGTCGCGTATTCACTCGTTACGATAAAGCCGTGAGCGAAGCCCTCAGGCACGTAAAACTGTCTTTTATTCTCGTCGCTCAAAAGAACGCCGTAGGATTTTCCGAAGGTAGGGCTTGCGCGTCTTAAATCGACCGCGACGTCATATACCTCGCCCTCAAGAACTCTCACGAGCTTACCCTGGGGATTTTTCGTCTGAAAATGAAGACCGCGAAGAACGCCGCGCTTTGAGCGCGACTGATTATCCTGAACGAACTCGCAGGGAGTGCCGTCAAGATGCTTTATATAAGGCGCGAACTCCTCGTTGTAGGTCTCCATAAAATAGCCTCTGTCATCGCCGAAAACGGTCGGCTCTATCACGTAAAGCCCCTCAATGCCCGTTTCCAAAAACTTAAATTTTCCCATATTTCAAAACCTCTCAAGCAGTAAAGTCAAAGTGCCCTATCATCTGTCGCCGTACATTTTCTTGTAGTATTCCTGATACTCGCCCGAGATGATGTTCTCCCACCACTCGCGGTTTTCAAGATACCACTTTATCGTCTTCTTGATGCCGTCGGCGAACTTCGTTTCGGGAAGCCAACCGAGCTCCTCGTGTATCTTGGTCGGGTCTATCGCGTAGCGCATATCGTGCCCCGCTCTGTCCTTGACGTAGGTTATAAGGTCCTCACTCTTGCCGAGCTCTTTAATAATGATCTTTACGATGTCGATATTACGCATCTCGTTATGACCGCCGATGTTATACACCTCGCCGACGGTTCCCTTATGGATTATAAGGTCTATCGCGCGGCAATGGTCCTCAACGTAAAGCCAGTCGCGCACGTTAAGACCCTGACCGTAAACGGGCAAGGGCTTGTCGTAAAGGGCGTTAGCTATCATAAGAGGGATGAGCTTCTCGGGGAAATGATACGGTCCGTAGTTGTTCGAGCAGCGTGAGATCGTCACGGGAAGACCGAACGTTCTGTGATAAGCCTGTACGAGAAGGTCGGCGGACGCCTTCGACGCCGAATAGGGGCTCGACGTGTGAATAGGCGTCGTTTCGGTAAAGAAGAGATCGGGACGGTCAAGAGGAAGGTCGCCGTACACCTCGTCGGTGGATACCTGGTGGTACCTCTTTATTCCGTACTTGCGGCACGCGTCCATCATAACCGCCGTGCCCATTATATTCGTGTTAAGGAAAACGCCGGGATTCTCGATAGATCTGTCAACGTGGCTCTCTGCCGCAAAATTGACGACAATATCGGGGTGCTCCTCTTCAAATACGGAATAAACCGCTTCCCTGTCGGTAATATCGACCTTGCAGAAACGGAAATTCGGATTATCCATAACGGGAGCGAGAGTTTCAAGATTGCCCGCGTAAGTCAGGCAGTCAAGGCATATTATCCTGTAATCGGGATGGCTGGCGAGCATATAATGAACGAAATTTCCGCCGATGAATCCGGCGCCGCCTGTAACTATGATTTTCATTTGTTTTCTCCTTTATTCTCTTTTTCCATTTCAAGATAATTTTTCATAAAGCACGAAAGAGCTTCCTCCCACGGACGGAACTCGTCACCCACGGTCTGTCTGAACATCATATTGTCAAGCGACGAATATGCAGGTCTTTTTGCGGGAGTCGGATACTCGTCGGTCGTGCAGGGCGAAACGGACGCCTTGATGCCCGCGTACTCAACGATCTTCTCGGTAAACTCGTACCACGAGCACTCGCCGTTACCCGTGCCGTGATAGATTCCGTACTCATCCGTCGTCAGAAGCTTCAGAATATGGTGTGCAAGATCTGCCGCGTTCGTCGGATTTCCCCTTTGGTCGCAAACGACTCGCGAAGCTCCGTTTTCGCGGTTTATCTTCATCATCGTCTTGACGAAATTGTTGCCGTAATATCCGTATAGCCAAGCCGTTCTTATTATAAAATATTTAGTCGAAAACTGCTTGACATATTCCTCGCCGAGGAATTTCGTTTTTCCGTAAACGCTCACGGGCGCGCACACGTCGTATTCCGCATATGGAACGGAGCCGTCGCCCGTAAAAACGTAATCCGTCGAAACGTGAACGAGCTTCGCACCGAACTCTTCGGAAACCATCGCGAGATTCCTCGGTCCGAGAGAGTTTGCTCTGAAGGCAAGATCCCTCTCCGTTTCGCACTTGTTGACGTTCGTATAAGCGGCGCAGTTTATGACCGCGTCGTATTTTTTCTCGTTCATAACGGCTCTGACTGCCGAAACGTCCGAAATATCAAGCTCGTCTATATCGATTCCGCGCACGAAATTTTCCGAAAGGAGGACCTTCGGCACGCCGAGCTCCGTACGCCCGCGCTCAAAGCACTTCGTTATCTCCGTACCAAGCTGTCCCTTTGCGCCCACAAGAAGTATATTCATCAGTATTTGAGCCTTCCTTCCGCAACCTTTTCAAGATGCTTGCCGTAGGGGGACTTGCCGTATCTCTTCGCGCTCTCAAGAAGCTTCTCTTTGTCTATCCACCCTTGCATATACGCTATCTCCTCGGGAGCGGAGATCTTAACGCCCTGACGCTTTTCGACCATTTGAACGAAGCTTGCCGCGTCAAGAAGGCTGTCCATCGTTCCCGTGTCAAGCCACGCGAATCCGCGTCCGAGAAGCTTTACGTCAAGAGTGCCGTCCTCAAGATACATTCTGTTAAGGTCGGTGATCTCGAGCTCGCCTCTTGCCGAGGGCTTTACCGCCTTTGCGTACTCAACGACGCGCTTGTCGTAGAAATAAAGACCCGTTATAGCGTAATTTGACTTAGGCTCCTTCGGCTTTTCCTCGACGGAAATGACCTTGCCGTCAGCGTCGAACTCAACGACGCCGAATCTTTCGGGGTCCTCTACGTAATAACCGAACACCGACGCTCTTCCGTTTTTCTCCGCGTTTTCAGCGGCGCTCTTCAGCATACGGGAAAAACCGTTGCCGTAGAAGATATTGTCGCCGAGCACCATAGCGCAGGGCTCGTCTCCTATAAATTCCTCACCGATAAGGAATGCCTGAGCAAGCCCGTCGGGCGAGGGCTGCACCTTATATGAAAGGTTTATGCCGAAGTCCGACCCATCGCCGAGAAGACTCTCAAAGTTAGGAAGATCACGCGGTGTGGAGATGATAAGTATATCCTTGATTCCCGCGAGCATAAGTGTCGAGAGAGGATAGTAGATCATAGGCTTGTCGTAGATGGGAAGCAACTGCTTCGACGTTATCATTGTAAGGGGGTAAAGTCTTGTACCGGAACCTCCGGCGAGAATAATTCCTTTCATTTTTTATCACTCCTTATATTTTTTTATTTTATATCTGCCAAATAAATACATCAATCTGAAAACGAGACATTCCGTGCGCTTTTGTCTGTACGCTTTAGTCATAAAGATATAACCTGCGCGCGTGAAGAAATTCTTTTGCTTATTCAAGAAGCGCTCTCCCTCGCGCCGATAGTCGTCGGGGATCGAGCTTCCGTATATATCAAGAAAAGCGGCAAGCTGCTTGGTATTAAGCTCGGAGCGTCTTGAAGACAAGCGCTTCAGGCGCATTTTAAAATTGCTCCACCTCGAAGACGAATAACCTATTACGTTCTTTCCGTGCTGTCGGTAAAGAGTCGTATAAACGGGATCGTAGACGATTCTGCCAAAGGCGCTGACTACGGTATAGACCCAATAATCCATCACCATAACGTCCTTCGAATGACCGAGCTTTAAAAGCTCGATAGCCGCCCTGTTGCAAACCTGAGTATGTCCGACGCAGACGTTCTCAACGAGGGCATTATAAAATGACGGCTTTCGTTTCGGTATAGCCGTATGCCCGATTTTCCGAAGCTGCTCGTCGACCAGGGTCGATGAAGCGGCGTAAAGCACGGGTATGTCAGACTCGGCAAACGGAGCCAAGCGCTCGGCGGCGCGATACAGCTTGTTTGAGAGCCAGACGTCATCCTGATCACTGAATGCGAAGAAGCGACAGGCAGGGTCAGAGGCAAGCACGAGCTCGTGCATACTCGCGTTAAGACCGACGTTCTCTCCGAATATTACCTCAAATCCGTACCTTTCACTGTATTCTTCAAGTATCGCGCGAGTCCCGTCGGTAGAGCCGTCGTCACGGATAAGGACCTTGATGCGCTCAAAATTTGAAAGAGTCAGGAAACTGTTGAGCTGAGCTCTCAGATATTTTTCTCCGTTATAAGTGGACAGGAAGATCTGTATATCCTTCACTGCGATAATATCATCCTTTCACGCACACGCGAGACGCACGTGCACAATTATATTCTTTTTAATTATAGCATTATTTTTTCTCCTTGTCAACATTTATTTACACAACCGCAAAAATTCTGTCTGCTCGCGGCATAAAATATGCGGGTACCGCGCCTTTCGTTTCGTTGAAAAGCGCGATACCCGCGTAAAATCAAAGTATAAGTCGTTTGCTTTAGTTACCCCTGCCAAAGCGGAGCATCGCGATAAAATGCACAAGCGCTTTTTTGCGCTTGAACTTCTGCTCCACACCCTCGTCCGCAACGAAGGTAGCAGTCTTCTTTTTCTTTACGAACTGCTTATGAGTGTAAAGTGAAGCCGCCGCAATAAAGCTGCGGACGGCGGGATTCTCGATCTCCTCGGGCGAGGCGCTCTTCCATCCGAGAGCATCCGCGTACTCATCGTGAATGAGATTCCAGAAATTCTCCTTCGCGTCCTTCCAGAGAATGTTGTAGATCTTATAGCACCTGTTAGCCGAAAGATTTATAAAGGAAGACGAAATCGGCGCGTATATTCCTTTATGCATAAGGAATTTTTTCAGCTCCGAATAGACCGAAAAGACGTTTATGTAGTGTTGCTTGAACATCTTAGGACGGGATTGTTCCTTATAAATACGGTGATGCACGAGCACCTCGCACTTTTTCGCTATCGCACCTGCGGTAGCAAGAGCCGTCATAACGAAATGCACGTCCTCAAAGATCTTGAGCGAGGTATTGAACGAAAGCTCGTTCTCGGTAAGGAAATCGCGTCTGAACATCTTATTCCAAACGTAACCGGTAGCGCACTGGAGAATGTGGTCGGGATAGGTGCTTTTCGATATAACCCGCCCCTCCGTGAGAAGTTCAAAGTGATCGCTCTCCACGTTGTGCTCAAAACGGGCGTGCTTCGTGCTGTAAATATCGAAATCTGCAACCGCAACGTCAAGCTCGGCTTGCTCCGACATATTGTATAAAGATGATAACAGCGTCGGCTCATAAAAATCGTCCGCATCGAGGAATATGACGTACTTTCCTCTTGCGCGGGAAAGCCCCTTGTTTCTCGCGGCGGCAGGACCTGCGTTGTTCTCGGTTATTATCCTGATGCGCTGATCGCGCTCCTTGAATTCCTTTATAATATCAAGCGAGCGGTCGGTAGAGCCGTCGTCGACAAGAATGATCTCGAAATCGGTAAAATCCTGAGCGCAGATAGTCTCAAGCGCCTTTGGAAGAAATTCGTGAGCGTTGTAAACGGGAATGATCACCGAAACCTTTACGTTTTCGGCCGATGCCGCGCCCTCCGCGCTCGTTGCAATATTTTCGCTGTTTAAGTTGTCCATAAAAAATCCGTTCTTCCCGCATAAAATCATCCCTCTCTCGAAACCGTCCGAAAGGGGGTACAAAAGAAGGCTTTTCCGCGCTTCTGGGCACGGCGCCTTCATTGTATATATATGACGGTAAATTTATTGATACGACTATTTTACCACTTTTTACATCAATTGTCAATAGTTTATTTTTCAAAGCATTTTCAAAAGCAAAAAGAACGTCTCGATTTGTAAATCATTCTTTACATTTTTGACAAAAGAACGTGACCCGTGTTGAATTTAAATAAATAAAAAGCGAAAAGAGCTCTTGGTCACGAGCGCGGCATTCGCCACCGTTTTCTCTTTCCGCTTTCGTTTTTTAAGTTAAGTGCGACGCAAAGCATTACGTTAGCCGCAGCAGAATCGAACGCATAAGCCCTGCGGTGATATATTTTCGTGTCTTTTACCGCATCTCGGCTTGTAAAGTACTATCCGTACATATTATTCGCGGACATATACGAGTAAAGCGTTTCGCCGTGATTCTGCTCTTCCTTCTGAATATGGGCGAGAGTATCGCGAAGGGTCGGTGAGGAAAATTCAAATATGCTGACGTTATAAAGCGATGAGACGTGCTTTTCCGTTGCGAGTGCGTCCTTGCAAAGATACTCATCGCGTTTTTTGCTCTCCGCCGAGCACGAGGACGGACGGCACTGAGTTTTCTGTGCCGCGGGCGACTCTCCGGGCATCTTGACCTCCTCGCCTCCGAGAATGCGGGTCACGGTCGCCAAATGCGACTCCTCCGTTTTTTTGATAGTGCCGAAGATACTCTTAAGCTCAGGGTCGCACGCCTCGGATTCGTAATAGGTGTACTTGTCGATACAAAGCTGCTCTTGGGACTTAAGGTCGCTTAACAAAGACGTTTCCTTTTGTGTGAGTGTCATAAAAAATCCTCCTTTTTCGGTTTTACGAAGGTATTATTTTCCGAAAGAAGGAGGATTATTCAATTGATTAAAGTTTTGGAAAAAAGTTATTCAACGCTTACCACTTTACGAGCCAAAATGCGGCAAAAGACGCGAAAATATACCACCGTAGGGCTTATGCGTTCGACTCCTCTACGGCTACCGCTATTACGTCACAATTGCCGAAAATCTCGACACGCCCCCCGCCCGCAGGCATAAAGAAGCTGTCCCCCGCCGAGAATTTCTCTCCGTCTATCACGCCCTCTCCCGCGGTGCAGGTCAATGATATGAACGATTCGTCCGCGACGAGCTCGCGCCCCTCTGAGCGAAGCTTTAAAAGCCTTGAGGTAAAGTACTCACATTTTCCGATCACCTCAGGATCGGCAGGATCGGGCACGGACGGCAAATATTTTTCAAGTTTAGATACCTTCATCGCCTTTTCCACGTGAAGCTCACGCAGATTTCCCTTTGCGTCACGCCGCATATAATCGTAAAGGCGGTAGGTCAAGGTGCTGTTCTGCTGTATCTCAAAAATAAGTACGCCTTTCCCTATTGCGTGTATCGTACCGGAGGGAATAAAGTAAACCTCGCCCGCTTTAACCTGCTTGAAATTCAAAAGATCCTCAACGCTTCCGTCGCCGACAGCCTCGGCAAAGCGCTCGGGCGTTGACTCCTCCCGAAGTCCCATATAAATGCCCGCCCCCTCTTCGGCATCGATAACGTACCACATCTCCGTCTTGCCGTACTGCCCCTCGTTCTCAAGAGCGTAAGCGTCCGACGGGTGCACCTGCACGGAGAGCTTGTCTGCGGCGTCTATAAACTTCGTGAGCACGGGAAATGCCTCAAAACGCTCACAAGCCCTACCCCATGTTGATTTTTCAAAGAGGTCCGTGACTTTTTTACCATCCGCCAAAGCCTCCGAACCCGGCACGAAGGAAAGCTCCCACGACTCACCGAGAGGCCCCTCCGTCTTTCCCTTTCCGTAAACCGATAGGCGCTTACCGCCCCATATACATTCGTGAAGCGACGGTGTAAGTTTATATACGCTTTTCATTTTTTATCTCCCTTTTGCTTAGTATTTTTATTATCCGCCTTCGGTAAAAAGACGCCGATATGCCGACGTCAAGTCTTTCTATGAAAAAACTGCCGTCTTATTTCATACCGAGCGGTTTCCGTTTTTCATTTTACCACATCACTCGCTCCGTGTCAAGTAGCAAAAAACGCATAAAAATAATAATAAATTGTGAACTTTGCAAAAAAGTGTTTATTTTTTAAGGATTATATGTTATAATGAAATAACTGCTAAAATATTTAAGTTAAAAGGGTTTAAAATGAAAAAGGATAATTGTAATATGAACGCTTGCCGCCTTGGCAAAGTCGGCGGTCAGGCAGTCATCGAAGGAGTTATGATGAAGGCGGGCGAAAAGACCGTTACTACCTGCCGAAAAGAGGACGGGACCCTCGTCGTGACGGACGGCACATTCCATTCCGTCAGAAAAAAGCATAAAATACTTAACATTCCCATTCTCCGAGGAGTTATCAACTTCGTAGAGATGATGATACTGTCGGTCAAAACGCTCACCATCTCCGCAGACGCGCTCGACCTCGACGTTGACGAGGACGGAAACAAGCAAGAGGATTCAAAACTCATCTCGGTGCTTATGATAGCGGCTACCGTACTCGGCGTCGTCCTGGCTATCGGTCTTTTTATGTTCTTGCCGAACTTTTTAACGGGTCTTTTCAGCGAGTACGTCTTTGAGCTCGGTGCGTGGGAGGCTGTTGCCGAGGGAATTATGAAGATCGCCATTTTCTTAGCCTACCTCTCACTCGTTTCCTTAATGAAAGATATCAAGCGCACGTTTATGTATCACGGAGCGGAGCACAAATCCATTGCCTGCTTTGAGGCGGGAGCGGAGCTTACACCCGAAAACGCGAAAAATTACAAGCGCTTCCATCCGAGATGCGGAACAAGCTTTATGTTCTTTATGATACTTCTCGGAATTATTGCAGGACTTTTCGTGAAGCTGATATTCGACGACCTTCACACCGTTGCTTACACGGGCATAAGACTTGCCCTGCTCCCCGTCGTTATGGGTCTTGGATACGAGTTCATTCTCTTCGCGGGCAAGCACGACAACGCCCTCACCCGTATACTCTCCGCCCCGGGTCTTTGGGTTCAAAGAATCACTACGAAAGAGCCGACGGAGGATATGCTTGAGGTCGCGATAATCTCGCTCAAATGCGCCCTTCGCGACGAGTTCCCGGATTTTAAAGAATTTTACGAGCAAAGGCCGTGGGAATCGAGAGCCGACGGCGAAAGCTCCGAATCTGACGGTGCCGTTTCCGAGGATGCGGAACTCTCTTCCGAAGCAAAGACCGCCTCCGAGTCTGATATAATGCCCGAAAATGACGCGACCGCAACAGAGGACGCGAAAGAGCAATGACACTGAGGGACGCTGTCAAGATACTTTCCCTCGCGGGGATAGAGAACGCCGCGGACGAGGCAAGAATGCTCTTCTCCGAGCTTATGGGTCTTAGGCGCGAGGCTCTCGTATTTGAAAATCCGACGGCTGACGCCCGCACCGAGGATGCCGTAAAAAGGCGCGCGGAGCGTGTGCCTTTCGCATACGTGCTCGGATACTCGTACTTTTATAATGAAAAATACACGGTCAACGAAAGCTGCCTCGTTCCGAGACAGGAAACGGAGCTGCTCGTCGACTTTGCGGTAAAAAATATTCCGGAGGGAGAAAGTTTTCTTGATCTTTGTACGGGGTCGGGATGTATTGGCATCTCCGTCTTGAAGAACACCGCACATACGCGGGCGGTACTTGCCGATCTTTCGGAATCGGCGCTCTCGCTTGCGGCTGAAAACGCGCGGCAAAACGGAGTTGCGGAAAGGGCCGAGTTCGTTCTCGCGGACGTACTCTCAGCACCTCTCTTGGCTTCCGAAAAAGTCTTCGCGGTTTTATCGAACCCTCCTTACGTCAGGGACGAGGTGTACGGATCCCTCTCACCCGAGGTTATGTGCGAGCCCAAGATGGCGCTCGTCGGAGGTACGGACGGAGCCGATTTTTACAGACGATTGACAGAGCTTTACAAGGACGGAATAAAAGAAGAGGGCTTCATACTCTTTGAGATCGGCTTTGATCAGGGCAATATACTGCGGGATATTGCAAAAAACAACTCTCTCGACTGTGAAATAATCAAGGATTTTTCGGGGCTTGACCGTCTTGCCCTTTTGAAACGCAAAAAATAATATCCGCCCTATCGTTTTCAACTTTCGGGCAAAGCTTGCATATACTGCGCTTGAGGTGATTTGAACTTGAAGGCATATGCAGGCTTAAAGAAAAATAAAAAGACCGTTGCCGTCATATTCGGCGGCAAGGGTGCCGAGCACGATATATCGGTGCTCAGCGGAAAATTCGTAATGAAAAGCATCGACCGCGACGGTCTTTCGGTGCTTCCCGTCTTCATCGACCGCGGCGGCGATTGGTATTTGCAAAACGGCAAAAAGAACGTTCCCGTATCGCCCGTCAGAAAACGCGGCAAAGGCGGACTTTTGCGCGGCAGGCGCTTCGTGGAGCTTGACGCCGCCTTTCCGATTCTCCACGGCGACTTTGGAGAGGACGGGCGCGTGCAGGGGCTTTTGGAAGCGCTCGGCATCCCCTTCGTCGGATGCGACACGCAAGGCGGTGCTTTAGCAGCGGATAAGGTGTTTACCAAAGCTCTCGCCCACTCGATCGGCATACCTACTCTGCCGTGGCTCTCAAGCGCGGGAAAGACGCGCGAGGAGTTTTCTTCGGAATGCGAGAGGACGTTTGGCTTTCCGATATTCATAAAGCCCGCAAGGCTCGGCAGCTCCATTGGAGCGGGAGCGGCAAAGGACCGTGAAGAGCTTGAAGAAAAAGTCCGCGCGGCATACGAAATAAGCGCAGGGACGGTTATGGCGGAGCCGTGTCTTTGCGGCGCGCGCGAGCTTGAGTGCGCATACCTTAGAACAGGTGGCAAAACGCACGTCACGCCGCCCGGGGAAATAAGACTTTCGGGCGACGGATTTTACTGCTACGAGGAAAAATACGGTGAGAAGAGCCGCGCGGAAATTTTCCGCAAAGCAGACGTTCCCGAAGAGATTTCCAACGAAGTAAGGAAATACTCCGAGGCTCTGTGTCTTGCGGCAGGAATAAAAGGCATCGCAAGGATAGATTTCTTCCTCCACGGCGAAAAAATATACTTCAACGAAATAAACACTATGCCCGGTATGACCGAAGCAAGCCTTTACCCCGCAATGATAGAGGGTATCGGTATAACGCCCACCGAAATGATAACGGGTCTTGTCAAAGACATTATCGGAGGTGCGGTGTGATAGGTATATTCGACTCGGGCGCAGGCGGACTTGCGGCGCTTTCAGAGCTCAGGAAGCTCTCTCCGAACGAGGATATACTTTTTCTTGCCGACAGAAAAAACGCCCCGTACGGCACGAAGAGTGAGAAAGAGGTGCTCCGCCTTGCTGAAAACAACATATCAAGGCTGCTCTTTTCGGGTGCAAGCAGCGTGCTTATCGCGTGCTGTACGGCAAGCACGGTGCACGAAAAGCTACCGCCGCCTTTAAAGGAACGCTCCGTGCCTATAATAGAGCCCGCGGCAAAGCTCGCCGCCGCTTCTACGAAAAACGGAAACATAGCCGTTATAGCAACCGAGAGAACGGTTAAAAGCGGAGCTTTCGGAAGAGCGATAAGGCGCGTCGACCCGACCTTCAGAGTAAAGGAATACCCCGCTCAAGAGCTTGTCGAGATCGCAGAGAGGGTCGCGGCAGGAGAAAGCGCAGACCGCTTCGCGCGTGAAAAGATCAAAGAAATCCTCGACGCTTCTCTTTCGGACGGAGCCGACACGCTCGTGCTCGGCTGCACTCACTTTTCGCACTTAAAGGAAATAATTAAAAGCCAAGCTAAAGGTATAAAAATAATCGATTCGGCAAAAATCGGAGCCGAGCACATCGCAAACGGCGCGGGCTGCGGCTTCGGAGCAACGGTATTCCTATAAAGCCGAGGAACTCATAAAAAGAAAGGAAAACACGAAAAATGGCAAAATACAGACGAGGCAGAATAAACGACGCCGTGGCAGAGGAGCTTGCGATAGCACTCGGCGAGGTAAGAGAGCCGAAGGTCGTAAACAATTTCATCAGCATAACGAGAGCCGAGGTTGCGCCGGACTTAAAATACGCGACCGTATACTTCTCTTGCATAGGTGACGCAAAGGAGGCTGCCGAGGGTCTCAGAAAATGCACGGGTATGCTCCGCCATCACCTCGCAACTACTTTGAATCTCCGCATAACGCCCGAGCTTAACTTCGTTAAGGACGGCTCAATAGAGCACGGCGCGAGAATCGCCGAGCTGCTTGAGGAGATAAAATCCGACGGAGCAAAAGACAAATGAGCGCATATAAAGATCTGACGGCAAAAGAGGCGGCGGAAAGACTGCTTACCATAGACCGCCCCGTAATTCTTATCCACGTGAATCCCGACGCCGACACGGTAGGAAGCGCCGCAGCCTTGGCGCGGGTGTTCTCGGCGCTCGGCAAGCGTGCCGAATTCGTTTGCGACGACGAGATACCGTCACGGCTTGAGTTTTTGACGGGTGGCCTTACGCGCGCCGAGAGCACTGACGGTGCCGAGATCGTCAGCATAGACGTTGCCGCACCGAAGCAGGGCGGAAAAACGCTTGAGGCGCTTCCTTCCGTCGCTCTTATGATAGACCATCACGAATTTGGTGAAAAATTCGCGGACTCTTACACCGTCGCAGGCGCGTCAAGCGCGGCGGAGGTCTTGCTTGATATCATCGACGTGCTTGCGGATATGGGAAAGCTCACTCTCACAAAAGAGATAGCCGAGCCGCTTTACGCCGCTATATCTTCCGACACCGGCGGCTTCCGTTTTTCAAACGCAACCGCGAAGACCTTCCGCTTGGCGGCAAGACTGATCGAAACGGGAATAGACCACGCGGACATATCGCATAAGCTCTTCTTCTCAAAATCAAAAGAACAGGTAAAGGCTGAGAGCTTCATAGGAGAACGTACCGAGCTCTTCGCGGACGGAAGGATAGCAGTTTCCCTCCACACCGCAAAGGACAGAGAAAGCCTTGGGCTTTCGGAGGGGCATTTCGACTGCGCCATAGACGTGCCGAGGAGCATCGCGGGCGTTGAGATAGCCGCCGTTATAAGAGAAACGGGCAGCGGTGCGTTCAAGGCTTCCATTCGCTCAACGGGTCCGAACGTCGCCGAGGTCGCAAAAAAATTCGGTGGCGGCGGTCACGTGAGGGCGGCAGGCTGCTCTCCCGAGGGAAAAGATATAAACGAGGCAAAAGAAAAGCTCGTAAAAGAACTTGAAAAACTTATAGAGGCAAAATAATGAATAACGTAAAAAGAGTCAAGAAAGCAATAATTCCCGCGGCGGGACTCGGAACGCGTATGCTCCCCTACTCTCACGCCGTGCCCAAGGAGATGCTTCCGATAGTTGACGTGCCCGCGATCTACACCCTCGTCAAGGAGGCTGTCGATTCGGGTATTACCGACATTCTCATTATCACGAACAGAGGCAAGGAGGCGATGGAAAACTTCTTTGACCACTCGCTCGAATATCAAAGAGCTCTCAGGGCAAAGGGGAAAGATGCGGACGCGGACAAGTTGGCAGAGATCGCTGATATGGCAAACGTATTCTTCTTACGTCAGAAGTCCACGAAGGGTCTTGGACACGCTGTCGGTTGCGCACGCTCGTTTATAGCGGACGAGCCGTTTTTGGTGCTCTACGGAGATGATATAATATTCTCCGACGTGCCCGTTTGCAAGCAGCTGACGGACGTTTACGAAAAGTACGGACGTCCCGTCGTCGGAGTTAAGCCCGTACCAAAGGAGCAGCTTCATAAATACTGCTCCTTGAAGGTAGAAAAAACCGACACCGAGGGCACGTATTTTTGCACCGATATGATAGAAAAGCCGAAGGAGGGCGAGGAATTTTCAAACCTCTCCATTCTCGGACGAGTCCTCCTGACTCCCGACGTCTTTGACATTATCGACGGTCTTTCTCCCGGGGCGGGCGGTGAGTATCAGCTCACCGACGCTATGGCAAAGCTCGCGCGCAAAGAGGGAGTTTACGCCCTTGAATTTGAAGGGGACAGATACGACCTCGGCTCAAAGCTCGGCTTCCTTAAAGCAAACGTGATAAAAGGGCTTGAGCACCCCGAAACGGGCGAGGAATTCCGCGAATACCTGAAGCAACTCGCAAAGGAGCTTTGATATGGATTTTAAACGCGCGGGTGCAGATGACGCGTCGGGCATAGCGGAGCTTGAAAGGGAAATATTCACCGACCCGTGGGACGAGCGCTCGGTGAGGGACTGTATAGGAAGAGGCGGTATGTGCTTCGTCGCAAAAGACGAGTCGGGCGTTATCGCTTACGTAATAGGAACGCTTATCGCCCCTGAGGGCGAGATATACCGTATAGCGGTAAAGGAATCGAAAAGGCAGCGCGGCATCGGCTACCGTCTTCTCGATTACGCCGTCAAGACCGAGCGCGGTCGCGGACTCGAAACGCTGTTTCTCGAAGTCAGACGGGAAAACGCGGCGGCGCGCGCACTTTATAAGGCTTACGGTTTTTCGGAGATCGCCGTGAGAAAGGGGTATTATAAAAACCCGCCCGACGACGCGGTAGTTATGCTGAAATCAAGTCCCGCCGACTTAAAGATGCCCTACGGAGAAAACTAAGAGGAAAATTCAATAAAATATGTACATAATGGCTTTTGAAAGCTCGTGCGACGAAACGAGCGCCGCCGTCGTTGAATACAAGGACGGAAAATTTACCGTAAAATCAAATATCGTCGCCTCGCAGATAGAAACGCACCGCCTTTACGGCGGCGTAGTGCCCGAGATCGCAAGCAGAGCGCACACCGAGGCGATATCCAAAATAAGCTACGAGGCACTCGCGGAGGCTGAAATTTCCCCGAGAGATGTCGGTCTTATCGCCGTCACGGCAAACCCCGGACTCATCGGAGCCCTGCTCGTCGGAGTCAATTTTGCCAAGGCGCTTGCCGCGGCGTGGAGTATTCCGCTCGTCGGGGTCGATCACATAAAGGGGCATATTGCCGCCTGCTACCTTGACGCGGACGGGAACGTGCCAAAGCCGCCGTACGTAGCTCTTGCCACCTCGGGCGGTCATACCGCAATATATAAAGCGGAAAGCTACACCGTAATGCGCCCGATAGGCACGACGAGGGACGACGCCATAGGCGAGTCCTTTGACAAGATAGGAAGAATAATAGGAATTCCCTACCCCGCAGGAGCAGGCTTTGACGCGCTCTCGCGCGAAGGCTTTATCGAAGCTACGGGGGACAGCGAGGAGTTCTACTCAAAATACAGAAGATCGGCGGCATTCGGGGAGTTTAACCTTCCCTCGCCCGCCCTTCGCGACGGCTCGCTCGACTTCTCCTTCTCGGGACTTAAGACGGCGGCGATAAATCTGCTCCACCGATACGAGCAAAACGGCGAGGAGCTTCCCCGCGCAAGGTTTGCGGCAAGATACACGTACGAGGCGGTAGAAGCCGTGGCGCAAAAGATAGACGAGGCGCTGAGAAGAAATCCCGGATGTGACCTTGCCGTCGCGGGAGGTGTCGCGGCAAACTCGCATTTAAGAAAAAGACTCTCGGAGCTAACTGCCTCTCACGGCGTGAAGCTTTTCATTCCGCCGATAAAGCTTTGCGCGGATAACGCGGCAATGATAGCGGCCCAGGGGTATTACGACTTTGTTTCGGGAAAAAGAGCGGATTCCTCGTTAAACGCAAGTGCTCTTGACTCGGAATGCTGAGTGCAACCGACGAACACCGCGCCGTTGTTTTTCGGCTTTGAATTTTTAAGGAACATACTCAAACATTTTTTAAAAGAGGATTTACATATATGGAAAGCATAGATAAGGTAAAAGGCACCTTTGAAAAGAGGTTTGCGATGAAAGGACCTCAGGTATCAACGGCGGTCATAAAAAGACTTCCGCGCTATCACAGATATCTCGGCGAGCTTTTGCGAGAGGGAAAGCTTCGCATTTCCTCAGCGGAGCTCTCGGAGCTTATGGGACTTACGGCCTCGCAAATAAGGCAGGATCTCAACTGCTTCGGCGGCTTCGGTCAGCAGGGTTACGGCTATAACATAAAATATTTGCACGGAAAAATAAGCGAGCTTCTCGGCGTGACAGACGGCTTCAAGGCTGTTATAGTCGGCGCGGGAAACCTCGGTCACGCCCTTGCTACTACCCATATGTTTGAAAGGCGCGGCGTGCAAAGGCTCGCGCTGTTCGACGTAAAGGAGGACGTGGTCGGAACGAGGATCGCCGACATTCCCGTTTACCACATCTCGGAGCTCGGCGATTTTTGCCGACGCGAGGGCGTTGATATCGGTGTTCTCACCGTGCCGAAGGAAGCCGCGGAAGAGGTTTCCGACATTATGGTGAACGCGGGCGTTACGGGAATTTGGAATTTCGCAAATATGGAGCTTAAAATAGACGACCCGCGCGTAATAGTGGAAAATATACATCTTGGAGATTCGCTCCTTACTCTTTGCTACGAGATAAAAGTTAAAAAAGATAAGGAAAAAGCAGAAGAAAGCGGAGAGAGCAAAAATGAGTGACGGTCGCCTTCTTAAAGTAAGATCCGGCGGCGTGCTCGGCTCGGAGGCGTTTCTCGAAGCGTCGCGCGAGGAGCTTCGCGTGCTTTTGGCGGTAACGGAGCGTCCGTTTGCCTTTTCGGGAGCCGAAGAGCTTGCCGAGGCGGCAGGCGTTTCACGGGCAAGGGCAGCTTCGGCAATCGCGCTTTTCACAGAAGCCGGCATTTTCGTAAGAGAGGGTGACGTTTCCTTTGAATTTGCGGAAAAAGTCCCCGACGAGGATTCGGAGATCGAACGCACCGCAGGCGAGGTCGCTGAGAATATAAGGTGCCGCGGTCTGTCGTTTCTCTTTGAAGAGCTTGCCTCAATGATGGAAAGAGATTCGCTTAACACGGACGAGATAAAAAGAATAAACGCCCTGATCGCCGACGAGGGACTTTCAGAGGAATATATTCTCACCCTTGCGGCTTACATAGCCTCAAAGGGCGCGCTTGCAGTAAACAAACTCACAAGAAAAGCCAAAGGCCTTTTAAAGAAGGGGATAGACACCCTCGAGCTACTTGAAGACTACATAAAGCGTGACGAGCTCGGCAGCGCGCTTGAGCACGAATTCCGCCACACCTTCGGAAAATATTACGGCAACGCGACCAAAAGCGAGCTTGATTATTACAGAAAGTGGACGGAGACCTTCGGCTTTACGCCCGAAGTCATTCTTCTTGCTCAGGATATAAACGTCAGAGCGAAGACCACTTATTCCTATGCATACATCGACACCTTGCTCACCCGTTGGCACGAGTGCGGATGCAAGACTCCCGCCGAATGCGAGGCACAGGCACAGCTTGACAGGGAAAGCATAGCAAAGCAAAAGCGGCTTGAGAACGCGCCCCCCCAAAAACGCACAAAATCCGAGGAGAAAACGCCGAAATTTGCCGATTTTGACCCCGAGGAAGCGCTTGAGCGCGCCCTTGAGCGAAGCTACGCGAAATATTCGGAAAGCACGGATAAGTAACAAGGACGTAAGTATCCGTCGCTTTGTTGCTTGTTTGTGCGTGAAAGCGCAAGCTGTTTTACAATTTTCATTCAAAAAAGGACGGTATTCAAAAGCAATGTATACCCGTGAAAACTACCAAAAAATCAAAGAGCGCATAGAAAAGAGACGTATGGATGCGGAGGCGAAGGCGGATTTACGCCGCTCTGAGCTTGAAATACGCTCTCCCGAGATAAAAAGCATCGACAAAGAGATGAGAAACGTCGGTCTTGAAATATTCCGCGCGGCGTGCTCGGGTGCTGATATTACACCGATAAGAGAAAAAAACCTCGCCCTTGGCAAAAGAAGGCGCGAGATAATAATGTCGCTTGGGCTCCCCGAGGATTATGACGAGCCGAAATACACCTGCACGCTCTGTCAGGATACGGGCTTTATCGACCTTAAGCTTTGCTCTTGCTTCCGTGAGGCGCTGACGCTCGAAAACATCGCGTCCTCGGGTATGGGCAGACTTATAGAGAAGCAGTCGTTTGAAAACTTCGACCTCTCCTCCTTCGGCGCGGGCACGGAAGAATACAAGCGCGCCGAGATCAATCTGAATATCGCAAAAAGCTACGCCGACAATTTCGGCAAGGGATGTAACAACCTTCTTCTCTTCGGCAGCACGGGCACGGGCAAGACCCACATTTCCACAGCCATAGCAAAGGTCGTTATCACACGCGGCTTTGACGTTTACTACGACAGCGTGCAGAACATTATTTCCGCTTTTGAGACGGACAGATTCAAAAGCGGATACTCACCGTCCTACGAACCCAAGGCGGATAAGTATCTTGAGTGCGACCTGCTCATAATCGACGACCTCGGCACGGAATTTGTGAACCAATTCACCGTATCCTGCCTTTACAATCTCATAAACACGAGGCAAAACAGAGGACTTTCCACCATAATTTCGACGAATCTTACTCCCGCTGACCTGAAAGCGAGGTACGACGGAAGAATAATCTCACGCATTCTCGGCTCGGATTACACGCTCTTGCGCTTTGAGGGCAAGGACCACAGAATATTTTAAAAAATTTTATATAAAGGAACTAAAAAAATGAAACTGAACTTTAACGAATACCGCGACAAGGTATACGCCTGCTGGATCGGAAAGAACATCGGCGGCACGATGGGCACGCCTTACGAGGGCAAGCGGCAGATCAACGACATTCAGGGCTTTTCGACCGAGGAGGGCGTAATCCTTCCGAACGACGACCTTGACCTTCAGCTCGTTTGGCTTATGGCGGTGGAAAGACTTGGTCTTAACCGCATTGATTCCAAAATACTCGGCGAGTTCTGGACGAGCTTCGTCACACCGCACTGGAATGAGTACGGAATAGGCAAAGTCAATATGTCCGACGGTCTTCTCCCCCCTATGTCCGGCGACGCGCACAACTCCTGGCGTCACTCGAACGGCGCGTGGATAAGAACGGAGGTTTGGGCATCTCTCGCACCCGCCTGCCCCGACGTTGCGATAAGGTACGCATACGAGGACGCGTCCGTTGACCACGGAACGGGAGAGGGAACGACGGCTGCCGTGTTCGTCGCGGCTCTCGAATCGGCCGCGTTCGTCGTCTCCGACATCAGAACGCTCATCGGCATCGCGCTTTCCAAGATACCCGCAGAATCAAGAATGGCGAAGAGCATAGTGAAGGTTCTTGAGTGCTACGACAAGGGTATGGACTATAAAGAGGCGCGCGAGGTTATAAGACTCCTTAACGCCGATATCGGAACGGGCTGGTTCGAAGCTCCTTCCAACGTTTCCTACGCCGTTATAGGACTTCTTTGGGGCGAGGGCGACTTCAAGAAATCAATGATCTACGCTATCAACTGCGGTGACGACACCGACTGCACGGGCGCGACGGTCGGCTCCGTGCTTGGAATCATCGGCGGAACGAAGGTTATTCCCGAGGATTGGCGCCGCCACATCGGTGACGACATCGTTACCATCTCCCTTAAGAAGGGCGCTATGATGGACCTCTCCGAGAAGAAGAACTCCACTCTCAAATACACGCCCCCCGAAACCTGCACCGAGCTCACCGACAGAGTTGCGAGAATAGCTCCCGCTATCCCCGTTATCTTCAACACCAACGTCGCATTCACCGACGGAAAAACCGAGATCAGCGAAAAGGAGATCGCGGACCTCTACACCGATGCGGGCGACTTCGTTACCGCAAGAGGCGACAACCCCATCTCCACCGACGCATCGAAGGAGCTCTTCGCAAGAGCACCCTATTCCTTCACCGTTGAGTGCGCGTTTATGACAGCAACGCTCTCGCTTGAATCCGATCCCGACGTCGCCCCTCTTGAAGAAAAGAAGGTGCACTTAAGAATAGTAAACGACGTCCTCGGCTACGGAAACATTCCTTACAACCTTCGTTTCCGCTGGCTCACCCCCGACGGCTTCTCCGTTTCGGGCGCGAAATGGGCAAGACTCTTGCACCGTGACGCGCACAGCGAGGCTGTGACCGAGCTCGACTTCACCGTAAAAGCTCCCGAGTGCGTTGACGCTCTCAACCGCATAGTTCTTGAGATAACCGCGGACGGCAGACCCTCGGCAGCGTATATGCCGCTCGTCCTCCTTGGAAAGTAAAGCATAGTTTACGTTATAAAGAAAAAAGCACGCCCTCGCACAAGATATGTGCGGGGGCGTGTTAAATTTAAGGCGATTTCAGGAACGAACGCCGTTCACTGCCGCGTTCGCGTTTTCGCATTTTTCCATCAGCACTTTTACTTTTTTATAAAGTAAGGCAAAGTGCCGAGCGGGGCGTCCACCGTAACCGTTTCACCGCCCGTAATATCCTTCTCTCCGAGGTAGCTCCACTCACCGCGCGGAAGCCTCAGCGTTTTGGTAACGGCACCCTTTTCAATTACGGGAGCAACGAGAATTTCCGAGCCGAGCATAAACGCATCGGTCACGCACTCGAAGCCCTCATTTGGGAATTCGTACTCAAGCGGTCTTATTATAGGCTCGCCGCTAACGGCACTCTTTCCAACCTCTTCGATAATTTTCGGTGCGAATTTTTTATGGAGCATTGCCGCCTTATGGCAAAGCGCGGCATTTTCAGCGTTAAGAATGCGCCACGGAGCAAGTGAGAACTGCATCATCGGGAAGAGTGCCGAGCACTCCGCCATTCTGACAACGAGCTCCTCGTCCCACGGCTCGCCAAGGAGAGTGTACGACCATTCACCGCCGCCTATCATATCGGGGCAAAGGAACGGATAACCCGTGAGTCCCTCTACGATAGCGAAGGGAATGAGCGTGCAAAGTCCGTCGCCGTCCCATCTGTGACCTCTGTCGCGGATGCGTTGGATCACAGCCTTTCCGCCGCGCTTGAATGTGTCCTTGTACTCGTGGTTTTCAAATCTTTCGCCGAACTCGTTCCAAGCGATATTGAGCTCCTCGGCGGTGTACTTCGTCTGCTTTCCGTTTATGACGTTTTCGGGGTCGTACATTCCGATGCTTCCGCCGTCAAACTTGAATCCGTCAACGCCGTATTCCTTCATAAGGTGATCAAGCTTTGCCCCGAGGTATTCCCTGTCGCACGCCTCACACATATTGAGTATAGCGCTGTATCCGTTCCACCACTTAACGAGCGCAACGTCACCCGCATCGGTTTTCAGAAGAGGAAGCTTCTTTCCGTCGTTATTAAGATATTTTGCGCTTGATGCACAGCCGAGAAAATCGCGCCCGTCAGCCGTCATAAGCGGAACGACCCAAAGCATTACGGTAAAGCCCATTTTATGGAGCTTGTCTATCATTCCCTTGGGATCGGGGAACTTCGCGAAGTCGAATTCCCAAACACCGTAACGTGTGTGCCAGCCTTCATCTATTATAAGTATACCGGGCTCGTAGCCGTTTTTGATTATCGCCTCAGCGTATTCAAGGACGGTCTTCTCGGTCGGGTTATAAGTGAACTCCATCCACGTGTTGTACTGAGCCGTGGCAAAGAATTTTTCAGGCGGGATCTTTCCCGAGAAGGGAAAGTGCTCTTTCATCGCGCTAAGGTACGCATCCTTCAAAGTGGAGCCCGCCGTGACGAGAATCGCCGTGTCGTCAAACACCTCAAGAGTGCCGCCGCTTACTTTAAACTTAAACGCCCTCTCGCACCAGACGTATCTTCCCTTGTCGGACACGAGAAGCGGTGCGGATTGGTTTCCGTCAGCCAAAAGAAGATCGCACTCAAATTCCGACTCGCAGGAAAAGGGCTGCTTTGCCGCCGTGACCGCAGCACCGCCGAAGAAATGCTCGTTCTCAAGGAATTTTATCTTCATATTAAAAATCTCCGTTTCGTTTTTCTTCTATTTTATCATAACGGGTAGCGTTTGTAAAGACACTTTTCAAAAAAGAAACAAAATAAAACGAGTAAAAATATATTTTATAGTGTCGAAAACCTAAAAAATATTTTCTTTTGCTATTGACACTAAAGCCCGTGTTTTATATAATTAAAGTAAATAATACGTTTATCGGGAGTTGCGGTATGAAAAAGTTTTACATCGGCGATAAGGTCACGGCATCCGTCTGCGAGGCATTTAATAACGAGAGCGCGCGTCTTGCGTGGCGCGGCTTTACCTTTACAGAATCCGAGCTTGAAACGAAGGCAGAGCTCGGAAAATCCAACGCCCTTATTATAGGAAATATGCCCGTTCCCACACTGCCCGCGGACGCGGAATACGTCTACCGCGTATGCGAGTGCGGCATTGCCCTTCGCGCGGCTGACTATCCCTCTCTTATGCGAGGATATTTCGACCTTCTTATGCAGGTGGAATACGAGAGCAACGGTGCGCTTTACATAGAAGAAAAAGAAGTCAGGTCAAACTTCAAATTCAAGACGAGAATGATACACTTCTGCGCCTTCAACCAGACGAGGCTCACAGAGCTCAAAAAGCTTGTAAGGCTTGCGGCGGCAGTGGGCTACACTCACGCCGTAATAGAGTTTTGGGGAATGTTTCCCTACGATTGCTGTCCCGCTCTTGCGTGGGACGAGGCATACGCGAAGGACGACATTCGTGCCCTTGCTAAAGAGATGCGCGAGCTCGGAATCGAGCCGATACCTATGCTCAACCACCTCGGTCACGCCACGGCGGCAAGACTCAACGGCGGTAAGCACGTCGCCCTTGACCGTGAGCCGAAGCTTTATAAATACTTCACCCCCGACGGCTGGTCGTGGGACGTTACCTCGCCACTCGTAAGAGAACTTCTTTCCAAAATGCGTGCGGAGCTTTACGAGGCGTTTGGCTCGGGAGAATTCTTCCACCTCGGTCTTGACGAGGCGTATATGTACGCAATGTCAAAAAAGCACAGGGACGCGCTTCCCGAATATCTCGCCTACGTGACTGACGAGGTCGTAAAAGAGGGGCGCCGTCCTATGATATGGATGGATATGTTCTTGCCAAGAGCATCGGGCACACCGCACCTTTGCACCTGCGACAGTGACGAGGATATGATGAAGGCTCTGAGTTCCCTTAATAAAAAGACCGTCCTCGTGGATTGGGAATATAACGGAGAGAAAACGCCCTTCCCCACCACTAAATACATATCCGACAGAAACGTCGGCTTTGACATAATGTGCGCTCCGTGGACGAAGAGGGCAAACTTCGACGCGGCTGTAAAAACCGTAAGCGAGCTTGGAATATTCGGATTTATGATGACGACCTGGCACACTATGGTATCCGAAACGCCCGCTATCCTCGGTGCGGCGCGTCTGTTCGGCGCACCTATGGCACCTTGGTCACGCCTCAGCGGCTCTGAAGGCATCGGTGGCAAGGAGGAGTGCGCCACCCTACTTCGCAAGCTTTCGTTCGAAGGCGCTAAAGGCTACCGCGATTCGGGCTGGTGCGACGAGGAGATACTTCTCAACGTCGGCGACAAGAAGTTTTGCTGATATAAAAAATAAAAGCCTCGGACATCTTCAAGAAAGAGAGCCCGAGGCTTTTGGTTTCTATTAAACGGACAGCATTACGACTGCCACGGCGCCCGATATAACGCCGATTATCTGAAAGACCGAATATTTTTCCTTATAGAAGATTTTCGACACGACGAAGGTCAGGGCGATTCCGACGCCGATCTTCATCGGTGAAACGGTGGACATAGGCACGAAGAGGAATACCAAAAGGCTGACAAAATTCTTTGCTCCGTTGCAAAGACCCGCGCCAAGCCCGTAAAGCGTGCCGTGGGTGAGGACGCTCTTCAATTTATCTCTGTCTATTATGAGCCCGATGATGGCAAGAAGGACGAACGAGCCGCCTATGGAGATCATCAGGAATTCGTTGGTGCAGGCGTTTTCAAACTTGATCTGCTGCACTCTGCCGAGGATGGAAATGAAACCGTTTGACACCACGGTAACGGCGATGTAAACGATCCATTTAAGAGATATCTTTCCCTCTTCCGCCTTCTCTTTATTACCGGTGTAATTCATAAGGAAGAGAGCCGCGAAGATAAGGACGATACCTGCGTAAGTAAAACCGGTTCTCGGCTCGTCAAGAACTATTATGCCGTAAAATACGGTAAAGAGGAGCGAGAAGTTGGAGATAAGACGCGTAAGACCGTAAGGTCCTACCTTAAACGCAAGAAATGCGGAATAAAAGCCCACCGCGTAAAGTACGCAGTTTACAAGCCCCATCGGAATCATTTCGCTCGGGAAATAAAATCCGTCCGTCTGTACGATATCCGTTATAACGAAAAACGAAAACGAAAACAGCGCTATAACGGCGTTCATTATCATTCCGCCGCTTTGGTAACGGTTTGCGTAAGCCTTGACGACCACGCTCTCACCTATATTAAGCAGCGCAAATATCAACACTAAAATATATCCGATCGCTTCCATTATTCTGCCTCTTTGAATCGTTGATAAAGATATTATACTACCAAACGGCAAAAAAATCAATACCGTACTCTATGGAATTTTTCCTGTAAAAAATGTAAAAAATCCACAACGTTTTGCCAAAAGCGCTCCGCGACCTGTGGCTGTGCCGAAAATTCTACGGCTTTGCGAGCGAGCGCATCTAGAGAGCATCATACAGTTGAATTCCACGAGAGGATCGCCGCATCAAAAACAATGAGCTTTGGCGCGCCGAAATATTAAAAGGAGAGATACACGTCGCACCTCTCCTTTTAATATTCAGAGTTTCGTCCTTCGTCAGAACATATCCGTTTCTCTGTTTTCAAGTGCCGCAAGAGCGACTCTGAAGGCGTTCGCCGCACTGAGACGCGTTTCCTCGTCCTCACTGTGCATAACGGGCAAAAGCCTTCTGTATATCTCTCCGCTGACCGACATATCGCGCGCCATACGCTCCGTGCCGAAGAGGGGGAGAGTCTTATCGATCATTTCAAAATAATAAAGTCCGAAAGCGTCGCTCTCAAGATGGTTTTGAATAACGAAGCGCGGCGGCACGTATCCTTCAAGAATTATCCTGAGCGCCGTGTCCTGACCGTACTTTTTCTCGCTGATAAGACGGCTGACTCTGCTAAGTATCTCGTTATTAGTGTCAACGCCCGTGACGTTAAGCGTCTCCTCCTTAAAATCAAGGTGACCGAGAATAACGGGCTTCTTTACCGAGATGGATATCTCGCCCTTCTTATATCCAACGGTGAAGCGGTTGACACCTCCGACGCCGGGCTGATCAAATCCAACGCACTCAACAGCTCCGGGGTAGCTGTAAATAGAGCCCTCGACCTGGGTGAAATCGCATCTCTCGTGGCGCGAGCCAAGAGCGTAGTAATCAGCTCCGAACTTCTTAATATCCGCCGTGGAGATGGGGCAAAGGGGTGAATCCACGTCGCCGTCAAGATCTCCGTAGCCGCAAACGATGTTTATCTTCGAGGTGTCGTCGACTCTTCTGTCATAAAGGGGATTCGTGCGAAGCTCTGAAGTCTCAAACGCCCAGCCGTAGACGGTAACGTTCTTCTCGGGGAAGTCGAAGCGGTCAAGATGCTCGCTCTCAAAGACGTGGCAGTTTTCGGGAAGTCTGCCGGACTTGTAGATAGGGTTATCGCGCACGGGGTCGTGCTTTCCGGGGGCTATAATAAACTGCGTTTCCGAGCAGTTGCGGAACTCGCGGATAAGAATCTCCGCCGTGGTATTGGTAACGAAGCCGACGTCAAAGAGATCTCCGCTTATCAAAACGAAATCCGCAGCCTCCTGGCGCACGAATTCCATAAGGCGCATAAACGCGGAGCGTATCACGCGCTTACGCTCGTCACTCTTCTCGGGCGTGATGCCGATTATGGGCATATCAAGATGTATATCACTGCAATGCAAAAATTTAACCTTTACGTCGGTCTCTTTTTCACTCATCAGAAAATCCTCCAAAATTCGCTTATATAAAGAGTATACCATTTATTTTAGTGTTTTGCAATATTTTTTGTAAAAAAAATAAAAAATCTATTGCATATATTCAAAAAATGTGGTAAAATGAGTATAAATAAAACGAGGCAGAAAAAAGGAGACGTCAAAAATGCTGAGTCTTGCAGTAAGGAATACGGGAAAGCTCGTCAGAGAAAGATCAAAGTCGGAAAACGTCCGTCTTGGCAGGCTTTTCACTAAAAAAGATACCGCCCGTCTTATGGCGGATATGATAGAGCTTAACAAAAATAAAACCGCATACACCATCCTTGACCCGGGAGCAGGTACGGGTATACTTTCGGCGGCTATTATAGAAAAGATATGCAAGGAATGCCCCGACTGTAAGCAGATATTCCTCACGGCTTACGAAAATTCGGACGCTTTTGCGGATATGCTCGAGGATAACCTTGAGAGGATAAGAAAGAAGTGCCGCCACGATTACGGAATCAGACTTTATCCCACGGTTTACAGAGAGAACTATCTCACCGAGTCAAAAAACCACTACACGGTCACTTTCTTTGATTCGATAGAGGACAAGTACGATATAGTTATATGCAACCCTCCGACAGACCTTGCTACAAAGGACTCGGAGGAGGCGAAGATCGTCGGCGGCGTTACTCAGGTAAAGATAAGCTCTGCTTTCCTCTTCGCGCGTCTTGCAGGCAAGCATCTTGAGGAAAACGGGCAGCTCGTCATCGTCCTTCCCACCCTCGTCGCGAGCGCTTCGGCTCTTACGGCGTTCAGGCGCGAGATGGCGGAGAAGCTTGCTCTTGCGAGAATACACCTTTTCATCGGCAAGCAGAAGAACGAAAAACGCGCGGTGCCCTTGAAGAAGAGCATCATTCTTTCTTACCGCAAGACGGACGAGCACGCACCTATCGTGATAAGCACCTCCTCGGAGGCACCCACCCCTGACACCGTCACCACCCTTCCCGAGCTTGATTACGACTTCGTCGTTGACAAGACGGACGGAACTCTCACGCTCCCCAAGAGCGTCGAGGACACGAAGATAGTCAAGTACATCGGAGGCTTCCCCGAAACGCTCACGTCTCTTGGACTCAAGATGTCAACGGGACTCGTTCTTGATTCGCGCTGCGAGGACTTGCTTTTCACAGACTCTATCCCCGGCACCATTCCTCTCATCCGACCGAATTCCATCAAGAACGGCACGGTGCAGTTCCCCCTGCCCATAAGAAAGCAATATCTTGCGCCGAAAAACACCTCCCTTGTTCAAAGAAACAAGAATATGATTATGGTAAAGCGCGTGCCCTCCAAGTCTGACGAGAGATTTATAAATTCCGCAATATACCTTGCGGCGCAACTCCCCGTGTACAGATACATCAGCACGCACAACAAGATAAACTTCATTGATACCAAAGACGTGCACGAGGAGATGTCGGCAAGATTCGCCTTCGGACTCTTCGCACTTCTCAATTCCACTATCTACGACAGATATATATCCATAGTTTCAAAGTCGAAGCAGATAAACTCCAAGGAGATGCGCTCCTTGCCCCTGCCTCCGAGAAACATCATAGAAAATATGGGTATGCGTCTTATGGAAACAAGGCAGACTTCCGTTACGGTTTGCGACCAGATTGTAAACCCAACTTTACATATTATCACTAAATAATTAACACGGGTAGGCAAGTGCAACCTAATTTTCAAAATCGGGTTACGCTTGCCTTCGTTTTTAAAAGCCGCGAAGAAGGACGGCGGAGCACACTTTCTTAAATCGGAGAAAATTAAGAAATGAGAGAATATAAGAGTAACAAGTACATAAAAGGCGGTCTGAGTCTCGGGATTTTCAAAGCCACTGACGCCCTGGCTTGTGGCGAGCACACTCACGAGTTCACGGAGATAGTCTACGTCACGGACGGCACGGGAATTGAAACGATAGACGGAACGGAACACTCTGTAAGGCGGGGCGATCTTCTTTTTATAAACTGCGGAGCCGTTCACAAGGTGGCACCCGTGTTAAATTATTCGTATATAAATATCTGTTTTTCCCCCGATATAATCGGTGAGAGGATAATCACGAGGGAGAACGCCTTTGACCTTCTTTCTCTCAGCGCGCTTGAAGAATTCAGGCACGAGTACGGCGCTGACACCATCAGTTTCATAGGTGAAGAAAGGCGGCTCGTTGAAGCTCTTCTTTTTGATATGCTAAATGAATTTAAGTCCGACCTTCCCGAAAGAGCGGCTGTACTTGAGAGCTATATGAGCGTTCTTATTGCTAAAATTATGCGAAAAAGACGTATAAAAACGGAAAACGACGGAAAAAGCGAGATGTGGCGTGAGCTTTCAAGATATATCGAGGACAACATCGACAAGCCCCTGACTCTTGGCGAGCTTGCAAAAAAATGCTTCTACAATCCGTCTTATTTCAGCAGAGTTTTCAAAGAAAAATTCGGAACGACGCTCGTCGATCACGTAATGAATGAGCGCACCCGTGCAGCAGCAAAACTCCTATCAAAAGGCGAGATCTCAATAGACGCGGTGGCGGAGGAATGCGGCTTTGGAGACAGAACGGGGCTTTACAGAGCCTTTATTAAAATCTACGGAATATCCCCTGCGGAGTACAGAAAACGCGCGAAAAAGTAAAAAAATGCAACATTCGGTAAACGCAAGCTCTACAAATCAACTTTCGAAGATGGTATTATAAAGTTAAGGAGAGGTTCTCCCAAAAAAGAAAAGGAGTAAATTTCTATGAAACTTAACTTTAACGAATACCGCGACAAGGTTTACGCCTGTTGGATAGGTAAAAACATCGGCGGAACTATGGGCACGCCATTTGAAGGGAAGCGCCAGATGAACGACATTCAAGGCTTCACAACGAAGGAGGGCGTTATCCTTCCCAACGATGACCTTGACCTTCAGCTCGTTTGGCTTATGGCAGTCGAAAGACTCGGCATCAAATCGGTAGACGCTAAAATACTCGGTGAATTCTGGCACAGCTACATAGGTCCGCACTGGAATGAGTACGGCATCGGTAAGATAAATATGATGGCAGGACTTCAACCACCTCTTTCGGGCGACGCATACAACGATTGGAACAATTCAAACGGTGCGTGGATAAGAACGGAGGTCTGGGCATCTTTAGCTCCCGCCTGCCCCGACGTGGCTATGAAGTACGCTTACGAGGATGCGTGCGTCGACCACGGAACTAAAGAGGGCACGGTGGCAGCAATGTTCGTTGCGGCGCTTGAATCGGCGGCGTTCGTCATTTCCGATTTAAGACAGCTCATAAACATCGCTCTTTCCAAGATCCCCTCAGAATCAAGAATGGCAAAAAGCATCGTAAAGGTGCTTGAGTGCTACGACTCGGGTATGGATTATAAAGAAGCAAGAGAAACTATCCGCCTTCTTAACGCAGATATCGGAAACGGCTGGTTTGAAGCTCCGTCCAACGTGAGCTACGCGGTGATAGGCCTTCTTTGGGGAGACGGCGACTTCAAAAAGTCAATGATCTACGCCATAAACTGCGGCGACGACACCGACTGCACGGGTGCCACCGTCGGCTCGGTGCTCGGAATTATGGGCGGCACGAAGGTGATCCCCGATGATTGGCGGCGCCATATAGGTGACGGCATCGTTACCATTTCCATAAAAAAGGGTGCTACGTTCGCGCCCAAGTTCCCTGAAACCTGCACGGAGCTCACAGACAGAGTAGTTAAGATCGCTCCCACCGTCCCCGTCCTCTTTAACAAGAACATATCCTTCACCGACGGTCCGACGGAGCTGACAGAAGCAGAGCTCGCATCGTTCACCGTTGCTCCGCCCGAGCTGTATCCCGGCTTCGTTTCGCCCGAAAGCCAAACACTCACAGATGAACTCACTGCAAGAAGACCCTACTCCACGACATACACATACGCCTTTCTCACCGCGACCGTTTCTTACGACGGCGACCCCGATATAAAACCGTTTGAGTCAAAGAATATTCACCTCCGTCTGAAAAACAACGTCTACGACTACGGCAATATGCCCTATAATCTGACCTTCAGATGGCTCGGTGCGGACGGATTTACGGTAGACGGTCCCGGATTTGCAAGACTTCTCCACTGCAGCGCACATTCACACGGTATTACGGAGCTTGACTTTACCGTTACCGCAGGTGAAAAGATCGCTCCCAAGAACCGCCTCGTTCTTGAAATAGAAGCCGAGGGCAGAACTACCGTCGCGTACGTTCCCGTCATCTTCCTTGCAAAATGATAAACCGTGCAAAAAAGCACAAAAACGTAAAAGACACTTGCGAAAAATCGCAAGTGTCTTTTGATTTATTTTTCGGCGAGAAATCACTCAGCGTCAGCCGTCTCGGTCGTTTCCTCGACTGCCTCTGCCTCGACGATTTCCTCGGCTTCGGTAACGGGCTCTTCTATAAGCTCTGCCTCTGCCGTTTCTTCTACGCTCTCGCTATCCTCTTCAGCTCTTGCGGAAGCAACGTACGACTCTCCGTAGAAGAGGGGCTGAGTTTTCGGAGGCTCGGTATTCTCGACAGCAACGGCACGGTACTTTCCGATACCCGTTCCTGCGGGAATGAGCTTACCGATAATAACGTTTTCCTTGAGTCCGAGGAGCTTATCCTGCTTGCCCTCGATCGCGGACTCGGTAAGGACCTTCGTCGTTTCCTGGAAGGAAGCAGCGGAAAGGAAGGAATCCGTCATAAGAGAAGCCTTGGTTATACCGAGAAGGAGGGGAGCGCCCTTCGCAGGACGGAGAGTTACTTCGCCTGCAGCGATTCTTTCCTCTATCTTCTCGTTCGCCTCACGGAAGGTAAGAACGTCAACGTTTGTTCCGACAAGAAGGTCGGTATCGCCCGAGTCGGTGATCTCCTGTCTGCGGGTCATCTGTCTTGTGATACACTCGACGTGCTTGTCGTTGATCTCAACGTCCTCACCGCGGTAGACCTTCTGAACCTCACGGATAATATAATCGTAAACCGCGTCAATAGCGCTCATACGAAGAACGTCCGCAGGATCAAGGAAGCCCTCTGTAAGCTGCTGTCCGCGCTTAACTTCCTGACCGTCCTCGATGCAAAGACGCATTCCGAACGGGATCTCGTATATGATCTCCTCTGCCGCGGGGACGCCCTCAGCATTGGTAGCACCCTGAATAATTACCTTAGATATCTGCTTATCAGACTGGATACGCGCGATACCGTTATACTCCGTAACGATAGCAGTCTTCTTGGGCTTTCTTGCCTCGAAGAGCTCTTCAACTCTCGGAAGACCCTGCGTAATATCCGAACCTGCGACACCACCCGTGTGGAAGGTTCTCATCGTAAGCTGTGTACCGGGCTCACCGATGGACTGTGCCGCGATAACACCGACAGCCTCACCGATAGCGACGGGAGTTCCGTGCGCAAGATCGGCACCGTAGCAGTGTACGCAAACGCCGCGCTTCGCAAGGCACTGAAGGACCGTACGAACCTCGACCTTCGTTATACCTGCGTCAACGATCTGCTGCGCGGTTTCTTCGGTGATCATAGTATTTGCGGGAACGATGAGCTCGCCCGTTTCTTCATTCGTAACGTCTCCGACGGTATATCTGCCGACAAGACGGTCAAAGAGCTTTTCAACTATTGCCTGACCCGATACGATATCGGAAACGACGATACCGGAAGTTGCTCCGCAGTCCTCCTCGCGCACGATAACGGACGAGGAAACGTCAACGAGACGTCTGGTAAGATAACCCGAGTCTGCGGTACGAAGTGCGGTATCGGAAAGCGACTTACGCGATCCCTTTGCACCCATAAAGTACTCAAGCATCGTAAGTCCCTCACGGAAGTTCGACTTGATGGGAATTTCGATAGTCTTACCGTTGGTCGCGAACATAAGTCCACGCATTCCGGCAAGCTGTCTCATCTGCTTCATCGAACCGCGGGCTCCCGAGGTACAGATCATATTAAGCGAATTATATTTGTCAAGGTTCTCGATAAGAGCGTCAGTAACCGCGTCGGTGGTCTTTTCCCAAACGTCAACGACCTGCTTATAGCGCTCGTCGTCGGAAAGCTCGCCCCAGTTAAAGAGCTCGGTGATCTCGTCGACCTTACGTGACGCCTCTTCAAGAAGCTGCTTCTTCTTCGGCGGAATAGTCATATCGTAGACCGCGATGGAGAGAGAGGACTTGGTGGAATACTTATATCCCATAGCCTTTATGTTGTCAAGAACGTCCGCAGCCTCGGCAAAGCCGTGGTACTTGATAGTTCTGTCAACGATCTCCTTGAGCTTTTTGCTCGTGGTGGCAAAGTTTATCTCAAGGCTGAAAGGATCTACTGAACGGTCAATGTAACCGAGGTCCTGAGGAATACGGCTGTTGAAGATAAGACGTCCGTAGGTTGCGTCTATAATAGCGCTCTTTTCCTCGCCGTCTATAAGCTTGGTAACGCGCACCTTGATAGCCGCGTGCATTCCGAGTTCCTTGTTCTCATAAGCCATCTCGACCTCGTCGTAGTTACGGAAGATCTTTCCCTCTCCCTTTTCTCCGGGGTGATCGATGGTAAGATAGTAAGAGCCGAGGACCATATCCTGAGAAGGAACGGTTACAGCCTTACCCGAAACGGGCTTCAAAAGGTTGTTAGCCGAGAGCATAAGGAATCTCGACTCAGCCTGCGCCTCGCTGGAAAGCGGAACGTGAACGGGCATCTGGTCACCGTCAAAGTCAGCGTTAAACGCGGGACAAACGAGGGGGTGAAGCTTAATTGCTCTGCCCTCTACGAGCACAGGCTCAAACGCCTGAATAGAAAGACGGTGAAGAGTGGGTGCACGGTTAAGAAGCACGGGGTGCTCCTTGATAACGTACTCAAGCGCGTCCCAAACCTCGGGCGCGGATCTGTCAGCCTTTCTCTTTGCGTCCTTTATCGAATTAGCCTTCTGCGTTTCAATAAGACGCTTCATTACGAAGGGCTTGAAGAGCTCAAGCGCCATCTCCTTGGGAAGACCGCACTGATATATCTTAAGCTCGGGTCCGACGACGATAACCGAACGTCCCGAATAGTCAACACGCTTACCGAGAAGGTTCTGACGGAAACGACCCTGCTTACCGCGAAGGATCTCGGAGAGCGACTTCAAGGGTCTGTTCGAAGCACCTGTAACGGGCTTTCCGCGCTTACCGTTGTCAATAAGAGCGTCGACGAACTCCTGAAGCATACGCTTCTCGTTTCTTATGATTATCTCGGGGGCACGCATCTCAAGGAAGTGCTTAAGACGGTTGTTTCTGTTTATAACTCTTCTGTAAAGCTCGTTGATATCGGATGCGGCAAATCGTCCGCCGTCAAGATGGACCATAGGTCTTATCTCAGCGGGAAGGACGGGAAGCGCGTCCATAATCATCCATTCGGGACGGTTGCCCGATCTTCTGAAGCCCTCGACTACCTCAAGGCGCTTGATTATCTTAGTCTTTTTAAGACCGCTTGAGCTTGATTTTGCAAGCTCGGCTCTGAGCTCGGCGCAAAGCTTTTCGAGATCTATCTCCGCGAGAAGCTCGCGAATCGCCTCGGCACCCATACCTGCCTTGAAGCTGTCTCCGTATTTTTCCTTTGCCTTCTTATATTCCGCATCGGTGAGGAGCTGCTTCTTTTCAAGGGGCGTGTTCTCTGACGCCGTAACGATGTATCTGCCGAAGTAAAGAACGTGTTCGAGCTCTTTCATCGACATATTGAGCACAAGACCCATCTTGGTGGGCGTGGACTTGAAGTACCAGATGTGCGACACGGGAGCTGCAAGCTCAATGTGTCCCATTCTCTCACGGCGAACCTTCTTCGTCGTTACCTCAACGCCGCACTTCTCACAGACCTTGCCCTTGAAGCGAACGCGCTTATACTTTCCGCAAAGGCACTCCCAGTCCTTCGTCGGGCCAAAGATCTTCTCGCAGAAAAGACCGTCGCGCTCAGGCTTCTGAGTACGGTAGTTGATCGTTTCCGCCTTCGTTACCTCACCGTGCGACCACGAGCGGATCATCTCGGGCGAGGCAAGACCGATCTTTATCGAATCAAAAGTATTTCTTTCCATAGATTTATATATCCGAGTCGGAGGGCGATATACGCCCCCTCGTACTCTGTTCCCTTCTTATTAAATATTATTCCTCGTCCTTATCGAACTCGCCGTCATCCTCAAACGAATACTCACCGTCACCATCTTCAAAGAAAGAATCGGTGTCATCGTCAAGAGCGCTTTCGTCATCGGCAAGCTCGCCGTCATACTCATCGTCCTCATCGGAGGAAGCCTCCGCGTCAACCGCGTGCTCGACCTCGTCAAGGTTGTTGAAGGTAGGAGCATCCGTGTCGTAAAGACCCGAAATATCTACCACCTCGCCCGCCTCGTCAAGAACTCTGACGTCAAGGCAAAGAGCCTGAAGCTCTTTTACGAGCACCTTGAAGGATTCGGGAATGCCGGGTGTGGGAATATTCTGACCCTTAACGATTGCCTCGTAGGTCTTCTGACGTCCCGTAATATCGTCGGATTTAACAGTAAGGATCTCTTGGAGAGTATATGCCGCGCCGTAAGCCTCGAGCGCCCATACCTCCATCTCTCCGAATCTCTGACCGCCGAACTGAGCCTTACCGCCGAGGGGCTGCTGCGTTACGAGCGAGTAGGTACCTATCGAGCGGGCGTGGATCTTATCGTCAACGAGATGATGGAGCTTAAGATAATACATTATACCTACGGTTACGGGGTTATCGAAGGGCTCACCCGTACGTCCGTCATAAAGCGTTACCTTACCGTCTATTACCTTAAGAGTATTCGTCTTCATAAGAGCGCGGAGCTTCTCGTCGTCATCGACGATCTCCTGATCTATTCTCTGAAGATCGGGCTTTCCGTCCTCACGAACGACCTCCATAAAGACAGCCTTACCGCGCACGCTCTCGTCGGGGCGAATGTCACGCGTGTAATTTGCCTGACGGAGAAGCTCGAGAATATCGGTCTCCTTCGCACCGTCGAAGACGGGTGTAACTATCTTTATTCCGAGGCGGCGGCAAGCGATGCCGAGGTGCACCTCAAGGACCTGACCGATGTTCATACGTGAAGGAACGCCGAGGGGGTTAAGAACTATGTCAAGAGGAGTTCCGTCAGCAAGGAAGGGCATATCCTCGGGAGGAAGGATGCGTGAAACGACACCCTTGTTTCCGTGACGGCCCGCCATTTTATCTCCGACGGAGATCTTTCTCTTCTGTGCTACGTATACGTGAACGACCTTGTTTACACCGGGAGCGAGCTCATCGGAGTTGGAGCGGTCGTATATCTTGACGTCAACGACGACGCCGTATTCACCGTGGCGCATACGGAGAGAGGAGTCCTTTACCTCACGCGCCTTCTCACCGAATATCGCGCGAAGAAGTCTTTCCTCGGGGGTAAGCTCGGTCTCGCCCTTGGGCGTTACCATACCTACGAGGATATCGTTGGGACGAACCTCGGTACCGATTCTGATGATACCGTCGTTGTCGAGATTTTTAAGAGCATCGTCGGAAACGTTGGGGACCTCTCTCGTGATCTCCTGTGCACCGAGCTTGGTGTCACGCGCTTCCTTCGTGAACTTTTCAATGTGGATAGAGGTATACATATCCTCTCTTACGAGCTTTTCGTTAAGAAGTACGGCGTCCTCGTAGTTATAACCCTCCCAGGTCATAAATCCGATAAGCGCGTTCTTACCGAGCGAGATCTCACCGCCCTGAGTTGCGGGACCGTCGGCAATTACCTGCCCCTTCTCCACTCTGTCACCCTCGGAAACGATGGGTCTTTGGTTAACGCAGGTGGATTGGTTGGAGCGCTTGAATTTAATAAGAGGATAATACTCGCGCTTGCCCGAATCGGAGAGAATGATTATCTCTTCGCCGCACGCACGCTCAACGACACCTGCTTCGCGCGCAAGAACGACCGCGCCCGAATCGACTGCCGCCTTGTATTCCATACCCGTTGCGACTATGGGAGAATCGGTCACCATAAGCGGCACTGCCTGCTTCTGCATGTTCGAACCCATAAGAGCACGGGTGTTGTCATCGTTTTCAAGGAAGGGGATACAGCCCGCAGCAACGGAAACCGCCATCTGGGGGCACGCGTCCATAAGGTCAACGTCCGTGGGCTCGACCTCAATGAACTCGGTATTGTATCTTGCGATAACCTTTTTATTGATGAAGTAACCGTCTTCGTCTATTCTCTCGTTTGCCTGAGCTACAACGTTGTTGTCCTCTTCGTCCGCGGTAAGGTAAACTACCTCTTCGGTCACGCGGCCGGTCTTCTTGTCTACCTTTCTGTAAGGCGCTTTAAGGAAGCCGTAGTCGCTGATCTTAGCATAGGATGCGAGATACGAGATAAGACCGATGTTCGGTCCTTCGGGAGTCTCGACGGGACAAATTCTTCCGTAATGCGTATAGTGAACGTCACGGACCTCAAAGGACGCTCTGTCCCTTGAAAGACCTCCGGGACCGAGTGCCGAAAGACGGCGCTTGTGAGTAAGCTCGGCAAGAGGGTTGTTCTGGTCCATAAACTGCGAGAGAGGCGAGGAGCCGAAGAACTCACGGATAGCGGTCGCTACGGGGCGCGTGTTGATGAGCGCCTCGGGGCGAAGATCCTCGGAATCGTGCACCGACATTCTCTCTTTTATATTCTTGTCCATTCTGGACATACCGATTCTGAGCTGGTTTTGAAGAAGCTCGCCTACGCAGCGAAGACGTCTGTTTCCGAGATGGTCGATATCGTCGGTGAAGCCAACGCCGTGGATAAGGTTCAGAAGGTAGTTAACGGATGCGAAGATATCATCCTTGGTTATATGCTTGGGAGAGAGCTCGGGCATTCTGCGCTTTGCCTCTTCCTTGATGAAGTGGACTCTGGCGTCGCCCTGATGACCCCCCTCGTCTGCTGCCGCGATGATCTCGCGAAGAACGGAGTATCTCACCTTTTCGCCAAGCTTAACGCCCGCGTCGACAAGGTCAAATCCGAGCACGAGCTCAGGACGGACGGTGCCGTTAGAGAATACTCGTACCTCTCTGTCGCTTTCGGTCTTGATGATAACCTCGTTTACAAGGCTGTCGTCAATAGCAAGCGCGAGCTCCTTGGTTATCTTCTCGCCTGCCTCCGCAACGATCTCGCCCGTAAGAGCGTTAACGACCGTCTCGGCAAGGGTAAAGCCCTCAATTCTTCCGGCGAGAGAAAGCTTCTTATTATATTTATATCTTCCAACGGGGGCAAGGTCGTATCTCTTCGGGTCGAAGAAGAGCTTATTTACAAGATCCTCGGCTGTCTCGACGAGCGGAGGCTCACCGGGACGAAGCTTCTTGTATATCTCCTTAAGTGCCTCGTCACGAAGGCAAGTTCCGTTCTCTTCAGCCAAAACGGCGCACTCATCCTTTGCCATAGTTTTGATAAGCATCTCTTCCTCACCGAACATTGCGGTGATGTGCTTATCCGTGTCCTCGCCCGCGGGCATAAGTGCTCTTACGAGAACGGTGATCGGAATTTTTCTGTTCTTATCTATCTTTACGTAGCAAACGCCCGCAAGATCGGTTTCATACTCAAGCCACGCTCCTCTGTAAGGTATAACGGTGGCTGCAAAATTGTGCTTGCCCTGCTTGTCGATAGTGTCGCCGTAATACATACCGGGAGAACGAACGAGCTGGGAAACGATAACTCTCTCCGCGCCGTTGATAACGAACGTGCCGTTTTCGGTCATAAGAGGGAAATCTCCGAGGAAGACCTGAGCGGTCTTGAGCTCGCCCGTTGCCTTGTTAACGAGGCGTACGCCAACCTTCATATGCGCGTCGTAAGTAACCGAGCGGTCCTTGCACTCCTCAATGGGGTATCTGGGGGTAGGATCAAGAGTATAATCGGTAAACTCGATCGACAGATTGCCCGTGTGGTCCACGATGGGAGAAACGTCACGAAGCACCTCCGAAAGTCCCTCGCGAAGGAACCACTCGTAAGAATCCTTCTGCACCTCGATAAGATTGGGCATTTCGACCACTGCCTGAATCTTCTCAAAGCTCTGTCTGACGTTAGTGCCAAGCTTCTTTGGTTTTAACATCATAAATAGAATCACTCCATTCATTGAAATTTCACAGTTTTCACACGCGGGCGGGGCGGCGTTTTTTCTCTACACTAACCGATTTTTTTCATTGTGGATAATGCACAGAAAACGCGTCGCATTTGCTCGGTCTTTTGTCAGCTTTTTACATATCGTCCTGAAAAAAGCGCAAAAAACCCCCAAACCCAAAATGCTACATCAATGCAGTATAATATTATACCATAAAACGGGCGTTTGTCAAGAGGTTTTTTGAAAAAAATTCAATTTTTTCATTTTTTTCTCGCTCAAACGTAAAAAAACGGGCAAAAGATAATCCGAGGCAGAAAAGCAACGCGCAAAAGGCAAAATGCAATTAAAAAATGAAGAAAAACGCGCGATGGAAGCGTAAGAATTTCCGCGTTATATTTTACGTTTGCTATTGACAAACGGACTTTAGTGATGTATAATAGGCTTGATATTGCTCGTTTTTCTATATTTTATCGAGGTTATACCCGTAAAAACTTGAATTTTGTGCAATATCTTGCTTAAAAACAAGATTTTGGAGGAATTTTCTATGCGAACTTTACGTTACAGCGTTGATTTTTGCGTCGTCGGCGGAGGAATGGCAGGCGTTTCTGCGGCGATAGCGGCGGCAAGACACGGTGCCACGGTCGTGCTGATCCAGGACAGACCCGTCCTTGGCGGAAACGCGTCGAGCGAGGTCAGAATGATGATAGCGGGCGCACACGGCAAAGACAACCGCGAGGCGGGTATACTTGAGGAGATCGAGTGCGAGAATTATTACATCAACACGGGGCTCAAATACAGCGTTTGGGACTCCGTTATTTACGGCAAGGTTATGGCGGAGAAAAACATTACCCTGCTCCTGAATACCTCCTGCCTTGATGCGGAAATGGACGGAAAGCGCATAAAAAGCGTAAAAGCGTGGCAGTCGAACGCGGAGACCTTCCACATCGTCGAAGCCAAATATTTTGCCGACTGCTCGGGCGACTCCATCTTAGCTCCGCTGACGGGCGCCGCGTACAGATACGGCAGAGAGGCGCGTGACGAGTTCGGCGAGTCCATAGCACCCGAAAAAGAGGATAAGTACACGATGGGAATGAGCTGCATCCTTCAGGCAAGAGAGACGGACAGCAAGAAGATCTTCATCAAGCCCGAGTGGGCATATACCTACGAAACGGATACTGACTTCCCGTACCGTGAGCACGACGAGCTTCCCAAAAACAACTATTGGTGGATAGAGCTCGGCGGCACAGGCGACTGCCTTCACGGTGTCAACGATTATCAGGAAGAGCTTGTAAAAATAGCGTACGGCGTTTGGGATCACATAAAAAATCAGCAGGATCACGGAGCTGATAATTGGGAGCTTGAATGGATAGGGCTTCTGCCCGGCAAGCGCGAGTCGAGAAGATACGTCGGTAGATACATAATAAACGAAAACGACGTAAGAGCCGAGGGCAAGTTCCCCGACGTCGTGGCTTACGGCGGTTGGACTATGGACGACCACTTCCCCGAGGGCTTCTATTACGGCAAGGGAACGTCCACGATATGGCACCCCGCTCCCTCCCCCTGGGGTATTCCCTTCCGCGCGCTTTACGCAAGAGATATAGAAAACCTGCTCTTTGCGGGCAGAAACGTCAGCGTTACTCACGTTGCTCTCTCTTCTATAAGAGTTATGGCGACCTGCGCCCTTATGGGTCAGGCAATAGGCACGGCTGCGGCACAGATGACGAAGGACGGCACCACCCCCGACACCGTAGATATAAAGGCGCTTCAACAGACGCTTATGGACGACGACTGCTACCTTCCAGGCTTCAAGCGTGAGCAGAAAGCCCCCACCCGTGTTGCAAAATTGAGCCACGAGGTGCTCCGAGACGGTATAGACAGAGGAGATGAGCATGGTGTCGTCTTGGAGCTCGGCGAGTCTGTGGAATACACGTTTGACGAGCCTATGAGAGTCGACGGCGCGCGCTTCATCTTCGACTCGGATCTCAACCGCGAGGGCTGGCATATGCCGAAGAACTTCCTTCTTAACGAAACAAAATACAAGCCCTCTAAAACGATGACGCGCGATTTCGAGCTTCGTCTTACCCTTGATGACGGAAGCGAAGAAGTGATAGAAATAAAGAACAATCGCACGCGTCTTTGCCGCGTTCCGATAGGAAAAGCCGTGACCCGTGTTAAATTTACGCCGAAAAAGAGCTTTGGCGAGCGAGTCAGAGTCTTTTCCTTTGAACTTTATTGAGCATACAAAAAGCACCTCGGATGAGATCTCATCCGAGGTGCTCCGTCTTTTATTTAAAAGTAAATCAATAGTTTTCTTTTCTTACTTCGAAGAAGCTCTGAGCGTGAGCGCAAACGGGGCACGCGCCGGGCGCCTTCTTGCCCATTACGAGGTGACCGCAGTTACGGCACTCCCACATAGTTTCCTCAGACTTCTCAAAGACCTTCTGCATCTCTACGTTATTAAGAAGAGCTCTGTATCTCTCCTCGTGAGACTTCTCGATAGCTGCAACGGCTCTGAACTGGAACGCAAGAGCCTTGAAGCCCTCTTCCTCTGCTTCCTTTGCGAAGGTGTCGTACATATCGGTCCACTCGTAGTTCTCGCCCTCTGCTGCTGCAAGAAGGTTTGCTGCGGTGTCACCGAGTCCGCCAAGAGCCTTGAACCAAAGCTTTGCGTGCTCCTTTTCGTTGTTTGCGGTCTGCTCGAAGATAGCAGCGATCTGCTCGTAGCCTTCCTTCCTTGCTACGGATGCAAAGTAGGTGTACTTGTTTCTTGCCTGCGACTCACCTGCGAAGGCGGTCATAAGATTTTGTTCGGTTTTCGTTCCCTTGAGTTCCATTTGTGTGTCTCCTTTTATAAAAAATATTTTTTAAATTATTTACTTTTTCAAAACTTTTATTCACCCGCCGCTGCTTTTTTGCACCTTGGGCAAACGTATCTTACCTTGAGCTCGTAGGAATCTATCGCGTCGCCCGCGATCCCCTCAAGCTTCTCTTTAAAGTTCGGTATCTGAAAGTCCGTGACCTCGGAGCACATCGTGCAAAACAGATGCCCGTGCGGTACGAAAGCATTGTCGTATCTGTCCTTCGTTCCCTCTGCGGTGATGCGCCGGATGAGCCGCTCGCTCTCAAGAGCCTTCAAATTGTTATACACGGTCGCGCGAGATATGGTCGGGAGCTTCGCCTTCGCAAGCTCGAAGATCTCCTCTGCCGTGTGATGGCACATATCCGAGCGCAGGACCTCAAGTATTACTGCTCGCTGTCTTGTCATTTGTCCTCCTTTCACACGCCGAACGGTTTTAGACTCGTTCTAAGAATATTATACACATTCTAAATTCGTTTGTCAAGAGGTTTTTTAGAAAAAGTCTAAAAAAATTTTGGAAAGCGAGTCTGCTGCGGACTCTGAGGGCTTCGTTTGTACCTACAAATTATTTTAAGATTTACCTTTCTTAGATTATACACTATTTTTCACGATCGGTCAATAGTTTTAGAAAAATTCGACCTCGGCGTGCAATATTTGCGCTTATATTATTTAAAATGATTGACTTTTTTTAAAATATGTGGTAAAATTTTTATGTTATTTTAATAAAGAAAGGAAAATTTATGAAAAACTTTAAAAAATTTTTAATTCTCCTGCTTGCGCTTAGCGCGCTTGCATTTGCGCTCGCATCTTGCGGTGAAGAAGAATACGTGCCCGAGGGCGACGGTTTCTTCCCACCCGAAGAAGAAGAGGAAGATGAGGTAAAGGACCACGTTTGTATTGCCAACGGAAACGTGTTTGAGAACGTCGTGGAATCCACCTGCACCGCCACGGGCTCTTACGATGACGTTTATTACTGCGTCATCTGTAACGGTGAGATCGTGAGAACTACGAGAGTCTCCGAGCTTAAGCCCCACGACTACGTAGACGGCTTCTGCTCCGTTTGCGGAGTGGAAAAGTACAGCGAGGGCTTAGAGATCGCTACTTATATGTCTAACACGAAATACGCGATAGTCGGCCTCGGCACCTGCACCGATGAAAACATCGTCATTCCCTCCACTTACGAGGGCAAGCCTATTTCATACATCAATGACGGTGTTTTTGAGAATTGCGATTTTATAAAGAGCGTAAAAATTCCCGAGGGCGTTACCGCCATCTTTGAAGGAACGTTCAGAAATTGCTATAATCTTGAGAGCGTAAGCCTCCCGAGCACTTTGAATTCGATCTATACCGAGGCGTTTATGGGTTGCACATCGCTTAAGAGCATCGTTTTACCCGCGAAAGTCAGCACGGTCGGCGAGGGAGCATTCAGTGGATGCACCGCGCTTGAAAGCGTGACTCACAACGGAGAGGGCGAGATAGGGATCTACGCTTTTAAGAACTGTACATCTCTTTCCAACATTACCTTTACAGGCTATTTAAGCTCAATTGGCGTTTATGCCTTTGAAAACTGTGTATCTCTTGAACACATCGCTCTGCCCGACGGTCTTAAGTACATTCAAGGCGACCTTTTTGCAGGTTGCTCTAATCTTAAATCCGTGACCATTCCCGAAAGTATGTACCAAATCGACTCCACTGCATTTGCAACTTGCGAAAAAATGGAAGTTTTCTACTACAAGGGCACCGATTGGGACAGCGTTTGGAAAACCAACGTTAAAGCACTTGAACATATAAGAGTTGAATATATAGATCCCGGTGCAATTGAGCTTACCACGATTCCCGCATAATCCCCTGACACAAAAAAACGCACGGTAAACTGTATTTCAGGAGAAGAAATATGAAAGACGTACTTATCGTCGTAGATATGCAGAACGACTTTATCGACGGTGCTCTCGGCACGAAGGAAGCCGAAGCGATAGTCGCCCCCCTCGCGGAGCGTATCGCCCGTCACACGGGAGATATATATTTCACCCGCGACACGCACGGCGAGGATTACCTCTTGACAAACGAGGGTAAGCACCTCCCCGTCCCGCACTGCGTAAAGGGCACGCACGGCTGGCAGATATGTGACGCGCTTTTGCCTTTCGCCAAAGACGAAGCCGTGATAGACAAGCCGAGCTTCGGCTCACCCGAGCTTGCAAGCCTTATCAAAAATACATACGAAAAAGAGGACGTTACCGTCACGCTCGTCGGTCTTTGCACGGACATCTGCGTTATCTCGAACGCGATGCTCTTAAAGGCGGCTCTTCCCGAGGCGGAGATAAGAGTCGAGAGCGCGCTTTGCGCGGGGGTAAGCCCCGAGAGCCACGAAAGAGCTCTTCTCTCAATGAAAACGTGTCAAATAACGGTAATTTAACAAAAAATCAGACATTTTTCCCTAAAAATAAAAATATTTGAAATATTTTTAAAAATTTATTGACAATTACTAAATATTATGCTACAATGAAATAAATTTAAAATATTTTTATTTATACATTATTATTTAATAAGGAGAAAAACAATGCCTGAGATCAAGTATGAAGTAGTCGACAAGATCGGCGTCATCAGCGCAGGAACCAATGGCTGGAACAAGGAGCTCAACCTCATCAGCTGGAACGAGAGAGAGCCCGTGTATGACATCCGCACCTGGTCTGCCGAGCACGAGAAGATGGGCAAGGGCGTTACCATTACCGTCGAAGAAGCAAAGGTTCTTCGCGATATGCTCAACGCGCTTAACCTTGACTGATTTTCGTATTAAAAATTAAACGAAACGGGAACGCAGAAAACCGTAAATTCGGTTCTGCGTTCCCGTTTTTTCCGACGAGATCAAAAATATTATCTTTAAAATATAAAATTCACGCAAGACGCAAGAAGTATCCCGACCGCCGTTGGGATCAAAACGGCAAGCAGGGTCAGAAACGCCGAGCCCGTTTCGCGCTTTACCGTCATTATCGTTGTCGCGCACGGCCAATGGAAGAGAGTGAATATTGAGGCGCAGACCGCAGTTTTTACACCCCAAGCGTTTGCTGAAAGGATTTCCGCCGCCGTGCCCGTGCCTCCGTAAAGCGAAAGCGCTATCGGCAGTACGGTCTCGTTTGCGGGAAGCCCCAGAACAAACGCCGTGAGCATAACTCCGTCAAGTCCCATAAAACGCCCTATCGGATCAAGGGCACTGACTATCGCGTCCGTCGGATGCACACCTAATATATAAGTATTTGATAAAAGCCATATGACCACCCCTGCGGGCAAGGATACGGCAGCCGCCCTGAGAAAGATCTTGAGCGTTTTGTCGCGGAACGAGCGCTTGATTATTTGCATAAAGGCGGGGCGCCTGTAAGGAGGCAGCTCGAGGGTGAACAGACCCGCTTTTTCCTTTTTGAAGGCAAAGGCGATCACCCGCCCTACTCCGAGCGATACCGCAAACGAGAGGACGATGAGTAAAAGCATAGCAAGCGCACCTTCAGTATAAAACGAGAGAAACGATGCGCATATCACCGTCAGCATCGGGAATCTGCCGTTGCAGGGAATAAAAGCGTTCGTGAGCACGGCAACGAGCCGCTCGCGCTTCGTTTCTATTATTCTCGCTCCCGTGACTCCGACAGCGTTGCACCCAAGCCCCATACACGCGGTAAGTGCCCCTTTTCCGCAAGAGCCGCAGGCAGAAAGCGGTCGGTCAAGATTATAGGCGATACGCGGCAAATATCCCGAATCCTCAAGTATCGCGAAGAAGGGGAAAAATATTGCCATCGGCGGAAGCATCACCGCCGTGACGGTGAAGAGAGTGCCGAGAGCGCCGTCGCATATAAGACTTACGGGGGCGGGCGGCGTTCCGATAGCCAAAATTCCCATTCTGATATAGGCGTTCAAGCGGTCGAGAAGGTATTCAAGCGCCTGCGACGGATACGCCGCAAGCTTCACAGTTATAAACAGTACTATCCCGAGAAAAACGAGCATAGCGGGAAAAGCAAGCACGCGACCCGTGAGTATTCTGTCGGCAAGCCCCAAGACGCGCGGACGCGCCTGTTTTTTCACCGCGTTTTCGGAAACGCGCTTGGCAAAAAGGAAGACTGCCTCGGATACCTCTTCCGAAACGTCCTCGGAATCTATCCCGAGCTCGCCAAGCCGAACGAGCTCTTTCTCTATTACCGTCCCGAGCGCCCGTTCTTCTTCGCGCGGCACGGAAAAGTGCCCGCAAAGCTCACGGAAAGACGAGCTGTCGCCCGAGAGCGCCCTTATGGCTGTCATACGCAAAACGTTCGGGGGCGTGTCAAGTTTTCCAAGCGATTTTCCAATAGTACTGACGCTTTTCTCTATCTCTTCTCCGTATTTCAGCAGATGCGCGCGAGGCGGCATTTTTGCCGCCTCGTCAACGGCGCGCAAAAGCGAGGCAAGAGAGGATTTTTTTCTTGCATTGACCCTTACGACGGGTGCTGCAAGCAAATCGGACAGCCGCTTTACGTCAGCTTGCCTTCCCGTTTTTTCGGCGCTTTCGCAAAAGTTTAAAGCTACGACCGCTCTTTCCGACATTTCAAGTGCCGAAATAATAAAACTCATATTGGAAAGAAGTCTCGACTCATCGCACACTACAACGAGAACGTCCGAGTCCGAAAGCAGAAGAGAAGAAAAGGCTATTTCCTCTTCCTCCGATTCCGGGCAAAGAGAATACGTGCCGGGCAAGTCGGTAACGGTATATTCACGCCCTTCAAACGAAAAATCTCCTACCGATACCTCAACGGTCTTGCCCGACCAATTACCCGTGTGAGCCGACGCACCCGTCAAGGTATTAAAAAGCGTACTCTTCCCTACGTTCGGCACACCCGTAAGAGTAAATTTTAAGCTTTCATTTTCTCTTGCCAAACCAAAAAACTCCTAAATCACGCAGTAAATTTTTTCAGCATCCGCCCCTCGGATAGCAAGCACCCTGTCACCGACGAGATAAGCCGACGGGTCGCCGAAGGGGGCCTTCCCGAGGCAGGAGATCTCAGCGCCCGCACTCATTCCGAGCGCGGAAAGCCTCGTGCGCTGTCTTGGAGGCATATCGACGCTTTCGATGAACGCCGATTCTCCGACAGGGAGCGCACGCAGGCAAAGATGCCTTGACTTTTCACTTTTTTCCATTGCTTCGTCCTTGTGCTTTAAAAAGAAAATTAAACGCCCGTTTCCCCGAGCGCTCATACGAGATTTCGGGAGCGCTTTTACGGCGCTCCTATTTTCATAGTATTCATAAATACTAAGGACGTGACAGACTTTTCGGAAAATATTTTTTCTTTTACATTTTTTTCGTTGCAAAATAATAAAATTTATGGTATAATATTTTGTACTTTTAAAAAAGGAGGGATAAATCGCGTATGCAAAAAGAAATAAAACGCTCAGTTCAGCTCATATGCACGCTTCTTCTTGGCAGCCGCGATCCCGCCGTTGTCACGTATACTCCGAGCAAAACCGAACTTACGGCAAGAGCGCACCGTTATTTCAAGCGCACACCTCCTCACAGAAAAGGAATATCGGACGCGAGGATACAGAACTTCCTTTACGAGCTTGAAGCGGACCCGCTTTGCAATATACATTCCGTCACGGTGCTTAAGGATGACGATATAATATGCGAGGCGTACGCCCCGGGCTTTGAGCGCGGACTTGCCCATCTTTCTCACTCTATGTCAAAAACAGTCACGGGCATTGCCGCGGCGATACTCGCCGACGAAGAAAAGCTCGACGCAGATATGCACCTTGCCGACGTTTTTACCGAATTCAAGCTGCCGAAGTCTGTCGCAGATATAAAGATCAAAGATCTTCTTTTAATGTCATCGGGTCTTTCCTTCTCGGAGCTCGGTGCTGTGACGAGCACCGCGTGGACTGAGGACTTTCTGTCCTCGGATCAGGTATTTGAATCCGGCGAAGGCTTTTCATATAACAGTATGAACTCGTATATTCTCGCCAGAGTCATAGAGCATTTATCGGGCGAGAGCTTTGGAGATTTTGTGAAGAGCCGACTCTTTGAGCCGTTGAAAATTACAAATTACTTTTGGGAAAAGAGCCCCGAAGGAACCGAAAAGGGCGGTTGGGGTCTTTATCTTGCCCCCGAGGATTGGCTCAAAATAGCTACGCTGTTTCTGACAGGCGGAAAATTTGAGGGCAAGGCTATAATCTCCCACATCAGTATGCTGGAGCTCCTGCTCGACAGAAACCCGCACTCAGAGGCGAGGGACGAGAACTTTGATTACGCAGGTCACCTGAACGTAGGAAAAGACTCCCCCTCCGTCTTGCTTAACGGACTTTTCGGTCAGAACGTGTACATAAACACAAAGAACGGAATAGCCGTTATGATAAACGCGGGGAACAGCGACCTTTTCAAGAAAAGCAAAACTCTTGATATCATAATGAAATATTTCTCGGGTGATATAGCCGACGAGCGCGTCGGTCTTTTCGCCTCCTTCCGCTCCTATCACGCGCTTATAAAGCAAGAGCACCACTTCTTTGAAACAAGAAGCCCCGTGCCGCTCCACAAGCACAAAAGCCTGCTTGAGCAGCTTCGGATCTTTACCGACGAATTCCCCGAGGAATGGGAGGATATTCTCGGTGCTTATCTTCTTCCGATGAACAACGACGAGCTCTTGCCGCTTATCACGCGCTTTACGCAGAACAATTTCGAGGGCGGTATTGACACGGTGGAATTCCTGCGCGACGGACATACTCCGCGCATCAGGATTTCTCTCGGAGAGACTGTGCGTGATATTCCGATCGGGATTTATTCTCACGCGGAAACGGTCGAGGACTTCCACGGCGAAAAATATATTATAAAGACCCTCGGCGGTGTCCGTAAAGAGGGTAACGAAACGGTCTGGACCGTGGAATTCATCTTCCCCGAGCTTCCAAACTCAAGGATACTGACGGTCAGAAAATCCGCACCCGACGAGATAAGACTAACCTTCACCGAAACACCCGGAGCCGATGCGGTAACGCCGCTGTTTGACTCGCTTGTAAATTCATCGTCTATGGCGTCACTTGCCGTCGGAATGATAGAAAGAAAGCTCGGTGAAGGCTTTATAAAAAACAAAATATCAGAGCTCTTTTCCCCGTCCTTCAGAGCGCCCCTCGCAGGCTCCGAGAGGGCCGAGGAGGTTTTGAGCGAAGAGAATAAAAGAATAGAGCGGGAGCGAGAGGAGATACTTTCCGTTCCGTTCATCTCAAACTTCATCAGAGCGGAGATTCGCGAGAGTGAGAGTGAAAGCGATACCGCGACCCCGAGAAGACGCCGATTCTTCAACTTTATAAAATCCATTTTCCGCAAAGGTCAAAAGGCTGTAACGGAGAAAAGCGAATAAAAACAACGGGCATTTGCGCAGAGTCCGCTTAAGGACGCTATGCAACTGACCCGTTCTTTTTCTATATAGCTTGACGCAAACTCAGCTTCTTTGCCCGTGCGGCGTGCTTCCCTTTATGCTTTTGTAGGTGGCGATAAAGTGTGAAACGTTATTGAAGCCTACGAGGGACGACACCTCCGTGACGCTTCTTTTTCTTGATAAGAGGAGCTGCTCCGCCTTTCGCACCCTGACAAGGTTAAGATACCTTCTGAAATTTTTCCCCGTCACGCGCGTAAACGTTCTTGAAAAATAGCTGTAGCTTACGTTTAAATACGAAGCCATCCACTCGGAGCTGATATCGTCGGCAAAGTGCTCGTTGACGTATCTCATACTCTCGTAGATAAGGGAGTAGACCGATGTGGGAACGTCCATTCTGTGCTTACCCAAGTCTTCAAGCGTTCTTATAATTCCGCAAACGACCAAAAGCGCCGCGGAGCGCATCAAAGCGTCGTGAGCAGGCTTTGCGTCCTCATCACGCTCCTCCGTCAGCAACCTGAGTCCGTCGTTTATACGAGTGCCACCGAGCTCATCCGCTCGCCAGACGAATTTATCGCTCTCTCCAAAAAGGGTGAGATAAAGAATATATCTGCCTGCGCTGTGCTCCGGCAGAAGAGAAAAAACGAGCGCAGGATCGACCTTCAGGACGTAATAGCCGTTATTAACGTCTGTGCCCGAGGTGACCGTGTGAATGCAGTTTGAGCGAAAGATGACCATATCCCCCGTGCTCACGCGCTCTTCAACTCCATCGCACGAAACTCGGAAATCCCCATCCGTTATAAAGAGCATTTCCACCGCGTCGTGAACGTGAGAACGCGCCGCCACCGTGTCGGGCTCTGACGGTTGATGAAAAAATTCTATACCCGTTTTCAGCATATCGGGATGCTTTGCTTCCTTAAAATATCCGTTCATTTTCTTTTTCTTCCCAAAAAGACAAATTTTTTATATTTTTATACAAATTTATTATAGCATATTTTTTCAAAAAATGCTACCATAAAATTGCAAAAATATTTTTTTGCAAAAAATAACAAAAGAGGTTCAAAAATGAGAGAAGTAAGAATAGGTATCATTGGTTGCGGCGGCATCGCTAACGGAAAGCATATGCCCGCACTCAAAAAGCTTGAAAACGTCAGAATGGTAGCCTTTTGCGACATAATTAAGGAAAAGGCAGAGGCTGCGGCAAAGAAGTTCGGCACCCCCGACGCGAAGGTATACACCGATTACAAGGAGCTTCTCCGTGACGAGTCGATAGAGGTCGTTCACGTCCTCACCCCCAACAAAGAACATTCCTTCATCTCCATTGACGCTATGAGAGCTGGCAAGCACGTTATGTGCGAAAAGCCTATGGCAAAGACTGCGGCTGAGGCGCGCGAGATGGTCAAGGTAGCGAAAGAAACGGGCAAAAAGCTTACTATCGGTTATCAGAACCGTCAGAGAGTTTCCACCCTTTACGCAAAGAAGTACGTAGAAACGGGCGCTCTTGGCGATATATACTACGCGAACACCTACGCTCTTCGCAGAAGAGGAACACCCAACTGGGGCGTATTTCTTAACGAAGAGGAGCAAGGCGGCGGCCCGATCATAGACATTGCGACGCACTCCCTCGACCTTACTCTTTATCTTATGAACAACTACGAGCCCGAGATGGTCGTCGGTAAGACGCACAAGAAGCTCGAGCACCCCGAGGAGGGCAACATCTGGGGCGACAACGGTGTCAGCGACAACCCCCTCGAGGAATCTGCTTGCGCATTTATCAGAATGAAGAACGGCGCGACGATAATGCTTGAAACGAGCTGGGCGCTCAACATAAACACAGAGCCCTCTCAGGGTATGTGCCGTCTTTGCGGCTCAAAGGCAGGAATCGGAGTATTTGAGGACGCTATGACCATAAATAAGGTAGAGCTTGGCAGAGCCGTTGACTCGGTGGTTGACACGTCGGCGGGCGGCGTCGACTTCTTCGAGGGCGCGTCGAGCGATCCTGCGGACAACGAGGCGGCAAGCTGGATCTCCGCCGTCGTAAACGACACGGATCCCGTCGTTCTTCCCGAACAGGCGGCTGTCGTCTCGGAGATACTTGAGGCGATCTATACATCCTCAAAAACGGGAAAACCCGTATTCTTCGACTGAAAACATTGAAAAAGGGCGAAAGATCGCCCTTTTTTATTTATATGAGCAAGCGTTATTATAAGATCGGGACGCGCCGCCGCTCCGTCTTTTACGCCAACGAAGCGTTACAGTTTATTCGCTCAATTTTGTATTTTAGATTTTTATCCTCTCCCCTCTTGAAAAAGGTGTGCGAATATGTTAGAATTATGTAGTAATGAATTCTTTTTTAAGGAACGAGGACGAAAACGTGAAAGATCTTCTTGATCGTGCTATGAACATAGGCGAACAGATGCTTCTCTCGGGAGCCGAGGTGCACCGCGTTGAGGACAGCCTTTACCGCATAATGGAATCCTTCGGAGCCGAACGCACCGACGTATTTATTATAACGAGCAGTATGATAGTCACCGTACATACGAAAGATGGCGATGTGATCACCCAGACGAGGCGCATAACATCGGCGGGCACGGATTTTCAAAAGCTGCATAAGCTGAACGACCTTTCAAGAAAGATATGCTACAAGCATATGACGACGGACGAGATAGACCGCGAGCTTGAGAATATCAGAACGGTAAAATCGTACCCCTTCTGGCTCGAGGTGTTATCCTACGCTATCATAGCGGGAGCGTTCACGCTCTTCTTCGGCGGTACTTGGCTTGACGCCGCATTATCGTTTGCCATCGGTGCTTTGGCAAGGGTCCTGATCCTTATATCCGACAGGACGGTGAAGAACAAAATCTTTACGAACTTCACCGCGTCCTTTGCATCGGCAGGCGCTGCGTACTTGTTATACAACTACGGCGTGATCCCCGACGTTGACGAAATTATAATCGGAAATATAATGACCCTTATCCCGGGTATCGGTATAACGAACGCTCTGCGCGACCTCTTCACGGGTGACAGCATCGCGGGACTTTTAAGAACTGTCGAATCAATACTCAACGCCCTTGCGATAGCGGCGGGATATTTCGTGCTCGTGCTCGTTATGGGGGACGTCGGCGTCGTGGCAGCAGTTTCCGTGCCAAACGAGTTCTTGCAGATAATAACGGGCGCCGTCGGCACGCTCGGCTTTGCTTTTCTTTTCAACATCAGGGGAAAGAAGCTGATCTCCGTCGCGATAGGCGGTCTTCTTTCTTGGACTCTTCATCTCCTCGTCTTTCACCTGACGGGAAGCGAGGTCATAGGCTACATCGTTTCAGCCGGCGCGATGTCTGTATTTGCCGATATTATGGCAAGAGTACATAAGTCTCCTACAACGACCTTCACCATTCCGACTCTCGTGCCCTTGATCCCCGGAGGCTCGCTCTACAAAACTATGCGTTACGCCCTCACGGGTGACACCGCCCTCTTCTTTGAAACGGGACTTAACACCCTGAAGCTTGCAGCGGCACTCGCACTCGGAATAATTTTAGTCTCCGTACTTACGAAGCCGATAATGCGTTACTTGAATATTAAAACGCACAGAAGGAAGATGCTTGAAAAGCATATCGGCAAATAGCTTCGTATGGTACCGAAGAAAAAACGTGCAAAAAGTAAACTAAAGATAACAAAAAAACGCAAGAGGCCCCTACCCGTGTAGAGTTTTCTTGCGTTTTTAATTATATACATTTAAACGTCAGATAGATTCAAGGGCGAAGACGACCGAGTCAAGCTCTTCAAGGCTCTTTGCCACGATCTTCGGGTCACCGTCCTTTAAATGGACGTTTGCCTCGATTCCGACGTTGCCCGTGTGCGCGCTTCTCGGAGCAGTCACCTGCACGTCGGTAACGGTGTACATCATATTCAAAGCGTCAAGGGTTTTCGTAACGGCGGTGTCGGATGAGATCTCAATGTAAATACCGAATCTGTCAGAACGCTTTATGAGCTTGTATTCAAGCTTATGCAGCAAGGTCACAGCGAGGACGGAGAATAAAAACGCGCCGATAGCTCCCTCGTAAAACCCCGCGCCGATCGCAAGACCTATTGCCGCGGTGCACCAAAGCCCCGCCGCCGTGGTAAGACCCGTGATCTGAAATCTGCCCTTTAAAAGTATGGTACCGACGCCGAGGAAACCTATTCCGGAGATGACCTGCGCCGAAATTCTCAAGGGATCGGAGGAATAGCCGAGTGCCGTCGTTGAAAAAAGACCTATCATCACCGTGAGCGCCGAGCCGAGCGTGACGAGTATGTGCGTGCGCATTCCCGCGGCACGCCCCTGCTTTCCACGTTCCATTCCTATAACTCCGCCAACGATTGCAGAAAGGGCAAGCTTGATAAATACGACCCCGATCTCATCGGGTGAACGAAGCCACGCCATAAGCTCTCTCAAAGTTTCCATATTTTTCTCCTGTTTTTAAAATATAGTGATATTTTAGCACATAATGTTATTTTTGTCAACTCTCGGCGCTTAATTTATATTTAACAATAGTTTTTTCGCTTTACCTCTTGAATAAATTCCGTTATAATAGTATAATTAAATTAAAGGTTTTATGATAAAAAGGAGAGTCAAAAGATGATAAGCTACAACGACGTAAAGAATAACCGCGCCGTAACGGTATATATCAAGGCGGCAGACGACTCTTTGAGGGCGCTTGGATACACCGAGCATTCAAGAGCGCACGTGGCAAAGGTTGCCGAAGAGGCGGCGAACATTCTCCTTACACTCGGGTATTCCGAAAGAGAGGCAGAGCTTGCAAGAATAGCCGGATATCTTCACGACATCGGAAACCTCGTCAACCGCGAGGAGCATTCGCAAAGCGGTGCGGTGATGGCGTTCAGAATACTCGACAAAATGGGAATGGACCCCGAGGAGATAGCAACGGTCGTCACGGCGATAGGAAATCACGACGAGGGAACGGGCGTGCCCGTAAATCCCCTCTCCGCGGCACTGATTCTGGCTGACAAAAGCGACGTACGCCGTACCCGTGTGAGAAATTCAGACCCCGCGACCTTCGATATACACGACAGAGTAAATTATTCGGTCGAGCGCTCGGAGCTCACGATAAACGAGGAGCGCACGGCGATAAGCCTTGAGCTTTCCATAAACACCGAGATAAGCCCTGTTATGGACTACTTTGAGATATTCCTCGGGCGTATGGTGATGTGCAAAAAGGCGGCTGAAAAGCTTGGGCTTTCCTTCGCTCTTATAATAAACGGACAAAAACTATTCTGACGGAGGCATCTATGATATACTTACTCGAAGACGACGACAGCATAAGAGAGCTCGTTTGCTACTCTCTTGAAAAGACGGGCAACCCCGCTCGCGGCTTTGCCCTCCCTCACGAATTTTACAAAGCACTTGAATCCGAGCTGCCCGAGCTTGTTCTGCTTGACGTTATGCTGCCCGAAGAGGACGGACTTACGGTGCTCAAAAATCTGCGCTCTAAAAAGCGCACAGCCGACCTTCCCGTAATTATGCTCACGGCGAAGGGCACGGAATTTGACAAGGTAACAGCCCTCGACCTCGGAGCCGACGATTACGTGACGAAGCCCTTCGGCGTTATGGAACTCGTGGCAAGAGTAAAGGCGCTTCTCAGACGCGTAGGCCGTACCCCGTGTGAAAAAAACGGCGATTTCAATCTCGGAAGGCTATCGGTTTCCACCGAGCGGCACGAGGTACGCGTTGACGGAAAAGAAATAAGCCTTACGTACAAGGAGTTTGAGCTGCTCGTATTTCTTCTTGAAAACCGAGGCGTCGTGCTGACGCGCGACAGGATACTGCGAGAGGTCTGGGACTACGAATTTGACGGAGAGAACAGAACCGTTGACGTACACGTCAGAACGCTCAGGCAAAAGCTCGGGGAGGATCTTGAGCTTATAGAAACGGTGCGCGGTGTCGGATACAAGATCTCCGCGAAGGAGTCCTGATGACTGTAAAAATATTCAAAGGTATCTTCATCACCTCCGTAACAGTCCTGCTCGCCTCTCTCGTCGTATTCTTTTTCTTTTCCTACGATTATTTCGGCGACAGGCTCGAAGACGAGGTCGTGCGCGAGGCGGAATACTTGAAGCGGGGATTCGACGAGGCGGAGGCAGAAGCGGACAAGCTCGACTATTTGGGCTCCTTAAGCCTCGACGGCGCATTCGTCACCCTGATCAAGGATGACGGAACGGTAGTATTCGACACAAGGACGGACGCGCCCGAGAAGCTTTCAAATCACGCGAACAGAGAGGAAGTAAGAGAGGCAAAGGCTGTCGGCGAAGGTCTTGCCGTCAGACAGTCCGAAACGGACGGAATAAAGACACTCTACTGCGCAAGACGCACATCCGACGGAAGAATACTCAGAGTCGGCACGGAGCACTTCTCCGCAACGGACGTTCTTGCCGCGATGGTAAGCCCGACGCTCGTTCTTTTTCTTTGCGTTCTTCTTTTCGCTCTTTTAGCGGCTATGCTTATGTCAAGAAGCATAGTCAAGCCGATAAACGACATAGATCTTGACGACCCCGAAAACACGAAGGCTTACGAGGAATTACGCCCGATACTCAACAAGCTCGCATCGCAGAATTACAGAATAACCAAGCAAATGCACGAGCTTCGCAAGCGCGAAATAGAATTCAACTCTATCACGGGAAATATGTCCGAGGGAATGGTGATAATCAACTCAAGGACGGCGATACTCTCCTGCAACGCAAGTGCAAAGCGCATCTTCGGAGTCGGGGACGAGGAGCTTGCGGGCGGCGTTCTTTCGCTCAATTCGTCCGAGAGCTTCCGTCTTGCGATAAGCTCAGCCCTCTCGGGCAAAAACGGCTACGACGCCATTCGCATCGGCGACAAATACTATTCCGTTCTCGTTACCCCCGTATTCAACGGAGCGAGAGTTGACGGAGCTGTCATCGTTATAATAGACGACACGGAAAAAGAAGAGAGAGAGACCCTCAGGCGCGAATTTACCGCAAACGTGTCGCACGAGTTGAAAACACCGCTTACGTCCATCTCGGGCTTTGCCGAGCTCATCAGCGAGGGCATTGCCGACGAAGAGGACTCAAAGCGCTTCGCATCAAACATAATGAAGGAGTCTAAAAGACTCATCTCCCTCGTCGGGGACATAATAAGGCTGAATCAGCTCGACGGCGGCGAGATCCCGTTTGACCCCGTCAAAATATCCCTGAGGGAGTGTGCACGAGAGGTCATCGGGCGACTTGAGCATATAGCGGAGCGATCCGAGGTCAGCCTTGAAGTGAGCGGAAGCGAAGGTCTTGTGGACGGAAACAGGCAAATAATAGAAGAAATGCTGTACAACCTCACCGACAACGCTATAAAGTATAACAAAACGGGTGGGCGCGTCGCGATATTTGTCGCAGAGGATTCGCTCGGTGTCAGTGTTTCCGTAAAGGACACGGGAATAGGAATTCCCGCGGATAAGCTCGACCGCGTATTCGAAAGATTTTACAGAGTTGATAAAAGCCATTCAAAGGAGATAGGCGGCACCGGTCTTGGGCTCTCGATAGTAAAGCACGCAGCCGCATACCACAAGGCGAAAATATCCATTGAAAGCGTTTTGGGCGAGTGGACGGAGATCACCGTCGTATTTCCTCACAGCGCCCTCTCGGAAAGTGCGGACGGCACTTAACGTAGATTTAACACAACTATGCACATTGAATTAACATTGGTAATGTAGAATTAACATACACGGTGTAAAATACACCGCAAAATAAACGTAACAAAGGAAAGACATCTTATGGTAGTATTACAACTGATATGCGGTCTTGCCCTGTTCCTCTACGGTATGGAGGTAATGGGTGACGCTCTTAAGAAGAGCGCGGGCTCGGGACTTAAAACGATGCTCGGCAAGATGACCTCGAATCCCTTCAAGGGCTTCCTTCTCGGACTTATAGTCACAGCGGTGATCCAATCGTCGTCCGCGACGACGGTTATGGTCGTCGGCTTCGTAAACTCCGGTACTATGACCCTGCTTCAATCCGTCGGAGTTATTATGGGTGCCAACCTCGGTACGGCGGTGACCTCGTGGCTCACGGCGCTTTCGGGTCTTGGCGGCGAAGGTGCGGTTGATGCCGTCGGATATATAAAGTACCTGAAGCCCGACACGTGGATGCCTATTCTCGCGCTCATCGGTATCGCCCTTCTTATGTTTGCAAAGCGCGGCAAGAAGAAGGATATAGGAGTAATACTTCTCGGCTTTGCGGTTCTTATGGTCGGAATGGAATATATGTCAGATTCCGTTTCCGGTCTTAGCGATAACGAGGCGTTCAGGAGCATTCTCCAACAGTTCTCGAATCCCTTCCTCTGTATGTTAGCGGGTCTTTTGCTCACCGTCGTCGTTCAATCCTCGTCGGCATCTATCGGTATCTTGCAGTCCCTCACCGTTACGGGTGCCATCACATACGGCGCGGCTCTTCCGATAATCGTCGGTCAGAATATAGGAACCTGTGTCACGGCGATACTCTCATCCCTCGGTGCTAACAGAAACGGTAAGCGCGCAGCTCTCATCCATCTTTACTTCAATATAATCGGTGCTGCCGTAGTGCTTGGCGCCTTCTATATAATCGACGCGTTCGTTGATTTCGCGTTCACGGCAAACACCATCAATATGTGGGGCGTCGCGGGCGTTCATACCATATTCAAGATACTGTCCGTTATCATCATAGCTCCCTTCTACCGCCAGCTTGAAAAGCTTGCGCATATCAGCGTTAGGGATAAGGCGGGCGAAATCGAGAAGGAAAATCTTCTTGACGAACGTCTTCTTGAGACTCCCGCTATCGCCGTAACTCGTGCGGCTGAGGTTGCCGTTGAAATGGCTGAGATCTCCACGAAGGCACTGAAGGACTCCCTCTCTCTGTTCAACAATTACGACCAGAAGCGTGCCGACAGCGTACGCGACCTTGAAAATAAAGCCGACACCTACGAAGATGCTCTCGGTACTTACCTCGTCAAGCTCTCGGCGTGCGACCTTGACGACCGTGATTCAAAGCAGATAACCAAGCTTCTTCACATAATCGGCGACTTTGAGCGCATCTCCGATCACGCCGTAAATATTACCGAATCGGCTGAGGAAATGAAGGACAAGAAGATAAAGTTCTCCGAGGATGCGCAGCGCGAGCTTTCCGTTATGCGTCTTGCGATAGACGATATACTTACCGCAACGCGTGACGCCTTCGTCAACAACGACGTTAAAAAAGCCGCGGAGGTCGAGCCCCTTGAGCAGGTCGTTGACGATATGCGTGACCAGATAAAGCTCAATCACATCATCCGTCTTCAGAAGAGCGAGTGCACCATAGAGCACGGCTTCGTCCTTTCCGACCTTCTTACGAACTTCGAGCGCGTGTCCGACCACTGCTCCAACATTGCGGGCTGCGTAATCGAGATCTCCGAGTTTGACGCTCTTGATATGCATAAGTATCTTGCCGACGTAAGAGAAGGCAGTGCGGGCTACGAGGAGAAATACAACGAATACAAGAGAAAGTATAACATTTAATTTTACCGAAATAAAACGACCTGCCCACGTTCGGGCAGGACCGAAAAAAGAGGCAGATGCATTGTTTTTTCAATGCATCTGCCTCTTTTGTAGGAAAATACTTTTATAAAAGCTTTAAGGAAAGCTCATTCCGTCTTTACGTTATTCTGCGTAGCGCACGAGCCGTGGCATTTGCCCGCCATAGCGCACCCCGCGCAAGAGGACTTCCCTGCTTTTTTAGATTTTACAAGCGAGTACACGAGTCCGAAGACGAGCCCGAGGACAGCGATAAAAACGATTATTGACGGTAAATTAGTTATAAACCATTCCATTTCGGAAAAATCCTCCTTTCGGAATTATAATTACCTTGAAAGCACCTTGGAATCAAGCTTCGTTGCTTCCTTATAAGGTCTGAAGAGCATATAGCCAACGAAGGCTATTATTCCGAGAGAAATAAGCGTGCCGATGACGGGACCCGCCGTAAGCGTGCCGTATTCAAGAGCTAAGAAGAAGCTTCCTATCTGATAGATGCAGAAGGACGTGGCGTACGCGAGAGCGCACTGATAACCGATAGCAAAGAGCGTCCATCTTCCGCTGTTCATCTCACGCCTTATAGCTCCCATCGTCGCAAAGCACGGAGCGCAAAGAAGGTTGAAAACGAGGAAGGAGAAGCCTGCGAGCTTCGTCATATCTATAAACTCAAGAACGCTGAGCACCGCGACGACCTCTTCCTTTGCCACAAGGCCCATAACGGTCGCGACCGCTGTTTCAAGTCCGCCGAAGCCGAGAGGAATGAATATCCATCCGATAGCCGCACCGATGCCGCCGAGAATACTGTCGGTAAGAACCATTTCGGGATCAAAAACGTATCTGCCGTTCACGAATCCGAAGTGAGATGCAAGCCAGATGACGATAGTGGAAAGAAGAATGACCGTGCCCGCCTTCTTGATGAAGGACCAACCGCGCTCCCAAGTAGCTCTCAAAACACCCGAGGCCGTCGGCATATGGTATTCAGGCAGCTCCATAACGAAGGGAGAGGGCTCCCCCGCGAAGCGCTTCGTTTTCTTTAACATAATTCCCGAAACGACGACCGCCGCCATACCGATGAAATAAGCGGAGGGGGCGACCCACCAGGCACCGCCGAAGAGCGAGCCTGCGATAAGAGCGATGATAGGAATTTTTGCGCCGCACGGAATAAACGACGTCGTCATTATAGTCATACGCCTGTCGCGCTCGTTTTCGATAGTACGGGATGCCATAATACCGGGAACGCTGCAACCGACGCCGATAAGCATAGGAATAAAGGATTTACCCGAAAGACCGAGCTTTCTGAATATCCTGTCCATAACGAAGGCGATACGCGACATATAACCGCACGCCTCAAGGAATGCAAGGAAGAGGAAGAGCACGAGTATCTGCGGAACGAAGCCGAGCACGGCACCGACTCCCGCGATTATTCCGTCAACGACGAGTCCGCGCATCCACTCCCAGCATCCGATCGCCCGAAGACCCGCATCCGCAGCAACGCCGACACCAGGGATCCAAGCTCCGAAGTCCTCGTTCTTCGGCGCGTTTTCCATAACCGCTTCGTACCACACGTCAAGAGTAACCGTGCTTCCGTCTTCACCGACCTCGGCGGTTTTTATCTGTGCTCCGTAAGAGCCGAGCGCCTCGCCGAGAGCGCCCGAATCGTTTGCCTCGACGGCATCCCTGATCTCGGACGCGCCCTTTATTTCACCAAGCTTTTCCGCTTCGTCGACGTAGTAAGCGACCTTGTCCATAACGCCGTTTTCCTCAACGTAAGACTCAACTGCGGCATCGTATTTATCTCTGCCGATGCCGAAGAAATACCATCCGTCACCGAAAAGGCCGTCGTTCGTGAAGTCCGTGACCCAGGTCCCGACCGTTGTGACCGAGATAAAATACACGATGAACATAATAGCCGCGAAGATGGGAAGCGCGGCAAAGCGGTTGGTAAGTACCTTGTCTATTTTTTCAGACGGGGTAAGACCGCCTGCGTTTTTCTTTTTATAAACGCCCTTCAAAAGGTTTGCGACGTAGTTGTATCTTTCGTTGGTTATGATGCTCTCCGCGTCGTCGTCAAGCTCGCGCTCTGCGGAAACTATATCCTCTTCGATGTGGGAGAGAAGATCCTTCGGAAGACTAAATTCCTCAAGCAGCTTTTCATCACGCTCAAAGATCTTTATCGCGTACCATCTCTGTTGCTCGGACGGGAGATTGTGCAAGCACGCCTCCTCAATGTGGGCAAGCGCGTGCTCCACGGTGCCCGAAAAGGCGTGGTGCGGTGACTTTTTCCCCTTCGACGCCGTGGCTATCGCGGCATCTGCCGCCTCTGCGATGCCCGTTCCCTTCAGGGCGGAGATCTCAACGACGGGGCTGCCGAGAGCCTTTGAAAGCCCCTCTATGTCTATCTTATCTCCCCTTTTGCGAACGACGTCCATCATATTGATGGCAACGACGACGGGAATTCCGAGCTCGGAGAGCTGAGTCGTAAGATAGAGGTTTCTCTCAAGATTCGTTCCGTCAACGAGGTTGAGTATTACGTCAGGACGCTCACCGACGAGATAATTTCTTGAAACTACCTCTTCAAGAGTATAGGGAGAGAGAGAATAAATACCCGGAAGGTCAACGACCGAAACGTCGTCGTTATCCTTGAGCTTTCCCTCTTTCTTCTCGACGGTAACGCCGGGCCAATTTCCAACGTACTGATTAGAGCCTGTCAGCGCATTGAAAAGCGTAGTCTTACCGCTGTTCGGATTGCCCGCAAGGGCTATTGTGATTTTCATACGGCTTATTATTTTCCTTCTTTAATAATTGATATACTTGAGTATTGCGGGTTAGCGGACGCTAACCGCAGGACTGAAATATAGTCCGCGAAAAAACACGGACTCACATTTCCACTTCAATAAGAGCAGCGTCCGCCTTCCTTATTGAAAGCTCATAACCGCGCACGGTGAGCTCTATCGGGTCTCCGAGAGGCGCAACCTTTCTGACCGTTATCTCAACGCCCTTGGTTATTCCCATATCCATTATTCTGCGTTTGAGAGCTCCCTCGCCGCCGAGCTTAGTGACTCTCACGGTCTTGCCGACCTTGACTTCCTTCAGAGTAGACATCAAAAAAGGGTCCTTTCTATCGTACTCGCGCATCTTCTCTTTTGCGAGCATCGAGTTTTCGACGAGTTAGCCTCGGCTAACCCATAATTATAATACAAAAAATCGACACAAAAGTCAATACCTTTTTTCAAAAAAATTCATATTTTTTCAAACTTTGGATATTTTGCTCATAAAGCCGAGTTAGCAAAGACTAACTTTGTTGATTTTTCTTACAGCTTACGTATCATAGGCAGGGATACCGTATTTCGCCCTTATAGCGCGTATGATCGAACGCGTCTTTTGCGATAGATATAATTACGGCGAAAAGAACGAAGAAAAAACATATATCACTCGCAAGTATTGACTTTTTAATCTCGCGGTGCTAAAATAGGATAGCAATTTTTGATTAAATGGAGCTTTTCTCATGCTGTTATTCGTGCTATCAATGATCTTCGGTGCACTCGGCATCACGGCAAATATAATAATATATCAACAAAGAACGGGAAAGAAGCTCCTCGTTTGGAAGCTGACGTCAGACGTATTTTGGGTCTTGCATTACGTATTCCTTGGAGGTTACAGCGGTGCAGGTGCAAGTATGGTCGGTGTCGTCAGAGAATCAATATTCTTAAACCGCGGCAAGAAGTGGGCTGACAGTAAATTATGGCTTCTTCTGTTCGTCGCGCTCTCCGTCGCCTCTGCCGCCGTTACGTGGAACGGATATATGAGCCTTTTGCCAACGATAGCGTCAGTCACGTCGGTTTTTGCCTTCTGGCGCGCAAATCCGAAACTCACGCGAATCCTTGCATACGTGATCGCAGGATGTATGATGACGTATAACGTCTTCGTGCTCTCTTATATGGGTATCGTAAGCGAAGCCTTCGTGCTCATCTCCACCACGGTCGGCATAATCAGAGTTGCGGTGCTTGAAAAAAAGAATAAAAAAGCTTAGCGGTTCTCCCTCCTTTTTCCGAAGGAGGGATTTTTACATATAATTTTTATTAAATCATTGACTTTTTGCGCGTAATATGCGATAATAAATATACCGTAAAACATTTAGAAAAGAGGACATACTTATGCTTGAACAGAACGCACTTTTCAAAAACGCAAGATGGATAGGACACACGAGAATTGCGGGTCGAAAAGTTGGAATTCTGACCCCCACTCTCCGCGCCATCAAGAATTTCATGCTTGATTCCGTGCCGAAAACCGCAACCGTCAGAGTTTCGGGACTTGGGTCTTTTGTGCTTTATATAAACGGAAATAGAGTGGGCGACGAGGTGCTCTCTCCCGCCTTTACCGATTACCAAAAGACCGTGCTCTTCTGTGAATACGACGTGACGGAGCTTTTGAAGGCGGGCAAAAACACCGTAGCAATTGAGGTAGGCGCAGGCTTCTTTAATCAGGCGACGGATGACGTCTGGAGCTTCGCGCACGCGAATTGGCGCGACGGCGAAAAGTTTATACTTACCTTAAGTGCCGACGGACAAGAGGTTCTTGTCAGTGACAAAACGTGGCTTGTAGATACAAACGGACCGAGATATCACTCTCAGATACGTCAGGGCGAGTACTACGACGCAACGCGCGAGGACGGTTGGCTTTCGGAAGGCTTTACCCCCGTCGGTTGGCATATACCAACGCTCGTTTCCCCTCCCGGCGGTGTTATGAGGCGTCAGGAGCTTCCGCCGATAAGAATTTGCGAGGTGCTGAAGCCCGTTTCAAGAAAGATTGGCAAAAACGGAGTTATCTTCAATTTTGGCAAAAACATCGCGGGCGTTTGCCGCGTTAAAATGAAGGCTCCGAAGGGAACCGAAATGAAGATAAACTACGGTGAGCTTCTCACCGAGTCGGGTGACGAGGTCTCAAAGTACGGAATCACTATGCACGTAAAGTGCGAAGAACAGTACACCGATAAATACACCTTCCGAGGCGAGGGCGTCGAGGAATTCAAGCCTGAGTTCGTCTATCACGGCTTCCAATTCGCCGAGGTCGTGGGCGCTGCTCCCGAGCTTGACGAGATAGAGGCGCTCTTCATCCACACCGACCTTCGTGACAAGGGCTCCTTCAACTCCTCGGACGATATGTACAATTGGGTGGCAAACGCCTCTATCACCGCATTTCTTTCAAACTTCCACGGCTTCTCGGAGGACTGCCCCCACAGAGAGAAGAACGGCTGGACGGGTGACGCTGTCATCTCCGCCCATCACGCGGTATACCGCTACGATATGAAGGAAGCGTACAAGAAATGGCTCCGCGATATTGCCGAAACTCAGCTTCAAACGGGTCAGCTCTCTTGTATCGCTCCGACGGCTGGTTGGGGCTACGTTTGGGGCTGCGGTCCTGCTTGGGACTGCGCGCTCTTCGCCCTTCCCGAGGCTCTTTACAGAGAAACGGGCGACACGGAGTGCTTCGACCTCATCTTTGACACGGCAGTCAAATACCTTGAATACGCAAAGGACTACGAGGATGAGGGAGGACTCGTCTGCTTCGGACTTGCCGATTGGTGTCCGCCTCGTGACGATAACGGAGAGAAGTATCCCGTCGCGTCCAATGAATTTTCCGATTCCTGTCATTACATTATGATGCTCCGCATAATGAAGCTTATGTGCGACCTTAAGGGTGAACCTTGTCGCGGTGAGCTTTACGAAAAGCGTGCCGAGCGCGTTCTTTCTTCCGTAAGAGAGAAGTACGTAAAGGGCGATGACGTTGACAACTCGACGGCTTCTGCGAGAGCTATGGCGATATACTACGGAATAGTGGAGGGAGCGGCTGCAGACGCCCTTGCCGACAAGCTTGCCGAGCAGATAAAGGCGGCGGGCTATACCACTCTTACGGGTATTCTCGGAATGAAGGCACTCTTCTCCGCCCTTTCCGACCACGGACACATTGATACCGTAAACAAGTTCGTCCACTGCGATGACTACCCCTCCTACGGATATATGAGAAAGAACGGTGCGACCGCGCTTTGGGAGGCGTGGGATACGAAGACCGCATCAAGAAATCACCATATGTACTCCGAGGTGCTGAATTGGCTCTACCGCTACGTCGGCGGCATCAGAAACGACGGTATCGCCTACGACAAATGTACGATAGCTCCTTATATTTTCGATACCGAGTCAAGCGCATCGACCTCTACCGAAACGCCTCGCGGTACGCTTTCCGTTGATTGGAAGTATTCGGGTGGAAAATTCACCGCTACGGTCACCGTTCCCGAGGGCACGAAAGCGAAAATAAAGGTGCTTGGCACCGAAAAAGAGCTCGCGTGCGGCACTCAAACCGTTGAAATTAACGCTTAAATATTTTACCCTCTTGATTTTTTCGGGATTTTGTGGTATTCTATTATAATAAAGGAAGGGAGGTAACACCGCAAAATGGCACTTCAGGAATCGGGCGAGATGTATCTTGAGACCATTCTCGTTCTTTCAAAGAAAAATACGAGCGTCCGCGCTATCGACGTGGGCGAATATATGGGATTTTCAAAGCCCAGCGTGAGCCGTGCTCTCGGTCTTCTCAAAAAAGGCGGTTACGTGACCTCCGATCCGGACGGATATCTTTTCCTGACCGAGTCGGGCAAGGACGTCGCCGTGAAGATATACGAAAGGCATAAGCTTCTGACGACCTTTTTGACCGAGCTCGGCGTGAGCGAAAACACAGCTTCTATGGATGCGTGCAAGATAGAGCACCACCTTTCGGATGAATCCTTTGAAGCTATCAAGCGCCACGCGCAAGAGTATATGAAATAACACGAAAGCCGTTTTGCGTGGTGGGACATTATCCGTCACGCACTGCGGCTTTTTGCATATTATTTTAACACCGATATCTTCGGCGTTAAGAAAGGAGCACCTATGGCGGAAATAGATTACAAAACGATAAACGAGAAGGCTTCCGACCCCACCTTAATGATAGACCGTGCGGAGCGCGAATATCACGCTCACATAAAAGAGCTTGCCGCACGTATAAACGGAAACGAAAGAATAAAGATAGTTCTTCTTGCGGGTCCCTCGGGCTCGGGTAAAACGACGAGCGCAAATCTGCTTGCGGACGCGCTTCGTGAGCTTGGGGATGAAGCTCTCGTGGTTTCGCTCGACGATTTTTACAAGGACGCCTCCGACCCAAGCTACCCAAGGCTTGACGGCGGCGAGCGCGACTACGAGTGTCCCGAAGCACTTCACCTTGACGAGCTTACCAAAACGCTTGAAAGAGTCGCGGAGGGAAAATCCTTCGAGATACCGAAATACGATTTCAAATGTGCAGCGCGCACGGATACGAAAACGCACTCGCCTATAGGTCACGGCTGCGTTATAATTGAAGGGCTCCACGCGCTGAGCCCCAAAATATCCGATTCATTGCCAAGTGAGAGGCTTTTGAAGCTTTTCGTCAGCGTTTCGACAAACATTAACGACGGTGACGATAGGATACTCTCGGGAAGAAAGCTCCGCTTCGTCAGGCGAATGGTGCGCGACAGCATCTATCGCGCGGCAGGTGCGGAGAGAACTCTTGAAATGTGGCAAAACGTCCTGCACGCCGAGGATATTTACCTTTATCCGTACAAGGATACGGCAGACGTCGCCTTTGACACTTTCCACGTCTTTGAGCCCTGCGTTATGGCATCCTTTGCAAAAAAGCTCATCACGGAGGAGCTTGCAAAAAAGAACGAATACGCCGCAGTCGTGTTGGCTGCTCTTTCAAAGATCCGAGAGATAGACGCGCATCTTGTGCCTGAAAATTCTTTGATAAAAGAATTTATCCCGGGCGGAAAATACGAGAATTTATATTAAATTTAATCTATTAAGGAGAGAAAAACGATGGAAACCAAACTTACGGGTCCGATTTTGACAGAGGAGGAGCTTTTCGACTTGCTCGACGGGAGCGTTCCTGCATTTGCTGAAGCGAAAAAGGCAGCTAAAGAGGGGAATCTTACGGATGCGAAGCACATCTTCGCCGAGCAAGTAAGACACGGAGGTTATTCCGAGCTGTATTTTGAAAACCGCGAGAGAATGAAGGCTTATGCACTCGTTACCAACGAGGAAAAGCTCGCGGCCTCGTGCGAAAAAATACTTGATCACGAGCTTACGAGCTGCGGTTTTTCGCACAAATTCGGCAAAGAAGTTGATTGGTTCTCAAATCCCACATACAACAAATATTCCGAATGGACCTGGCAGCTCTCGCGCCATCACGACATCTTTCTGCTCGCTCAGGCATACGAGCGCTTCGGTGATGAGAAATACGCTGAGTGTGCGGTCGAGCTTCTCTCAAGCTGGTGGCATCAGGCTATCCGTCCCGAAGCGGACGTTGGCGACGGGGCGACGCTTTGCTGGCGTACGATAGAATGCGGAAACAGAATGACCGTGTGGCCGAATATCGTCTTCCCTATTCTTAAATCCCCTGCCGCAACGGACGACTTTATATGTGAGCTTGCCCGCTCGCTCTACGAGCACGGTCCAAGACTCATTCGCTCAAAAACGCACAACAATTGGCGCAACATAGAGCTTGGCGGTCTTGCGAGCCTCTCCGTGCTCTTCCCATTCTTCGAGGAGAGCAAGGCTTGGCGCGAGCACACAGCAAACGGCACAGTCGAGCACCTCGTGCGTCAGATACATCCCGACGGCTTCCAATTTGAACTCTCCACGACGTATCACGGCGTTGTTCTCGCAAGTGCAACTCACGCAGCAAAGATGCTCGCCCTTGCCGGCTACAAAATGCCCGACGAATTTTACAGGGTCGCAACTTCGATGTACGAGATGTACGTAAAGCTCCGCCAATCGGGAGATATTATCCCCAACATTAACGACGGAAGATCTGCGCATATCAGATCCTACCTTCCGCGCGACGGATTTTGCGCTGACAGCGAGCTTGTGAAGTGGGCACTTGACGGCTGCCCCGCCGACAGGGCTCCCAAGATGGACAGCCTTTCGTTCTTCGAATACGCGGGGCTTGCGATTTTACGCGATTCCTTTGCGGACGCAAAATGCTCCGTGTTCTTCGACGCGGGCAAGATCGGCAGATCGCACCAGCACGAGGACAAGCTGAACGTGCTCGTTTACCACAACGGCAAGGAGCTTCTCACCGAGGGGCACAACTATTCTTACGACACGTCCGATATAAGAAAATACATACTTTCCACCTTCTCCCACAACACCGTAACGGTTGACGGAGAGGGGCAAAACAGGAAAAAGGGCTTCAAGTGGGACGACGCTATGCTCACCGTAAAAGAGCCCGTCAGGACGTTCACCTCGGACACGCTTGATTTTGCTGCGGGAAAATACGACGAGGCGTACGGCGAGGAGCAGCAAATAACCGACGTCGTTCACACCCGAGAAGTCGCGCTCGTCAAGAAGCCTGCGGCAGGTGACGGTACGGTAATAGTTATCGACACTCTTTCGGGTGATACCGAGCACGGCTACGAGGCTATTTGGCACGTCGATACCGACGAGCTCGCGCTTGACGGAAACGTCGCGCTCGGCGACAGCTTCTCGTTAGCGTTCGGTGCTGACGTCGGCGAGCTCAGAATAGTTAAGGGGCAGACCGAGCCTACGGTGCAAGGCTTCACGGCAAGAAGCACGGTTCAGGGCGATTACGACGCTATTCCCACCGTCCTTAACAAGATCACGGCAAAGTGTGCGACGATGCTCACGGTCATCTCCCTCGGCGCAAAGGTAAGATCTGCATCCCTTGACGGAAGAGCCGTCAAAGTCACTTACGAAAACGGCGAGCACGAGGAAGTAAAGCTTCCGTAAACCCGTACCCGTGTTGAATTTCAACACTCATTTTAAAAAGAGGAAAGAAAATGGAAAATAAATATATCGGTCCCGTCTTAAAGGAGTCTGAACTTTACAGCTTGCTCGACGAGAGTATTTCCGCTCTAAAAAAAGTAAAGGAAACCGCCCTTGGAGGAGATCTCACTTCGGCGAGGCGTCTGTTCGCAGACCACATCAGAAACGGCGGGTATTCAGAGCTTTTCTTCAAAAACAGAGATACGGTTTCGACTAAAACGTTTCCGAGCTATGACGAAAAAAAGCTCACAGCCGAAGCCGAACGCGTGCTCTCTCACGAGCTTATGAGCGTCGGTGTTCCACATAAATTCGGTAAGGACGTCGATTGGTTCTATAATGCGACCTACAACGGATATCGCGAGTGGACCTGGCAGCTCTCACGCCATTACGATTTAAGAATACTCGCAGCAGCTTATGAAAAATTCGGAGATGAAAAATATGCCGAGGGCTTAGTAGAGCTTCTTTCAAGCTGGATAAAGCAGGCTCTTCGTCCTGAATATAACGAGAGTGACAACGCGACGCTTTGCTGGCGAACTATCGAGTGCGGTATCAGAATGTCCGTCTGGCCGAGCATCTTCTTCCCAATCCTTAAATCTGCGGCGGTAACGGACGAATTTATCGTAGCATTTTACTCATCCCTTTACGAGCACGGAGAGCGTCTTGTACGCTCAAAAACTCAAAATAATTGGCGCAACATCGAGCTTTCGGGATTTGCAAGCCTTGCCGTTCTCTTCGGCGTTTTTAAAAAAAGCAAAGCTTGGCGCGAGTATACCGCAAAGGGCATTTACGACCATCTTATGCGCCAAATACACCCCGACGGATTCCAATTTGAGCTTTCTTCAGCTTATCATCACGTCGTTTTGCGAGAATCCCTCCGCGGAGCGGCTGTACTTCAGCTTTCGGGTTACAAAATGCCCGATGATTTTTACAAGACGATTACGGATATGTTTGAGATGTACGTAAAGCTTATGCAATCAGGCGGACTCATTCCCGACATCAACGACGGAAGACTCGCAAACGTAAAATCGTTTATGCCGCTTGACGGAGAAATTGAAGAAACTCCGCTCATAAAATGGGCAAAGTCGGGATGCCCCGAGGAAGGCAGTCCCAAAGAAAACACTCTTCACGTCTTTGAAAACGCAGGTCTTGTCACAATGCGCGACTCTTGGTATAAAACTAAGACCTCCATCTTCTTTGATGCAGGCAAGCTTGGCAGATCGCATCAGCACGAGGATAAGCTGAATCTCCTCCTATATAAAGACGGAAAGGAAATTCTTACGGAGGGGCATAACTACGCTTACGACTCCTCGGATATGAGAAAATACGTTATCTCCTCTTTCTCTCATAACACCGTTATCGTTGACGGCAAGGGACAAAACAGAAGGAGGACTTACCTTTGGGACGACTCTATGCTTAACACTAAAGAGGACATAAAAGCCTTCGCCTCCGAGAAACTCGATTACGCATCGGGTATTTACAACGAAGCCTACGGCACCGAGGGCGAGATAACCGACGTTTCACACAAGCGAGAGGTCGTTTTCCTCAAGAAAACAAAAGTTGGCTCTGCGGCGGTTATAGTTATAGACACCATCACAGCAGACTGCGAACACACCTATGAAGCCTTATGGCATCTTGACGTTTCGGAAGTCAAGCTCTTTGATAAATGCGCTTTTGCTGACGATATATCCATAGCCTTTTCACTAGGGAACGTTTCTTTAACGAAAGGTCAGACCGAGCCGTTTGTGCAAGGCTTCGTTTGCGACAGCACCATTCAAGGCGATTACAGACCGATCCCGACACTTATAAACAGGATCGTTGGAAAGGACGCGAAGATTGTAACGGTCTTTTCCTTTGGACAAGAGCTTTCAAACGTGGAACTCAATTGCAAAAATGTAAACTTAAATTATCAAAGCGGTGAATGCGAAACGGTAGAGCTTCCCTTCTAAGCACCCCGTGTTAAATTAAAAAGGAAAAGCGAGGACTCCGATGCAAATGCAAAGAGGAGATCCTCGCTTTTATTTTTTAACAATTCTTTTTAAATTCCATAGGAGTCATACCCGTGTGCTTCTTGAAGAAGCGTGAAAAGTACGAAGTATCCTCAAAGCCACACGTTCGCGCCGCCTCCGAGACCGTGTAAAATCCCGTGGCTAAAGCATCCTTTATAAAGGCTATGCGCCTTGTGTCGCGATAGTGGATAGGGCTGTCACCGAAAAGGCGAGCAAACTCGCGTCTGAAGTTCGTCCTGCTCATTGATACGAGCTCCGAGAGAAATTCAATGCTTATATCCTCGGTCGGATGCGTATCTATATATTCCTTCGCGGGAGCAAGCCTTCGGTGAGCGAAATCGTCGGTATTCTTTAAATAAAGTCCGTGGAAAAATTCGGAGAGCACGGAGTAAAGGACGGAGATCGAGCGCATCTCATAGCCGAATTTTTTATCCCGCCAAAGCTCCGATATCGCAGAAAACAAACCGTGGTAAATTCCGCCTCCGCCAAAAAGCACACTCACCCCCGACGGGTGCAAAAGGTCGGACGTGGGCGCCTCCGAGAGCAAAAAATTGACCGTATAATGGTGGTAATCTCCACCCGTCAAAACCGTATACCTCGCCTTGTCGGTGAGAAAAACAACGTCACCTGCGCACACCTTAAAGCTCTCACCGCTCGACAGTCTGTATTCCGCGTTGCCCGAAACCGCATAGCTCACGCCGAAAAATTTCCGCCCCTCGGAATAATCGCAAAGCACCTCCGAGGTGGTTTTCATCTCGTGCGCGAGCACCACTTTGACAACACTTACAAAAACGTCACCCGTCAAAAAAAACACCTTCTTTCTTACTTAAGTATACCACCGCGTCCGAAGTTTGTCAAGTAAAAAACGGACACATCGTCCTAAAAAATGTCACGCTGTCACTTGAAATCCGAGTAAATTTTGTGCTAAAATAAAAATAAAAAAGGTGTAAAAGGTGTTTTTATGAAAAAAACAAAAATAGGACTCGTATCTCTCGGACACTACATATATTTTGAGCAGTTTGAGGGACTTCGCGAGGAGCTTATGCAAAAGACCGAGGAATTTAAAAAGTACGTGGACGAAGAGCGCTTCGAGATATTCGACGCGGGATATATCGACACCGCCGAGGGGGCTTTCGGGGCGGCACGCGCACTCAGGCGCGAGGACACCGACCTTGTATTCGTCATTCTTTCGACCTACGTGCCCTCCTCCGTGGCAGCGCCGCTTGCAAAATACGTTGACGCGCCCCAGGTCCTGGTAGCCATACAGCCCCTGACGCACCTTGATTACTCAAAAACGACTACCTATATGCAGCTCGTGAACGACGACGTGTGCGCAATGCCCGAGGTTGCGGGAGTATACGAAAGGCTCGGAAGACAGATCCCACCCTGCCTCGTTGCGTCGTCGGATATGACCGCCTTTCTTGAAAAAGAGGTGGGAGAATGGCTTGACGCCGCATCCGCCCTTGCCGCCTTCAAATACGAAACGATAGGCTACCTCGGTCACACCTACGAGGGTATGTACGATATGCATACCGACCCGACGGCATTCACGCGCACCTTCGGTGCTCACGTGAAAATGCTTGAAATGTGCGAGCTCGCCGCTCTTTCGGATGCTGTAAGCACGGAAGAAATCAATGCAAAAATAGAAGAAATCAAAGAAATCTTCCAAATTTGCGACCCTTCCGTCGATCCTCTCACGGACTACGTTCAGGACGGCGATATGGAGCTTTCGGCAAGACTTGCCGTAGCGCTTGAAAAGCTTGTGAAGAATAACAAGCTCACAGCCCTCGCTTACTACTACAAGAGCGAGCGCGGAAACAAGTACGAGCCTCTTGCGGCTAACCTTATAATAGGCAACACGCTTCTGACCTCCTCGGGCACGCCCTTGGCGGGTGAGGCAGACCTTAAGACTGCGGCGGCAATGCTCATAATGAAGGCTGTCGGAGGTGGCGGCTCCTTTGCCGAGATACACCCCTTTGACACCGAGGCTGACGTTGTGCTCATCGGTCACGACGGTCCGCACAACACGGCGATAGCCGAGGGCAAGCCCCGTCTTCGCAAGCTCAAGAAATACCACGGCAAATCGGGCTCGGGCATCGGCGTTGAATTCTCCTTAAAATCGGGACCCATAACGCTTCTTTCCATCTCCCTTAACAGGCACGGCGAATTCAAGATGATAGCGGCGGAGGGCGAATCGCTTCCCGGCGAGATACCGCAGACGGGTAACACGAACACGAGAGTCACCTTCGGCTGTCCCGTCAACGAGTTTCTCTCACGCTGGTGCGAGGCAGGCCCCACCCATCACCTTGCCCTCGGCATCGGTCACAGACTCGGAGCGATAAAGAAATTCGCGCGTATTTCGGGAATAGAGCTTAAAATAGTAAAATAAAGGAGCTTTCCTATATGTTTAACAAGATCACGCTTGAAATGAGCTTAAAGCCTTTCAAAAGAACCGACGACGATTATATAAGAGAAGTATGCAAAAAGATATTTGAGGATTGGCGAGCTCTTTTAAAAGGAAGAGAGAACATTGCCGTTATGCTTTGGTGCGCCGACGGCTCGGAGCTGCTTGATTGGTCGGGTGAGCTCGACGAGGAATTCGAATGGTGCGAGTGGATCGGCACGGCAAACAGAGACAAGCTCGGTGACGGCGAGCCGCTTGAAACCTCTCTTCACAGAAAAAAACAGCCTTATATGAAAAATCCGCCGCGGATGACTTATAGAATTCTAAGGAACATTGTAACGATACTCAAAGAAGAAGGCAAAAAGGCGTTTCCCAACGCGAATATCCGCGTTGGCGAGACCTTTGATATAGGTCCCGAGTTCGCCCTTTCCACCTTCAAATATGAGCGCCACCCCGAGATCTCAACGGGGCACAGGCTCGATAAGCTCGGCTTCGTCGATTCCACTGCATGCCTTCACGCAGACACGAGAAAATACGCCGCTTACCCAAGCGGCATTCCCGAGGGACTCAAGTTCGGAACCTTCCTCGGCAAGCAGGCGGCAAAATTCTTGCCCGATATGGGATTCGACTACCTCTGGCTCTCAAACGGCCTCGGCTTCAGCGCCGATCCTTGGACGAAGACGGGCAAGGTATTTGACGGCGAGAATTACTACCCCGAAAAGCTGAAGGAAACGAAGAAGAAGGTCTTTGAGTTCTGGAACATCTTCCGCGAGGCTTGCCCCGATATTCCGCTTGAAGTAAGGGGAACGAACAATTCCGTCGGAATAGACTACGCCACCGACGGCGTTCCGCTCTGGGATATTTACAATGCCGATCTTGATATAATAGCTCCGCCAAACTCTCCGTGGGCGGCGCTCAACGATAACTTCGGTCTTGAGATAATGGGTCATCTCACGCGCACGGCGGAGCTTCCGAACGGCGTATTTCCCTTCCGCTATTACATCCACGACCCGTGGTGGGTCAACTCCCCTTGGTATGACCGCTACGACGGTGCGCCTCACGATATATATATGCCTATGGCGCTCTCGCGAGTGAACGGTGACGGCAAGGCAGAGTCGGCAAACGCGTTCAACATCCTTACGATAGACAACTCCTTCGGAGATATGCCCGTTTCCTGCGTGAACGAGCCCCTGCCTCATATTTTAAAGGCGGAAAAGGACGCCCCCGACGCGCCTGCCCCCATAGTTTGGGTCTACCCTATGCGTGAATACACCACCACCGAGGATGCAGGACTGCTTAAAGAAATGAACGAAGGCGACAACTTCATCCAAGACGCTATAAACGTCGGCTTCCCTCTTGCGGGTGTCGTTTCGACGGACAATTTTGATCTTCACAGCCTTGATCTTTATAAAAAGAGCATACTTATCTCTCCCGTCCCCTGCTCCGAGAAAACGCTCTTAAGACTCACGAGCGCGGCAAAGTGCGGAATAGGTGTTATCATCTACGGCACGGGCGAGAGATTTGAGAGGATAAACGAGGCTGAAAACCTCAAAAAAGTTGACACGGGTATGGGTTGCCAAGGTATGATGAGTGCTCTTGCCTCGTTTGGCTACGAAATAAGCTTTGACACCGAGGACCCGAAGCGCATCTCCCCCGTACTTCTCCACTTCTCGGACGGCGCACTTTGGCTCAACGTCTATTCAAGAGATACGACGACCGAGGTTCGTATAAAAACTCCTCTCGGAGCACCCGCGCCTCTCGGAATGGAAACCAAGATGTCGGACGGCGAGAGCATCTTCCGCTTTGGACGCGCGGAGCACAGAGAGTGCCGAGTCTTCGTAGAGCAAGAGGACGGCGTTATTTCCGTGCGCGAAAATCAGCCCGTCAGCGGACGCTTCAGACGCGCAATAAAGGTAAGAGGCTTGAAAAACGCGACGCTTCGTTACCTTCCCGAGAGCGGTTATGAAGATAAGATCTACCTCGCGAGGGCGGATAAAAACATAGACTTTTTGCCCGAGCTTGAACCCGACTCGGTCTGGTACAAGGTTCACGACGAAAAGCTCGGTGACTATATGGAAGCAAGGAACGTAAGCGGAAGCTTCTACATCCTCACCGAATACCCCGAAAGATTTAACTGAATATAGAAAAACGGCACCCGAAATTTAACACGGGTGCCGCTTTTTCATATATTTTTCATAAGCTCGTATACTTTCTCGGCTCGCCTCACAATGATTGCTCGCTCTTCTTCGGATGCGGTGTCGAGCCGTTTTTTATTAGGATAGCCCCAGACGTTGAAGCCCCTCGGACCTATCCACTCGCAGCCGCGTGTCGGCTCAAAGACGCCCTTTAAAATCGAGAGGCTCGCCTTTTTTGGCCGAGTGAATATCACCTTCATCGGATGCTTTATAAGAGCGAATATCACCTTCGGATAATGCGCCGTGATATTGGTAAACGTGATTCCCGGGTGTGTGACCGAAACCGCGCCGTCGTATTCTTTGGAAAGCGCGAAAGCTGAGTACATAAGATGCCTCTTTGCGTTGCCGTAAACCAAAGAAGCCCTGCCCCGTGTAGAGAAATCGAGATCGGACTCGTCGATTTTCGAGTAGTTATGCGCGATGCTGCCAACGAATACTACCCTGCCTCCGCGCTGTGCCAAGGACGGAAGAAGCTCGCGCGTCATATAGTATGGCGAGGCAAAATTTATCTGAAAGACGTTGTCAAGTCCACCCTCACAAGTATGACGCGGAATACTGTACGCCCCCGCATTGTGTATTATGACGTCCGGCAAGTCCGCTTTGAGACGCTCCACCGCCGCTCTTACCGACCGTATATCCTCAAGGTCGAGCGGAATGAAACGTGCACGCACGTCAGAGAACTCCGATTTAAGCTCCGCTATCTGCGACTCCGTGCGTCCCTCGCTTCTGTTCATCAGAATAAGCTCCGCGCCAAGCGCCGCCAAATGGCGGCAAAGCTCTTTTCCAAGTCCGCCCGTCGAGCCTGTGACGGCAACCGTCTTTCCATTAAGACTGCTTGTGTTTTTTGAAAGCCAATTTTTAATGCTCATAGTTCTTTCCCTGTAAAGCCGTTTTCTTAATTGTACCATAAATCCCACGCATTGTCAATTCTCAATAGAATAGCCTTGCTCTACAAGTAAAAATATCGGAATTTACAAAATCATATTTAAAATTTTCGAATTACGAGCCGCAGCGAGCTGCTGTGCAAGTTAGTTAAATTTAGTTTCGCTTTGACTTGCTTCTATACAAAACTCCCCCACGGTTGTGATATGCACCCCAAAAGTTAGACACTTTTGGAGGTGCATATTTTTATGGCAAAAAAGGGATCAAAACAAAAAAGTTATAGTGCAGAATTCAAAATATGTGTTATAATGGATATGCGAGAACACCATCTTGGATATCGAGA
>JAFVTS010000005.1 GCA_017503105.1 Clostridia bacterium
AAATCATTATCACGTACAACTTTTCGGACACGCCCACACCCCATAAGATAACACCCGAAACAACAAATGAAACAGAAAGGCAGATAACCGCTGCCTTTTCTCATAATAAAGGTTCGTACATTGACCCCGCTGGCGCACCAAAACAAAAAGACCAAGCCTCGCGCTTGGTCTTTTTGCTTTGGTGCGTCGGAGGGGACGAGAAGCGACGCGGGAGTGAATGACAGCCTAAACGGCTGTCAGAGCCGCGGCTGACCGAGCGCGTAGTTCGCGCGAGAGTCGAGTCCCTGAAAGATAGAACCGTAGCTATCCTTTTTTTGCATTTTCCCGGAATAGATTTTTTGCCAAGCCTTGCGCTTGGTCTTTTTGCTTTGCGTGCGTCGGTGGGGACTCGAAGCGACGTGGGAGTGAACGGGGCTTTCGCATTCGGGCATAAACGAATAAAAAACAGGAGGTACCGTGAAAAAAGACACGGTACCTCTTTTATATTAAATGCGTTTTTTAGGAAGTCAAGGTCGAAAACCTGCGGTTTTCCCCACTTCTATTTAAGTTTTTATTCTATCGCCGTTTCCTTCCTCTCGGTGTATACATATACACCTTCGGGGCGGAGAACGCCGATTTCTGCTCCGAATCCGTTTGCCCCGGCTTCCGCATTCGGGCATAAACGAATAAAAAACGAAAGGTACTGTGAAATCTTGTTCAATACTTTTAATTTTTTATTTTCCTTCCTTTTCGGCTTACCCCAAAACGTTCTTTTCAAAGGCCCAAATTCAGCGCATTCATAATATCGACCGCAGGAGAAGGTAATCTTCCAAGGTAATCCGGTCCTATGTTGAGAAGCAAATTGGCGCCGCAGATACGGCATTTTTCATATATCTCGCGCACACGCTCGGGAGATTTCCAATTATTATCAAAAGATTTATAGCCCCAAGTATCATTCAACGTTATGGGAGATTCCACAAGATCATCCGTATAAGTTACGGGTAGCTTGTTGTCACCGAGAGAAAGATAATCACCAAGGCCGTTTCCTATCCGCGAGTTCACCAGACAATTCGGTTGGTATTTCTTTACCATATCAAAAAGATCTCTTGAATAATACTCAGGAAGACCGAAGGGCGTGTCAAACCAAATCAAGCAGAGCTCGCCGTAGTTGGTCAGAATTTCTTTTACCTGCGGCTTTATCTTTTTCTCGTAGCAAATATTATAATCTTTAACCGAACGGTTGGGATAATCCCAATCATTATCCCAACTCATTCCGGGATCGCCGTTTACGCCCCGATTATTTGAATGATAAAATCTCATATCATATCCTCCGCCGTGAGGTTCGTGCCAATCTATATTTTGTGAGTAATAAAGACCGAGCTTCATATCATATTTTCGGCAAGCCTCGGCAAGCTCTCCGATAACGTCTCTGCCAAACGGCGTTGCATCAACAACATTATATCGGTCTACCTTGGAATGAAAAAGCGCAAAACCGTCGTGGTGCTTCGAAGTGACCACGATATATTTCATCCCTGCCGCCTTCGCCGTTAACACCCACTCCTCGGCATCGAAATATATCGGATTGAAAATATGCGCAAGCTTTTCGTACTCTTTGTTTGGAATTTCATATTTTGACATTATCCATTCGCCAATATAATCCATTCTTTTGCCTTTCCATTCTCCGCCAAGAACGGAATAAAGACCCCAATGGATCATCATTCCGGCTCGAGCCTGCTTAAACCATTCCTTATTTGTCATAATGTTTTCCTCCCGAATTGTCAAAGTTACGGTTGAAAAACCGTATTTTGTGTGATATAATAATTATAACATTCAAGCGCTTTGATGTAAATATCAAAAATGTTTCTGTTTTATACTAAAATTGACTTTTTTGGGGGAACGAAATGAACACCTTGAGGCTTCTTGCTTTCGGTCGCAAAATTTCAACCGAACCGTGGTATATCAATAAGAGCCACGCGGTAAACCGATTATATTACGTTAATTCGGGTACTGCCGTGATTCATCTCGCAACAAAAGAATATACTTTGAGCGCAAATAAATTTTATATAATACCGCAGTGCGCAAGTTTTAAACCTGCCGTTGCGAAGAGCTTTGACCATACGTTTTTTGATTATTACAGTTCTGATATTCTCGCACCGAATCAAATTTACGAATTCGATTCGGCTTTTTGCGGCGGAAGTTATTTTTTCAAATTTATCAATACTTTGCTGCCGATGAATAAAAAAGAAAGCCTTATCGGCGGAGCAGAAAAGTTGCTTGCGGGCTTTTTATCTGTTCTTGAGGCATCGGGTGCTGAGTTTTTGTATGTAAATAACGATGCAATCAAATTTGCCGTAGAAATAATTCACAAAAAATACGCGAATATAACTTGTAAAAGTCTTGCGGAAGAGATACACCTTAACGAGAGTTATTTTATAAGACTGTTTCATAAAACACTGGGATTATCTCCAATGAAATATATAAGAGCTTGCCGTATCTTGGAGGGCAAAGAGTTAATTCGCAACGGGCTCAGTGCTAAAGCTGCATCTGAAAAATGCGGATATTCTTCAGTAACCGCTTTTTACAGAGCGATCAAAGCAGACAAGCTGTGCTGAGCAATATATTGCAAAATAAAAAAAGAAGAAATTCGAGAAATTTCAACCCCAAACTCTGATACGCATAATTTTAGAGCGGAGATACTGTTTTTTAGTATCTCCGCTCTTTTTAATTCGACTACGCCTAAATAACGCAGAACCTTGGTAAATATTAAAAAATTTCGGCGAAGTATAGGGTAAAATTCGCCTCTCAAAACCTTGTGTGCTCGACTCCGCTACGGCTATGCAAAACTGACACCGCACAAAAGCGGTGTCAGTTCGTTGCTTAATTTTAAATTATCTGCCTGCACGAGTCTTTTTAAACCGTCCGCGCAGATCGGGACAGTTCAAAAAGACAAAGCAGCGTAGAATATTGCTCTTATGATTCGTAGTTATTTAGAGAAGTTGTCGGCATATATTGAAAACTTACAAGATTGTAACTGTCTTCGTTAAAAGAATTTATGCCTATCGGAGTTCTGTCGGTTTCAAGATACTCGCCGCTTGTGAGAATAAGATCTTCACACTTATGAAGCTCTATTTCGATAAAATTATATACTTTTTTCATCTTTTCACCTCTTTCACTCACTCTTCGGAAAAGATAGGTTCAAGCACCTCGATAACCTTAAGTGCCATAGAATAGAAGCCTATATCGTTGGGATGCGTTCCGTCGACGGCAACCTCTCTGCCCGAGAATTCGGTGAGATCGTCACCCGAGAGGAAGTAAACGTTTTCGTCGCCTCTTGCGATTGCGTTATCGTAGGTTGCCTTTGCGGTCTTGTATCTTGAGCTGCCCGTATGACCTACATTAGGACGAGTCATAATGAGTATCGGAAGATCGGGTGCCGCCTCGCGAAGAGCCAAGAAGAGTCTTTCGTGAGTTTCGGCATAATGGGCATCGCTGTTAGCGTTGTGGTCGTAGTCGTAAACGAACATCTCCATCTGATCGACTATGCTCACAAGGTAATCTATCATAGCCTGCTCTGCTCTGCAGCTTCCCGAGAAGCCGAGGTTAACGAAATCGGCTCCAAGCGCTCTTGAAACGATGTTCTCGTAAGCAAGTCCCGGTCTTGAAGGGCTTGCGCCCTGCGTAATAGACGAGCCGTAGAAGTATATAGCTTTATCGGTCTTGTAAGCCGCCGCCTCTTCAAGCGTAGCATCACTTTCAACGCCTATCTCAATAGAATATACGCCTGCGTAGTTAGGCATATTGATAGTGTAATCGTAAAGCTCGCCCGAAACGGGTATCACAGCCTCGTATCCGTTCTTCATACCGAACGGCGGAACGAACGAACCCACGAACGTCTCCTGTCCGTTTACGGTTGCGTAGAGATCGAATCCTGACATACCCAAAAGAGATGTTTTATCTCCGCCGCCTACGCTGTGCATAGAAACCTTGATAGCAACGTACTTACTGTCAGTTTTGAAGCGGACTCTTCCGCCTGCGGTATTATCGTAAAGACTGTGCACGCCCTCGCCAACACCGGGCTTCACCGTGTTTGCTTCATCTCTTACAGCCGCGGCTACACTCTCGGGAAGCCTAACGAAGCGATCACCCTCTCTGAATACACCGTAGATCTTCATCGGATTCGTTGCTTCTTCGGGATTTATCCACTCGATATTCGAGGTATCCTCTTCGCCGTATTTGCTAAGCTCGACGTTTGTACCGACGGTAGACGTATCTATCATAGTATCGGGATCGTATACGACGTTTTCCTTACCTGCAAATATTTCTTCGATCTTGTCGCCAATTACCTTAGCTATTGAATAAATGGCAACGTGGGTGGGCATCTCACCTGTGGCAAAGGTGTCAGTTCCGCAATACTTGACAAGCTCGTTACCCGAAATGAAGTAAACGTTCTCGTCGCCGCTCGCGATGGCACTCGTATAGGTTGCGTAAGGAATATCGAAACTTGCGTGTCCGGGTACGGCGTAGCTTGCCGCCTTTGTGGTTATAATGATAGGAAGGTCGGGGCGGCTTGCTCTTATTTTGTCAAAGAAGCTCTTGTGTGTAGCCTCGAGATGAGCGGCATCAACGCCCCAGCCGTAGTCGTATACGAACATCGACATATCGAGCGATGCGATGTATTCCGCCATCTTTTCCTGTCCGAGAGTGCAGTTTTCAAATCCGAGATTTACGTAATCGGAATCGAATCTTCTTGCGATCAAGGAAGGATAGGTAATGCCGGGACGTGCCGCGCCGAGTCCCTGCGTTGTAGCGCCGCCGTAGAAGACGATGGGAGAGGTCCTCTCGTATTCGTAGGTAGGTACGTCAATGTACGAGCCTTCGATAAGACCGATATATATCTTCTTTACGTTTACAAAGCTCGGAAGATTTAATGTGTAATCGTGGATCTCGGAGCTGTACCAATTCTTATAACCCTCAAATACCGTCTTGCCAACGGTACTGTTTGCGGGGATGATAGTGGTTGCAAAGGTATATTCGCCTCCGGAATTTCTTCTGTAAACGTCAACACCCGTCGTGCCTGTAAGGGGCATATCCGAATATCCCTCGACCGTGTCAGTTTCGATATGAACTGCAACGTAGGGGCTGTTTGTGGTGAAGCGTATTCTGCCGCCTGCGGTATCCCTGCTTGCCGCCAATACGTCCTCACCGATAGCGCTTGCCGCACTCTCGGGCATACGGACGAGGTAATTGCCTTCACGCACGACACCGTAAAGCTCGAAGCGCTCGTCGTTTTCTACGTCGAAGAATTTAAGACCTTCAACGTCGGTGATATTCGTTTCGATCTTGAAGTTCGGGTCAACGTCGGAAATGTCACCCGAGTCCGAGTCACCGGACTGATCGTTTTTAGCTTCTTCCTTATAGGTCATAACGCATTTGTGATAATTGTACATAGCTTTCATAAGATCCTTATGCTCTTCGCTCGCCGTGGAGGAATTCAGCACCATATTCATAACGCTGAGCACGCTTAAGCGAAGCTCGGTATTGACCGCACTGCCCGTCTTGGTAGTAAGAGATACTACTCTGTGATATACATCCGGGCGGATACCGCTTAGCACGACGTACTTATTTCCCTTTTCATCGACAAGGGGTATCTGGCTTGCTGCGGAGTCGGTCATATTGTTGAAGTTGACCTTCGTGCCGCTGTAATCAAAGTATATCTTGAGCTTCGTTCCCGAAACGAGAACCAAAGACGCGCTGATATTTTCAAGCTCCGAGGCACTTCCCGTATAGGTAAGCTCGGGGGCGAGTCCTGTGGAATCCACAAAAACGGAAGAGAGATTGATCTCGACATCCTTGTTTGCAAGATCGTCTAAATCAATGTCGTAATTATAATCATTCTTTGTTGCAAAGTACTTTTGCGCGTATGCACCGTAATTCAAAAGCGCCTTTGCCATATTGACGATATAAGCCTTGTTAGGATACAATTCTATAAGCTCAAGCGCGTAGTCCCTGACCGAGGTCGTGTACTCACCGCCAAGGAGTGCGCCGTCCTTGTAGAATTTGATGCTTACGGGCTTTGTCATATCAATAGAATCTACCGTTTGTCTAACGATATAATAGCCGTCTTCATTCTGCTTCAAGGAGCTTAACGGAATAATTGTCGTACTTCCGCCGTGAGTTACGTGGAAAGCGGCATCATCCGCCGAAGCCGCCGCTTGGTCTACGGAAACGTAAAGAGTGATCATTACGCAATCGGCAAGTCCGACGCTGCGCATAGTGACCCAAGCACCGCCGCCGAGATCTCCGTTTTCGCCAAACACACCTGATATCTGATACTGCTTTTCGGGACTGTCGGTTTCGGTCTTCGTGATGGTGAAGCTTCCATCGCTATGGGTATGTGATGTCACGTATTTTCCGGTAGGAACTGCGTTCTTCACAAACTCATCGGAATAGTAGAAGAACGTGTCGTTTACACAAAGTCTGTTCTGCTCTGACGTGCTTGCATACTGATACATACGTATCATAGTGGGAGCAAAATCTGCTACCGTACAAATCGTTCCTATAACGTTTCCGTTCTCATCATTAAAAACTTTTCCGTCTGCACCAACGAAAGCTTCCTTTACAACTATCTCGTTATCTGCAAGATCCGTAGGATAGGTGTAGCTGCCGTCCGCATTCTTGGAAAGAGGTGTAAGTGAGCTTATGTAACGGCAGGTTGAAGTGTTTGAATACTGCGAGTAGGTGGCTCTGTAGTATGCGGTATCGCTGTCAAGAGGATCGTTCGCACCAACCTCTGAAAACCGCTTGTCGATATTTTTCTTGTCAGAAGTCAACGAATGATAGAGATAGCCGTAGACCTTTTCGCCGCCTATAACGCTATAATATATAAGGCAAGAGGAAAATCTGCCCTGCATAGTCTTGGAGAAAAGCGCGACGTCCGCTTTGAAAAGCTCGCCGTCAACGTAGAGGTCGTAGGTGTTTTTCTCGGGGTGAACGTGTGCGGAAAGCGTTACGAAATCTCCGCCGGGGCTGAGGAATATTCCCGTGCCGGTTTTCACACCGTCAACAGAGTACATAATTTCACCTTCGGAGCTTACACGGCAAATGGACACGCTTATCTGATTGGCTGCCGTAGCAGTACCGTTGTAATATGACGTCATATTACCGTACAGACCGATAATTTCAAATTCATCCTTCGCAATGTGCTCCTCGCCGAACTTAAGCTCGGTTTGTATAACGAAATCCTTGCCTCCGTTAGCCTGCAAATGCGCTGCTATCTTTGGCGAATCGGGAGCCGGATACCAAGTGCTATACAAATTAGTGTAAACGGCAGAGGGCTTGTGTTCGGTTGGGGTTGTCTGACTGTACATCAGGTACTTGTTGCCGTATTCCTCGACGACGGTCAAATCATCCTTGACCTTTGAAGAGCCGAAATATCCTGTCGCGGTATCAAAATCCTTTGCCGCTACAATTTCTACACCTGCGGCATTCAGGTTTGCAACCTTTTCTTCATAGGTACGGTACGGATTTTCGGTATTTTTCCAATCCGCCTCGCAAAAATCGCAAAGGTTGTTACCGTTTCCGTCCATTGCGGGCTCGCCCACCTTAGACTCGCCGCAGAAAAGACACTCGTAAGCAGCTTCTACCGTGCCGTCTGCTTTATGCTCGTGGTCCACATAGGCGAATTCGTGTGCAACACAGCTGTAATACTTTTCCGTTTTGTAGAAGTAATAATCCTTGAAGGAGAGGATCTGACCGGGTTTGGTCGTTCCGTCTTCAAGCGTGACCTCGGGAAGAACTGAGAGTCCGTTGGTATAGAACTTAATATTTCTTGTATAAGAAAAGATATAGTCCTCAGGACCGTTCATAAAGTTGCCGTTAGGTCTTGTGGGATCCTCGGGAAGAGTGCTCGTTCCGTTATAAACGGTTCCCGCAGGAACTATGAATTTGCTCTTATCGGCGTCGGAAATGAACTGTGCATTGTCAACGACGCAGACACCGTCCACGTATACGTCGTAGGAGTTGGTTTTCGGGGTTACGTATACGGCAACGTGCGTGAAATCATTATCATTTAATTTTCCAATAACCTCACCGTTCGAAACAAGCCCACCCGTCGGAGCAAGCTGTACAAGCGTTATGTAATGCGCCGCAAGCGCTCCGGAGGCATTTACCGAAAAGTAAGTATACAGATACACAAGGTCAATAGACTTTCCGTAATCGTCAAGCTCGCTTTCAGCCTTGAACTTGCCTTCCACAACAAACGACTGACCGCGGGCAGCGGAAATTTTATCAATTGCGGACGACTTACTCAAGTCGTTATAGCGCACGTAAAACTCATTGGTATTCGTAGCCTTTTGGATCGTGTAATAATCTCCCGCAGGATTATCAGCGGGAAATACTATACCGTCGGAATAGCCCACGGACGGCTTTTGCACACCCACGTCCTTCACCGATACACCAAGGCTTTGAAGCTCCGCCTTCGTTTTGATGCTTCCAAGACTTGTGCTTACAGATGAAGCCGCGGCAACGTTCTCGGTGCTTGAAGCTTCAAGCGAATCACCGCTTTCAACAACCGCGCTGACCGTAGTTACCACCGTCGAAAAGACGAGAACAAGCGTCAGCAAGAGCGAAAGAATTTTCTTTTTCATTGTGATCTCCTTTGTTATAAATTTCATTAAAATAATTATATCATATTTCCGTGCCGGTGGATTTAGCAAACGTTACTTTTTATTTATCTTTTTTTCCATTATAACACTTTTTTGCTGTTGAGCGTTATGTTTTTTCGCTAACGACTTGGACGTTTCGCTAATTATCTATTGCTTTTTTCCAAAAAATGTTGTAAAATTATTATGGCAAAAACAATCAGGGGGATCAAATATGAAATATACGATAAGAGAATGGGAAATGCCTACCTTCTTTGCTGACTCTCAAAAAGAAAAAGCTTTTACTGTGAAAAGAAACAGTTTGGGTGCAGGCGAGTCGGTCATAAAAACTCTTCACTACCACAACAGGTTTGAAATAGGCATTTGCACCGAAGGTGAGGGAGAGTGCTACATTGCCGACCGCATCTACCGCTACAGTCCCGGGTGTATTCAAATCGTGCCTCCTAAAATACCGCATCGCCCAAACACGGACGAGGGTGTGCGACGCTCTTGGAAATGGATATTATTCGACGGAGTAAAGCTTCTTTCAGGGGCAGGCATCAATCCTGCGGAGATCCTCCCTATCATTCAAAAAGCACAAGCACTTGGCGGCGTATTTACGAGAGAGGAGCTTGGAAATATCGCAAACGCCATAGACATACTCAGCGAATGTGCCGATATTTCGGATGAATATACGAATATTTCCCAAGCCCTTGCAGTAGGCAATTTTCTCACCCTTGCGGCAAGGTATGAAGGAGAACCTCTCACGTATAGCAATAATAATGCAAGTGAGCACCGCTTAACAGAGGTTATAGATTTTATTGCCGAGCACCTCGATTCCCCCGAACTTCTCTCCGAGGAGGCTCTTGCAAAAAGGTACTCTATGAGCGTATCGAATTTCAGGCGTATTTTCAAGCTGCACTGCGGAATAAGTCCAAAGTCTTTTATAATCAGGTCTCGAATGGCATACGCCGAGTATCTTTTAAGGAAAACGGATCTCTCCGTTTCCGAAATCTCAAACCGCGTCGGTTACGGTGAGGTTTCGGGCTTCAACAGAGTTTTTAAACGCTTCTTTCTTTTATCCCCCAGGGCTTACCGTGAAATGATAGAAACTTCGTAAGCTCGCCCCCGGCTGATGACGTAACAAAAACATAATGAGAGGATCATAGTCTCGTACAGACTTTCGTCAAAAAACGTACTCGGTATAAAAGAGGCGCCGTGTGCCGAGGCTCTGACACGGACGTTTAATAAAAAGGCCTCTTGCAGTAGAACGGAAATATCTGCTGCAAGAGGTCTTTTTATTTTTATATTAGGAACAAAACGTTATCCCGAGCGCTTCGGGTTGAAAATTACGAGCGAGTACAAAGAAGAATCAACGACCCCGTTGAGCCGCGGCTTGGCAAAGTCAAGCGCGGACTTTACAATGCGGGCTTTGGAAAAACGTCGGAATTTACCGAGGCCGGGCTTACTTGCCCGACTTTCCGCGCTTATTCGAGGCTTTCTTATTTTTGCTCTTCTTTGACGCGCCCATCGAAGAGCGCTCGTCTTCGTTCTGCCTTTCAAATATAATAGCGGAAACGGCAAGAACGACCCCGTAAAAGAACGTGGGGAATATAATGAATATGAAATTGTCAAGAAGGCTCCCGAGTAAGAGGGTGAGGGCTGAAAGCCCGAGCATCGTTTTCAAAAGCGTCGGCTTTTTCACGAACATTTCAAGCGTGTCGAATCTGTAATACAGATACGCCCCAAGTCCGACGACGCCCATTGAACTCAAGAGCTGCAAAAACGTCTGATGAGCCATAAGAGGTATGGCGGGCGAAAGATTATGCAAGATCGGCGCGGTAAAGTGGTAGAATCCCGTTCCGAATACGGGAGCGGATTTGAAATTGTTTACGGCTACCGCCCAAACGCCGAATCTGCCGTTGTCGGAAAAGCCTCTGTCAAACACGTCTTTTGCCAGGACTTTTATTTCGCCGAAGAACACTATTACAAAGAACGCCGCCCCCAGGATGCCGAGGAAAACGCACACTCTGAAAATCGTTCTGCGAGTTTTCTCCGCGAAGAAGCACGCGATCAAAACGGAGCCGAAGTAAGCCAACGTGGCAAAGATCATAGCGTTTCTGGAAAGCGTAAGGAGCGCCGCCACATAGGTCAGCGTTGCCGCGCCAAAATAAAGCACGGGGTGCCTTCCCTTCATCACTCCGTAGAAAATAGCGGGGATAAGTATGGACATACACGCGCCCGCGGGATTCCAAGTAGCCCACCCGAGATGTATCCTCTCTTTAATAACCGAGCCGTCAGAGTTAAAAATGGTAGGAAAATATCCGCCACCGAAGCAATACAGATATGCCATCTCAAGAGCGAGTATCACGCCCATCACTGCGGCAACGTAAGACACGTAAAGCCCAAGCTCTTCCATATCCTTTTCATTCTTAAGTCCCTTGTAAAACAGAAGGAAAATGAACGGGAACAAAAACGCCTGAAGCGCGCCGTATAAGAGATCTGCAAACTCCCAATGAGCGGAAAAAGCTCCGTTTAGGAGGAATGCCGCGCCAAGGATAGACATAGAGAGCAAAAGCGGTGTTTTCGAGAACGAAAGCCCCGAGAAGACCTTGAATTTAATTATGATGTAGATAAGATCGGCTACTATCATAGCGGAGATCAAAGCTATGAAGTAAGGGCTTACCCCGCTCGTATATGCATCCGACCAGACGGGTCCGCCCGGGGTATTTTGCATAGAGACCTGATAGGTAAAGGCGCAAAGAGCGATGATGATGGGCCTTACCGAATCGCAAACGATCACACCGAGCGTGATCAGAAGCATATAAACGAAGCAAAGGTACACCTCGATCCCGAACGTATGTCCAAAGAGGATAAGCGCCGCGGCGACTATTGGAAACCATTTGCCCATAAAAAAGCTTTGGAGGGCACCCGTGTCGAGTTTTTCCTTGATTTTTTCTAAAGCTGAGCGTTTTTGATTCTCGCCGTTCATCACAAGATCATAGCCTCCTTTACCGCTCCGAGCGTTTCTTCGAACACCTGCTCCTTGGAATAATATTCGTACCGTTCGAGAAGCGCCAAGGGCTGAACCTCAAATTCTCCCCTCTGCACGGTGGAAACGCAGTTCACGAACTGCTTCTCGTCACCGCCGTCGTAAAGAAGTCCCACGCCGTCCAAAACGTCGCTGTGTCCTTTTACGTTGCAAGCGACGACGGGGCGTTCACATCCGAGAGCTTCGACTATATTGAACGGCAAGCCTTCGATTTTGCTGGCACTCACGTAAACGTCGCACGCGCGCATAAAATCAAGCGCATCGCTTCTTCTGCCCGCGAAGATGACCGAATCGGAAAGTCCGAGCTGCGATACGAGGCTCTCAAGCCTCTCCCTCTCGTCGCCGTCGCCAACGAGAACGAGTGCGGCGTTTTCTATTTTCTCCTTTACTTTAGGCATACACCTTATAAGGAATTCCTGGTTTTTTCTTCCCGAAAGCTCTCCGACGAAGCACATAAGGAACTTATCCTGTGCGCCTATTTCTTCCCTGATCTCTTCGGGCGTGTGAACCTCTTCGCGCAGAGAAACGCCCATTCCTCTGACGAAACGAACGCTCGGAGCAAGATGATGCCGCTCTGCGAGGCGCAAGTCCTGCTTATTCATAACTATGACCTCGTCGGTCTTGTTGGATACGAGCCTTTCAAGGGTCAGGAGCATCGTTGACTTCGGGAAGCCAACGTCGCCCGAAAACAGGTATCCGTGCACGAAATTCACGACACGGGGGCGGTTCTTTTTGGGAAGAGCCCACCTCACGTGAAATGCGGCGAGGGTCGTGTTAAGAAGTATAACGTCAAAGGCACCGTCGGCAACTATTTTCTTGATCATCTTGCGCGCCTTGGTGTTGTTTTTCGAGAAGAATTTCTTCTCAAACGGAACGTCGAAATCAGCCCCCTCGCCCCTTGCCAAAACCGAAACCTCGTTCCCCTCGTTTCTGAGGGCGGCGATATAATCACGGTGGAAATTGTTGATATGCGACACGGTTGAAGCGACGTAAAGAATGCGTTTTTTTCCGTTTGGAAGCGGCTGCTTTTGCGCGTCACTTCCGTATTTTTCATTCATATTTATAGCTTTAAACGGAGTTTTGAACAGAATAGCAATATCAAGAGCCAGCGACCAGTTTTCGATATATTCTATATCCTCGTGTATTCTGTCCTCAACAGAAGTATCTCCGCGAAGTCCCTTTATCTGAGCGAGCCCCGTCATTCCCGGCTTTACGTAATGCTTGACCATATAAAGCGGGATTATCTCCTTAAAATGCTCAACGAAATGCGGTATCTCGGGGCGCGGACCGACGAGCGACATACTTCCGAGGAGGACGTTGAAGAGCTGAGGCAGCTCGTCTATCGAAGTCTTTCTCATAAAGTTGCCGAATTTGGTCTTTCTCGGGTCGTAATCGGTAGACCACGCGGTCGTTGACTCGTCGTTTACACGCATAGAGCGGAATTTGTACATATAAAAATCCTTACCGAGCATTCCGACCCTCTTCTGCTTGAACAGTATGGGTCCCGGAGAAGAAAGCTTTACGCCGATGACGGCAACGAGCATAATCGGAGAGGTAATTATTATGAGAGCGAGTGAGCCTAAAATATCGACCGCGCGCTTGACCATAGCGTTTGCTTTGTTGTCAAGCGGCGTGCTGTGGATATTTATAACGGGCATAGAGCCGACCTGCTCTATCTGCCTCGGATTTTTAAAGAAGCCGTATATAACGGGAAGGAAGAACACCTTGATACATCTGTCGTCACAAAGGTTGACGAGCTTGATAAGATGCTTCTTATCGTAAGAATCTATCGCGAAAACCGCCTCGCTCGGCTTATATTCGTCAAGTATGCGCTCAAGGTCCTCGAAATCTCCAAGCTTCTGACAGCCCACCTCTTCGGTCATTTTTCTTCCGACGCAGCCTATGATCTTGATACCCGATTCGCGGTTTTTAAAAACAGCCTTCACGTAATCGCTCGCGGTGAGGATGTTGTCGCCGATAATTATAGCCGTCCTTACGTTTTCCTGCTTTTTTCGCATTTCTATAACCGCTTTTATTATAGCGCGCTTTTTGTACATCAGTATGACCGTGCTTATAAACGCGGATATAAGTATCCAGTGAACGATAAACAGCTTAACGTAACCCGCCGCAAACAGCGCCGCAAGAATGACGAGGATGCCGAAGTAAACCGCGTTTGCCTTCAAAATATCAAAAAGCATTCTGTACGGCTTGACGCCCGGAACGCGGGCGTATAAATTAAACGCCTGATAAAAGAACGACGCAACGAAAAGAACCGCCGCGATAACTATAATTACAGGCACCGCGGAAATCTTGATAACGTTGCCGTCGTAGATCATAATGGCAAACAAATATCCCACGAAAATAGAGAGAATATTCACGAAAAAGTCAATTATATTTTCAATAGCGATCCATATATTTCGCTTTTCGGCGTTCATACACACCCTCCGATCTCACGTACACGCGCAAGTAATGAATTAGCTGAATTTATAATTCTATAATACCACGAACACTCCGATTTGTCAAGCAAATTAAAAAATCCCTTTAAACGCCGAAGATCAAGGAAAAGACCTCTTTTCGGTCAAAGCGAAGGAAAACGCTCTTTAAAACCGTCAAAAATCGCGTTTTCGTCCGTAAAATTTAACACGGGTGGGGACATTCAAGCTGTGATTTGAAAATTATTGCGCATTTTTTTGCAAATTCCGACTTTGTTTTTATTTGAAAGCGATCGGCAGCTTTCTGAAAACAGCCTTCGTCATTTTGCACATTTTATTCCCGCGTTTTTTGTGCATATGGGAGATTTTACCCCGTTTTTAATATTTTAGATTTACTTTTTTTAATAAAATGTGTTATAATTAGTTACCGCAAGTTTTACGAATGTTCATTTGTTCAAATTCTTACTTTGAATGTGTGAATTACGTAAATAAAGCGGAATTAGGTTTGTTAAGAAAATAAAAAATGAAAGAGGATAAAACAATGACTGCAAAGAAAGTAAAAAAAATCACGGTCGCATCGCTTCTTCTGCTGCTTGTTTTTACGCTCTGCGTCACCGTCGGCGCAGAGTCTGGAGGCAAAGCGGAAAAAGTCAGCGACGCGCCCTCAGCCGTCCTTACGGCAGAGGACGGGGAAAAGACCGTTGACATCGTCAAGGACGGAAAAAGCGATTACACCGTAATTTTCTCCGCCTCCGACGCATTTCAGGCGGACGCCGATATTGCGAAGGATATCTCCACGCAGATAAGACGCAATTACGGAGTTACCGTGCGCTACCGCCCCGACGAATCCACGAATGAAAGCGACTGCGAGATCCTGATTGGCGCGACGAACAGAGAGTTTTCCGCTGTCATTGCAAAAGAAATCGCCCGTCTTACGAAAAACGAAAACCTCGTTTTCATCATTGCTGAATCGAACGGCAAGCTTGCGTGCATCGCTAACTCGAACGAGGCGTACGAAAAAGCTTCCGAAGCGCTCTTCGATCTTCTCGGAGATGAGAGTTTCAGCGTTACAGAGGGTCTTTACGTTACCTTTGTTATGACCCGAGAGGAATACGACCAGGAGATCGCCGACAAGGAGGCTGCCGAAAGAGAGGAGAAGCTCAGGGAGCTGAGAGATAAGATCGCGGCGTTTGACACCGCGCTCTTCGGCGACAGAGATCCTATGCCCGACGGGCTTTACGACCCGCCCTATACCTACCCCGCAGTAGGACAGCACCCCAGACTCAACCTGACAGCCGATATGCTTCCCGACATTCAAAGGATACTCGACGACCCTTACTACGCACAGCTCGCCGATGATTTCTGGAATACCGCAAACACCGACTGCGACGGTATTCTTGAGCCCGTTTCTTCTCTCGGAAAAACGTACAACTGGGTAAGTGCGGGCGCAGCTCCTTGGAAAAACGAGCTTGCCGTAATCGAAGCGAAGGCGCTTGCCTACCTTCTTACGGGTGACGAGCTTTACGGTTATCAGGCGATATACGCGGCAAAGAACCATATGCTCACCCTTGAGATCTCTCACGACATCGCGTCGGATATATTCCGTATCTACGGATATTCGATGATGGTAACGGGCGAGGTCTACGACTGGTGCCACGACCTTATGACCGACCTTGACAAGGAGCAGTTCGTAAGAGGCGTTCAGAAATTCTACTGCGAGGACTGCGTCTGCGGTTCGGGCGACAAAATGACCATAGGCTTCCCGCCCACAGGTCAGAACGCCATAGCAGGACACGGAACGAACGTTGCGCTCCACCGCGACTACGTTGCATTCGCTATTGCAATATTCGACGAGTACCCCGACTGGTGGAATCTCATCGGCGGACGCTTCTACGAGGAGTACGTCCCCGCGAACAACGTCTTCTACAAAGCGGGAATGAACACTCAGGGAACGAACACCTACATTTGGGGTAAGGGCTACGCGCAGATCTACTCCGCCTGGCTCGTTTACGTTATGTCGGGCGAGATGCCCTACGACCCGGGACTTGAGGACTTCGTTTACGGTCTTATGGGTCTGCGTCTTCCTAACGGAAACGTATTCCAAAGCGGTGACGGCACAGCAAGCAGAGTCGGACACGCCGACGCTCTCACTTCGATGATTTATATCGCTCAGGCGCTCTTCCCGTCCGAGATGATACAGAAGAACGCGAGAATACTTACGAACAACTACACGAAGTACGATATTTACAACTCCAACTTCATCACTCCCACTACCTCCCTTATTTTCCGCGCTAACGGAATCGAGAGCGAGATAGACGGTAAAAAGAGCGAAGGACTTGACCTCATCTGGTACTACGGCTCTCCTATGGGTCTTATGACGGTGCGCGACAGCTGGGACACGGATGCCGCGGCGGTTTATATGAAGGTCGGCGAGGTTTCGGGAACGAACCACGACCATCAGGATGCAGGAACGTTCCAAATTTATTATAAAGGCTGCTTCACCTCCGAGTCGAGCGTTTACGGCAAGAGCGCGGGCTACGGCACATCCTCGCACGACAAGTGGGCGCAGGCAACCATCGCGCACAACGGTCTTCTCGTATACAATCCCGCTTTAGTCAGCAACGAGATAGTCTGGGGTGAGCGCGCGGGTGCACCTTGCGTTGCAAACCGCGAAACGTATTTCTATTCGGGCAGCCAGAGAATTCCCACGGGCCCCGCCGATCCCTACGATTGGGAATTCGGTGAAAAATGCGATATGGGTACCGTCACGGGTCACGATCAGTATCAGGATATAAACGGTACCGTTAAGTACGCATATCTTGCGGGTGATATTTCGACCGCATACAACACCGCGACCGTCGAAACAATAGAAAGACGTATGCTTACGATATACACGGGAAATGAAGAATTCCCGATGTTCTTCGTGGTCTACGACTATATGAAATCGAAGGACGCATCGTTCCAGAAATCCTTCCTCCTTCACGTTGCGGAGGAGCCCGTCGTTGACGGCAACACGGCTTACTTCGAGCAAGAGGACGGAAAGATAGTTCTCACTACCCTTACCGACGACGCGGTGATACGCACCTACGGCGGCGAGGAATACGGCACTTATTGGATAAACGGCTACGAAAACGAAGAGCTCGGTATTTCCATCCCCGGCAGAAAATGCAACATTGCCGAGGCGGCAGGCGGAACGGGTGCGGACAAGGGCGACGAGGACTTCCTTCCCGACAACGACCTTTGGGGAAGGATCCAGATCGACAATATGGGCAAGCTTGAGGACCACCTCCTCAACGTTATCTACGTCACCGACGCAGGTAACGAAAACACCCTGACTCCCGTGAAATTTGAAAACGATATGGTGATCGGTATGAGCCTTGAGGACGTTATCACCGTCTTCAGCAAGACCGAATCCAAAAACCGCGCCGTTATGGAATTTACCACAGACGGCAAGGGGCTCAGAGAATACTACGTTTCGGGTATGTCCGAGGGCTCTTGGACGGTATACGTTGACGACGTCGTGGTAGCTCACGCGCACACCTCGGGCGATTCGGGACTCATCACCTTCAGAGCTCCTGCAGGAAACGTAAGACTTGAGCCCGGACGCGACGTAAGACCCGCCAATTCCGACGACATCAAGTTCACGATGAACGGCGGTATTCTTCCCGACGACGTCATTCACTTCTACACTCACGACGTTGAGTACGTTCTCCCCGAGCTTGCGAGCACGCCCGATATGGAATTTGCGGGCTGGTACGCAGACGAAATCTCCTCTGAAAGACTCTACACCATTCCCGTCGGAACAAGAGGAACCTTTAAAGTATTTGCCAAGTGGTATCGCTCGTACGTAGAGGATTACGAAAATTCTACGATAAACGTGCCTAACGCAACGAAGACAATAAACGGATTCACTTATGCGGCAAACGGAAAGACCGGTGCAAAATACAGCACCGTCACCGATGAAGCTACGGGCAACACGTACCTGCTTTGGCAGTGCGGAGAAAAAGATCCCCAGTTTGACCTGTCAGGCTCTATGTTAGGATTCCTTGCCGACAAGAAGACAGTCACATTCCGACTTGACATAGCACTTGACGGTGACGCACCGCCGATATCCTCGGCTTTCCGTTTAAGAGGTAACCGCGGAGCTAACTCCGGCGGCGTAAGTTCTAACAAAACCGTTCCCGTTTTCAGCGTTACGTCTTCCGGAAATATCAACCTCGGAGGCAGCGCGGCAAATACTATAGCAGTTTTGACGAAGGAATTCCAAACCTTCACGTTCAGCGTCGACTTCTCTGCCGAACTGATATATGCGTTTGACACGGAGGGAAATATTATTTCCAAGATGGCTCTTAAGCTTCCCAAAGCGTTCAGAGAGGAATTCCCGAACCCCGATGAAGTAACGGTTCAGGATTATTTGGAAGGTCTATTCTACATCTTCGACTGGTATACGGGAACGCAAAGCTCTTCCGACCACGCGCTCAGAATCGATAACATCAAAGTAACGGGCGGTCTTCCGAAGAATGCCGTCATTCCCGACGAATCCGCACCTAACGCAATAATTTATCATAATCTCGGCGGAGCAAGGCTCCCTGTCGGCGCTCCTTATTACTACGATGCGGAAAACGGAACAGCTCTTCCCGAGAGTTGCATCTCTTCTTCAGAACACGAATTCCTCGGCTGGTACAGCGACGAGAACTTCACGAAGCAGATCTTCTCCGTCCCCGCAGGTCTTACCTCTCAGTTCAACGTCTACGCAAGATGGCGTATGGAGATGAAGGAGAACTACGAGGGTGAGGAGTTTGAAGGCTTTGACATCTACTGTCCCGATGCAGAAACAGACAAAAAGAACCAAGCTATCAACGGCTTCAGCTACGAGATAAACAAAAAAACGGGTGCAGGCTTCAAGACCGTCAAGGACGGTGAGAACACCTACCTCGTCTGGACACCGGGCTCTGCCGACCCCATCCTGCGCGTTCACGGCTGTCTTAACAACTACATCGGTGCGGAAAAATCCGTTACGTACAAGGTAAGCCTCGCGCTTGAAGAGGGTATGACGCCCTCGGCAACCACCTTCAGAGTCCAACAGGTCTCCTCCAAGAGCTTCCCCGTATTCACGACTAATACGAACGGCGATATACTTCTCGGCGGCAAGTCAAATCTCAAGATCGGCACGCTTTCGAGCGAGTTTACCGACCTTATAATCACCGTTGACTTCCTTAACGCCACGATGACCGCCTATAACGCGGACGGCTCCGTAGCAAAGAACCCCGACACGGGCGAAAATCTCACGATGGCTATATCGAAGCCCTCCGCCTCCGAGGCGAAGGACCTCGTTGACTTCATCTCTTACACCGCCTACGCCTTCTCCTGGCAGGACAGCACGGCTAAAGACGTCGTTTCCGCAATAAGAATAGACGACGTTGCCGTCATCTCAGGACCGTATATCATTGAAGTTATGGACCCTGACTCGACGAATATTTATTACAAGAATCTCGGCTCCGCAAGCCTTCCCGAGGATGCACCCAAGGAATACGACACCGAAAAGGGCTCGGATCTTCCCATCCTCTCGGATTCCGCGACGGGCAAGTTTGCAGGCTGGTATCTTGACGCTCTTTACACGGAGAAGATCGACGCCATCCCCGCAGGCACTACGGGTCCCGTGGTCGTCTACGCAAAATGGCTTCCCAAGTACGTGGAAACCTTCGAGGACGTAGAAGTTCCCGAGGGAACCGAGAAGATCACGCTTAACGAAGTCCATTACATCTCGTCCAAAAAGGACGGTGCCTCCGTTATGACCGAAAAGGACGCGGGCGGTAACACCTACCTCGTATGGAAAAAGGGCACTGCCGATCCTCAGCACGTCAAAAGCGGCGCGCTTTACGACTTCCTCGGTAAAGAAACGTCTATGACCTTCTCGGTCGATATGGCGACGTATGAAGATCAGCCCTTCTTTGCAACGGCACTTTATATCAGAGTTACGGGTTCGAACAATTTCACCCTCTTCTCAACCAAGGCTGACGGCAGCGTTTATCTCGGCGCTTCCGCAAGCGGCAAGAAGATAGGTCAGGTCACCGACGTGCTTACGAAGTTCACGGTTTCTCTTGACTTCAGAACGGGAAAGGCGTTTGCTTACGACCCTGCGGGCAACCTTATCACGGATGAAGAAGGCAACCCCATCAGCACTACGTTCACGGTTCCCAAGGCGTCCGAGTGCACGACGCTTCTCGAGTGGCTCGGCACACTTTCAAACTATAACTTCGTGTGGTATGCGGCAAGCGCAGGCGGCGCCGACGGTTATATGAAGTTTGACAACCTCACCCTTGCCGCAGGCGTTCCCGCGGCAGGAGAGATCGGGTCGGAGGTGCCCGACTGCGAACACGAATGGACGGACGCCACCTGCACCCAGCCCAAGACCTGCTCGGTATGCGGCAGCACCGAAGGCGCGCCTCTTCCGCACAGCTATTCATCAAACGGTGTCTGCGCGGTCTGCGGTGCCCTCGATCCCGACTTCCCTTATTTCTCCGAGGATTTTGAGAGCACCGTGCTCGACGCTTCAAACCCGACGGGTGAAGACAGCCCGTCGCTCAACACAACGAAAAACAGCATCATCTATCAGGTAAACAAAAAGGCGGGTGCCTCTTTCAAAACCGTAAATGACGGCGATAACACGTACCTCGTCTGGTCTAAAGGCGAAAACGACCCTCAGTTCCAGAAGAACGGCGCGCTTTACAGCTTCCTCGGTGATAAAACGTCCTTCACCTTCTCCGTGAAAATGGCAAAGCACGGCGAAAGCCCCACTATAGCAACGCAGTTTATGATAAGAGTCTCGGGCAGCGACAATTTCCGCCTCTTCGAAACGGATAAAGAGGGCAACGTTTACCTCTTCTCCGCCGCGGGCGGAATCAAGATCGGAAGCATCACGGAAGAGCTCACGACCTTTACCTTCTCCTTTGATTTCGCTACCGCAACGCTTCGCGCCCACAACGCCGACGGCAGCGTAATGCAGACGGAGGACGGCACGCTTTGCGAGATGACGGTCAGCGTCCCCTCGGCATCCGATTGCGAAACGATGCTTGAATGGCTCGGAACTCTTGAGAAATACAACTTCGTGTGGTACGCTCCGAACGCGAACAACGTCGGTGCAGAGCTCGCAATAGACGATATAATTTTTAAAGCAGGCATCCCGACCGAAGAACCCACAGCATAAAAACAGATAACGCTTTACTGCCCGACGCGCGTTTGCCGCGTCGGGCTTTTATCTTTTATTAACTGAATTTTAATGCAATATTTCTGTTTTTAATTTAAAATAACTGATTTCGTATTGAAAAAATCGTTACGGTATGGTAAAATATAGATACAAAGTAATTTTAAATAAAAATTACGAACGAGATAGAAGCAAGCAAAAAAATCAAGAAAGAGAGAACGTTATGGTCAACGCAAGAATCAAAAGAGGCATTCTTACGCTCACGGTGCTTCTGTTATTTACGGCACTCATCTCTTTTATATTCACGTTTGAGAACGAAAACGGAGAAAAAACCGACCACGGTTCCGTGCGTCTTTTGTCCGAGGACGAGGTCGCTGCGACGGATATCGTCAAGGACGGTGCGAGCGATTACGTGATAATCTTCTCCACCGACGACGGAATGCAGAGCGACAACGATTTTGCCAAAGAGCTTGAAAGCACTTTGCGGAAGAAGTACGGCGTCAGAGTCCGTTACCGCGCCGACTCAAGCACGAAAGAAACGGAGCACGAGATACTTCTCGGTATAACTGACAGAGCCTTCTCGGAAGAGTTAAACGAAGCGATAAAGGCTGTCGAAACGAACGGCGAGCTCATTTGGGTCGTGGCGGAAAAGGACGGCAAGCTCGCCTACCTTGCAAACTCTCCCGAGGCTTTTGAAAGAGGCATCGACGACTTTTTGGCTTACGCCCGCGACGACGGCTTCTCCGTGCCGTCGGGTATCCAAAAGATATTCACCCTGAGCCGCGCCGAATACGACGCGGAGCTTAAAGAGGAACAGGACCGAATAGAGGCGGAAAAGGAGCTTGAGCGTCTTAAACGCATAGAAGAGCTCAAGGTGCTTATCACCGAGTTTGAATACGCGGATTTCGGAGATGCTCCGAGCACCTCTATGGCGGGCAGCAGCTACGGCAAGCCCGCGGTATACCCGAATTCGGGCGAGCACCCGAGAATCAACGTCACCGCCTATATGATACCGAAAATCCTCGAATATATGAAAACCGAGGAAGCCAAGTACACCGTCGCCGAATTCTGGAAGATGGCAAACGAAGAGTACGACGGAATCCTTCCCGCGGCAACGGAGCATACCACGGGCAGGATAGGCGTTCATAATATGGACGAGCAAGGACTCGGAAAAATCGAGGCAAAGGCGTTTGCCTACCTCCTCACGGGTGACGAGCTTTACGCGTACGAAGCGATCTACGCTATGAAAAACTTCCTCACTACCGTTGATATACAGCACATCCACAGCGACCAATGCCGTGAGTTCGGACGCATTATGTACTGCACGGCGGAGGTATACGACTGGTGCTACGGTCTTCTTACGGAAGACGACAAGGCGCAGTTTATTATGGCGTGCGCCGACATCGGCTCCTCGCGCAACCAGAACACCGATTTCGGAAACCAGATGGAGGTTGGATTCCCCCCGAGACTCCAGGGCTGCGTTTCGGGACACGGCTCTGAGCATCAGGTGCTTCGCGACTATCTTTCCATCGCCATTGCCATATTCGACGAGGACCCCACTTGGTACGAATGGGTCGGCGGTCTTGTATACAATTATTTCGTCCCCTTCAGGGATTATTACTTCACCTCGGGCACGTATCCTCAGGGTATGAACGTCTACGCGCCCCACAGATTCGACGCGGACCTTTGGTCAGCCTGGCTGCTCCTTTCGGCAACGGGTGAGATACCTTACAGCTCTGATTTTGCAAGGGTAACGCGCTCGTTCTTCGCCAACGAAACACCCAACGGCTCGTTCTTCGGAACGGGTGACGGCGGAAGGCTTTCAAGCGGAACCAACTTCTGGCATCACGCCGTTATCTCGTCCGCTCTTTACGGTGACGAGCCGCTGAGATCTCAGGCGTTCAAATTCACCTCGGGCTTCTCGGGCTATTCGGGATATACCGTAAGCTTCTCGTTTGCGCATATGCTGATACTCAGCACGTCGTATCACGAAAAGAAAGAGATAGAAGAGCCCGTCGACCGCTTCTCCGAGACCGACCCCGTCGTTTACCTCGGCTCGCCGCTCGGTCAGATGACGGTCCGCTCTGCCTGGAATGACGAAAACGCGGCGGCAACCTTTATGAAGCTCGGCGAGCGTACGACGGCAAACCACGAGCACGCGGACGCGGGAACCTTCCAGATCTTCTACAAGGGTCTTTACACGGGTGACACGGGCAGCTACGATAAATACGGCTCGACACACTGGACGTATTACCACACGCAGACCGTAGCACACAACGGACTTCTTATCTCCAATCCCGCATTTACAGGAGACGACCCCTCCGTCCCTTCGGCTTACTTCTACTCGGGCGGTCAGAGAAAGCTCTCCGAAGCTAACAATCTTGAGACCTGGCTGACTTCAAATTACGACACGGGTACGGTCCTCGGCGCGGAATGGGCGTACAATAGCGACGGCTCGACCGACTACGCATACCTCGGCGGTGACATCACGGCAGCGTACGAAGCGCATACGGTCTCCTACGTCGGAAGACAGATGCTAACCCTTTACACGGGCAACCCCGACGCTCCGATGTACTTTATAGTTTACGATAAGATCACGTCCGCAGGCGAGGATTTCAAAAAGACGTTCCTCCTTCACACGAAAAACGAGCCCGAAACAGATGAAGAAAACGGAACCGTTATCTCCACCCAAAGCGGAGGCAGACTCGTTCTTAAATCTCTGCTCGGCGGTGAGAGTATAACCGCCGTCGGCGGTGAGGGAATGACCTATGCGATAAACGGTCGTCAGTGCGCTACGCTCAACGGAAGAGACGGCTCAGAGTGGGGGCGTGTTGAGATTTCTCCCACTTCGGAGGCGCTTACGCACCATCTTCTTAACTTTATGTACGTCACAGACGCAGACAGCGAGCTTATGCTTGAGCCCGAGCTTCTGGTTGCAGATACGGAGAATGCAAGAGGCGCTCTCATAGACAAAAACGTGCTCCTCTTTGCCGAGGGCGACGGAGAGAACAACTCTTCCGAGATAGAACTCACCACCGAAGGCAGGGGGCTTCACCGCTTCATCGTTATGGGAATGTTCACGGGAACGTGGAACGTTTCCGTTGACGGCGTAAGCGTGGCTCACGCCGTTTCCTCCGAGAGCGGCGGAATGATAACCTTCTACGCTCCCGCAGGTGACGTCCTCATCTCTCCCGGCAAGGACATCGCTCCCTCTAACGGCGGACGTATAGTATACAACACCTTCGGCGGCATAGTTCCCGACGACGCGCCCCTCGTTTACGAGATAGGCGTTCCCGTCACGCTTCCTGACAATATAGTAAACGGCTCGGACAGATTCGTCGGCTGGTACACCTCTCCGTATTACGAGGAAGAAACACGCGTTACCGAGCTTATCGGTACCGACAAGGGCAAGATAAACGTCTACGCCAAATTTAAGGGCGTTGCCTTTGAAGAGGATTACGAATCTATCGTTATCGAGGACACGACCCACGCGTCGGAAAACGGCATTCACTATAACGGAAAAGAGGGTACGGTATTCAGAACCGTTACCGATGAAAAAACGAATAACACCTATCTGCAAGTCGTAAAAGGTTTGACGGACCAGCAGATAGACGCAGGCAAATCCCCCTCGTCCTTCCTCTACGGCGAAAAGGTATTCACCCTTACGATAGACCTTGCGAGAACGGACGCTGACGTCCTTTCTTCCACCTGCCGAATCCGCGGACAGAAGGGCTCTTCCGACACGATCCCCTACTTCTCCGTTTCAACGGGCGGCAGCGTCAGCCTCGGCGGAAAGATCGGCGTTATGACCCTGACGAAATCCTTCCAGACCCTTGCGGTTACGTTCGATTTCAACGAAAAAACTCTCACGGGCTACGACAAAGAGGGTGGCGTGCTCGCTCAGATGAGCATTACAGCTCCCGCGGCGAGCGGACTTGATGCCGAGAACACCGACGGCTGGTTCACTTCCCTCTCCTCCATACTTAACTGGTGGATGGGTGGAGGCGAAACTATTCTTATAGATAACTTCTCGATCTATGCCGGCGAGTACGTTCCGAAACCCATAGTTCTTCCCGACGGATATTCCAAGATCAACTACAACTTAAACGGCGGCGCATTCGTTTCGGAGCCCGAAAGGATTTACAAGGAAGGCGTGGCGACGCTCCTTGAGCCCGGCGTTGTAAAGGGCGTCGACGAATTCCTCGGCTGGTATACGACGCCCAACTTCGAAAAAGGAACCGCTATTGCCGAGATAAGCCCCGACACGACGGGCGAGGTCACGGTATACGCAAAATGGGCAGGCAAGGTGATTGGCTCGGACTTTGAAGGAACCGACTTTGAAATATCAGATAAGAACGAGCGCGTAGACGGCATCGATCTCGCCGCAACGGGAAAAGCGGGATGCGTCTTCAGGTCGGAGAAGGATCCATTTGGCAATACTTACGTTTATTGGTACAAAGGCTCTGCGGATCCCCAGTTCAAATACTCCGGAAATCTCGGCAGCACGTCAGTCGCTACGTTTATGATCTCACTTGCTACGGTAGAGGGCGAAACTCCTATGGCAATTCAGTACAGAGTGCGCTCGTCAAGCAAGGCTCTTACCGCCGAGAACCCCTCGAATTTCATCTCCCTCTTTACCACCGATACGAAGGGTAACGTGAAGCTTGGCGGAAAAACGACCGTAGCAACGCTTAATTCCGACAGCTTTACCACCGTTATCGCAAGTATTGACTTTGAAGCGAAGGCTATTATTGCTTATTCCGAGGACGGAGAAGAGCTTGCGAGAGTCGAATTTGAGATAGACGACTATAAGGATTGGCTCTCGGCTATGGACCTTCCTATGTACATCTATCCCACGGGCGGACAGTCATTAAAGATAGATAACGTCATAATAAACGCAGCTCCGTATTCACCCAAGGAAGAAATTCTTCCATCCACTATGGGTAAGATAAACTACGTAACTAACGGCGGCACTCTTCCCGCGGGCGCTCCCAAGTACTATACTAAGGGCGTCGACGCCTTCACTCTTCCCATCCCAATGAAAAAGAACGCCGAGTTCCTCGGCTGGTTCAAGGACGCGGCACTCACCGAGCGCATTACCGAGATCACCCTCGGCGACACGGAAAACTTCATTCTCTATGCGTCCTGGCGCACTACCGTTCTTGATTACAACGCCGACGACGTCACCCTCGATTACGAAGGAAAGGACGACGGCTCTATGGGCTCGGCAAACGCAGGCGGACTCACGTTCCAGACCAAGGGCGAAAACAGCTTTTACAAAACCCTTGACGACGGCGCGGGCGGAAAATACCTGCTTTGGAGCAAGGGCTCGGGTGACCCGCAGATAATCAAATCGGGAACGCTTTCCGAAGCGGCGGGCGGCGACAAGGTGATAAGCTTCTCCCTCACCTTCGCGAAGGACGCTGACACCCCCTTCGTCGCATTCCAGGCAAGAATGCGTACGGCAATAATCGACGGAAAGAGAAAAGAGCTGCAACTCTTCAAGCTTACGACGGACGGCACTCTTTACCTTTCCAACGTGACGGGCAGCGAAACGCGCGTAGGACAGTTTGGCGCAGAGTTTAAGACTCTCGGCGTCGTCGCGGATTTTAACACGGGTATGCTCTACGGCTATAACGAAGAGGGCGTGCAGGTATGTCAGTGCGCTATGACCCTCCCCGCGCCGTATACGACTCCCGCTGAAATGTACGACGCTGTCACAAGCGATATACTCGGCTTCTACGCGGGCACGACGGCTCAAACCGCTCTCCGTATAAAGCGTATCACGATAACGACGGGCAATTCTTTTGAGCTTTAATACGGGCGATTAAATTCCGAGAGCCGTCCGCACTCGGACAAAGACGAATAGTGACGAGAGGTATTGTGTTTTTACACAGTACCTCTTTTCGTAATAAAACGAACAAATTACTAAATTAGAATAAATAAAATGTTAAAATAAACAAATTTATAGTTATTTTCTACAATTGCATAAAAAATATTTTGTTTATTTTACCAATTGCGTTAGCACTGCGCGGTATGATATAATATATACACAAAAAATATTTATTCAGGAGGTCTTTATGAAGACTGCAAAAAAACGTCTTGGAGCTTTTCTTTCGGTTCTCGTTTTTGCCGCTGTTTTGCTTACGGTGCTGCTTTTAAAGCAAAACGCTGAAACGGCGCCGACGGACATAGCGAAAGACGATCTGACAGTACGTACTGTTTCGGAGGAAAAAACGGTACTCGTTCCCGGAAACGATTACACCATCATTTTCTCATCAGACGACAACCAACTCGATGCCGAAATAGCCACGAAGCTTCGCTCAAGCCTTTCGAAATCGGGGCAAAGAGTAAACGCGAGAAGTGACGCGGTGCAAAAAGAGGGTAAGTACGAAATTCTTATCGGAAACACCAACCGTGAACTCTCTTCCGTTTTGCAAGAGGCTTGTGAAAACGCCGTGAGCAACAACTCGCTCGTTTGGGGCTTCGCCTTCAGGGACGGAAAATTCGCGTTTGCAGCAGCGGACAACACGTCCTTTGAAAGAGGAAGCAACGATTTGTTTGAGCTTTTCATAACGGACGATTTCTCATTCGAGGTCCCCTCAGATCTTTGGCTCATAGTTTCCCTCTCAAGAGCGGAATACGAGGAGGAGCTTAAGGCAGAGCAGGACAGAATAGAGGCGGAGAAGGAAGCGGAGCGCCAAAAGCGCATAGAAGCGCTCAAGGGCGAGATCGCAAACTTTACTTACGCCGACTTCACCGATTACGTAACTCTTGATTTTACCGTGATGCCCGAATCGGCGTGGGGAGCCCCCGCTCTTTATCCCACCCCCGGCGAGCATCCAAGAGTAAACGTCACGAAGGAGCTTTTAGAGCTTGTACGCGAGTATATCAAAACCGAAGAGGGTGCCCTCCTTTACGATGGCTTGATCTCTCTTACGAATGAAAGTTTTAACGGCGTTCTCAATCCCGCATACGAGCACACGAGCGGACGAATAGGCTTCCACAATATGAACGAAAAGGGGCTCGCTATAATCGAAGCAAGGGCGTTTGCATACCTCGTCACGGGTGACGCGGAGTACGGTTATAACGCCATCCTTTCGATGAAGAACTTCCTCAAAACCATAAAAATCGGATGGATAAGCAGTGACCAATGCCGTGAGTTCGGACGCATAATTTATTGCACCGCCGAGATATACGACTGGTGCCACGACCTTTTGACCGAGGAAGACAAGAATCAGTTTATGGTTGCCGTAACCGACATTTGTGCAAGCGAGGTAGACCCTCAATATTCGGGCAAATGCCAGTCGGGCGACAGGCAGATAGAGGTCGGCTATCCGCCGAGCGGACAGGGCTCCGTTTCGGGTCACGGCTCGGAGCATCAGATCCTTCGCGACTACCTCTCCGTTGCTATTGCCATATTTGACGAAAACCCCTCTTGGTACAATTACGTCGGCGCAAGAGTATACAACGACTACATAGTAACGAGAAATTATTACTATCAGTCGGGAACCTACCAGCAGGGAATATTCAACTACGGCCCCTTCAGACACAACGCCGACATCTGGTCAGCGTGGCTCCTTCTCTCGGCAACGGGAGAAAACCCCTACAACGATACTCTTCAGAATATAACCAATTCGTTCTTTGAATACCAGCTCCCCGACGGAACCTTCTTCGGCACGGGTGACGGCTCCCGTCCCAAGGGCCCCACCGCCAGAATGATGAACGACGCCGAGCTTATCGCGGCACTTTACGGCGACAAGGGGCTCAGAACGAGAGTTCTTCAGGCTTGGAATAATTTCGCAAACGTCTCGGGCACGTCAATAGATATGTCGTTTGCCCACTTCCTTATACTCAACACGGAATACATCCGCAGGGCGGGCACCGCGGAGGGCGAGGATATACACAGCGGCAAGGTCGTCGTGTCGTATCACTCATACCCCGTCGGTCAGATGATGGCAAGAAGCGAGTGGAAAAACGAAAACGCTCCCGCTATCTTTATGAAGATAGGCGAAAAGACGACCGCAAACCACGAGCACGCGGACGCGGGCTCATTCCAGATCTTCTATAAGGGTCTTTATTCGGGCGAGTCGGGAGTTTACGATAAATACGGCTCCCCGCACTTCCGCTATTATCATCAGGCAACTGTATCTCACAACAGTCTTCTCATATTCAACCCGGATGCCGCCGAATACGAGCTTGACGGCGACAGCGTAGAAACCTCCACGAACCTCGCAAAATGCTTCTACTCGGGCGGTCAGCGCACCCTCGGCGAGACGTCAACTCTCGAATCCTGGCTCAACAACTCCTCCTACAATACGGGAGAGGTCACAGGACACGAATACGTGCTTAACGCCGACGGCTCCGCCGATTACGCTTACCTTGCGGGCGACATCACCACGGCTTATCAGTCGTCTCAGGCAAGCTACGTCGGACGCAGAATGCTCACTATCTTCACGGAAGACGAAAGCTACCCGATGTACTTCGTCGTTTACGACAGAATAAGCGCGTTGCAAGAAACTTTCGTTAAGAAGTTCCTCCTTCACACGCCCACCGAGCCCGTGATAGACGAGGAGACGAAGACCGTTACCTTAACCGACGGTGACGGACGTCTCGTGCTCCATTCACTCAGGGGCGGAGATACCTTTGAGGCGATCGGCGGAGAAGGAAAAAATTATTACGTAAACGGAATTCAGTGCGCCTCTGCGACCACGAAAACCGACGGTATGTGGGGCAGAGTTGAGATCTCGCACACAGGAACGCAAATAAGCGAATTCTTGAGCTTTATGTACGTTACGGACGCGCAAAACGACGAAAAGCTCGCTCCCGCCACCATAGAAACGAACCTTCTGACAGGCCTTCAGCTCGGCTCTGACGTCATCATCTTCGCGAAGTCGGAGGAAAGAAACACGGAGGAGCTTATATTTGAAGCAGAAGGTACGGGTCTTAACAGATATTTCGTCAGCGGACTCTTTGAGGGCACGTGGAATATAGAAGTTGACGGCATAAACGTCGCGCACAGAGTTTCGTCGGTGGACGGCGGATTTATCACCTTCTACGCTCCCGCGGGAGAAGTACACGTCAAGCCGGGACGCGATATAGCACCCTCCAACGGCGGACGTATAATTTATAACTCCTACGGCGGCGTTGTTCCCGACGATGCTCCTCAGGTATACGAAATAGGCATTCCCGTCGTTCTCCCCGAAAATATCGTCAGAGGACGCGACGCGTTCCTTGGTTGGTACACGACCCCCACCTTCGATGAAGGAACGCTCATAACCGAAGTCGTCGGAACAGACAAAGGAAAATTCCACGTCTACGCAAAATATAAAGCCGTCCCCGTTCTTGAAGACTACGAGGACAAGAGCTTCGCGTTCGGAGAAAAGACTTCAATTATCGGCGACCTCACGTACGGCGGTTCAGGAAAGGCGGGCTCGTTCTTCGAGACCATAAAGGACGAGGTGAGCGGTAATACCTACCTTGCTATGTCAAGGACGGAGACCGATATGCAGCTCGACTCAAAGAAAAGCGTTGGAGATTACATAGGAGCCGACACCGCTATCACTTTCGAGATCGATCTTGCACAAAACGGCGATAAGGTGCCGATGAGCTCGAACTTCAGACTCAGAGAATCGTCGAACCAGCAGACGGTGCAGCTCTTCACCACGGCAACTGACGGAACTGTCAAGTTTGGTACAACGAAGCTCTTCGACCTCACAAACGAATTTAAAAAAGTCATCATCACCGTCGATTTTGCCGAGGGTAAGATAACGGCGTACAACATATTCGGCGACACGCTCGCGACAAGATCCTTCTCCGTTCCCAAGGCATCCACAGCAGAGAACACTCTTGATTGGATGTACACCCTTTCTTACACCTTTAACTGGTGGATAGGAGGAGGCGAATCTATCCTCGTCGATAACGTCAAGGTCTACTGCGGAGCGTACGATGCAAGTGAGCTCGTGCTTCCCGAGGGCGAGGCAAGAATAATATACAAGGCGTCTCCCGGCACTCTTCCCGAGGGGTATCCTATGACCTACAAGGCAGGCGTTCCCACGACTCTTCCCATTCCGCTGATAGACAACGGAACGTTCCTCGGCTGGTATACTACCGCCTCCTTCGATGAAGGCACAGAGATCAGCGTTATAGATAAAGAAACGGCAGAAGAACCCGTAACCGTTTACGCAAAGTATTCCATCACGGTCTTTGAAGACGACTTTACGGGCTCGACTCTGGACGTAGACGCCACGAGCGCCACCGTAAACGATATTCTCTATCAATTTAACGGAAAAACGGGTACCACCGCTAAGGCTGTTACCGACGCACTCGGAAACACTTATATACGCGTGTATACCGACGGAGCGGACGGAAGCATCAATAATTACGCCGACATAGCATCCGCCATCCTCGCCTGCGGTGGAAAAGCGACCTTCACCATAGACCTCGCGACTCTTGAGGACGGACGCTCGGGCACCTCGACCTTCAGACTCCGTGCGAGCAGCTCCTCCGATATACTTCCTCTGTTCGGGACATCCGGCGGCAAGGTATACCTCGGAGCAGACCCTTCACTCCCGATTATGACCCTCGGCACTTCTATGCAAAAGGTAATAATCACTCTTGACATCTACTCCTCCACGCTCGTCGCCCTCGACCCCTACGGCGCGCTCCTCGCGACGAAGACCGTCGCTCCGCCTAAGGGTTCGGGTATAGAAAGCCTCGAGGAATGGATTAGCGGAGTCGGTTTTGCCTTCAACTGGCACCTCAGCTCGGGCGGTGGAATCGCCTTTGACAACGTAAGCATTTACACGGGCGACTACACACCCCTCATAGAAGAGATCCCCGAAAACTCCGTCAAGGTAAACTATCAGACGAACGGCGGTATTTTCGGTATCACCCCCGATAAATACGTTTCTAACGAAGTGCCCTTCACCATTCCTACGGACGTCACTAACGGAGATTACATTTTCGCAGGCTGGTATACATCCCCGAACTTCGAGAGCGGAACCGAAATAACGCAGATCCCCGCAGGTCTTGAAGGCGAGATCACCGTTTTCGCAAAATGGATAGGAACGCTGTATTCCAACGACTTCACGGGCTCTACCGTCGACGTTGCGGACAGCTCCCCAACCGTTGACAGTATTCAATACCAGTTCGCAAGCAAGACGGGCGCTTACGCTAAGGCTGTAACGGACTCGCTCGGAAACACCTATATCAAGATCTACACCGACGGCACGGACGCTACCGTCAACAACTTCACGTCGCTTGCAGACAAGACCGAGGCAGGAGGCGGAAAGCTCACCTTTACCGTCGATCTTGCGACCCACGAAGACGGAAGATCAGGTACGAGCACGTTCAGAATGAGAGTAAGCTCCTCTTCCGACATCATCCCCATCTTCTCCACGGCTAAGGGGGCAGTATACCTCGGCGCGGACGTGACCAAGCAGATAGCGACGCTCTCGACCGAGCTTCAGAGAATTGCCGTAACGCTTGACGTAAACAACTCTTCTATCACCGCCTACACCCTTTACGGCGAGAAGATCGCGAGCGCGAGCGTTTCCGTTCCCAAGGCATCCACGGAAACAAGCCTTTCCTCTTGGATAAACAACGTAAGATACTGCTTCAACTGGTACTTCAGCTCGGGCGGCGGTATCGCTTTCGATAACGTAAACATCTACGTAGGTGATTACATTCCCGAAACGGAAGTAATTCCCGACGGTCACACGAAGGTAACTTACGAAACGAACGGCGGAAGCTTTGCGACTGCACCCGAAAGATACGCTCCCACCGCCGATGCGGATTATATCCTTCCCACCGACATCTCAAACGGCGACTTTATATTCAAGGGGTGGTATACGACGGCTACGTTTGAAAACGGTACGGAAATAACGAGCATCCCCAAGGGAAGCGCAGAAGAGATCAAAGTGTACGCAAAATGGGTCGGAAAGGTCTTTTCCGAAAGCTTCACGGGCAAAGAAGGCGCGAGCATTGATTCAAAGAACGGCACTCTCCCCGGCTCGAAGCTCACCTTTACGGCAAACGGCCTTACGGGCGCGAAGCTGCTCGTTGTCAAAGACGAGAGCGGCAACGAATACCTCTCGTTTAACAGAGGTGACCTGGAAACGAACGACCCTCAGCTCAGATACAACGCGCAAAACGTTTCGGCGGGATCTGACGGAGCTATCACGTTCCACTTCTCACTCGCCCTTCCCGACGAGGGAGAATGTATGAATGCCGACGTCCGCGTAAGAAAATACGTAACGAGCACGCAAAGAGAAGATTTCCTGCTCCTGAAGCTTAAAGACGGCAAGGTATATCTTGGCTCAAGCACCACGGTCGTAGCAACGCTCACCGAGGACTTTACGGACGTTTCCGTCACGTATAACGCGAAGGATCTGACACTCACGGCATACACGAACGACGGCACCGTCATCGCTCAGACCCAGATCAACGCGAACTTCGGTACGGATTGGGCTCAGGGCATCGACAACGCCATATACTTCCGTGCTACGGGCGGTAACGCTATAAAGATCGACAACGTCTGGATCGCGGAATGCGGATTTGACCCAAGCTTTATTTAAAAAATTTAATACCCCTGCCCCGCGGACCTCGCAAGGTCCGCGGGGCTTTTTCATACTTATGAGCATTTTTTAAATAAAAAGATAATTTTTATAAGAGGTAGTAATTTTTTTGTTCAAACTGCCCAAATAGAGTATTTAAACTTCATATAATCTCACAATTGATAAATAGAATTCGATATGTTATAATAAAATTGGAAGTTTTATTTTTTTACAAGAGCGCCCATTTTTACGAGGCGCAAGATTAAGAAAGAGGTACGTATGGAAAAGACGAAGAAAATCACCTTGGCATTTTTATCAATGCTTTTGGCAACAATGATCGCCGCGGTGTTTCTGACCGAAAGCGCGGCAGAGCGAAAGACCGACGACGTTTACGCCGCCCGCCTTACGGCAGAAGAGAGCGAAACGGTCGTTCTCGGCGCGCCCTCGGGCAGCGGCATCGAGCATAACGAATACAGAATAATCGTAAGCTCCGACAGCTTTATGGTAGATATGGACTTCGCCGTTGAGTTCAGTGACTATCTGAGAAAGCTCGGAACGCTCATACGCTATTCGATCGACACGAGAGCCGAGGATGATTTTGAAATACTCTTCGGTAACACGAACAGAGCTCTCTCCAAGGAGCTCGTCGATCTATGCAAGACATCTACTGCCAATGACGAGCTCGTATGGGGATATATGTTCCGTGACGGCAAGCTTGCCTTTGCGGCAAACTCAGACGAGGCGTTCACCAGAGGTACGAAGGAATTCAAGGAACTCTTCTTCCCCGAGGACGGCGTGTTCACCGTGCCTTCCGATCTTATGAAGCTCTCGGTGCTTTCAAGAGCAGAATACGATGAAGAGGTAAGAATTGAAAACGAGCGTCTTGAAGCTGAAAAGGAAGCGGAAAGGCTGAAGTATATAGAAGAGCTGAAGGCTCTCATCTCAGGGTTCGAGCTCTCGCAGTTCGGCGACGTTTCTCTTGATACCTCAATGCCCGCGTCGCCTTACGGAAAGCCTAACTTATACCCTAACGCGGGCGAGCACCCGAGGCTTAACGTAACGTCGTATATGATCCCCCTTATCAACGAATTTTTTGACAGATACGAGGCGAAGTATTTGAAGGAAAAGTTCTATGCCTTCGCAAACTCGGATTATACGGGTATACTCCCTCCCGCAAAAGAGGTAACGGAAGGCAGAAAGGGCTTCCACAACGTAGACGAGTCGGGTCTTATGAAAATAGAAGCGAGGGCGCTCGCCTATCTCCTCACAGGGGATGAAAAATACGGCTACGAGGCGATATACGCCATCAAGAATTACCTCACCACGCTTGACCTCAGGCAAATATACAGCGACCAATGCCGCGAGTTCGGAAGAACTATAATGTGCGCGGCAGAGGTATACGATTGGTGCTACGATCTTCTTTCTGACGCCGACAAGGAGCAGCTCATTCTCGGCATTACCGACATTTGCGCGGGCACGAACGAGATGGGACGCCAGATGGAGGTCGGCTACCCTCCTCTCGGTCAGGGCTCCGTTTCGGGTCACGGCTCGGAAAGACAGATATTGCGAGATTATTTCTCGGTCGCCGTCGCTATATACGACGAGGACCCCTCGTGGTACGAATTTGTCGCGGGCAGAATCTATAACGAGTACGTCCCCTTCAGAAACCACTATTATCAGTCGGGCACTTATCCTCAGGGTGTAAACCTCTACGCCGCGGGAAGACACAGCGCCGACACCTGGAGCGCGTGGATAATGCTCACCTCCGTCGGAGAGACCGCATACGATCCCGCACTCAGGAATATCGTAAAATCCTTCTACGCATACGAGCTTCCTGACGGAACGTTCTTCGGCACGGGAGACTCGGGAAGAAACTCGGGCTCCACGAGGTTTAATACCTGTGCTTATCTTATGATGGGTCTTTTCGAAGACGATTATCTTTATTCGTGGATATACAAGAACACTTCCGCTCTTAAAAGGATAAGCGCGTCAAACCTTGAGATGTCATATTCTCATATGGCGATACTTCTCTCGAATTATTTTTCAGACCCGAATAACACCGTTGAACCGATATCAAGATATGACGGCGTCAGCGTCATATCCTACAACGGTTATCCAATAGGGCAGATGATCACGCGCTACGATTGGCAAAACGGAGCGGCAGCCGCGACCTTTATGAAAATAGGTGAGAGAACGACTGCAAACCACGAGCACGGTGACGCGGGCACCTTCCAGATCTTCTACAAGGGGCTTTACACGGGCGAATCGGGTCTTTACGACAAATACGGCTCAACGCACTTCACCTTCTATCATCAGGCGACCGTCGCCCATAACGGACTTCTCGTTTATAACGCCAACCTTTACGGCTCGGAAACGGACAGCGAAGGAGTTCCCGTCAACAATAAGAGATATTGGTATTCGGGCAGTCAGAGAGACCCCGGCGAATCCGGAGATCTTTGGGAATGGCTTAATGATGACGTTTACGACACAGGCTCGGTCACGGACGTCGAATACGGAATAAACGAAGACGCAACGGCGGATTACGCTTATCTTGCGGGGGACATTACCGCCGCTTACGATAAGCAGACCGTTGATTACGTCGGTCGCCGTATGTTCACCCTTTACACGGGCAACGAAGAGTTCCCGATGTACTTTATAGTCTACGACGCCATCACCTCGGATTCCGAAGAATACGAGAAGAGATTCCTTCTTCAAACGCCTACCGAGCCCGAAATCGACGAGGTGGCAAAGACCGTTACGATAAAGGACAAAGAGGGCAAGCTCGTTCTTACCTCGCTCGTCGGAGCTGAGAGATTTGACGCCCTCGGCGGCACGGACCGCACCTTCCTTATAAACGGCGTCAACTGCGAGGCCATAGGCGGCTCCGACGGTAACAATTGGGGTCGTGTGGAAATCGCCGCCCCCACGGGCGAGAAAATGACCGAGATGCTGAACTTTATGTACGTTACGGATATCGGCAACGAGAACAAGACCGTTCCTACCCTCATTGAAAATGATAAGATCGTAGGAACGAGAGTGGAAAATACCGTCGTGCTTTTCGCGAAGGATCTCGACCCGAGCTGCGAGAGCTTTAACTTCACCACGGAAGGAAGCGGACTTGTCAGACACTTCATTACGGGCGTGCACGGCGGCACGTGGCACGTCACGGTCGACGGAGTATCGGTCGCAACCGTTACGGCATCCGACGAAGGACACCTGCTCGACTTCTACGCTCCGTGCGGTAACGTCACGGTTCGCCCGGGCTCCGACGTTCCCCCCGCGAACGGCGGAAGGATAATCTACAACGTCTTCGGAGGACTCGTTCCCGACGACGCGCCCCTTACGTTTGAAATCGGCGTGCCCGTAACGCTTCCGACAAACATCGTCCGCGGAAGCGACATATTCATCGGCTGGTATTCACATCCCTCGTTGGCTGACGAATATCTCATCACCGAGGTAAACGCCACCGAAAAGGGCAGATATAACGTTTACGCTAAATATAAGGCGTTCCCCGTGAACGAAAACTATGAATCCTCGGTAGTTAACCACGAGGTATCAAGTAAAACGGTAAACAAAATATCCTATAACGGCTCCGGAAAGGCAGGCTCAAAATTCGAAACCATCACAGAAAACGGCAACTCATATCTCAGGATAACGAAGGGAACCAGCGACCCTGCAGTCAACGTCAGCAACGCTATTCCCGACTACATAGGGGTAGACACAAAGCTCACAATAAGGATAGACCTTGCCAAAGAGGCAGACACCCCCATATTCGCAAGCAATTGCCGTCTTCGTGCATCCAGCTCCGCGGACACGATCTCGATATTCAAAACCTCGGTTGACGGCTCCGTATTGCTTATGGGCAAGACCAAGGTGATGACGCTGACGGAAAGCTTCCAGACGCTTGCTATCACCATTGATTTTGAAGCGGGAACTATGACCGCTTATGAAAAATACGGCAAAGAGATAGCTACTTCTACCTTCTCGCCTCCCACAGTTTCCGGTCTTACCGCGACGTCCGAATGGATGGGGACTCTCGTCTCTACCTTCAACTGGTATATGTCGGGTGCCGACGGAACGCTTCTCGTCGACAATTTGTACGTGTACGTCGGTGACTTTGTGCCCGACGTAGAGATAATCCCCGAAGGAATGGGCAAAATAATCTACAACACGGGCGGCAATCCTCTCCCCTCAGACGCACCGATATATTACGAGATGGGAACGGTCACGGAGCTTCCGATCCTCACTTCCAACGTAGATGAGTTTATCGGTTGGTATACAAGCCCGAGCTTTGAGAAAGAAACGCTTATAAGTGCCATTCCCGAGGACGCCGAGGGCGAATTTGAGATCTTCGCAAGATGGCGCGGAATTTACATCAAAGAAGACTTCGAGGACGTAGGAGAGATCACCTTCACCGAAGAGATGGGCACCTTCGGTCAGATAGGTCTTAACGCAGGCACGTCTAAGGTAGGCGCGTCGGCAAGGACCGAAACCGATGAAAACGGAAACACCTATCTTGTCTTTATAAGAGGCGAGAACGATCCCGCTCTGTACGTATCGGGAGGCATCGGTGATTTCGCAACGCCCGCTCATGCACTGACCGTAGAGCTCTCTATGGCTCTCGTTCCCGGAATGAGCGCGGCGAACATAGCTTACAGAATAAGAGCGAAGATAGACGGCAAAAATACTCATCTCATCCCCTTCGCGGTAGCTTTGGATGGCAAGGTGCTCCTTGGCGGAAAGTCCGATTACGTAATAACCGAGCTCACGGAAGAGTTCCAGACGGTCGCCGTTACGGTGAACTGGGACACCTCGACCTTCACGGCTTATCTTGACGGTGTGAAGGTCAAGGAGATGAAAGCCGATCTTTCGGTCTGCAATCTTGAATGGCTCTCCTCCGTCACGGGTGCTCTGAACTTCTACTCATCCAAGAGCGGCGAGGCTTTGAAGTTCGATAACTTCCTCGCTTACACCGACGTATATCCCGACAAGGGACTCGTCGCCCCCGAGGGCAAAGGTGCTATCACTTACGAAGCAGGCGGCGCTACGCTGCCGAGCGATGCCCCCATCTACTTTGACAAAAACGGCGGCACCGTGCTTCCCGTGCCCGTCAAGGACAGAGATGAATTCCTCGGCTGGTACACCGACCCCGAATTTTCCGAAGACAGTAAAATAAGCGTCATCCCCGCAACGGAGAACGACAGCATTACCGTCTACGCAAGATGGCGCGGAATTTACATTAACGAAGACTTCGAGGACGTAGGAGAGATCTCCTACACCGAAGAGTCAGGAATGTTCGGTCAGGTAGGTCTTAGCTCGAGCGCGGGCAAGGTGGGCTCGTCAGCAAGGACCGAAACGGATGAAAACGGCAACACTTACCTCGTCTTTATAAGAGGCGAGAACGATCCCGCTCTGTACGTATCGGGAGGCATCGGTGATTTCGCGTCCTCCAATCACGCCCTGACCGTAGAGCTTTCTATGGCTCTCGTTCCCGAGATGAGCGCGGCGAGCATAGCTTACAGAATAAGAGCGAAGATAGACGGCAAAAATACTCATCTTAACGTCTTCTCGGTAACTTCGGAGGGCAAGGTTCTTCTTGGCGGAAAGTCCGAGTACGTAATAACCGAGCTCACGGAAGAGTTCCAGACGGTCGCCGTTACGGTGAACTGGGACACCTCGACGTTCACGGCTTATCTTGACGGTGTGAAGGTCCAGGAGATAGAAGTCGATCTTTCGTATAATAATCTCGAATGGCTCTCATCCGTCACGAGTGCTATGAACTTCTGGTCAAACTCAGGCGGCGAGGCGTTGAAGTTCGATAACTTCCTCGCTTACACCGACGTATATCCCGACAAAGGGCTCGTCGCCCCCGAGGGCAAGGGTGCTATCACTTACGAAGCAGGCGATGCTACTCTGCCGAGCGACGCCCCCATCTACTTTGACAAAAACGGCGGCACCGTGCTTCCCGTGCCCGTCAAGGACAAAGATGAGTTCCTCGGCTGGTACACCGACCCCGAATTTTCCGAAGACAGTAAAATAAGCGTCATCCCCGCGACGGAGGACGACAGCATTACCGTCTACGCAAGATGGCGCGGAATATTCATAAACCAAAACTTTGACAGTGCGGCAGACGCCGAATACGTAGCCACCTCGGGCAAGATAGCAGGCGTATCCTTCAATCCCAAGGCGGGCGCTTCATTCAAGACCGCGACGGATGATTCGGGCAATAAGTACGTCGTTCTCGAAATAAATAACGAGAGCGCCGTCGACCCGCATTTGGGAATGTCGGGCAGCATCCCCGCTTTCTCGACCAAGAACAAGGCGCTTACTCTTGAGGCTTCCCTCTCGCTTAAAGAGGGCGCGTCTGCACTTGCGTGCTCTTACAGACTGCGCTCGCGTGTGGACGGTAAAAAGCTCGACCTTTATCTCTTCACGGTAGCGAAGGATGGAAGAGTACTTCTCGGACAAAACGGCGCTGCAATATGTACGCTGAGCTCCGAGGAATTTACCGACATCGCGGTAAGCGTTAATTGGGATACGGGGCTTCTTACGGGCTACGTAAACGGAACCCCCGTGGCAAGTGCCGAATTTGACACACAGACCAGAGGTCTTGACTGGCTCGCGGGTGTTTCTAACATTATGTACTTCTATGCGTACGGCAGTGAGGGCGCTATTATGATAGACGACCTCTTTGCCTACACGGATGAATACTCAGCAAAGTAAAAACAAAAACCGAGTACCCGAGTTTTCGGGTACTCTTTTTTTCCTTATGAATAAAACGGGGGTTTTTGGCATATCATTATTACAAAAACAAGCAAAAGGAGCAATTTATGGAAAAAGCAATAAAAAGCTTAAAAGAGCGCGTTTTTGCAATATGGGACGACCCGTGTGCTATTTTTTCGGTTTTCGGTTTTGTGTTCACCTCGCTTGCGGGGACGCTTTTGCACTTTCTGCCCGACGTTGCGGATAACACTCTCGTCCGTCTTATAGCCCCCGTCAACGAGAGCGTGTGGGAGCACCTGAAGCTCATTTTCTATCCTTATCTTATTTTTATGATTGCGGAATATTTCGCCTACGGAAAAGAAACGCGCGGCTTCCTTGGCGCAAAGATAAGAGGCATTCTTCTCGGCGAGGGGGTCATCGTCACCGTGCACTATCTCGTTTCGGGCGTGATCGGCAAAGACGTCGCGTGGGTCGATATTACGCTCTTCTTCGTAGGGACTCTCGTCGCGTACCTCCTCCCGTATCTTATGATAAAAAGAGGAAAAGCCGACGAGTTTTCGGGAGCTAAGGCAGCCGCGATTTTCATTCTTCATATAGTGCTCTTCTCCGTTTTCACCTTTATGACGCCAAAGCTCGGAATTTTCCTCGACCCACAGACACTCACCTACGGTATAAGCTGATTTTTCGTTTTAAGCCCGAAAGTTCTTGACTTTCGGGCTTTTTTAGTTTATAATACAAGAGAATCAACTTTTCATAAGAAAGGGTTTATCGAAATGACGGAATACGGACTTCAACTTTACAGCGTAAGAGATATTACGAAAAACGATCTTGACGGCGCGCTTAAAAAGGTTGCCGCGCTCGGATACACTTACGTCGAGTTTGCAGGCTTCTTCGGACACTCGGCAGACGAGGTCAAGGCAATGCTCGACAGGCACGGACTTAAAATCTCGGGCACGCACTCTCCTTGGGAAGACCTCAGACCCACGAAGATCTTTGAAACGATAGCTTATCATAAGGCTATCGGAAACCCCTATTACATAGTTCCCGGCGCGGATCTTTCCACTCTTGAGAAGATCGAGGAGTTTTGCGCTGTAATGAACTTCGCGAAGCCCATTCTTGCGGCAGAGGGAATAAAGCTCGGCTACCACAACCATTCAGGCGAGTTTAAGGTAATGCCTTGGGGCTCGACCATTCACTCGGAGCTTGAGAGAAGAACGGACATCGACTTTGAGCTTGACACCTATTGGCTCTTCAACGCGGAGGTAGACCCCATCGCGACAATGGAAAAGCTGCGTGACAGACTTCACGTCATACACCTGAAGGACGGCTTCCTCGGCGGCAAGGGCAAGGCTCTCGGCGAGGGCGACGCACCCGTAAAGGCGGTACGCGAGAAGGCTCTTGAGATGGGGCTTACTATGGTCGTTGAGAGTGAAACTCTCGATCCTACGGGAATCGAAGAGGTCGAAAGATGCATCAAGTATCTCAGAACTCTTGAGGACTGATAGAATAAACGCACGAAAAAAGCAGACAGAGCCAATGAAACGTGCTCTTGAGGACAGTTTTAAGAATATGTTACCTACCGACAAGAGAAGGACAGAGAGTGTTTTTACACACTCTCCGTCCTTTTTTCTTTGCAATTGCTGAGCTGATTAAAGACATCAAGTTTTGTCTTTATTAAATTCTCAAGCTTTATTGACAAATCAACAGAAATGTGATAGAATATTCTCGTCACACAATCTAATATTTTTTCGTGTTAGTGGGAAACTACCCTTGGTAAAAGGTGTTTCCTTTTTCCTCATACCCACTAACACTGGCGAGAGATTGTGTGACAACAATGAAGGAACACTTTTTCGGTGCGTTCCTTCGTGGGGCGCACTTTTTATATGCTGAGGGAAATATATGAACAATACTGATATACCAAGAAAGATAATAGATATTACCGGCACAGAACTTACGCCCGGAAAGCCTGCCGTTTGTCTTGGCAACGGAGAGCAAGGCTTTGAATGCTGTTGCGACGAATGTGACTTCTTTTTGCTTTGTTTCCCCGAATTTGATTCAAAAAGTGAAACAATTAACAAAACAGAAATCCCCCAGACCTTACTATGACAAAAACAATCCCTCAGTCGCTTCGCGACAGCTCCCTTTACACAAGGGAGCCTTTTTTATGCTCATCTATGCCTTGTCATTTTTCCTGACAAGCACCGCATTTGTGGACACAAATGCAAAAATACGGCATACCTCTTTCGAGATATACCGTATTTTAAAAAACTGTCCTTTTTGAGTATTGCTCTAAACTATCTTCTTTTTAATGATCACGAAAAGCCCCTCAGCACGTCCTCAAGAAAGCCCGCAGGACCGCTTATAACCGTCGTTCCGCGAATGACGGCAGTATGAGTGCTTATGAGATTTTCCAAGTAATACTGATATAAAATTTGCGCCTCGGCGGCACTCGAGCACTCGTATGCTATAATCTTATCCTCGCCCTTCGCCGCTCCGCAGCCCGAGATCAGCTTTACGCTTACACCCTCGCCCGAAAGCCTGTCCTCCTCGTCCTTCAGGTTTGTTTCGCTTAAAGTGTAATTTGAAGCTATCTTTCCTTCAAGCTTGAGCTTTTTTAAATGCTCCGCAAAGGTAGCTGCCACAGACTCCGAGGGGTTATCCTGCCCGTCACCCGTCTGCCCGTCACCCGCGAAAATGAACGCGAGCGCGATAGCTGCGACTATTACGAGCACCGCCGCGGATATGATAAGTATTTTCTTTTTTGACGTAACGGAGCTGTGCTTTTTAGCACCTTTTTTGCTTTTTTTCATCGTTTCTCCTATGATAATCGGCAGAGCATAGCTTTCTCCGCTTTCGTAATGCGCTTTTTCGCTATTACATTCTAACATAAAGAGAATAAAAAGTCAATAGTGCGAAATTGATGCACAGAAAAACGCGAGCATAACCCTCGGGCGACGTTCCCAAGCCTTCCCCCACAAGGGAAGGCTTAAATAGCAAATCCGCATTTCGCATTTTCACGTCCATCTCTCACCTATATACAAAAAAAGAGAGCCTCTTTTTTGAAAGAAGCTCTCTCTATACGTTTTTTAATTTTATTGGTTGCTGATAGTAGTGCCTGTCATAACCGCGTTCTTCTCAGCGGAGGTAACACCGCGAAGGAAGATATGGCTGAGCACCTTGAAGACGATAGCGCCCGCAAGTGTAAGTGCTATTCCGACGAATGCCACGGTAACAGCCGAATCCTGCTCTGCCGTCAGCACGATCTGATACTTGGAGAGAAGGATCTTGCTTACGATAAGAAGCGCAAGTCCCGCGATGCCCGCGAACAGACCAGTACCACCCTTCTTGCCCATACAAGCGGAGCGGGTGATAAGGTTCATTATGCTCTTGAAGACGAATCCGAGCACGACTATGGTCAGGGCCGCCATACCTGCAAAAATAGCAAGCACGAGAGCGACGGTGGCAACGTCATTCGGGTAAAGAATTTCAGCCTGAGCAAGAAGATCGGAGCTGAGATAGAAGTTGATGAGATCAGCTTCAACAAGCTTGACGGCGAAAATAACGATTCCTACGACGGAAATAAGCGCGGAGAGCTGCATTACGTTCAAGAACTTAGCCTCGCCCTTGGTGTAGGACTTAAGTCTGCTTGCAAGAAGATTTGCCGCTACGACGATAGCCGCTACGACGATAAGAAGCGTACCGTAGGTAGTGATCTCAGCGCCCCAAACGATAAGGGTAGTCAGAAGAGAGCCGATCCACACGATAGCAGACTTGCAATACTTGAGCGACTTCTTCTCGGTCTTACGCATAATGAACGCGATAATGAGCTTGATAAGGCTGATAGCCATTGCGAAGGGGAATACGACGACTATCGAGAACAGAAGCACGAGCTTAAGTACGGTAAAGAGAATTACGAGAATGGTATTAACTATGCTTCCCGCGCCGTCAAGACCCGAAACGGAGATGAATCCGCCGAAGAAGAGTCTGAACATTCCGATAGTTTCGGAATTGACCACGGTGGGGTCAACGCTGTCACGGAGCTGCTGAGAGAGATCGATGTCCGCTTCGGGCACCTCAACGCCGCCAAGCTCCTCGGGAACCTCGACGTCTCCTACCGCGCCCTGGATCTGCTCGTTCACGCGGTCCTCGGCATAAGACTCGGCATAATCAAGACCTATTGCCTGGAAATAATAAAGCGCGAACTCAAGAGCGCTCGGGAAGGTCTTGACAAGCTCGATTACGGAAACGTCAAATTTGGACGTTTCACTCTTGTCGGTGCTCTTCACCTCTTTTTTAAGAGCTTCATAACGCGCGGAGATCGCTGCGACGTCAGCCTCGGGAGCATCCTCGCCAAGAGCGGCAATTTCCTTGTCCTTCGCGGCGTCTATTACGACCTCGAAGGTTTCCGTGTCCTCAATAGGATCCGTTCCTATGCTGAGCAGCGGCATAAAAGCAAGTGCCGCAATAAGTACTATGGCAACCGTAGTAATTATAACCTGCAGTTTGCCGATAATAAAGTTTTTCATAACTTTACTAACCTTTCTTAAAAACGTTTTAGTATCCAAACTAAGATACATAATCATATTATCATATTTTTAAAAAAATGTCAAGACTTTTTTGTTTCCTCGCGCTCTTCGATGCTGCATAGGCTGTATTTCAAACAACGGAAACACTTTTTTAGCGCTCGGCATATAATGAAAACAGCGACGCGGCGAAAACGAAAAAAGCTAAGCAAAAATCATTTTTTAAAAAAAGTAAAAAGAAAAATGCGAAAAATGCGAAAACCCCTTGACAAATCCGAAACACTTTGTTATAATATATAAGCATAACGAACGGTGCCATAGCCAAGTGGTAAGGCAAAGGTCTGCAACACCTCTATCCCCAGTTCAAATCTGGGTGGCACCTCCAAACGAAAAAGCACTGCTTTCGCAGTGCTTTTTCGTTTAAAAATGAAGCAGGGCTTTGACATATCGTTTTTTTCTTTTCTTTTTTGGAAAGCGGCAAATTATAATAAAAGCCGCTACTCCTCGCAAATTTGACACGTTTCTCCGTTTTCTTCCAAAATTTTTCAAAAATATCCGTATTTCCGTTGACAGCTCAAAACCTTTATGATATAATTATCTTACAAAGGAGCTTACGCCTCACGTTTCCTTTTATTTAGACAGACTTTATTGCTTAAATTTCAGGAGGAAGTATGAATTACGATTTTCGCATCTATGATAAATCTACGAACATTTCTCTTTTAGCAAACAGAAAGGGCGAGGTCAGAATGACCGCATTCGATAAATATTATTTCGATATCACGCCCGATAACGTCGCTTACGTGGTTATGAAGCAACCTAAGCTCTTTAAAAAAGGTTATATAATGTTTTACGACTCCGATGATGATGTTGCAAAGGTGTCCACCGAGGACGGCGGCGCATTCTATCTTCTTTTGGACGTAAGCAGAAAATACAAGGACGATTTCTACCTTACTTACAAGGTATTGAAGGATCACGGATTCGAAATACAGGTCTATTAAGACGTTTCGCTTTTAAAGGCAACGGGGCGGTGCCTTTAAAAGCAGTCTTGATAGCTCTGAAATCCTTATCCTACGAAAAACAAGAGCCGTTTTGCTCCCGCAAAACGGCTCTTGTTTTGTTAACGGAAAGAGAAAGCATCAATCCTCTATCAGGTCCATAACCCACGGAAGCTTTTCCTTATTCTGAGAATAATTGATCACTACGTCGGTCGCGTTGTCCTTATAGCTCTCCTTCCATCCGACGACGTGCTCCGACGCCTCGAAGTATATCTGAAGGTCCTCAGTCTTACCGAACAGACGGTCGCCCATCGAAATAACGGATGACGGGATGTATATACGCTTGAGGTCGGTTGAGCTGTAAAACGCGAAGTGCCATATCTCTTCAACGCAATCGGGAACGTATATGCTCTCTATTCCCGTTTGACCGAAGAAGGCGCCCGTGAAAATACCGTACGGCTTTGCCGTCGTGGGAAGCGCTATATGCTTATCCGTTCCGAGATATTCAAGCAAATAGTGTACGGACGAGGATTTATAGAATATAAATTCATCGTTGTCACCGTAGGTATATATGTTGGTTTCCCATTTGCGGGACTCTTCCTCCGAATATACTGCCCCCGACTCTCCGTACGGGAACGGGCTGCCAGACTTCGGATACGAGGTGCTCTCCCAATAGTAAATATGCTGAACGTACGCGGAAATATATCCCGTGCTCGCCAAGGAGACCGTATCACTCGAAAGCTGAAGCTTTGAGAAATTGTGTATTTCCGCAAGCTTGTAGCAGAATCGAAATGCGTCCTCGCCGATAGAACCGCTCTCATAGTCAAAATCACGGGGAAGCGTTACGCTGACTATTCTCGTCGCGTTTTTAAACGCACGAGCGCTTATGGTCTTAACGCCGTAAGGTATTTCAAGGCGCAAAACGAGCTCGCCGTTATTATAAAGCCTTTGACCGAGATATATGGGGTTTGCATAATCGTTTCCGACGAAGTTTACTCCGCACCAATTCGCGATGTCGGCAACGTCGACCCTGTTAAGAGAGTCACAGCCGATGAAGGCACTCGTGCCTATCTCATTCAGCGCCGAGCCCGTGAAGCTCACGGATCGAAGACTTTCACAGTATGCAAAAGCTCCCGAACCTATCTCTTTTATTTTCTCGGGGAATACAACGTCGCCAAGGCTCCTGCATCCGTAGAATGCGCTTCGCCCTATCCTTCTGAGATTCGACGGCTTTTCTCCGCCGTCAAAGCCAATACGCTCCAAGGCGTGACAGTTATAAAACGCGCTGTCACTTATCTGCTTTACGGTATACGGAATATCAACTCTTTCAAGAGCGACGCAATAACCGAACGCGCCGTCTGAGATCTCCTCTATTCCTTTCGGGATCTCAACAGAGCGAAGCTTGTCGCACCCGTGGAAAAGATTATACGGCAGGTATTTCATTCCCGTGGGTATTTTTACAGCGGTAAGAGAATCACAGTTATTGAACGCGGCGTTGCCGATCTTGTTCAAGACCATAGAATCCGCGAACATTACCTCCGAGAGAGACGAGCAATCCTTGAACGCCTCGTATTTTATTTCGGTTACGGAAGCAGGAATAACGAGGCGGGAAAAGCCCGAGCAATATGAAAAGCCGTTTTCTTTGATCGCGGTAACGGGCTTACCCTTAAAGCTCGAGGGAATTACGAGCTCCGTGCCGAAGTAAACGTCCTTATCGGCAAGCCCGACGGAATAAGACGCTCCATCCTCGTTAAGAGAATAAGCAAACGCGCCGTCAACATCTACGTTTTTATCAATGGACGCGGATATAAGAATTGCCGTCAGCACGGCTATTACGACGAGCCAGATCGTTAGTATTATAAAGGCAAATTTTCCTTTCATCCCACATCCTCCGTTAAAATTAAATAAATCTTTATTTTATATTATACCACCAATAAGCGCGTTTGTCAAGAAAAAAGAAAAACCCGATGAAAAAGTGTAAAAGCTCGGCTAATACGCAAGCACACCGAGATTTTCAGGAAAGATTTCGAAAGCCCGCACTCCCCTCTTCGTTTAACGGGCGAATTTAGGAAAAAGTTAACTTTTCTATTGAAATGCGGTGTTAAATGTGCTAAAATGTAAAATATAGAAAATCAAGCTTTGAGGTGATCTTATGGAAATGAGAGCAGAACACGATTCTATGGGCGAGGTGCTCGTGCCAAAGGATAAATATTGGGGCGCGCAAACTCAGCGCAGTCTTGAAAACTTCAAAATAGGCATTGAAAAAATGCCGACGGAGGTAGTTCACGCCTTCGGTGCGCTCAAGCTGGCGGCGGCGCGTACAAACGCACGTCTGAAGCCCGAAAAGATGACCGAAAAAAAGCTCCGGTTCATCGAGCAAGCCGCAAAGGAAGTAATGTCAGGTGCGCTCGACGGGCATTTTCCTCTCGCCGTTTGGCAGACGGGCAGCGGCACGCAAAGCAATATGAACGCAAACGAGGTCATCGCCAACCGTGCCTCGGAGATAGCGGGAGAGCGCCTTCTTCACCCGAACGACGATATAAATATGTCCCAATCGTCGAATGACACCTTTCCAGCGGCTATGCATATAAGCGCAGTCCTTCTTATAGAGCGCTCTCTCATCCCCGCGCTTGACGCAATGATAAACGAGCTTGTAAGGCTTGAAGAAGAGAACCTCGGAATAGTAAAATCGGGTAGAACTCATCTGCAGGACGCGACGCCTATTGCGTTCTCTCAGGAGATAAGCGGCTGGCGCTCATCCCTTGAATACGATAAAGAAATGATCTTAAAGGCTCTTGAGCCTCTTCGCGAGATCGCCCTCGGCGCAACGGCGGTCGGCACGGGTCTCAACGCACCGCAGGGCTTCGACGTGCTCGTTGCGCAAGAGCTTTCCGCGATAACGGGAACGAAGTTCGTAACCGCGAGAAACAAATTCCACGCTCTTACGAGCAAGGACGAGCTCGTATTTATGCACGGTGCCCTCAAGGCTCTCGCGGCGGATATGATGAAGATGGCAAACGACGTAAGATGGCTCGCAAGCGGTCCGCGCGCAGGTCTTGGCGAAATAACGATTCCCGAAAACGAGCCGGGATCCTCCATAATGCCGGGAAAGGTCAATCCCACGCAGTGCGAGTCGGTCACAATGGTCGCCGTTCAGGTCATAGCCGCGGACACGGCGGTCGGACTTGCCGCATCGCAGGGCAATTTTGAGCTCAACGTGTTTATGCCCGTTCTCATTCACAATTTCCTTACCTCCGTACGCCTTCTTTCGGATTCGCTGAATTCATTCAGAACGAACTGCGTCAGCGGAATAAAAGCAAATCGCGACAAAATGACAACTAATCTTTACAATTCCTTGATGCTCGCAACTGCCTTGACGCCTTATATCGGCTATGAAAACGCCGCGCGGGTCGTGCACCTCGCTCACGAGAGCGGAACGTCGCTCAAGGACGCCTGCCTGAAGCTCGGATACCTTGACGAGGAGCGATTTGACGAATACTTCCACCCCGAAAAAATGATCTGACGGAGCAAAAAGTATGGGGGCGTGTTAAAAAAACGCCCCTTTTCGAATACAAATATTCAAAAACCTCAATAATAAATATAAAACTTGAAAGTCGAAAAACAAAATGCTATTAACGAAAGACAAGAGCTTTTATAAATCGCTTTTCCTGTTGGCAATACCGATAGCGCTTCAGAATTTCGTCACCTTCTGCGTGGGTCTTTGCGACAACGTAATGATAGGCGTCCTTGGCGACACCGCTATTTCGGGCGTTTATATGGGAAACCAGGTGCAAACGCTCTTACAGCTTTTCAGCGGCGGAATTGAAGGCGCAATACTCGTGCTTGCGGCACAGTATTGGGGAAAGGGCGACGTAAAAAGCATAAAGCGCATCGTTTCGCTCGGGCTTCGATTCACCGTCGTTTTCGGCGTAGCCCTCAGCACCGTCTGCATCCTCGCACCAAGATGGGTCATCTCTCTTTTTACCGACGATCCCGCCGTCTGCGCAAGCGGAGCGGAGTATTTAAAGATAGTAGCCTTTTCTTACGTATTCTTTTGCTTGACGCAGGCGCTCATCGCCGCAATGCGAAGCGTGGAAACCGCAAGGATAGGGCTCTACGTTTCGATAGTTTCGCTCGTGATAAACGCCGCTTTAAACTACATTCTTATATTCGGGCACTTTGGCGCGCCCGCCCTCGGAATAAAGGGCGCGGCAATAGCGACTCTCATAGCGAGAATTGCCGAGTGCGCCGTTATTCTTCTTTACGTCCTGATATTCGATAAGAAACTTTTATTCAAAATACGCGACCTTTTCGTGACGGACAAAAATCTTCTCCGCGACTTTTTGAAATACGGTGCACCTATCATTGGCGGTCAGCTCGTTTGGGCGGTAAATATGCTCTCAAATTCCGCGATAATGGGAAGACAAAGCGCCGTGGGAGTCGTCGCGGCTCTGTCGGTCGCCAATACGCTCCACAACCTCGCGTACGTTGCAATGAACGGAATGGCGAGCGCCGTGGGAATCATTACGGGAAAGACGATAGGCCGCGGCGAAGAGGAGCTGATGCGCGAATACGCGAAAACGACCCAGGTAATCTTCTTAGCCCTCGGACTTGTCACGGGTATTACCCTCCGACTGATACGCGACCCGTATATTTCGATATACAATATATCCCCCGAAGCAATAGGACAAGCCCGCTCGCTCATCAACGTCATCTCCGTTACGATAATCGGAACGTGTTACCAGTGCGCGTGCCTCTTCGGCCTTGTTAAGAGCGGCGGCGATATATCGTTCGTGTTCAAAAACGACTGTATATTCGTATTTTTGATCGTTCTGCCCTCGGCTCTTATCGCCACGCGCCTCGGAGCCGCACCTTGGATAGTGTTCGCTTGTCTGAAATGCGACCAGATACTCAAATGCTTCGTTGCCGCCGTTAAGATAAACCGCTTCAAATGGATGAAAAACTTAACACGGGGTGGCACGAAAGAGCAAAAAACGCTTGAATAATGCATATCCGCTCGCACAAAGCGAAGCTCTTTATCGCAGATTAACGAAAAGCGCTCGCCGTCAAAAAAGACGGCGAGTGCTTTTTATGCTTTAACAGTCGTTCAGCACGCTTGTATAAACTTGCTCGTGCCTGTTTGTTTTTTAAAAATTATAAAGTCCCGAGCTTGTAGGGGGCGTTTCAACGTCGCCGCCCGAGCTTCCGCTGCCGATCTCGTCGTCGTCGCCCTCTATACCCGACGTTCTGATAACGTCGGTGAGTTCATCGGCGCCCGTTATATATGCTTTAGGGGATACGTACTTTTTCATTTTTCTTTTCTCCTTTTTTAAAAATCAGTTTGCCTGTGCGTAGGTCTTTGCCGAAAGTCCGTACTTGTAAGTCGCTCTGACAAGCTCGGCAAGGGTCGTATTTGACGCACTTTGCTTCGAATATACGTAAGACCTGACGCTGTAAGCAAGCGTCTGTACCTCTACAGCGTCGTATATAAGCGTCGCGTAGTAAACGTCGTCGAACTCCGTCGCGCGGATCTTGTCGGTATAGAACGAGTAGACACCGTCGTTGTTTACAAAGTCATCCGCCGTATAATACGTGATAACGCCGTTGACAAAGAGGCGAAGCGTCAGCTTTTCCACGTCTGTCGCGCGGAACTTGAAGATTAGCTGATTCGCGTTGTTGAAATAGAGGTTTGCCGCGGTGAATCTCACGCCGTCCACCGTCTTATGGTAGCTCACCTTCATATCCGTCCAAGTAAGGGGTGAAAACTCGCTTGAGCCCTCGATGCCCTCGTTTACAAGAGCGTCGGTCTTGTAGTCCGTGTACTTCTGTGCCGCCGCACCGTAGTCAAGCAGGTCGCATATAAGAGTTCTTATCGCCGCATACTTCGCATCGGAAAGACCGAGCTCTTCCTTGCTCATTCCGAGCAGGTTTTCGCAATACCCCTTCACGCTGTAATCGTTGACGGAAGCTATAAGAGTACCGTCCTTGAAGACCTCGATCACAATAGTATCACCGATATTGGTGGGCCAAACGCCCTCGAAGGTGAACTTGTATCTGCCCGTGCCTGCGTCGTAAACGCCGCTGACAGTTGCAATCTTTTCGCCCATAGTGAAGCGCACGGTAACGCCCTCGGCGTCATCCACGTTCACGAACGCGTTGACCGAAAGCATAGAGCCGAGGGTCAGGTTGGTGAGGACGTTGACTCTGACGTAGCCCCAAACGACGGGGCAAGGAACGGGATTCCACTTTGCATTCCAGCCCGTGGGCTGGCTTTCAGCTTCACAGTATATTGTAAGACTCGCGCATTTATAGAACACGTAAGAGTCGACGGTAACAACGCTCTTGGGAATAACGATACTCTTGAGGCTCTCACAATACTGGAACGCAGAAGAACCGATAGATGTAACGCCGTTTGGAATCACAACGCTCTCAAGACTCGTGCAACCGGAAAAGACAGTGGAAGCTATGGACGTAACGGCGTTGGGGATTATTACTTCCTTAAGCTTCTCGCAGCTTGAAAACGCTCCCGTGCCGATAGACGTTACGTTCGATGGAATTATCACTTTCGCAAGAGTTCTGCAGCCTGCAAATGCGCTTTTACCGATAGACGTTACGCTGTCGGGAATTACAATGCCCGTTAAGCTGTTGCAATCTAAGAATGCGTATTCGTCGATAGATGTGACTTCGCTCGAGATCAAAACGTTTGAAAGGGAGGTGCAATACGCGAACATCCAATCACCAACGGAGGTAACGTTAGCCGAAATTGTTACGCTTTCAAGCATCGCGCATTCATAGAACACAGAACTACCGATATATGTTACGTTAGAAGGAATCACAATACTCAAAAGAGCAGAACAGCGTCTGAACGCGAAATTCCCAATAGAAGCGAGATCGTTTCCGATCGTCACGCTCACGAGGTTCTCGCAACCGTAAAACGCAGCTGCACTGACAGCAGTTACACCGTCGGGAATAACAAAGCTCGTTTCACTTTTCCCTATAGCATAGTGCACTAACGTCTTGCCGTCTTTTGTATAAAGATTTCCGTCTATAGACTTGTATACTTTGTTAGCCTCGTCTACGACGATGCTCGCAAGGCTCGTACAGGTAGAGAACGTGCCGCCTTCACCAAGCGAGGAAACGGATGCAGGAATTACGATGCTTGAAAGAACCGTGCAGTTAGAAAACGCAAAAGCGCCGATGTTGGCAACGCTGTTTCCGAGAGTCACTGTTGCAAGTCTCGTACAATTCCAAAAAGAATAAGAACCGATAGACGTTACGCTGTCGGGGATCGTCACGCTCGTAAGGCTCTCGCAGCTACCGAACGCATAAGAACCAATATATGTTACGCTATTGCCGATAGTCACGCTAATAAGACTCGTGCAACCTGAAAATGCATAATTACCGATAGAAGTAACGCCATCTTCAATTATAGCCGCTCCTATTTTATCCGCAGTTATCTTATCTCCGTTATCAGAGAAAAATGAGTACCACGGAACAGCGCTCGCATAACCGTAATTTTTCATAGCGCCCGAACCCGAGATAACGAGCTTATAATAGCCCTCGTTCTCCGGGTCGGCGTAGAGCCTTGCGGTAACGGAGTCGTCAGCGCTCGCGGAAACGTCCCACTCCTCAACAAGCTTGCCCAAAATTTCCTCGGGCTCAGAGCCGTAGCCCCAAACGACGGGGCAAGGAACGGGGTTCCAATCTGCATTCCAGCCTTCCGGCTGACTCGCAGCTTCGCAGTAAATGGTAAGATTTGTACAATCATTAAATGCCCAAAAGCCGATAGACTCTACACTGTCGGGAATTACTATGCTCGTAAGGCTTGTGCAACCACTGAATGCATAAGCACCGATAGAGGTAACGCTGTCGGGAATTACTATGCTCGTAAGGCTTGTGCAACCACTGAATGCATAAGCACCGATAGAGGTAACGCTGTCGGGGATTACTATGCTCGTAAGGCTCGTACAATGATAGAACGCATCATCACCTATAGAGGTAATACTGTCAGGGATTTCAATGCTCGTAAGGCTTGTGCAATGAGCGAACGTGTCATCACCTATAGAGGTAACGCCGTCGGGAATTACTATGCTTGTAAGGCTTGTGCAATACTCGAACGCCCTCGGACCTATAAAGGTAACGTTGTCGGGGATTACTACGCTCGTAAGGCTTGTGCAATGAGCGAACGTGTCATCACCTATAGAGGTAACGCCGTCGGGGATTACTATGCTCGTAAGGCTATCGCACCGAAAGAAAGCTTGACTACCGATAGAAGTAACGCTACTCGGAATTTCAACGCTCGTAAGGCTTGTGCAATAAGAGAACGCGTCATAACCTATAGAGGTAACGCTGTCGGGGATTACTATGCTCGTAAGACTCGTGCAATCACAAAACGCCCTATCACCTATAGAGGTAACGCCGTCGGGAATTACTATGCTTGTAAGGCTTGTGCAAGATGCGAACGCCCACTGGCTTATAGTGGTAACACTGTCGGGAACGGTAAAGCTTGAATCCGTCTTTCCTATAGCGTACTGAATTAAAGTCTTCTCGTCATTTGTATAAAGGTTTCCGTCAATGGACTTGTAAGCAGTATTTTTCTCATCTACGGTGATGCTCGTAAGGCTGTAGCACAGGCAGAAAGGTTCATAACCTATAGAGGTAACGCTACTCGGAATTTCAACGCTCGTAAGGCTATCGCACCGAAGGAAAGCTTGACTACCGATAGAAGTAACGCTACTCGGAATTTCAACGCTCGTAAGGTTCTCGCAGAAACTGAAAGCTGCATCACAGATAGAGGTTACGCCGTCTGAAATATACACATCGATGATTTGCGGAGAAAATTCACACCACGGAATATATCCCATATTTCCGCTGCCGTAAATACTTAAAAAGTAATAAACAACGCCGTCCTCATCCGTCATAGGGTGGAGGTCCGCCCAAACGCTGTCACTCTCGGTTGCCGAAACGTCCCACGTCATCGGTTCGGGCAAAACCGTTTCATCTACCAATTGCGCGTATGAAGAAGGATTTTGAGATTCGGAATCAACCGCTGCTTTCTCCGCGGTAAAACAGAATGCGGATAAAATCACAACGATCGCGAAGACCGCAAATACAACCGCGCGTTTTGAATTTGTTTTTATCATTTTTTGCTCTCCTCTTTTAATAAATTGTTAAGAATATATTATATTTTTGAAATTATAATCATTATAACCTTAAATAAAGGTTTTGTCAATAGATTTTGAATTTTTAACAATTTAAAATCAAAAATAAAAAACGCCTGAAGGCGTTTTTTAACATTTATTATCTCGTAATTTCAAGGACGTCGTCCATACTCGTAAGATATTTTATGCCAAAGGCGTCAAGCTTTTTTACCGCCGCCTCGTATCCGAAAAGAAGCGAGTCGGTGCAGTGTGTGTCAGACGTGATGAGCATAGGCTTTTTTGCAAGAGCTATTCGCTCAAGAAGAAAATCGTTGGGGTAAAAATTATCTCTGTAACCGCGATAGGCACCACCCGTGTTAAATTCAAAGACCGCAGGCGTCAAAAGCAGCTTGTCAAGCGCCGCCGTTGCCGCAGCTACGTAACGCGGGTGTTTTTCGTCGAACATCCGCTCTTTTTGGTTGAACTTATTCACGATGTCGAAATGCCCTATCACGTCGCAGCACGTCTTATTATAGATGTCCGAGATGGCAAGAAAGTAGTCCTCGACGAAAGCGTAAGGATCGCCGCCCCACAGCTTTTTTACGTTTTCAAGGCGGCTCTCGTACGTCCCACCGTCGACCTCCGCACGCACGCCGTCCTTAAGGAGAGTATGCACCGAGCCTATCACGTAATCGTAAGGTTCCGTCGGCTCGCAGGAGAGGTAATCGTACTCTATTCCGAGAAAGACCTTTATCTTATCCTTATATTTTTCCTTCAAGCGGAGCACCTCGCGTCGGTACTCGGGCATTCCGTCTTTGGAAATACACCACTCGTCGTCACCCTGTGAATAGACGTGACCCGAAAATCCGTACTCGGGGCATCCGAGCTCTATGGCACGAAGGAGCATCTCTTCTGCGGTGTTCTTTCCGTCGCAAAAGACGCTGTGCGAATGGTAAGTCGAGAGCTTCATCAGGTCATCTTCTCCTGCTTTACCTTCTTATCTATAACGTGTCTTGAAGCAAGCTCGCGCACGACGTCCTCGGTCGTGATGCCCATTTCGGTCATAAGCACCATTACGTGATAAGCAAGGTCCGCTATCTCGTATATCGTTTCGCGCTTGTCGTCGCCCTTTGCCGCAACTATTACCTCGGTCGATTCCTCACCGACCTTCTTCAGTATCTTATCTCTTCCCTTTTCGAAAAGATAAGTGGTATAAGAGCCCTCGGGCATATCGCGCTTTCTGCCGAGGAGCAGCTCGTATAGCCCCTCGAACGTGAAATCGTTAAGCTCGTCGCTTATATAAACGGGCGCGGTGAAACACGAGTCCGTTCCCGTGTGGCAGGCAGGTCCGTCCTTTTCTACCACGACGACAAGCGCATCCTTATCGCAGTCTGCGGTGATGGAAACGACGTGCTGATAATTTCCGCTGGTCTCACCCTTGAGCCAAAGCTCGTCTCTTGAGCGGCTGTAAAAGCAGGTCAGCGCCTTTTCCATCGTTATTTTAAGACTCTCCTTATTCATATAAGCGAGGGTGAGCACCTTTCGGCTGATAGCGTCAACGACTATCGCGGGAATAAGACCGCGCTCGTCAAATTTAAGTTCGTCTATTTTTACGTTTGCCATAATATTTCTCCTTTACATCCTGACCGTTATACCGTTTTCTTTAAGCGCGCGCTTGAGGTCGGGTATTTTTATTTCGCCAAAGTGGAACACCGATGCGGCAAGTCCCGCGTCGATATCGGGTATCTCTTTAAAGAGGTCTATAAAGTGCTTGACCGAGCCTGCGCCGCCCGAGGCGATAACGGGAACCTTGACCGCGCTTCGCACAAGCCTCAAAAGCTCAATGTCAAAGCCGCTTTTAGCGCCGTCGGTGTCTATCGAATTAACGACCACCTCTCCGGCACCTCTGTCAACGCATTCCTTTATCCAAGGAATAGCGGACATACCCGTGTCAACTCTTCCGCCCTTCGCAAACACGCGGAAGTCGCCGTCCACGCGCTTTATATCGGCGGAAATTACAACGCACTGATTGCCGTATTTCCTTGCCGCCTCGGAGATGAGCTCCGGATTTCTTATAGCGCCTGAGTTGACGCTGACCTTATCCGCTCCGCATTTAAGAACTCTGTCAAAGTCGTCGACCGTATTTATTCCTCCGCCGACGGTGAGAGGGATAAAGACCGTACGCGCGACCTTCGTCAAAATATCGGTGAAAAGCGCGCGACCTTCGGCAGATGCCGTAATATCGTAGAAGACGAGCTCGTCAGCACCGCACGCGGAATAAAATTCGGAGAGCCGCTCGGGGGACGAAACGTCATTCAGCCCCGCGAAATTAACTCCCTTGACTACCCTTCCGTCCTTAACGTCAAGACACGGAATAATTCTCTTGGTGATCATCCCGCCACCTCCAAAGCTTCCTTAAGATCTAACGCCCCCGTGTAATACGCTTTGCCTATTATAGCGGCGTACATTCCCATATTTTTCAGCGCCTTAATATCCGAAATACTCGACACGCCCCCCGAGGCAACGATATTTATGGGGTATTTTTCATTAAGCTCCGCATAGAGCTCAAGGTTAGTGCCCGCCATAGCTCCGTCCTTGGAAATATCGGTGCATATGACCGTTTTAACACCGAGCTCCGCCATACGTGAGAGAAATGCGTCCAGGGTATACTCGCTTTCGACAAGCCAGCCCTTTATCGCGATCTTACCGTTTTTAACGTCAGCACCGACGGCTATTTTTTCACCGTATTTTTCAAGCGCTTTTATCAGGAACGGCTCGTCCGTGACAGCCGCCGTGCCAATGATAACTCTTCCGACGCCTGCGGAAATATAGCTGTCGACGACGTCCATCGAGCGAATGCCGCCGCCTATCTCAACGAAAAGCGATGTGTTCTTCGCAACCGCCTTTACCGCCTCGAGATTAGGAACACCGCCGAACTTCGCGCCCTCAAGATCGACCATATGGATAAATTCAGCGCCCGCCTCTTCAAACTCCTTTGCCACGGCGAGGGGGCTGTCGCCGTAAACGGTCATCTCGTCGTAATTGCCCTTATAAAGACGCACGACCTGACCGTTATAAATATCAACGGCGGGAAAAATTTTCATAACTTACCTTTCTTTCGTGTGAAGACTTAAATTCCGACAAAAGCCGAGTCTTCTCTCTTTACCAATCTATGAATGCTTTAAGTATCGAAAGCCCGACCGACGAACTTTTTTCGGGATGGAACTGTGCTCCCGCGACGTTATCCTTGGCAACCATCGCGGTAAGCTCCTTGCCGTATTCAGCCGTAGCGATAAGGCTGTCCTCGCATCCCTCGGCGTAAAACGAGTGAACGAAGTAAACGCAATCGCCCGCCGAAACGCCCGCAAGAAGCGGATGCTCGCGTTTTTTTATAAGCGCGTTCCAGCCGATGTGGGGGATCATAAGCTCGGACGGGATACTTCCCTGCATCGGAACGACGGTGCCGCGGAGAAGTCCGAGCCCCTCCCATTCGCCGTACTCGAAGCTCTTTTCAAAAAGAAGCTGCATTCCAAGACAGATGCCGAGGAGCTTTTTGCCTTTTTTTACTTCGCGGATAACGACCTTGTCAAGTCCTGCAGAGCGCAGCTTAGCGATAGCGTCGCCGAACGCTCCGACACCCGGAAGGATTATCTTATCGGCTCTTGCTATGACCTCCTCGTCGTCACTCACGACGACGTCCGCCCCGAGCGACTCAAAGGACGAGCGGAGCGAAAAGAGGTTGCCGACTCCGTAATCAATAATAACTATCATCAAAGAGCTCCTTTTGTCGACGGGATCTCGTCCGAGCACTTGGGATTTATCGCGGTTGCCTTCGCAAGAGCTCTTCCGACGGCCTTGAATATTCCTTCTATTATGTGGTGGGAATTTGTGCCCGCCATTTTCTTTACGTGAAGCGTCACCTTCGCGCGTCTTACGAAAGCGCGGAAGAACTCCTCGCAAAGCTCCGTGTCAAAATCTCCGACCTTATACGCGGGAATTTCCGCGTCAAAGCCAAGATATTCTCTGCCCGATATATCGACGGCGACCATAACGAGCGTTTCATCCATCGGAAGGATTATATCGCCGTAACGGGTGATTCCTACCTTCTCTCCGAGAGCTTCAAGGAACGCGTCGCCAAGGCAAATAGCAATATCCTCCACCGTGTGATGATAATCCACGTGCGTATCGCCCTTGCAAGAAACCTGAAGGTCATATCCCGAGTGAGCGGTAAAGAGCGTAAGCATATGATCAAGGAAGCCACACCCCGTGTCAATTTTAAAGATGCCTCTGCCGTCAAGCGACAGCTTCAGGCGAACGTCGGTCTCTGC
>JAFVTS010000006.1 GCA_017503105.1 Clostridia bacterium
GGCTTTGCCGATGAGCAGAAAGCAAATAAAAATTCAGCGTAGAATGATCTTGTGCCAAAGGCTCCCTTGTGTAAAGGGAGCTGTCAGCGAAGCTGACTGAGGGATTGTTTTGTGTAGATTATCGCTTTTTACAATCCCTCCGTCACGGCAAGCCGTGCCATCTCCCTTTACACAAGGGAGGCTTGGTTTTAGTCCCGCTTGAGCGGGGTTTCGTAACAAATACATGGCTGACAGGCCAATAAAAGACGCACTTGTGCGTAGCCTGTAGTATTAGGGCTATGCCCGAAACTGAAATACCACCCGCTATGCGGGTGGATTATTATTGGTTACAGGTAGGAGAAGTTTTACCTTATCCTTCGATAAAATACCCTTTATCTTTTAGCATCTGCTCGATTTTATCTAAGGTTTCTTTATTTTCCGCTCTCACGGTGTGATAATGATAACCGTCGGTGACGGTCATAAGCTCACTCGATCTTCCGCTCTTTATTCCGTCCATAAACTGTAAAACTCCGCGCTCGGAAAAGATATTCAAAGCGGCAGTGAGCTTTCCGTACACCTTATGCCAAACGAACACGTCCTCAACTGTGCCTCCGAGCAAAACGATGGATAAAAGCTCGTCCTCGGTCTGAGCACTTGTGTGACGGACCTTGAATACTCTTTCAAGCCTTGGCGACGAGCGCATAACGTAGCCCGAATGGGTCGAAATTATGTCAAACCCTTCCGCTCTTAACAAGTTAATATCGTGAACTATGATCTGTCTTGAAACACCGAGCCTTTCGGAAAGCTCGCCCCCCGAGAGTGCCTTGGCGGCGGAGGATAAAAGCGCCGCTATCTCTCTTCTTCTTTCTTCGGATTTTTTCATATCTTCACCGCATCAGACAGCGTGGAGATTTTTAAGGGAAAGATCGAGTATGGGAGCCGAGTGGGTAAGCGCGCCGCTTGAAATATAATCAACTCCAATGTCGGTAAGGCGAGCGATATTCTCTTTCGTAACGTTGCCCGAACATTCCGTTTCGGCTCTTCCCTTTGCCATCTTGACAGCCTCTTTCATATCCTCGGGTGACATATTGTCAAGCATAACTATGTCAGCGCCCGCGTCAAGCGCCTCCTTCAGCATATCAAGGTTTTCCACCTCGACCTCTATCTTTCTGACGAAAGGAGCGTACTCCTTCGCCATTCTGACAGCCTCGGCGACGCCGCCCGCAGCTCCGATATGGTTATCCTTAAGAAGGATTCCGTCGCTGAGATTGTATCTGTGATTACAGCCGCCGCCGACCTTTACCGCGTACTTTTCAAAAACTCTCATATTGGGCGTAGTCTTTCTCGTGTCAAGGAGCTTGGTTTTCGTTCCCTCAAGAAGCTTTGCGACGGTCCTCGTATACGTTGCTATACCGCTCATACGCTGAAGATAGTTAAGCGCCGTCCTCTCACCCGAGAGAAGAACGCGGATATCTCCCGTAACCTTTCCGATAAGCTCGCCTTTCTTTACGTCATCGCCGTCCTTCTTGAACATATCGAATTTAGTCCCTGAATCAAGAAGCTCGAAAACTCTGCAAAAAACGTCAAGCCCCGCGATAACTCCGTCCTGCTTGCAAATGAGCTCGACCTCGCCGAGCTTGTATTCCTTCATAACCGAAGCGGTCGTGATGTCCTCACTCGTTATATCTTCTTTAAGAGCCATCATAATAAGCTCGTCTGCGTTAACCTTCATACTGATAGCGTTCATCTCTTTTTCTTCTCCTCTTCTATCGCGGCGCGAACGTTAATTCTGTTCTCTGCCTCAAAATTTGTATAGTTTTCTGCATTTATCGCAATTTTACTCATCGGCGAAGCTTCAGAATATCCGTCGGTCACGGCGCGCGCCGCGCGCTTCGCGAACACAAGGCTTTCAAGAAGCGAGTTGCTCGCCAATCTGTTTTTTCCGTGTACGCCGTTGCAAGCGGTCTCACCGACCGCATAAAGACGTTCAAGACTCGTCTTTGAATTAGAATCCACCTTGACGCCGCCCATAAAATAATGTTGCGCGGGCACGACGGGGATGGGCTCCTTGGTCACGTCAAAGCCTACCTTCAGGCAGTGCTTATATATGTGCTCAAAATGATGAACTATCTCTTCCTTCGGAATACGCTCCATAGAGAGATAGACGTTGGTAGCGTCGTCCTTCTTCATCTCCTCGAAGATCGCATTCGCCACGACGTCCCTCGGCAAAAGCTCGTCGACGAAGCGTTCTCCGTTTTTATTAAGAAGTATCGCGCCCTCGCCTCTTACCGACTCGGATATCAGGAATTTCCTGTCACCTCCGCGACCGACGTAAAGCGTCGTAGGATGTATCTGAACGTAATCTATATTCTCAAGCTCGATGCCGTATTTCATCGCAAGCGCTATCGAATCGCCCGTAAGATGCGGGAAATTGGTAGAGTGCCTGAACGCGCCTCCGACGCCGCCCGTGGCAAGCACGGTGTAATTCGCTTCGATCGGGAAATATTCCCCCGTCCCAGCGCGACAAACCGTTCCCTTCACCTCGTTATCTTCAATAAGAAGATCGACCATCGCCGTTTTTTCAAATAGAGTAACGTTTTTCAAGGCTCTCACCGCAGAAAGCAGCTTCGACGTTATCTCCTTGCCCGTCTGGTCCTTGTGGTAAAGTATCCTCGCTCTTGAATGGGCGCCTTCTTTGGTATAAAGAAGCTCACCGTCCTCGTCACGTTCAAAATCCACACCGTAGGCAATAAGGTCGTTTATAACCTCCCTCGAGCCCTTTATCATAATATCGACGGAGCTTTTTTTGTTCTCTCCGTGTCCTGCGCGAAGAGTATCGTCGAAGAACGCCCCGTAATCGTCTTCATCGCGAAGAACGCATATACCGCCCTGTGCAAGGAAGGAATCGCTCTCTTCTGCCTCGGATTTTGTTATTATTATTACGTTTTTATCTCTCGGAAGGTTCAAAGCACAATAAAGCCCCGAAACTCCGCAACCGACAATCAATATATCGCATTTCATATCTTTCACCGTTATTTAGCAAGCTCAAGCATTCTGTCAAGCGGAAGCATAGCACGCTCCGCAATTTTCTTATCTACCGTCACCTCGTTCTCCTCCGTTTCAAGAACGTAAAGAACGCGCTCGGGAGTGTTCGTCTTCATATCGGGACAGGTAAAGCCCTCTTTAACAAAATAAAACTTCTTCTCGGGGTCGTTCGATTCAAGAGCGAAGGATACTCCGTCCTCGGTCGAAATTATGAACTCGTCGGCATCGCTCCTTTTTGCGAAATCAATAATATCCGCCGTGCTGCCGAGAAAATCGGAGAGCTCCCTTACCTCCCCTCGGCACTCGGGGTGCGTCAGAACGAGCGCTCTCGGGTGCTTTTTCTTTGCGGAAAGAACGTCTTCCTTCGTTACCGCGGCGTGCACGGGGCAAAAGCCGTCGTTAAGAATTATATTCTTCTCGGGCACCTGCTCTTTTACGAAGGCGCCGAGATTTCCGTCGGGAATAAAGAATATGTTTTTATTCGGCAGTCTTTTAACTATCTTTACGGCGTTCGACGAGGTAACGCAAACGTCGCTCTCACATTTCAGAGCCGCGGTGGAATTTATGTAGCAGACCACCGCAAGATCGGGGTACTCAGAGCGAAGGGCTCTTATCTTTTCGGCGCTTGCCATATGCGCCATAGCGCAATCTGCGGCGGCGTCGGGCATAAGGACCTTCTTATCGGGGCAAAGAAGCTTTGCACTCTCACCCATAAACCCTACTCCCGCAAAAACCACGACGTCAGCGTCGGTGCCCCTCGCAACCTTCGCAAGATAATAGGAATCTCCGACGAAGTCCGCGAGCGCCTGCGTTTCGCTCGGCGCGTAATAATGCGCAAGGATCACGGCGTTTTTTTTCTTTTTCAGCTTTTCAATCTTATTTCTTAATTCTTCCATACCGAGTCTCTTTAAAATGTTTTTATATACTATACCATATTTTTTTACATCTGTCAAGTCATCTGTAAAGAAAAAGGCGAAAAAGGCTGATTTTTCGCCGATTCGGCTTGACAATTCGACAAGCGCGGTGATATAATGATTATATCGAAAAACAAAAAAAGGAGCACAAAATGTTTAAAGTTGGACTTTCATCTTGCGGAAAGATAAGTTTATCGGACGGAAAGCCTTCGTCGGAGGAGATATTCGCCTCGTACGCAAAAAGCGGAATAGAGTATATGGAGCTCTCTTCTGTTTATAGTTTTTATAAAGACCTTGACTATACCGCCGTTGCCGAAACGGCTGAAAAATACGGAGTCAAGCTCTGGTCGCTCCATCTGCCTTTTGAAGCCGACATAGATATATCGAACCCCACCTGCGCCGAAGAGACCGTACAAATGCATAAAGCAATAATTGACAAGGCAGCCTCAGTGGGAATAAAGACGTTCATTCTGCATCCGAGTGCCGAGCCCATCGAAGACTCGGACAGACCTTTGCGAATGGCGCTTTCGAAGAAAAATCTCACCCGTCTTGCAGAATACGCTGCCGAAAGAAGCGCGGTAATAGCCGTCGAAAATCTGCCGCGTACCTGTCTTGGACGCAATTCTTCGGAAATGCTTGAGCTCATAAGTGCCGACGAGCGCCTTTGCGTTTGCTTTGATACCAACCACCTTTTGACGGAGGACTCCGTAAAATTTATAAAAACGCTGAAAAACAAGATAATCACCACGCACGTTTCCGATTACGATTTCGTAAACGAGCGTCATTGGATGCCGGGCGAAGGCAAGCTCGATTGGCAAGGAATACTCGCCGCCCTGAAAGAGGTCGGCTATGAAGGTCCGTGGCTCTACGAGATAAACTTCGAGGCTCCGCGCACGATAGTCAGAGAAAGAGATCTAACTTGCGAGGATTTCGCAAAGAACGCGAGGGAGCTCTTTGACGGCAAAGCCCCTACCGTGATCGGAACGCCTAAAGAAAATCTCGGTATGTGGTGAAACGGGCAAAACCGCTCTGATTTAAGCAGAATTTATTACTTTTAAAAAACGGAGAAAGATCTGACTTCCTCCGTTTTTTATTTACCCCCGTCTTTTTTCGGCTTTTCGTATATGCCTATATCCGATTCTATGACCGACGCCGAAATGATAGACTTGTTTCCGTACTTCTGCCTTATTTTATCAACGGTTTCTTCGCGTTTTTTGCTTTTTCCCCGTCTGACGTCCTTTGCTTCGTCATCGTCGAAAAATCCGATTTGAGCGACCTCACAGTCCGCCTTGATAAGCCCTATCGCAGTGACGGTGAGCATTCTCACGGGCTTCCCCGCGCTCCAGTTCGCCAAGAGCAGATCGTAAGCCGCGCCCGCTATCTCCCGACTTATATCCGACGGTTCTGTGAGCTGCTTTTGCCTTTGCACGCTTCTTAAATACTCGTCCTTCACGGTCAGCTGAACGCCCGAGCACTTAAGCCCTCTTTTTCTGAGCTTGTATCCGATCTCCTCGGATAAAAACTCTATCCCCGTCCTGCACTCTTCCCTCGTGACGAGATCGTGCCTGAAGGTAAAGCCGTTACCGATGCTCTTGGCATCGGCGGGATCGCCCGCGCCCGAAACGGGGCTGTCGTCGGCTCCCGAGGCGTATTTTTTAAGAGTTTCTCCCATTTTGCCGAAGCGCATCTTCAAAAGCTCCACGTCCGTTTCGGCAAGATCTCCGATAGTTCTTATTCCCATCGAAAAGAGCGCCGCCGCGGTCTTGCCGCCAACGAAGAGAAGATCTCTGACGGGCAAAGGGTATGCTACCTCTTTATAATTCGTCCTGTCTATGACCGTCACGGCATCGGGCTTTTTATAGTCGCTTCCGAGCTTTGCGAATACCTTATTAAACGAAACTCCGACGGAAACGGTAATTCCGACCTCTTTTTTCACTCTTTCGCGTATTTTATCGGCAATGGTGCGCCCGTCACCGAAGAGCTTAACGCTCGCCGTTACGTCAAGCCAGCTCTCGTCTATGCCGAAGGGCTCTATCATATCGGTAAATTCGGCGTATATTTCGTTTACTCTCCTCGAATACTTAACGTATTCCTCGTAATGCGGAGACGCTATCACGAGCGTCGGGCATTTTCTTTTAGCGGAAATTACGGTTTCCGCCGTTTGAATACCGTATTTTTTAGCAAGCTCGTTCTTTGCGAGAACTATTCCGTGCCTGTCCTCAACGCTTCCGCAAACCGCCATAGGAACGCCCTTATAAGCAGGATTCAAGGCGGTTTCAACGGAGGCGAAAAAGCTGTTGCAGTCGCAGTGAAGGATTATTCGTTCCCTGCTCTTCATCTGTCTGCGTCCAGCCTTTCGATATGAGCTTTATCGTCGTCAAATCTTCTTTTCTGAGGGCGCTCAGCCGCTTTCAGGGTGAACTTGAATTCACAGTATTCGTTTTCCACGGAGGAAACGCTTATATTCTCGCCGTGAGCGTCAACTATCGTTTTTGAAATATAAAGTCCAAGTCCGACGCCCGATTTATCAAGTCCGCGGCTCTCGTCGGATTTAAAGAATCTCTCAAACACTCTGTCAAGATCATTCTTAGGTATTCCCTGACCCTCGTTAAATACGCTTATCTCCACCTTTTTATCAGCAGCGCGTCTTATCCTTATTTCAAATCTGCCGCCCTCGCGCGAGAATTTGATAGCGTTGTGACAAAGATTATATATTACCTGATGTATCGCGTCCTTGTCGGCGTACACACCCACCGAATCGTCCACCGAATCGAAGGTGACGTCAAGATTTTTCTCCTCTATCTTCTGTTCGAAGGAAATAAGAACTATCCTTGAAAGCTCAGCGATATCGAACTCGGAGAAGTTGAATTTTCTGTCCCCCGATTCAAGCCTTGAAAGATCAAGCAGCTGCGATACGAGCCTTGATAGGCGTTTTACCTCTTGGGATATGATACCGAGATAGTATTCCTGCTTTTCGGGCGGTATCGCGCCCGAATTTATTCCGTCGATAAAGCCCGAAATGGTAGTCATAGGAGTTCTCAGATCGTGAGAAACGCTGGCAAGGAAGGAGCTTCGCATTTTTTCAAGATTTTCGATAGACGTCGCCATATTATTGAACGCCTCACCGAGCTCCGCGACCTCGTCCCTTCCCGTTACCACGACTCTTTCGGAGAAATTACCGCGGGAAAAGCTCTTGACGACCTTTTTCATATCCCTGAGCGGATGAACTATCCTTTCGGTTATGAAGTAAACCGCGATAACGGCGGCAAGAAGGACCCAAAGAGTACCGTTCAGCATAGCTCTTTTCGTTGTGGCTATCACCGCGTCGTCGCGCTCGTTGGAAATACAAACGATGGCGTATCCGTAATGCCCGTCGGCACCGTTTATTTCCTTCGCGTAATAGGTCGAGGAGGACGTAACGATATCGGAAAGCTTTCCTTCGTCACGGTGCAGATAGCTGACGCCCGCATCGTCCGTTTCCTTATCGAAATGGGAAAAATCAACGGACTCGGTATTATTCTGATGCTGCATCATATCGGTATAGGAGTTGAAGTAACCCTCTATCCATTCTCTGCCGTCCTTTTGCGCGGTTATTATTACGGTAAGCTCGCGCTCGATCTTCAGTATATATCCTATCTCCTTGAATTCACCCGTCGAAACGGAGCTGCCGTCCTTCAGGTGCTCCGAAACGTCGTCGGAGACGATATTGCAAATGTTCATAAGCTTTGCGTTTTTCGTTTCTTCAACGTGTTCGTAGAGCATCGCGCTCATAATTCCCGACATCAGAAGAAAGCTGAGGGTTATTATCAAGGTAAACGCTATTAAATATTTCGCAAACGAAGACTTAAGCACCTCTGTACCGCTCCTTTTTTAATATATAATTATATTATAAATTATTTTTTGAGGCTTGTCAAATATTTTTTCGATATTATGATTGACTATTAGTAAAAAATATGTTAAAATGTATGAGTATAATAACTACCGAAGAGAGGTACTGCAAGTGACAGTTACAAGATTCGCGCCGAGCCCCACGGGCTATATGCATATAGGAAATCTTCGCACGGCGCTCTATTCATTTCTTATTTCCAAGCACGACGGAGGAAAGTTCATCCTCCGCATCGAGGACACGGACAGAGAAAGACTCGTCGAGGGTGCGACGGACGTTATAAAGTCCACGCTCAAGATCACGAATATAACGTACGACGAGGGTCCCGACGTTGGCGGCGAGCACGGTCCTTACGTTCAGTCAGAGCGTAAAGAAATATATATGGAATACGCGAAAAAGCTCGTAGAGCTCGGCGCGGCTTACTACTGCTTCTGCACCAAGGAGCGTCTTGAAAAGCTCCACGAGGAGGACGCGACGGGCGGTTACGACAGGCATTGCCGCAACCTTTCCCCCGAAGAGGTCGAGAAGAATCTTAAAGCGGGCGTCCCCTTCGTTATAAGACAAAAAATGCCCCTTGAAGGCACGACGAGCTATACCGACAGCGTTTTCGGTGAGATCTCGATGAACAACTCCGAGCTTCAGGATCAGATACTTATGAAGGCTGACGGCTATCCCACCTACAACTTCTGCCACGTGGTCGACGACTACCTTATGGGCGTGACGCACGTCGTCCGCGGTTCGGAATATCTCACCTCTACTCCCAAGTACGTTCTTCTCTACGACGCATTTGGCTGGGAGCGTCCCGTTTACGTTCACCTTCCCCTTCTTATGGGAAAGAACGAGGACGGCTCGGTTTCCAAGCTCTCCAAGCGTCACGGCGCCGTTTCCTTCCAGGACCTTGTGGCTGACGGCTATCTTCCCGAGGCTGTAATAAACTACATCGCCCTTCTCGGTTGGTGCCCGAAGGAAACGAACAGCGAGTTCTTCACACTTGACGAGCTCAAATCCATCTTCACCATCGACGGCGTTTCAAAATCTCCCGCCGTGTTTGATTTTGAGAAGCTTCTTTGGTTCAACGGCGAATATATCCACAAGCTTGAGGACGGCGAATTTGAAAAGCTCGTTGCCCCCTTCATCAAAACCGATATTCCCGAAAACGTCAACCGCCAAAAAATGCTCGCGCTTCTTAAAACGAGAATATCTAAGCTCTCCGAAATTGATGAGAAGATGTCGTTCTTCATCACTCTTCCCGATTACGAGAAGGAGCTCTTCTTAAATAAGAAAAACAAGATCGCCGACTTCGACACACCCAAGACCGTTCTCACCGAGGCGCTCGGCATTCTCAGCGCACTTGACGCCTTTGATAACGACACGCTCTTTGCGGCGCTCTCGCCTCTTTCCGAAAAGCTCGGACTTAAAACGGGCGCTGTTATGTGGTGTATCAGAATCGCCGTTTCGGGTCTCTCGGCAACCCCCGGCGGAGCGACCGAGATTATGGAGGTTATCGGCAAGGCCGAATCACTTTCGAGAATCAAGGCGGCTCTTGCCAAGCTTTGATCTATAAAGACTTGATTTTCCCCGAAACTTAAAAAAGGTACCGTGTTTTTTGCACGGTACCTTTTTTCTTTATTTTCGGAATACCACAGCTTTACTTTGCAAGCAGATCGGAAAGCTTAACGAAATCCTCCGTCGAAAGCCGCTCGCCTCTCACCGTCTCCGAGTGTCCGATAGCAACTATCGCCTCGCAAAGCTCCTCTCTTGAATAGCGCGGAAGCTTTGCCGAAAGAGCGTTCACGAGCGTTTTGCGCCGCATTTCAAACGCTGCCTTGATAAGCGCGCGGAACAGCTTTTCGTCCTTAGGTGAATATTTAGGCTCCTTATAAAGGTCTATCCTTACCACGGCGCTGTCTACCTTGGGCGCGGGCACGAAGCAGCCCGCAGGAACCTTGAAGAGCCTTTTCACCGTGCCGTAAAAGCCGATAGAGGCGGTTATAGCGCCCCAATCCGACGACCCGGGCTCTGCCGAAAGCCTTGCGGCGACCTCCTTTTGCACCATTACGGTGATAGTGTCGAATTTCACCCCCGACTCAAGAAGGCGCATAAGTATGGGAGTCGTAATATAATAAGGAAGATTGGCGCAGACCGACACGGGCTTTCCGTCGGAATATTTTTCTACCAGCTCGCCAAGGTCTATATCCATAACGTCGGCGTTTATGACCGTGACGTTATCAAATTCCGCAAGAGTCTTGTCGAGCACGGGAATGAGCCCCTTGTCTATCTCTATCGCAACGACGCGCGAAAAGCGCATAGCAAGCTCCTGCGTCAGGCACCCGACCCCGGGGCCTATTTCAATAACGAGCCTGTCCGAGGTGTCGGCGCAGCTCTCCGCTATCTCTTCGGGTATCATACGGTTATTTAAGAAATTCTGTCCGAATTCCTTGCGAAACGTTATCCCCGCCTCGCTCATCAAGCTCTTTATGACTGATAAATTGCAAAGATCCATTACTCACTCCAAAAAACAGAAAGAAAAAACGCAAATATTTTTCCTTTTCCTATTGACAAACGTAAAATTTATTGGTATAATATATAAGCATTCAAAGTGCTGGTGTGGCTCAGTTGGTAGAGCAGTTGATTCGTAATCAACAGGTCACCGGTTCAAGTCCGGTCACCAGCTCCAAGATCCCCTTTCAAAGGGGATTTTTTATTTTCCTTAAATATTATACATCTTTTTTTCCGATTAGTCAATCGCTATTTTGAATAATTCAGGTTCTTCCTTCTGCAAATTTACGTTATTTCACGGCCAGAGCTTTCGGAAAACGTCAAAACCGCCACCCCTTCATCACGCCCGACGTGAGAACGAAAAAGCTTTTTTACTCGGAAATCACTTGACAAAACGCGAATACTTTGTTATAATACATAATAGATTTTAATAAGCAGGCATAGTTTAGTGGTAGAATCTCGGCTTCCCAAGCCGATCGTGCGGGTTCGATTCCCGTTGCCTGCTCCAAAAAAAGCTGTATCGTTAGAGAGTCACTCTAAAGGATAGTTTTGCAAGAATACGGTATATCTTAAAAGAGATATGCCGTATTTTGCTTTTGTGTCTACAAAAGCAGTGCTTGTCAGGAAAATTGACAAGTCATAGGCGAACATAAAAAAGGCTCCCTTGTGTAAAGGGAGCTGTCAGCGAAGCTGACTGAGGGATTGTTCTACGAGCTGATCAATATATTCACAAACACCTCGAAAGTTTTTATGTATTTCCGTATTCGGTATTCTGATAACCGTTAATCCGTATTCTTCAAGAAAGGCGGTTCTTTCTTCGTCATATCGCTTTCCTTCCTCGCTATAATGCCCAGAACCGTCAAGCTCTATAATGAGCTTAGCCTCTGCACAGTAAAAATCTGCAATATACCTTCCGAGAACCTTTTGGCGCGAAAAGCGGATGGGGTAGGTACGCAGAAAATCATACCAAAGGTGTTTTTCTTCTTTTGTCATATTCTTTCGCAACATTTTTGCGGTTGGCACAATATCTTTATTGTGTTTTCTCTGCATTACAATCCCTCCGTCACGCTGCCGCGTGCCACCTCCCTTTACACAAGGGAGGCTCTTGTGCTGACTGTTACGTATGCGTGATCTGTTTCAAATTCATTTATGATCTTAAGCTTGGATATTGAAAGATAGCTACGTATATCATTAGGATTATCGGGATATATTTTTACCTTTCTATCACCCATATCGATATACTCATTCTGATTTTTATCGATCGACAAAACAAAAAGTCCGTTATTAGTCAGCAAATCCGCAATTTTTTGTATAGCTGATAACTTATCTTGTATATGCATAAAGGTTAATGACGAGTATATTACATCAAACTGTGCCTCAAATTCACAAGACATAAAATTGCCGCAAATAAGTTTTATATTTTGATACGCTGATAGGTTTTCAGTTGCTCTCCCAATTGTCTTTTCGGATATATCTATTCCACACAAGCTGTTACAATTTGGTGCAACCTTGATGGCAAGTCGCCCTGTTCCAATTCCTATTTCTAAAACGGATTTGCTTTTATCAAGCTGCATACTCTCGATAAACTTATCTCCGTCCCACTTGTCCATATAATCTCTCAGAGGTTTAGGATCACGGGCAGGGTCATTGTTTTCGTCAATTAGCTTGTTATAATGCTCAATCACCTTTTTCATAAGCATCTTTCCTTTTCTCTTTAAAATTATTGTCTTTATTATAACACAAAAACCGCAGAAAATCAATCTGCGGTTTTTGTTTTCTGTCGGTAGGTAATGTACTCCCAAAACTGTCCTTAAGAGTACGTCCCATTTTGATACAGCTTTTTTTGAGCTTATTTATCAAATTTATTTTAATTTATACACGTTTATTTTAATTTATACACGATCCGCCTTAAAAAATCGAACAAAAGAACGCTTGACGAAAGACCTATGACAGGTAAAAGATCGTGCGCCGAAAGCGGTACGGTTCTGAACACTGCACCGCCGAAATATATCATAAGCACCTGGATCGCCGAGATCAGGAGCATTATTATGATAAACGGCTTATTTTTTCCGATGTTAGAGAATATCCACAGCCGCTCGCTCCTCGCCGAGAGCGCGTTGAATATACCCGCAAACACGAACAGCGCGTAAAACGCCGTCAGATAGACCGCCGTATCTCCGTCTTTGACGTATCTTTCCCTGAAGAAATCAAGCTTTAAGAAGGCAACGCAAAGCCCGAGCGTATAAAGCCCCGTAAAAATAATTCCGTTCAGCATCTCGCGCGAGAGTATCGGCTCTTCTCTTTTCTTCGGCTTTTCCTTCATATAATATTTGAGCGCAGGCTCACCCGCGAACGCAAGACCGCCGAGTGTGTCCATAATTATATTTATCCAAAGCATCTGTATTACCGTTATTGGATTGTCTATACCGATAAACTGACCTATCAGGGAAACTCCGCACGCGGCGAGATTCATTATCAGCTGGAAGGTGATGAATTTTCTTATCGATCTGAATATCATTCTTCCATAAAGAACGGTCTTCCCTATCGCTCCGAGGCTGTTGTCAAGTATAACGACGTCAGCGGCTCCCTTGGCAACGTCTGTGCCGTCACCCATAGCGAAGCCCACGTCAGCAAGCTTTAAGGACGGCGCGTCGTTTATTCCGTCGCCCGTCATTCCGACGACGAGCTCAAGCTCTTGAGCAAGCTTTACGAGTCGCATTTTATCGGACGGTAACGCTCGGGCTATGACCCTGAGTTTCGGTATGATAGCTTTCACCTCTTCGTCACTCAGATTCTGGAGCTCCGCCGAGGTAAGCGCGACGTGTCCTGCGCTTTTTTTGTAAATTCCGCATTCCTCCGCAATACTGCAAGCGGTTTTTATTCCGTCACCCGTCAGCATTACCGTTTGTATCCCCGCGCCGCTGATGACCGACACGGCTTCCTTTACCCCTCGGCGCAGCTTATCCTTAAGCAAGATCAGCGCCACGAACGTCATATTCTCCCACTCCCCGTCACATACCGCGACGGCGATGGCTCTGTCGCCTCTTTGCGTTGCTTCGGAATACGCTCGCTTTACGGCATCAAGAGTGCTCGCAACACAGGCTCCGTTTTTGTCAATACGGTACTTTGATCTTGAAATTATCAGTTCTGCCGCGCCTTTTATTACCGTTTTTCCGTTTTTTAACGTTATGTACGAAATTTTATCTTCGCTCGAAAACGGCTTTTTCTTAATTATATCGACCTTTTCCGCTCCGTCGTTCAAGAAGAATTCGGCAACCGCTCTGTCAGTCGCGTTGCCGCCCGTCACGAGCTTGCCCGTAAGCTCCGTGTCGGTGTTATATTTCGCGTTTATACAAAGAAGCTCGTATACCGTGGGGAGCTTCGATAAAGCTGCCGAGGATTTGAAAACGCCGTCCTCGGTGACAACCGCGTCGCACTCAAGCTTGCCCGTCGTCAGCGTTCCCGTTTTGTCGGTAAAGAGGATGTTCAATGACCCGGCGGTCTCTATTCCGACGAGCTTTTTCACAAGCACCTTATCCCGAAGCATCTTACGCATATTCGCCGACAGTATAACCGTTATCATCATCGGAAGCCCCTCGGGCACGGCAACTACCACGACCGTTATCATAAGCGTCAGAGCGTGAAGAAGGTTCTCAAAGAGCAAAGCTCCGTCGGAAAGAGCAAGAGCCGTTTTCCGAAGGTCAAATCCAAGATCGGCGACGTAAGTATTAAAAAGATAGGTAAGTCCGACGAGTATTGCCATAACGTACCCTATCTTGCTTATCTGAGATGCAAGCTTTGATAGACGAAGCTTCAACGGACTTTCCCGCGTGCTTGTCTGAACGTCCTTTGCCACACCGCCGTAAAACGTGCTCTCACCCACTCTGCCAACGCGCATAACGCCCGAACCGCCCGTAACCACGGAGCCTCGAAAGACTTGCCCCTCGTTCTCAAGACGCCACTCGGAAAAGCTTCCCGCGCTCTTTTTATTGACGTCGGCACTCTCGCCGTTAAGCGCGGATTGGTTGACGCTGACAGCCCCGTCTATCATAACTCCGTCAGCACCGACCGTCTCACCCGGACCGAGGAGTACAAGGTCGCCGACTACGGCATCCGACAGGTCGACGACACTGACGCTCCCATCGCGTACGACTCTTATCTTTATTCCCGAATTTTCCTTCTCAAGGCTTTCGAACGCCCGCTCGCTCCCAAGCTCGGAAACGGTGGACACCGTCGTTGCTATCAGTACGGCGCAAAGTATACCTCCGACCTCAAGAAAATTGCAATGCCCGAACGTGAAGATCACCTCGATAAGAAGAGCCGCCAGCAGCACTTTTATTATAGGATCGGAAAGATTATTGAAAAACTGCCTGAAGAATCCGATTCGCCGCTCCTTGACAAGCTCGTTTCTTCCGTACCTTTCTCTTGATTCGATTACCTCTTCCGGGCTTAGCCCCTTATATTCCTTTTTCATTTTTGCCTCCTTTTTTGATCCTTTTAATCATATGAAGAGCGGTGCGCAAAAATGATATATAAAAGCAAAGGCTAAAACAAAGAAAAAAACGCCCCCGCGCGCAAAATCTGCCGCAGAAGCGTCTTGCATATTAAATATAAAGCTCGTGTACCCCGAAAAGCATAAGCTCTCGAAAAGGGGTAAAGCCAAAGGACAAAAAAGTAAACTTGATCCCCGCGATGGCCGTGTATCGGAAAAATTTAACCCTGTTTATGACAGGTGGGTGCTCTCTCTTTTGCTTTGCGCTTCCAACGTCCGCCGAAAGAGGGCATAAAAGCAGCTCTTTGGCGGGAGGCCTGCATCCCACAAAAGAAGTCCAAGCTCCCTTAATTAGTGTGTAGGTTCAAATATCGCGATATCACGCACCCCGCAGGTTTCGCTCTGAAATTTTATTCTTCTTCAAACAGCATATCGTCGAAGTAATCCGCCGCACGGTCGAATTCCTCGTCGTCCTCAATGCTCTCAAGCGTCATCTCGTCACCCTCGCCCTCTGCGCGAAGGATAACGTATTCCTCGACCTCCTCGTCAGCGGGGATCAGCGCAAGATAAGTCTTTCCGTCTATATCCGCCTTGCCGAGAAGCTCAAAATCCTTTTCTTCACCCGTTTCCTCGTCGGTGAGCGTAAGGATCGGAACCTCTGCTTCTTCAAAATTCTTTTCTATATCTGCCATTTGATCTTAAGTCTCCCTATCAATATTATTACACTTATATTTTATATTATACCAATTAAAATGTCAATATATTTTTTGAAAACATTTTAATTTACGGGGGTTATTATTCCCGCGTCAGTGTCGGGCGCCACGTTTGCAAGAACGAAGCTCTCTCCGCTCTCCGATACCTCGACGTCAAGCTCCACGGTCTTACCGAGGTAGGTGTACGTAACGCGCTCCCAGGTGTCGGGCACCGTGACCTTGACCGTCAAGGGCATATCGAAGTGCTCGCTTTTCTCTTCACAAGTAAGGGTGAGCTCGATATAGTCATTCCCGTGAGCGACTGCCGTGGGGTGCGCGCTTGCCCACTCGGTGTAATACTTCATAGCGTCACCGTACGTAGCGACCCAGGCGTTGCCCTCCGAAGAGAGCTTGTTGGCGTAAGCGAAGAGCTCGTCTGCCTGCTCCATATATATAGGATGCGTGCCGCTCTCGCCCGCGTCGATTATATCGTGAAGACAGAAGCACGCCCAGCCGCCCATTTCCATAGCGCTGTCAATAAATTCGATAGCGTGATTTGCACCCGCTGCGATAGCCTCCTCTGCCGTGACGCTCTGATCCAAGAATTGCTTCGTGCCGTCGTCCTGAGTTTTGGTCGCGATATTGAAATAGCGTGTCATAAACGCCCGACCGCGCCAGCGAAGAGTCTGATTCTTGAAGTCGCTCGGCATCATTACCATACTCGACGCGTCAAGATTTCCCGACGTTCCTCTTGCACCGAGATAATAGCCTTCCTTAATATAAGGCCACCACGAATTTACGGTAAATCCGTGAGCCGCGCCCGAAATGCCCGGAATTATGAAGCCGGGGGAATCAAGACCGAAGAGCTCCTTGATTATCTGGACCGAGCCGTATACCTCCGCAGAAATGCTTCCCTTCGGGAAAACGTATTTATTGCCGTTTGAATCGTATGCGATATAAAGTTCGTCATCATTTTCGCCCGCGTATGCGTGAGTGTGAGAATGGCTCGTTATCTCGAGCTGCGGGAATTTTCTCAGAAGAGCTTGCCAGAATTCCGCAGCCGTCTTTTGCTCGTCCGTCTGCGTTATAACGAAGCTGCCGTCGGGATTTCTCAAATACTCCGAGCCGTCCTCGGAAAGAGCAAAGCCCGCGATCTTTCTCGTGATCATAGCAAAGGTAACGGCGAGCTCGGGATATTTTTCGAGAAGCTCTTCGACCTTCCTTCCCGTCTTTACGTTTCCGTCGTCAACGACGATGGTAATAACGCCGTCGCGTCCGTCCTTGTTAACTATCTCCGTTTGCGTCTTGAAAGTGCTTTGCATAATAAACGACACCCTATAAGTTAAAGTATCTCCGTTTCTTGCCGTAACCGTGACGGTGCCGATACCGCCGTTTTCCGCCGTCGGGTTAACTATATCGACGGTGGCACCGGGCATAAGCGCCTTCGCGTCAAGCACGGGATATCCCTTCATAATATTGGTATACACGGTATATTCAAGAATATCGGGGCTGAAGCCCGTCAGGCTCTCGCCGTCCGCTCTCAGAGAAGAAAGCGTGCAAAGAGCGTCAAGCTCGTCTTTGTCTATTTCTTTGACCGTTCCGTTATTTATATATTCGGCAGTATCGAATATTAAGAACTCGTTCATTTGCTTAGGAACGGCAAAATCTCCGTCCGCAATAAATTCGCGAAGTCTTAAAAGCGCGAGCTCCATTGCCGCGTCGTCACTCGCCGCAACGACGAGCTTCTTCCTTTTGCATATCTTGATGCTGTAAACGGAAACGCCATCGACGCGGTACTCGTCTATGAGCGCGTAGGAGCTTACGCTATCGTCGCGCTGGTGAACCTCACCGATAACTATCTCGTAAAGCGAGGACTGATAGAATCCGCCCTTTTTCTCAAGCATTACGCCCGTTTCTTCGTACACGTCCTCGATAAAGTCCGTGACCGCGTTTTTAAGGAACGTATCCTCGGTTTTATAAATTACGGTATAATCGGAATTTCCGAAAATCAAGCTTAGCAGATCTTTTTTAGGCGCAAGCTCCAAAAGGCAAGCGTCACAAAGCGTGTCTGCGTCATCTCCGTCGGCGTGACCGAGGGCGGCTATCTCTTGTGCCTCTTTTTTGCCGCAGGCACAGCGGCGCTCACGCTCACCGAGAGCTTCGCACGCAGGCTCAAGCGTTACCGTCCAATCGCCGAAGCTGTGCCCCTTCGGGGGTATTACGTCCGATTCGGCTTTGCCGCAGCGCTCGCAGGTGCGCGAGCGAGAGCCGTTTTCCTCGCAAGTAGGCTCGATCACCGTCCACTCAGGAAAATCGTGACCGAGAGGTGCGCTCTCAGATTCACCGCACACGCCGCATATTCTCGGAACGGAGCAGTCCGTAAGCGCGTATTTATGCTCTGCGGGAATAGCGGACGCTTCGTGAGCTCCGCAGGAGCATTCTCTTCTCTTCTCACCGTCCTCGGTGCAGGTAGGCTCTTTGGCTGTGTACCACTCGCCGAAGGAATGAGGTATCACGGAAAGCTCCGTCTGCTCTTTGGTAACTTGTCCGCAAACGGTGCATCTTTTCCCTTCGCTAAGTCCTTTTTCCGCGCAGGTCGGCGCTTTTTCGGGAATTATCTCCTCGGTGTGACCGAGCGCTGCAAGCTCCGTTTGGCTGAGCAGTATTTCTCCGCAGACCGTACAGCTCTTTCCTTCGGTAAGACCTTTATCGGTGCAAGTCGGCAAGACGGCGGGAAGTATCTTCTCCGCGTGCCCCGTCGGCAAAAGCGCCTCGGTTATCACCTCACCGCACTCCGAGCAGGTTTTGCTTCTCTCCCCCGCGTCGGTACAGCTCGGCGCCTTAGTTATCTTCCATTCACCGTAGCTATGCTCCTTCGGCGCGGCAGTTTCTTCGCCGCAGGAAAAAAGAAGGATGGCGGAAAGTGTCAAAAGTAAAACAAAAAGTAAATTACGCTTCATAACGGGACGTCTCCTTTAAAAGGCATTATTCTTTGTCGTAATCAAATTCCTCATCAAACAGCTCGTCAAACGCCTGTGCGACCTCGTCAAAGAGTGCGTCGTCCGAAATCTCCTCAAAAACGATGTCCTCACCGTCTTCCTTTACGGCAAGTATAACGTACGACTCGGGGTCCGAGATAGCGGCAAGAGCGTAATAAAGCTGTTCTTTTATAACCGTTCTCGCAAGAAGAACGTACTCGGCGTCGACACCCTTTTCCTCGTCAAAAAGAGTAAAAGTAGGAGCGTTTTCAAAATCGCCGTCTTCGTTCAAATCAAATTCTTTTTTCATAGTTCAACTCCAAAACAATAAAATCTGGGGGAAAAATCAAAGCAGATCGGAAATTACGGTATTGCTCAGGTAAAATCCTTCCGTCGTAAGAGCAAGACGCCTTTCATCGCAAAGAAGAAGTCCGCGAGCTTTATAAAAATCTATAAGCTCCCGCCGCTCTTCCGTAAGGAAATGAAGGCCCGTTCGCTTTTTGTATTCGTCGAAGCATATTCCCTGCGAGGTCCTGAGCCTCAGCATCGCGTATTCAAACGCAACGTCGTTATCACTCAATTTCTCGTGCGCATCTTGAACCCCCGAAAGATATTCGGCTTGATCCTTCGGATTTGAGAAATGAGCTCCGTCAAAATACGAATGAGCCGCAAGCCCGACCCCGATATAATCCTCAAGGCTCCAATATTTGAGATTGTGCCTGCATTCAAAGCCCTTTTTCGCAAAATTTGATATTTCGTAATGCGAATAACCGCTCTCCGACAAAACCGAAGAGGCAAGAAAATACATCTCGCGCTCCTCTTCCTCCGAGGGAAGCTTCAAGCTGTCGCGCTCGCTGTAAAAAGGCGTACCTTCCTCTATTATCAAGCCGTATGCCGAGATATGCTCGGGCGCGAGATCTTTTATAAAGGAGAGCGTCTGACCGAAGCTTTCGACGCTTTGCTCGGGGATACCGAACATAAGGTCAACGCTGATATTACCGACGCCGCGCGAGCGCATCATATTATACACTTCAAGAAAATCCTCGAAAGTATGAATTCTGCCGAGCTTTTTCAGCTCTTTTTCGTGAATTGACTGAAGTCCGATGCTGAACCTGTTAAATCCCTCGGACAAAAAAGCTCCGAGCTTCTCACCGTCGAGAGTTCCGGGATTCACCTCTGCCGTGATCTCGGCGAGGGGAGAAAGGCGGAAGGATGAGCTTATGGCATCCATTATTCCCCCAAGCTCTCCCGCGCTTAAGAGCGAGGGCGTTCCCCCGCCGAAGAATACGGTATCGAGAAGAACGTTTTTATCCGTATAGCTCCGTATCTCCGAGATCAGCCGCTCCGTATACGCCGCTCTGAAATCTTCATTCGGCACGGAAGAGGCAAAATCGCAATATCTGCATTTTCTCAGGCAAAAAGGCGTGTGAACGTAAAGTCCTGCGCGAGCGTCAGTCCTCATCACCGAGCTTAAGAACTGCCATAAACGCCTCGGGCGTGACCTCAACGCTTCCGAGCTTACGCATCTTCTTTTTACCTTCCTTCTGCTTTTCAAGCAGCTTTTTCTTTCTCGTTATATCACCGCCGTAGCATTTTGCGAGGACGTCCTTACGCATTGCCTTGACAGTCTCTCTTGCGATTATTTTTGAGCCGATCGCCGCCTGAATAGGTATCTCAAAGAGCTGTCGCGGAATATTTTCCTTCAGCTTTTCGGCTATTTTTCTCGCCCTTGCGTACGCCCTGTCCTCAAAGACGATGAACGAGAGCGCGTCGACGACCTCGCCGTTCAGCATAAAGTCGAGCTTCACGAGCTTCGACGGCGCGTAGCCCTTGAGCTCGTAATCGAGCGAGGCGTAGCCCTTTGAGCGGCTCTTCAAGGCGTCGAAGAAATCGTAAATTATCTCGTTAAGAGGTAATTCGTAATGAAGCTCCGCCCTGTCGGTGTCGATATATTTCATATCAATAAACACACCGCGCCTGTCCTGACAGAGCTCCATAATTCCTCCGATATAATCGGTGGGAGTTATGACGGACGCCTTCATTATCGGCTCGTAAGCCGTTTCTATCTCGTCTGCGGTCGGGAATTTCGAGGGGTTGTCTATCATTATCTCCTCGCCGCCGCGAAGCTTTATCTTGTAAATAACGGACGGTGCCGTAGTTATAAGGTCAAGATTGAACTCTCTTTCGAGCCTCTCCTCAATTATCTCCATATGAAGAAGACCGAGGAAGCCGCAACGGAAGCCAAAGCCGAGCGCCACGGAGGTCTCGGGCTCGTATACGAGGGAGGCGTCGTTGAGCTGAAGCTTTTCAAGAGCGTCACGAAGGTCGCCGTATCTTGCTCCGTCGGCGGGATAGATACCCGAATAGACCATAGGATGAACGTCCCTGAAGCCGGGCAAAGGCTCGTCCGCGGGTCTTGCGGCGGAGGTAATGGTGTCGCCGACTCGCGTGTCACCGACCGTTTTTATAGATGCGGTAATGTACCCTACCTCGCCCGCGGTGAGCATATCGCACTTTGAAAGACCGAACGGCTCCATAGTGCCTACCTCAACTATATCGAATTCCGTTCCCGCTGACATAAGACGTATTCTGTCACCGCTCTTTACAGTTCCGTCCATCAGCCTTATGTAGACGACAACGCCGAGATAAGGGTCGTAGTGGGAGTCGAAGATCAGCGCCTTCAAGGGCGCGTTTTCATCACCCTTCGGCGCGGGTATATCCGTTATTATCTTCTCAAGCACGTCCTCGATATTCAAGCCGTTCTTTGCCGAAACGGCGGGACAGTCCTCTGCGGGAATGCCGATTATATCTTCTATCTCACGCCGAGCTCCTTCAACGTCAGCCGATGCAAGGTCTATCTTGTTTATAACGGGCAGTATCTCAAGATCGTTATCTATCGCAAGATACGCGTTGGCAAGTGTCTGCGCCTCAACGCCCTGTGTCGCGTCGACGACCAGAAGAGCGCCCTCGCACGCCTTGAGCGAGCGGGACACCTCGTAGCCGAAGTCGACGTGACCGGGAGTGTCGATGAGATTGAAGATATATTCCTCTCCCGCAAGCGAGGTATAGTTCATCCTGACCGCGCGAGCTTTGATGGTAATTCCGCGCTCGCGCTCAAGATCCATATTGTCAAGTATCTGCTCCTCCATATCGCGCAGAGCCACGCATCTCGTTTTTTCAAGTATGCGGTCGGCAAGAGTAGACTTACCGTGGTCTATATGCGCGATTATGGAGAAGTTTCTCGTATGCTTTTGTTTATCGGTCACTTTCGCAATCCTTTTTTCTAATAAAATTTAAATCTCTGCTATGCCCTTAGCGTCAGCCGAATATTTATCGACCTTAGCCGCAAGCTGATTCTTTTCCTCGCCGTGCGCAAGGATATATATTTTTATCTTGGGCTCCGTTCCCGAGGGTCTGACGATTATTTTATCGTCGTTTTCAAGAACGTAGTAAAGAACGTCGGAGGCGGGCTGTCCCGTCGGACGGGTCTTTTCCGTCTTTACGTCCACGAACGTCCCGTCGGCATAATCGCCGATTTCTGCGACCGCAGCACCGCCAAAGCTCTTGGGAGGAGTGCTTCTCAGGGTGCTCATCACCTTTTTTCTCTTCTCTATGCCCGTCGGTCCTTCCATATAAATATCTATCATATTCTCCGAGTAAAGACCGTACTCAAGGTAAAGATCGTCAAGCGCGTCGATAAGAGTTTTGCCGTTCTTCTTATAGTAAGCGGTCATCTCAAGTATCATCATCGAAGCCCCGACCGCGTCCTTATCTCTCGCGTACGTTCCGAGAAGATATCCGTAGCTCTCCTCGAAGCCGAGAAGGAATTTGCCGCTTTTTCCGTCCTTTTCGTAGTTCTTGATGACCTCGCCGATATACTTGAATCCCGTCAGAACGTCATAGAGCTTAACGCCGTTTTTCTTGGCAATTCCGTAAGCCATATCGGTAGAAACTATGCTCTTCACGCAATAATCCTCGTCCGAGAGCTCACCGCGCTCCTTTCTTTGCTTTATGACGTAATCAAGAAGCAGAGCGCCCATCTGGTTGCCCGAAACGGTTTTGAAAGCGCCGTCGGCAGCTCTTGCCATAACGCCGACGCGGTCAGCGTCGGGGTCGGTCGCTATAACGAGATCGGAGCCTACGTCGTTCGCTATTTTAATTCCGTTTTCGAAAACGGCGGCATACTCGGGATTCGGCTTTGCAACCGTCGGGAAATTGCCGTCGGGTGTCATTTGAGAACCGACGGTGTAAAGGTGCTTGAGTCCCACGCGTCGGAAGACCTCGGGCACGAGTCTGCAGCCCGCGCCGTGAAGGGGCGTGTAGACCACCTTCAATTCATCAGACACCTCGCTGATGAAGTCGGGATTTACCGCAGTCTTTACGACCTCGGAAAGGTACTCCTCGTCAAAATCGCTCGTGAGCACGGTTATCTTCCCCGCTCTTACGGCCTCGTCAAAATCGGCAAGACCGCTGACGTCGAGCACGTCGAATTTCTCACGCTCGGCAGAAACGGTGCGCGCCTGCTCAGGGCCTATCTGTGCGCCGTCCTCCCAATACGCCTTATACCCGTTGTATTCCTTAGGATTGTGAGAAGCCGTGATGTTGATGCCCGCAATAGCGCCGAGTCTGCGCAAGGCAAAGGAAAGCTCGGGCGTCGGACGAAGGTCGTCGAAGATATAGACCTTTATCCCCTCACCGACGAGGACCGATGCCGCAGTACGGGCAAACTCGCGAGAGTTGTTTCTTGAATCGTAAGCGATAGCGACGCCGCGACTTTCGCCGCCGCTATTCTTTACAAGCGCCGCGATACCTCTGGTCGTCTGCGCGACGGTGAAGCGGTTCATACATCCGATTCCCATATACATAGTGGAGCGAAGCCCCGCCGTTCCGAAATCCATAGGCGCGGAAAAACGGAATTTCAAGGTGTCCTCGTCGTTTTCTACCGAAAGGAGCTCCGCCTTTTCATCCGCGCGAAGAGCGTCCGAATCAAGCCATCTTTCAAATTCTTCTCTGTAATTTGCCATTTATTACCTCCGAGTATTCGTCTTTATTGAAGCGCTTCTTCAAGCGCGAGTGCGAGCTGATCGGGACAGGAGGTGGGCTTGAAGCCGCACTTTATCCCCTTGATCTTAGAAATAGCGTCCTCGACCTTCATTCCCTTAACGAGAGCGGCGACCCCTCGGGTGTTTCCCGCGCATCCGCCGACGAAGGCGCAATCCACTATGACGCCGTCCTCAACGTCGACTATCACAGCTCTTGAGCACGTGCCTTTTGTTTTATATTCAATATGCTTCATTATTATACCCTCACTTAAAAGTTATTCAAGATTTTTATACATTCCGACAGGATCAAAGTCCTCGGTAAAGAGTGTGAGATAGACCAAAAGCCGCGTGAAATCACAGCCCTCGCCCTTGAAAATGACCGTGAAGAAGCTCTCCGTCTGCTCGGATGAAGAGAAGCTGACCGTATTCACACGGTATATCCCGACGCCGAACATCTTCGCGGCGATCATCGCACCGAAAAGCTCCTCTCCTCTGCCCGCGGACAGTCTGATCTCAAGATATCTGTCATCGTCTGCCGACGAAGGCGGAATATGCAAGCTTTCCGAAACGAGGGCGTATTTAAGCTCCGAAGCTCCGTCAGGTCCGAAAACGGGAGTGAGCGCGGATATTTTCAAATCGTTCTCGTAGATCAGCGCCGAGACCGTCGGAAGCCTCGTGCCCCCCGCCTCTTCAAGCGGAAGAAGCGCGTAGGAGACCTCCTTTTCCAAAACGAGGCGCACGGCGTCCTTGAAGCTTTGAACGTAGCGAAGACGCGGCTCGCGGAATTCTTGAGAAAAAACGTCGTAAGCCTCGTCGGAATACGCGTTTTTTACATACGCGAAGGTCTCATCTCTTGCCTCCGTCGGTAAAAACGAGCGCTCCGAAAGCGCGATGCCCGAAGACGCAAGACGCTCCGTCAAAAGATCGGAAAAAACTATTCTGTCCGCCGTGTCGGAAAGCTCTCCGACGACCCGAAGACGCCCGAGGTTTTCCTCCATTGCGTCTTCGTGGCATACGTCCTCGGAAAGAGATACGTCAGCGCCGACGAGCGATAATATCTCGTATATACCGAGCCCGCTCTCCGAAAGCTCCGAGGCAAAACGCGCGGCGATATCCGCGATCTCAGCCAGTTCACAGATCCGCCTCTCGGAAAGAATACTCCCCTCAAGGGAAAGCCGTTTTAAATTTTCGCCGTTTTCCGTTGGAAAATCAAATCCCGACTCACCGCTCACGATATCCGCCTCCATTTTTCAAAATATATAATATATAATTATACAATATTTTTTGACGAATTACAATAGCACATCAAAAATTTTTAGCGCTTACGAAGTTTTTTCGAAGAAGATTTGCACTTTTTTCTTAAAAGACTTGATTTTTTTCATTTGATATGATATAATAGCTTCGCGAGTTTGCTCTTTCGAGAGCGCGCAATATGCCGGTATGGTGGAATTGGCAGACGCGTCGGACTCAAAATCCGAAGGTAGCAATACCGTGTCGGTTCGACCCCGACTACCGGCACCAAAACGAAAAAGAGGCATTCGCCTCTTTTTTGTTTTGACACCAAACTTCACGGAGGGGTCGAATAGAAAATGCAACGCATTTTCGGGTGTTGTGCCTCATCCAAAGCCGACGAGCGGCTGCCACCTTCCCCATAGGGGAAGATTTGGGAAAAGCCGCTTCGCTCACCCGCCCTACGGGAATATCCTAATTCCTAATTCCTAATTCCGCATTTTCTCGCTCTGCCGCCCTGTAAAGCTCGCTCTTCCAACTTCCTTTCAGATAGAATGCGACAGAAAGAATGCATTCGACCGACCAAGGAACGACGAATCCGAGAAACACGCCGAGCATTCCAAGACGCCACACGAGCGCGTAGGTTATCGCAATACGTAAAACGGTATATACGGCGGTCGTAAAGGTTGCGAGCTTCGGCATCATAACGCCTCTGTAAAAATTGTGGAACAGGTTGTTCACGACCTGGCAGATGACGAACGGAACGCACAGAAGCATATAAAGGACGACGTAATCAACGCTCTCTGCCGACGCTCGGGCACCGAGAAACAGCTTAGCAACGGCTTCGGGCAAGAGCATAAACAGCGCTATTACGGGCAGCGACAGAAGAATGCTCTGCCTAACCGTCACTCTGACGCCGCGCCTGACGAGGAGAAAATCGCCCTTGCCGTAGCACTGTGCGCAAAACGGAGAAAGTCCGCGTGATGAGTTCTGGAACACGGTAGAAAGAACGGAATATATCTCCGAACAGACGGAGTAGCTCGCTATCGCCGCGGTGCCGAGGAGATTGACCGCGGGCTGAACGGCAGCCCCCGATATATACATAATAAACTGCTGTATCATACACGGCACGGCAAGTCGCCAAGCGGGGAAAATATCGCCGCCGACGAAGCGGATACGCTCTTTCCCGCACCCGAGTGACGAAAACTCCATATAGAGCCTTACGATATAAATTACGGCACTTGTAGCCGCGACAATGACCGAGCCGAGCGCCGCTCCGAGCACGCCGAGCTTAAAGACCGCTATGAACACGTAATTGAGCACGACGTTGCCAAGACAGGAAAAAATGGCAAGCTTCATCGGAAATGACGGTCTGCCTATGGCGTTGAATATATAGCTCGCCGCGTTCCCGAAGGTGAAAAAGACGAAGCCGATAAGGTAGACCAAATAATAAATAAAGGCGTCGCGACGTATCTCGTCGTTTATGGCAAGCAAAGAAAAGATTGGCTTATAGAGCAAGATCGACAGGACGGAAACGACTGTCGCTATGAGCGCGATACACACGAGATTGACCTTGACGGCGTTGACCGTGCGCCTTTTATCTCCGCTCGTGGAAAGATACGCAATATAAAGGGAAACGCCCGTTCCGAGCCCCCAGATGATAGACTTTAAGAGGGTGATGAAATTGCTCGTGCTTCCTATGGCGGCAAGGCCGACCTCGCCTATTATCTGCCCGACCATTATTTTATCAACGGTCACGTAAGCCTGACTCAGAACTCCCGATATTATAACGGGAACGGCAAAGAGGAAAAGGTTTCTCGAAAGATTACCTTTAGTTATATCCTTCATTATAAAAAATCTCCGAAAATGCTGAAAAAGTTAAAAGGTGAAGCGCTCCGCTTTTATATCGGAGCGCCTGATCTAAGTTATTTTTTTATGTTTTCCCGAAGCCAAAAGCGCCGCCAGAATACCGAGAAGCGCCAAGGCACACCACATAAGAACGATTCCGCCCCAACCGACGAAGGCGACCGTAAACGAAAACAGAAGGTTTGCCAGAGTCGCGGCGACGTATCCCGAAAAATCAAGAAAGCCGTTAAGAGTCGAAACAAGACCGCTCTCTGCCTGATCGGGTATGTAAACGCTCCAAAGCAAGGTCGACGAAAGGCGCACCGAAGCAAGAGCCAGCAGTATCAAAAGAATATTGATCCACCGCGCCTCAATAAAGAAAACTCCGAGGAAGGATACGGCGGATATCGCAAAAACGGTGCCCGACATCCTTTTATCCCTGCCGCCAAAGAGCTTCAATATCATAAGAGCGGCAAAGGGTGCCAAGGAATTTATCAGGGTTATCGACGAGAACAAAATTCCCGCGGTGTTTTCATCAAATGAAAGCCTCTCGGTAAGATAAGTGGGAAGCCAGAAGGTAATGGTCGTTCCCGCGATCTCGCAGATCATACCGACGAGCATATAGTAGAAAAAGTCGTGAAGCTTAAACAGCGCGAATACACTTCTCTTCTCTTTTTTACTTCTGCCCGATTTTTTGTAGGCGATTATCTCTTTTTTCTCAAACGCCGTAAGGATAACGAAAGCTACCGCGGCAAAGAAAACGCCCGTTGCTCCTGCGACGGCAAAGGTTCCCCTCCAATCAAAGGCTATCGAGAACAGACTTGCCGCGAGCGGTCCTGCGGAAGTGATGACGGACAAAAACACGCAAGCCACGTGCGCGTATTCCGACTTCATATTCTCACACATAGTCTTCACGAGCGGGCCGCGAAGCATCGACAAGGAAAAGCCTAAAAGCGCAAAGAGCAGAATTTGTAAAAAAGGCGCGGTAACGAAGGCGAACGCGATAGATACTCCGCCCGCCGAGCAAAGACCGATAAGCGCCATAAATTTCGGACGCACCACGTCTCCGAGCGCACCGTTTACAAGCTGTCCCACGGCGTAAACGAACATATAAGTTGACGAAAGCGTACCTATAAATTCCTTATTAAAGCCGTACGTCAGCATTTCGGGTGTCGAAACGCTCAAAAGATTTCTTATGTAATAGCTGACGAAATAAGTGAAAACGCAAACGGCAGCTATCCCTGCGGCAGCCTTGACACCGCTATTTCTTTTTTCAATCATAAGATCGCCCTCTTTCGCTTGTCAGCTATACGCGCTTGTTTTTCTTTTCTTCGGCTTTTCTGAACGCGCGGTAAATATACCGCTCTATCATTCCCCTTTTTTTAAACTCGCGCCAGAACATAAAAACGTCGAATACCGCGAGAATAACAGGGGTCGGATTAAAAGCTCCGAGAGTCACGCATCTGTAAACGAAAAAGGCAAGCAGCGCGATAAGAACGAGGTGATATACGGGTGCCGTCGCTATATATCCTTTAAGATAAGTAACGCCGTTTTTCTCCTTGAATTTCCCCGAAAAATAAGTTCCGACAAGGAAGCCGTTGTCCTTCGTCGCGGTATTTTTCATCTCGCAGGTGATTCGGACCTTCGACGGATCCTTTTTGGATCGTCTTACGTGCATCTCGGGGGTGTAGCTTTCAAATTTTACGTTTCTGTTCACGAACTCGTTATCACGTATCACGGATAAAAGCTCGTCCGCCGAAAGCTCTGATGAGGCCTTTATGAATTTCAATGCAAAACACTTCCTTTAATCAAGACAAGAATAAATGAGATTGCAAAGGCGCGGCTCGACGATACTGTGAAGACCGCCCATATGCTCCGCGTGGAAAACTGAAAGCTCCCTTGAAGGGTCGGAGAGAAGATAAGAAAGCTTTGCTCCGTCCCAGCCAAACTCACCGACGGAAGAAAGACTACCTGCCTCCTCGGGGCACATATTGGTTCTGACACCGAAGCCGTAGCCGTAGCCCATAAACTGAACGGACTCGTGGAATTTGGCAAGCTGTGATGCGGTAAGTTGATTTTTACGCATTAAATTTACGGCAGACTCGGAAAGTATGCGGTTTCCGCTTTTGCCAAGACCAAGATGCGTCAAGGCGTCGGCAAGCAAAATATAATCGTCGACGCACGATATAATTCCTCCGCCGCCCGACTCGAATTCGGGTCCAAAATCACAAATTTGCAGCTCGTTAGGTATCTCGACCGCCATCTTCGCCACAGGATCGTATTTATACTGAGTGGCGAGGTCTGCCCTGCGCTCCTCGGGTAATTTAAAGAATGTATTTTTCATTCCGAGGGGCTCAAATATATTCTTCTTCATATACTCGCTGAGCTTCATTCCCGAAACGAGCTCGATGATACCGCCCATAACGTCAAGAGAAAGGCTGTACTTATACTGCTCTCCCGGCTCAAACTCAAGCGGGTCCTCCGGAAGTGCTCTCGCTATATCAAGCGTCGGGCATCTTCCGTCCGTCGCCGCCTTTACACGGCGGATCCCCGAGCGGTCTACGTTATAATCAAGCCCTGAGGTCATAGTGAGAAGGTGCTTTATGAGCATAGGATTTTTAGCCTCGGTGATCTCCACCGAGCCATCGGCTCTCACCGTCTTTACGGTGAGATTTTTATATTCGGGAAAATACGCGTAAACGGGGTCGGTGATGACTATTTCTCCGCGCTCGATAAGCTGTGTCGCGGCGACGCAGGTAGCCACCTTGGTGCAGGAATAAAGCCTGTAAAGGGCGTCGCGCCTGACGGGTGTTTGCAAGCGAAGGTTATCAAATCCCGTAGAATGACGGAATACCTCTTCTCTGCCGACGTATATAGACGTGTCGGAGCCGGGAATGCCGAGAAGCGGTAAATAATAATCAAGAAAATTCTTTAAAGGTTCAAAGTTCATATCACACCTCTTATTGTTTAAATTCTATAATGGTAACACCCGCATCGCCCTCGCCCCACTCGCCGTGGCGGTAGGATCTTATGCGTCTGTCGGATTTAAAATACTTCCAAAGCGCGGCGCGGAGAGCTCCCGTGCCCTTGCCGTGAATTATTCTGACCGAAGGAATGCCCGCAAGCACGGCGTCGTCAAGATATTTATCGACGACGAACCAGGCGTCGTCTCCGATCATTCCCCTGACGTCGACCTCGGTCTTGAAGCTTGAAACGATGGTCTTTTTGACCTTTCCCTCGCTCGGACGCTTCACCTCGGGCGGCTTTTTAAACTTCACGTTTCCTTCGAGAAGGCGGAGCTTCGACGCGTCAACCTTCGTTCGCAGCACGCCTGCCGTAACGGAATAGATTCCCTTCTTTTCGTCGATCGCCGTGACCGTTCCCTCCGTGCCGACCGTCGTGACGTAGACCTTATCTCCGACCTTCAGGGGGCGCGGCAACTTATAATCATCGTCAAGGCTTATCTCCTTAACGTCGATCTCGGACATAAGCGACTCGGTTTCGGAAAGGCGGCGCCTTATTTCCTCACGCGCCGAGCTCATCATTGCGTTACGCGTTTCCTTGTCCTCAGCCTTTTTGAGATCCTCAAGCTGTCGGAATATAAACTCACTCGACGCTCTCGCGCTATCAAGAATCTGCCTTGCTTTTTGTGTCTGTTTTAAGATTTCTTCCTCGTTTTTGGCTATCCGAGCTTTCAGATCCTCTTCAGACGTCTTTTTGAATTCCTCGTATTCCGTGCGGAGCTTTTCGGCAAGCTCGCGCTCGCGCTCCATCTCGATTCTGGATGTGTCAAGCTTTTCGATAACGTCCTCGAAGCGCTTGTTATCGCGCTCGATAAGCTTTCCTGCGCGCTCTATTACGTCCTCGGGCATTCCGAGCTTCTCGGAGATGGCGAATGCGTTTGATTTACCGGGCGTGCCTATTACGAGCTTGTAGGTCGGACGAAGCGTTTCCACGTCGAACTCACAAGAGGCGTTTTGCACACCCGGGGTCTCAAGCGCGTAAGCCTTGAGCTCGGCGTAGTGCGTCGTGGATGCCGAGAGAGCACCGCTCGCTTTAGTTTTTTCAAGTATCGCGATGGCAAGTGCCGCGCCCTCTATCGGGTCGGTTCCCGAACCGAGCTCATCGAACAGGACGAGCGAGCGTGGACCTACCTTCGATAGAATGTCTACCACGTTAACCATATGCGAGGAGAAGGTCGAAAGCGACGCCTCAATGCTCTGCTCGTCGCCGATATCGGCAAGGATCGCATCAAAAACGCCGAGCGTGCTCTCCTCCGTCGCGGGAATCTGAAGCCCTGACTGCGCCATAAGCGCGAAGAGTCCAAGCGTCTTCAGCGTGACGGTCTTTCCGCCCGTGTTCGGACCCGTAACTATAAGAGTGTCGTACTCGCGGCCGACCGATACGTCGATGGGAACGACTCTTTCCTTAGGTATCAGTGGGTGTCTTGCACGCTTTAAGTCGATGAGCCGCTCCTTCGTTATCCTCGGCATCTCGGCTCGCATATTTATGGCAAGCGTTGCCGCGGCGAAGGTAAAGGCAAGATCGGTTATATTGTGATAATCGGCGCTGATCACGGAAGTTGCCTCGCCGCACTCGGCTGAAAGCGCAAAAAGTATGCGTTCGATCTCGTGCGACTCCTCGGCAAGGAGAGTTTTGAGCTCGTTATTAGCCTCAACTATCGCAATAGGCTCGATAAAGAGCGTAGCGCCAGAGGACGAGGTGTCGTGAACGAGACCCTTCATCTCGTTTTTGTATTCAGCCTTTACGGGCACGACGTATCTGCCGCCGCGCATCGTTACTATATTTTCCTGAAGATATTTATTTCTGACACCGCCGACGTAAGTGGCAAGGGTGTCTTTTATTTTATTGTTGACGCTCTTTATCTTCCTTCGTATCTCCGCGAGCGCGGGGCTCGCCTCGTCGGCTATGAGTTCTTCTGAAATTATAGCGCGCCTTATCTTGTCTTCAAGCGCTCTGTTCGGTATGAGCCGCGCGAAGATAGGGTCAAGCGAGGTCTCGAAGGGCTTGTCCGTGCTTATATAATCAAGCATAACTCTCGCGCTGTGAAGAAGTGACGATATGTCGAGAAGCTCTCTTGGCGAAAGCAGTGCCCCTTTATACGCGCGCTCCGATGCGGAAACGACGCTCTCGGGCGCCGAAAAAGACGGATAGCCCTTCGCGTTTATCAAGCGCTTTGCGTCGTCGGTCCTTTTCTGCCTTGAAATAACTACGTCAATATCCGACGTCGGCGTCAGCGCGGCAGCTCTTGCCTTTGCGCCCTCGGTAGCGGCGCACTCAACGAGCATATCCTTGATTTTTTGGTATTCGAGTGTTTTCAGGGTTCTGTTGGTAAACAGCATTTATCTTTTTACCTCGTTATAAAATTTAAGTGCTCTGTACGAGCGCTCAAGATGGTTCGTAAGATATTCCTCTGCGGCACGCGAGAAAAGATGCATATCCTCGTCCGAGGTGCTGTAAGAGAATATCTTTTCCTGCGGAGCGTGTACGGAATAAGCAAAAGCGTCCTTCGCGCCTTCCGTAAGGATAGAGATAATATGGCTCTCGTGCGGCTCGGAGATCATCTCGCGCTTTGCCTCGGAGCGTCTTCTGCACTCGCGGCATTCAAGAGCTCCCGCCATAATATCGAAATAGAAGTCACCGTGCCGCTCCCCGCACGCGGAGCACGCAAGCACGTCGGGCATAAAGCCGAGTATGGACATTGCCCTGACCTCAAAGGTCGCTTTTATTTTATCAAGAGGATGCTTGCCGCTTGCTATGGCGTAAAGGGAGTTTAACGAAAGGCGAAGAAGCTCGCGCTCCGCCTCCGTAACGCCCACGTCGTCAAGCACCTCGGCGATATATCCCGCAAGAGCCAGCCCCTCGATAGAATTTCTTATATCGAAAAAGCTCTCTATCAGCTCAGCTTCCTTTATCTGATACTTATCGGAGTGCCCGAAAAGAACGTAGCTGCCGTAGCAGAACTGCGTCGTTGCCGCCATTTTGCGGCTCTTCAGCGAACGAGCGCCTCTGGCGAGGGCGGTGATCACGCCCGCCTCCTCGGTGAAGAGAGTCACGAGCCTGTCCGATTCCTTCAAATCAACGGTCCTGATAACAAGACCTTTAACCTCCGTCAGCATTATTCTTCCTTTTTAAAGCCGAAGTCGTTGATGTTGAATTCGCTGTCGCGCCAATTTTCCTTTACTCTTACGTAAAGGTCAAGGAAAACTCTCGTATCGAGCATCCTTTCGATATCCTCGCGCGCCTTTGAGCCGATGCGCTTTATTCCCGCGCCGCCCTTGCCTATAATTATTCCCTTGTGCGACGCCTTTTCGCAGTAGATCTCCGCTCTTATGGAAACGAGATCCTTCTTCTCCGTCCACTCCTCGATGGTAACGGCGATGCCGTGAGGGATCTCCTCGTCAAGGGAGCGAAGAAGCTTTTCTCTGATTATCTCGGCGGCGATCTGCTTTTCGGGCTGATCGGTCACGATGTCGTCGGAGAAGAACCAATCGCCCTCGTAAAGATACCTCTTACACTCGGAGAGAAGAATGTCCACGCCCTTGCCGCTCTTTGCCGAGAGCGGGATAACGGCGTCAAAATCAAAAGCCTCGGCGTACGCAGCTATGGTCTTCGCGATATTCGCGGAGCGCACCGCGTCGACCTTGTTGATGACGAGCACGGCGGGAAGGCCCTCCGATCTTAAGCGCGAGATTATCTTCGCCTCAATATCACCGACCTCCTCACGCGCCTCCGTAACGAGAATGGCGGCGTCAACGCCCCCGAGGGTGTCGGACGCGGTCTTCATCATAAAATCTCCGAGCCTCGTGCGCGGCTTATGTATTCCCGGGGTGTCAAGAAAGACCGTCTGCTCCTCGCCCTCGGTATATATGCCCGTTATCCTGTTTCTCGTCGTCTGGGGCTTTTTCGAAACTATCGCGACCTTCTCGCCGAGTATCGTGTTGAGAAGAGTCGACTTTCCTACGTTCGGACGTCCTACTATTGCTATAAACGCTGTCTTTTTCATCTTTATCTCCAAATTTTATATTTCAACTTCTTTGATTATCGCTCTTTGACGCTCACACTGCTCCTCGTCGTCCTCGGGACTTCTCTCGTGGTCGTAGCCGAGAAGATGAAGCGTGGAATGTACGGCGAGGAAAGCCGCCTCTCTGATAAAGCCGTGTCCGAGCTCCCTTGCCTGCTCCTTTGCGCGCTCGACGGAAATGACTATATCACCAAGCTCCGCCCGACCGAGCACGAAGGCGTCGGAAAAATCGCCGTCCTCGTAAAGGGGGAACGAAAGCACGTCCGTGTGCTTGTCCACGCCCCTGTACTTTTCGTTAAGCTTCCTAATATAAGCGTTATCGCAAAGAGTGACCGAAACGGTGGCGTCAAGGGGAAATCTTTCGTATTCAAGCGTTTTCTTTATCGCTCTTCTCAAAACGAGTTTTAAATAATAATCAGCCTCCTCGAATTTCTCCGTCGCGCAAAAATCTATATAAAGCTTATTCCGTTTCACTGTTTTTCGCTCTCCTTCTTTTTCTCTGTCCTGAAGTGCTTTGCCCGAGCCTCTCGCTCGTAGCTCTCGTACGCGCTGATGATCTTGCGCACGAGATGATGCCTTACGACGTCGCGCTCGGAAAATTCAAATATCCCTATACCCTCTATTCCGCGAAGGACCTTTGCCGCAATGGAAAGACCGCTCTTTTTGCCAAACGGCAGATCCGTTTGCGAAAGGTCGCCCGTAACGACAGCCTTCGAGTTATATCCAAGACGGGTAAGGAACATCTTCATCTGCTCAGGGGTCGTGTTCTGCGCCTCGTCAAGAATTATAAACGAGTCGTCAAGGGTGCGTCCTCTCATATAAGCGAGCGGTGCTATCTCTATCGTCCCTCTTTCTACGTGTCTTTGATAGTTCTCCGCTCCGAGCATCTCAAAGAGCGCGTCGTAAAGGGGTCTGAGATACGGGTCTATCTTACTCTGAAGATCGCCGGGCAAAAAGCCGAGCCTCTCGCCCGCCTCGACCGCGGGACGCGTAAGAATTATCCTGCTCACCGCCTTATTTTTCAAGGCTTCGACCGCCATAGCGACGGCGAGGAAGGTCTTACCCGTTCCCGCAGGTCCAAGACCGAGAATTACGGTATTGTTCTTTATAGCGGAGATGTACTTCTTCTGACCGATGGTCTTTGCCTTGATGGGCTTTCCTCTGCTCGTCAGGCAGACGACGTCCTCCGAGAGCTTCTCCGCGCCCTCGTCAAGCCCGTCCCTTACAAGCCCTATAACGTATTCTATCGCCTGCTCCTCGATACGCTCGCCCGAGCCCGTCATATGCTTCAAATATTCGAGCACCCTTGCAGCCATAGCCGCCTCGCGCTCCTCGCCGTTTATGACGATAGCGTCACCGAACTCGGGACCGCCGCTTCTGTTAAATATATGAACGCCGAACTCAGATTCTATCCGCTTCACGTTTTTATCAAACGCTCCGAATATCGCGGACGTCGCCTCGCTTGAGCTCGTCATTACAATCCTTTCAGCCATCGGGAACAAACCTTTCTTTTTCCTCGGAGACGGAGATGGGGATCTCCCTGCCGATATTTTTAAGCACGGTATATTCGGAATACATAGTATATCCGCCGTCGGTGAACGCGCCGTCCGTTCTCACCGAGATGACCTCGGCGTCCGCGGTCTTATTTAAGAATTGCTCCAAAAGCTCCCCTGCCGCGGTCTTGACCATCTCGTCTTTTCCGAGTGAGCGCTCCTTGACGTTGTACGAAAGGCGCGTTTTAACGCATCTTTCAAGCGGTAATCTGTATCTTCCGAAAAGCGTGAGTTGACTTTTATACTCTATTATATCACACATTCCATCCAAATTTCTACTGTTTTTTAAAATATTTATGGAAAATCCTAAAATTTTATAGCTTACACCGACGTTTTCGGAAGAAACGTAGACCTTTTCCTCTCTTGATTCCAAGGCTGTGGCGCTTACCTTTCCGTAAACCCGTCCGACGATGGATCCCTCCGCACGAACGAAGCCGCCCCCAAGCTCCCCCGGAATTATACCCGAGATGAGAACGTCACCCTTCTTTACAGCGTCGCCCGCTTTTACGACGGCGTAACCACTCCTTACGTTTATTTCCTCTATGACAGCGTCCTCGCTCGCGACGACGTTTGAGTAAGTGAGCCCGTCGTCTTCTTTTTCAAAGCTGTTCTTCTTTCCGAGCGTTACGTAAGCCACCGTGCCGCGTCTGTTCACGTTGACCCAGGAAATATCGTCGGATGAAAGAAGCAGCTCTGCCTCAAGGGCATCCTTGTCTATCTGCCCCCAGCGCGCACCCGAATAAAGCCCAAGCTCGCTAAGTGCGCAAAGCGTCTCCTCCCCGTAGAAGCTCTCGTCGAAAATTCGTACGTCCCAGACGGCGCCCGAGCACCAAACGAATATAAAAACACCGAGAAGAATACCTAAGAAAGTTCCGTAACAATGCCTGTTTCGGTATATAAATCCGGGCAGACCGAGAATTTCCGTTTCCGTAAAATCAATTTTACCGCGCAACTCACGGCGCAAGCGAGCCCCGTCTCTGGGCCTTACCTCGCAGGTAAAATCACGCTTTACGGAGGCGTTTATACCCAATCGTAAAAGCGCGTTTACCAAGCTTGGAGCATCCTTTTCCTCCACGGAAAAAACCGTATAACCGAAGATGAGTCCGTCAATTCTTGGCATAAGCAAACCCGACCTCCGAAATCTCACCCACTATCTCAACGCCCCGTCCCTCGAATACCGAGAGCCTGAGCCCTGTCCCCGATACGCGGATCCGCCCACCGTGGCTCACGAGAGTTATCTTTTCGGGCGAAAGTTCCGACACCGCGACGACGGCGCCGAGGGACATACGCATTCCTCTGCCCGCGCGCTCCGCGTTCATAAAAAAACCGCTCGGCGGCACCGCTCTTTTTTCTGTCATTTTTATACCTCCCAGAACATAAGCCTTTAATATGAATGTATGTAAAGAAGGTGTGAAAAAATGACTGATAATATAAAACCGAAAACAGCGAAAAGAAAAAAGGCTCACCCCGCCGCCGCTCTGATAGTGCTCGCGCTCCTTGTAAGTCCCGCTTTTTTGTTCCCGAAAGAGCTTTCCTCGGGTGTTCTTTTCGGCCTCTGTCTTTCGTTTGAATGCGTTATCCCGTCGGTCTTTCCGTTTTTCGTCATAGCGGACGCCATAGCCTCGTTTGGCGGCGGTATTGAAGACGGAATGCTCGGAAGGCTGTTTTCCAAAATATTCAGGCTGCCCGCCCGAGCCCTTGAAGCCTTCGTGCTCGGAAACGTATGCGGCTTTCCCCTCGGTGTAAAGGCGGCGTCCGATCTATACGAAAGAGGTGAGATAACGAAAAAGGAAGCGGAGCACCTTATCGGCTTTGCGAACGGTCCGTCGCTCGCCTTTACCCTCGGTGCTGTCGGAACGGGTATGCTCGGCAGCATAAAATACGGATTTCTACTTTACTCATCGCTCGTCATATCGTCTGTTGCCGTAGGTTTTATCTTCAGGTCAAAGAGTGAAATAATCAACAAACCGAGCCTTATTTCAAGGCAGAAGTTCGATTTGGTAAGCTCTATAAAAAACGCGGGCTTCAATTCCGTGACCGTCAGCTCGTATATAATCTTCTTCTCCGCCGTTTCTGCTCTTCTGAGATCACTCATAAAAAGCGAGCCTTTGGCTCTTTTAGCAATCGTCTTTTCAGAGGTCTCGGGAGCCGCGGCGTACATAAGCTCAGCCGCGTTTTTGCCACCGAGGATCGGGCTTGCTTTAATGGCGTCGGCTCTTGCTTTCTCAGGCTTTTCCGTGCATTTGCAATCGAGAAGCCTTGCGCACTCGGATATTTCGTTCATTAAATATTATATAATGAAAGTCGTTCAAGCCCCGCTCTGCGCGGCACTTACCTTTTTGCTTTCGTTTGCGCTTATATAAAATATCGCCCGTTTTGCAGCTTTGCGGTATTTCATTTTCGGGTATAGTACGTTTATAAAAAATCCGTCCGACGGAAAATCCGTCGGACGGTGAACTTTTTCGGTTTATTACTTGGAAAGTCTTTCTTCAAGAGCCTTGAGCTCATCGTAAAGCTCTGCGGGAACTCTGTCGCCGACCTGAGCGTAGAACTCGTGGATGCCCTTGCAGTCCTCAAGCCAAAGCTCCTTGTCAACGGAGAGAAGACCCTCAAGAGTCTCCTTAGAGATATCAAGACCTTCGATATTGATGTCCTCAGCGTTGGGAACGTAACCGATAGCGGTCTCCTTTGCGCCGACCTTGCCGTCGCAACGTGCGAGTATCCACATAAGAACACGCATATTGTCACCGAATCCGGGCCAGATGAAGTGTCCTTCGTCATCGGTTCTGAACCAGTTAACGTGGAAGATCTTGGGGGGATTAGCAATAGCCTTGCCCATCTTGAGCCAGTGTGCCCAATAGTCACCCATATCGTAGCCGACGAAGGGACGCATTGCCATAGGATCGCGGCGAACTACGCCGACAGCACCTGCTGCCGCAGCGGTGGTCTCGGAAGCCATAATGGAGCCGACGAAGGTACCGTGCTGCCAGGAGGTGGACTGATATACGAGGGGAGCGGTCTTTGCGCGTCTGCCGCCGAATACGATAGCGGAGATCGGAACACCCGCAGGATCGTTGAACTTGTCGGAGATGCAGGGGCAGTTAGCCGCCATAGCGGTAAATCTGGAGTTGGGATGAGCGCCCGAGGTGCCAACCTTATCAGCCTTGTCGTACTTCTTGTAATCCCAAGGCTCGCCTCTCCAGTTGAGAGCGTTCTTGGGGGGATCGTTGTCAAGACCCTCCCACCAAACGGTATTGTCATCAAGATTGTGGCAAACGTTGGTGAAGATGCAGTCACGCATAGAGGTGTGAAGAGCGTTGGGGTTGGAGTGCTCGTTTGTTCCGGGAGCAACGCCGAAGAATCCGTTCTCGGGGTTAACAGCCCAAAGTCTGCCGTCCTGACCGACGCGGAGCCAAGCGATGTCGTCACCTACGCACCATACCTTATAGCCCTTATCCTTGTAGATCGAAGGAGGAATGAGCATCGCAAGGTTGGTCTTACCGCAAGCGGAGGGGAATGCAGCACTTATGTACTTGACCTCTCCCTCGGGATTCTCAAGACCGAGAATGAGCATATGCTCTGCCATCCAGCCCTCTTTGCGTCCGAGGTAGGATGCGATACGGAGTGCGAAGCACTTCTTGCCGAGAAGAACGTTTCCGCCGTAACCTGAGTTGACAGACCAGATGGTATTGTCCTCGGGGAAGTGGCAGATGTATCTGTTCTCTTCATCTATATCAGCGCGCGCGTGAAGACCCTTGATGAAATCAGCGCTGTCGCCGAGTGCGTCGAGGACGTTGAGTCCTACTCTCGTCATAATAAGCATATTGAGCACGACGTAGATGGAGTCGGTAAGCTCAATGCCGTACTTTGCGAAATCGGAGCCGACGACGGACATAGAGTAAGGAATAACGTACATAGTTCTGTTCTTGTAAGAACCGGTGTAAAGCTTGGTAAGCTTAGCGTAGCATTCCTTGGGGTCCATCCAGTTGTTGATGTTGCCCGCGTCCTCTTTCTTCGAGGTGCAGATGAAGGTTCTGTTCTCAACTCTTGCAACGTCGTTTACTGCGGTTCTGTGAAGATAGCAGTTAGGAAGCTTTTCCTCGTTGAGCTTGATCATCTCGCCCGTCGAGCAAGCCTCGGCGCGAAGCTTTTCAGCCTGCTCCTCGGAGCCGTCGATAAGCACGATGTCGGAGGGCTGAACCATTTCAGCCATCTCAGCGATCCAAGCGTTGACATACTTGTTCTTTGTTACGTTTGTGTTCATTGGTCTATATCTCCTTTTTTTAATTAACTTATTCATTTCCGTGAAAAAACGTCCTTAATCAAAAAAACCATTTTTCCACATATACATTATATCATAACGCTTTTTATTTTTCAAGTAGAAAACCAAATATTTTTAAAAAAACAATATTTTTCCTGCGGCGCACCGAACGCACTCTATGTCACATCGGCGCGCCTCGTGTCTTTCCCTGTCGTTTTTAATTCAGAATTGGTAAATTTTACCATTTTTACACAGAAAAGTTTGTGCATTTTTTCGTCATTTTAGGTATTGATTTCGTGCGGGTTTTGTGTTACAATATTCTTGCTTCCAAATTTTACCATATTTTACCAATTTTCACATCGAAAGGAATCAAACAAAATGGAAAACAACGCAAAAATCTTACTTTGTGACGAAAACGAACAGACGAGGCGCGAGCTTTCTGAGAAGTTACGGAGCGCAGGCTTCACCTTTATCGAGGAGGCAAAGAACGGTGAAGAGGCGCTTTTGAAAATGACGAAGGCGCGCTTTGACGTCGCCGTGGTCGACCTCTGGCTCTCGGGCATCGACGGCATAGGTATAATCCGCAACATAGACCTCTCGGGAGCAAAGGAAAAGCCCGCCTTCATACTGACCTCCCCCATAAACAAGCAAAGCATTCTTATGGAAGCGTCCGAGGCGGGCGCGGATATGTGCATACTGAAGCCCTTTGAGCCGTCGACTCTCATCGGGCATATAAATTCCTTAATGAGAATAAGGAACAAAAACAAAAACGGCGACCCCGTCGGAATTACGGGATCACCGGATATGGAGGCGCAGGTAACGAAGATCATCCACCAGATAGGGATTCCCGCGCACATAAAGGGGTATCAGTATTTAAGAACAGCCATACTTATGACGATAGACGAGGGCGACGTGATAAACGCCGTGACGAAGGTCCTCTACCCCGCCGTTGCCAAAAAATACTCAACGACGACGTCGAGAGTCGAGCGCGCCATAAGACACGCGATAGAGGTCGCGTGGGACAGAGGTGACGTTGACGTTTTGAACTCCTATTTCGGATATACCATTCAAAATTCAAGAGGCAAGCCGACGAACAGCGAATTCATCGCTATGATAGCCGACAATCTCAGGCTGAAGTACAAATACGCGGTGGTTTAAAGCTCACTTCAGCGTGCGCCTGCCCTCCATCGCTCTGTAAAGAGTCACCTCGTCGGCGTATTCTATATCTCCGCCGACGGGGATACCGTAGGCGAGCCTCGTAACTCCGACACCGTGCCCCTCAAGGACTCTTGCGAGATAAGCCGCGGTAGTATCACCCGACGGCGTGGGATTGGTCGCCACTATGACCTCCCTGACCTCTCCCGTCTCGGTGCGGGAAAGAAGCTCCTTTACCGTAAGGTCGTCGGGCGTCACGTTATCAAGCGGAGAAAGAGCGCCGCCGAGGACGTGATAAACGCCCTTATATCCTCTGACCTTTTCCATAACTATAACGTCCTTCGGGCTTTCAACGACGCAGATGAGCCCCTTGTCACGGCGCTCGTCGGCACAAATCTCACAAATATCCTCGCGCTCGGAGAGTCCGAAGCACACGGGACACTTATGCACGTCGCGCTTCGCTCCGAGAATAGCGTCGGAAAATCTGAGCGCCTCCTCGTCGGAGAGCTCAAGCATCGCAAAGGCGTACCTCGCCGCGGTCTTTGCTCCGACCCCCGGCAAGCGTCTGAACTCCTCGATAAGGCGCTTTATAGGAGCAATATATTCCGCCATCAGAACATACCGCCAAGACCGCCCATACCGCCAAGACCGAGCGAGCCTGTTATCTTCTGCATTTCCTCTGCCGCGGTATTTTCAACGGTCTTCACAGCCTCGTTGACGGCGGCAACGATAAGATCCTCAAGAGTTTCAACGTCATCGGGGTCAACGACCTCGGGATCTATCTTTACCGAGAGTATCTCTTTTTTGCCGTTGATCTTGACGCCGACGACACCGCCGCCCGCGCTGATCTCGTACTCGCGCTCTTCAAGCTCTGCCTGCTTTGCCGCCATATCCTCCTGCATCTTCTGTGCCTGCTTGATCATAGCCTGCATATTTGCGGGGCCGCCCGCGTTTTGCTGGGGTATCCTTACCTTCATTTCTATATCCTCCAAAAAAATTATAATTTATCTTATCGCGTTTTCTATCTCATCGGAGAAATCGTTGTTTCCCGATGCGTCAAGCGGCTCTATCGCCAGAACCACGTCCTTTGCCGAAAGCCCCTCGACCTCGGCTATTATCCCCTTGAGCAGCATCATATCCTCGTTATCCGAGGCAAGCTTCGATGCGAAAAACGGCTCCATTCTTATAAGGAACGACCCGTCGGGCATTCTGTACGTTTTTGATTTTATAAATCCGACGGAGAGCGATCTTTTAAGCTCTCCTATCTTTTCGACCACCGAGCCCCATTTTTTATAAAGCGACGGGGTGCGCGCGCCCGACTCGGGGCTTGACTTCGCCTCGGCTTTTATTTCGGTGGTAGGATCCTCCGCGTCGCGCTCCTTCTTCGTCGGAAGGACGGTGACGGTCTTTTCTATATTTTCCCTTGCAGCCTCGGGTGAGTGAGAAACTCCGAGCCTCAGCTTCGCTATCTCCTTCTCAAGCGCCTCGATCCTCGCGGCAAGCGCCTCGGGCGAGGACGAGCTCTTTGCGTCGCACATTCTCGTCAAGGCGATCTCGGCGATGCTGCGCCTTGAATTTATCGCGCGCTGCATATCGGCGAGCGCGTCCTCAAGAATTCTGACGTGATACCCCGCCATAGCGTGCGTCATCATCCCCGCAAGCGGAAGAAGAGTATTCATCTCCGACTCCGTAAGGTCGAGGTAGGAGCGCGCGTCCTTCGCGTTTTTCACGACGAGCACGTCGCGGTAGGCGTCTATTATCTCCTGCCAGAATACGGAAATATCACCGCTCTTCATCGTGACGGAATCTATCACGGAATAAACCGCAGAATAATCCGCCCGAAGCACCGCTTCAAGTATTCTGTAAGCAGCCTCGCGGTTGCCGCTGCCGACGGTCGAATAAACGAGCTCGTCGGTGATTTTTTTGTGAGCACCCGCGCAAAGCTCAAGAAGGCTTATAGCGTCACGCATACCTCCGCGCGAGATACGGGCGATGACGCGTGCGCCGTTTTCATCAAGGTCTATCCCCTCCGCCTCGGATATTTTATTAAGACGGCGAATGATATTCTCGGAGGATATGCGCTTGAAATCAAAGCGCTGACACCTCGAAACTATGGTCGTCGGAAGCTTATGATATTCCGTCGTGGCGAGGATGAATATTACGTAGGTCGGCGGCTCCTCAAGAGTTTTCAAGAGCGCGTTGAACGCCGAGGACGACATCATATGGACCTCGTCGATAATGTAAACTCTGTATTTGAGAACGGACGGCGTAAACGCGATCTCATCCTTTATATCTCTTACGTTGTCAACGCCGTTGTTGCTTGCGGCGTCCATTTCTATAACGTCGGTGGCAACTCCCGCGTCGACCGAGCGGCAAGCCTCGCACCTGTTGCAGGGATTTCCGTTTCTCGGATTCTCACAGTTGACCGCCTTGGCAAGTATCTTGGCGCAGCTCGTCTTTCCCGTTCCGCGCGAGCCGCAGAAAAGATAGGCGTGCGAGAGCTTGTTTTCCCTTACCTCGTATTTGAGAATATCCGTTATGCCCTCCTGACCGTAAACGTCGTCAAAATCGGTGGAGCGCCATTTTCTGTAGAGAGCTCTGTAATCCGACATACTTCCTCCAAGAACAAAAATAAAACGCCGATCGGGGCATAAATACCTTCTCTTCAGCGCTTTTACCGTAAAATATAAACTGACAGCAAAAGCAATCAGCGATACCGAGCGAAGACGAAGATCTCCGCGCCTCGGACAGAACCATACTCCCCTCCGTCGAGAATATGCTTACACACGGTAACTGCCACATCTGCTCAAAACAGGCGACCCCACGGCACACCCGATAAACCGCTTAATGCTGCTTGGTTCCCCACCTGACATGGTTCACGGCCTCGCGTTGCGCGGGACCCATTCATCAACACAGCGTATGACAGCGCAGACTGCACAAGCACAACCCTCGGGAGGGGGACTAACCCCTGCTATAGCGGATTTCAGGTACAAGGCACCGCTACCACCCCGGCCGGTATGGCTCCGTCCGACTCGCGGAGCTCTGCTCCGTTTGTCACGGCATATGATATTATAACAGATTTATTTAAAAAAAGCAATACCTTAAAAAGATTTTTACAAATAAATTTTTCGTTAATAAACGACAAATCCTCCGCTGACGTTCATTATTTCTCCCGTGACGAAGGCTGCCGCATCGGAAGCAAGGAAATACGCCGCCTCCGAAACGTCACGCACCGAGCCTATGCGCATAAGAGGTGTTTCGTCGGTAAGAGCCGCCCTGTCCGCGTCGGAAAGGTGTGAGTTCATCTCGGTGTCTATCACCCCCGGGGCGATGGCGTTTACCGTTATGCCAGAGGGTCCGAGCTCCTTGGCGAGCGCTTTGGTGAGACCTATAAGCCCCGCCTTTGCCGCGGAATAATGCACCTCGCACGACGCTCCCACGACACCCCACATAGACGTGATATTTATAATTCTGCCCTGCTTTTTCTTTATCATTTCACGAGAAACCTCACGCGCGTACAAAAACGCTCCCGTCAGATTGACGCCGACGGTCCGATTCCATTCCTCAAGCGAAATGTCGGTAAATAGGGTGATCGACGACACTGCCGCGTTGTTGATAAGGCAGTCGATCTTTCCGAGTTTTGACAGCGCAAGCCCGACGGCAGCCTTGACGTCGCTCTCCGACGATGAATCGGCTTTTATCGCCAACGCGCCCGTTTCGGAGGAAAGCTCCCCCGCTTCCTTTTCGCTTGATCTATAAGTAAAAGCGACCGCGTATCCGCGCTCGGTGAAAAGACGGACGATATCCGCACCGATACCGCGTGAGCCGCCGTTTATCAAAACAGTTTTCAAATCCGAAGCTCCGTTTCATTTTAATTCTTATGTTTTTAAGTATACAATATTTTATTCACAATGTCAAGTTTTTTAACCGTAAAAACGCGGATACTTGACAGCGGAGCGAAAATAATATATAATAGACAAGCTATGCTACTGATAATTGACACAGAAACAAAACGCTCCGAATCGCTTGTCGCGGCATTCTCGTATATGGGCATCCTCGCCCAAGCGGTAAAGCCGCAAAACGCTTGCCGCGAGATCTGCGATATGCACAGAGCGATCCTCATAAACTTTGCGGATACGATGCCCGAGGCATCAGAGCTTTTGAAGCTTCTCAAAAAATACCGCACCGATATACCTTACTTTGCCACGTCGGATAAAGAAGCGGAGGGCTTTACCGCGGTCTTCCCGAAAAGCTCCACCGTTTTCGGGATCGCGGAGCAGATAATCGGCGTTTCGAAAAGGCTCGGCTATCCCGCCATCGGAGAATACGAGCACGGCGGAATAGATCTATCCGTTTTCGCTCCCGATACCTCTTATTTCTTCACGGAAGTACCGCTCAGCGCCAAGGAGAGAATGATATTTCGTCTTCTCATACGCTCTTATCCCATTCCTATGAGCGCGGAGCAGATTTTGAAATACGCGTTTTTGCCGTCGAAGCGTCCTCTGCCCTCGTGTATAAGGACGCACGTTTCGTCGATAAACAAAGCGTTTTACGCCCGTTTTGCCATAAAGCCGATAATCTCCGTGCAAGGGGTCGGTTACGTTATCAAATGCCCTTGCGAGCTCTCTGGCATTCCCACTTTACGGAGCGAATAAGCGACAAGCCCTCGAACATATAGTATTTTACATAGGGAAAACGGTTTTTCCGTAAGTTCCCGAAAATACTTTCGTTCGAGGTTTTTTTATGTTAAACATCTCACAGCTTCTTCTGCGTTTCATCTCCCTGATACTGAGCGTGGATTCGACTCAGAATTTTCCCCCGCCCCTCAGCGCCGAGGAGGAACGGGAGGCTTTTTTGAAAATGAAGGCGGGAGACGGCAAAGCCAGGGATAAGATAATAGAGCACAATCTCAGGCTCGTTTCTCACATTATCAAAAAATACTACACCTCCTACCCAAGTCCCGACGAGCTGATATCCGTCGGAAGCCTTGGGCTCATCAAAGCCGTGGACTCCTTCAAATCGGACCACGGCACCCGCTTCGCGACCTACGGAGCAAGATGCGTTCAAAACGAAATACTTATGTATTTCAGAAGTATGAAGAAAAATTCCTCCGAAATATACATCAACGACGTCATCGACATCGACAAGGACGGAAATCCCCTGACCTATCTTGATATCATCGGGACGGACGAGGACATCACCGAGGAGATAGACTTGAAAATACATACCGACCGCGTGCTTCTGCTTGTAGAGGAGGTGCTCGATACGAGAGAGCGGGAGATCATCGTCCTGCGCTACGGGCTTCGCGGCTATAAGCCGAGGACGCAAAGAGAGGTCGCCAAGTATCTCGGAATCTCGCGCTCTTACGTTTCCAGAATTGAAAAAAAGGCGCTTGAAAAAATGCGCGATTCCTTCGGCAGCTCGGTGCCCATCTTCTCAGACTGAAAAATTTGGAAAAAGAATAAAAGGATACTTTTCTACAAATAATAAAAACGGCTTATAGAAGCCGTGTAAGTTTAGGAAAACGAAAGAAAGGTATTTTAAATCCATGAGCATAATCAACAAAATCGCGCTCGTGCTGATAATTATCGGCGCGCTTAACTGGGGTGCAGTAGGTCTCTTCTCCTTTGATGCCGTAGCGTGGATCTTCGGTGCGGGAAGCATTCTCGCGAGAATCATTTACGTCACGATAGCTCTTGCGGGTCTTTGGTGCATCTCCCTGCTCTTTGACACTGACGAGGAACGAGTCCACTCGCACGCATAAAAGAGGGGCTTCCGTATTCAGGCATAAACGAATAAAAAACAGGAGGTACCGTGAAAAAAACACAGTACCTCTTTTGTATTAAATGTGTTTTTTAGGAAATCAAGGTTGAAAACCTGTGGTTTTCTCAAAATTTATTTAAGTTTTTTATTCTATCGCCGTTTCCTTCCTCTCGGTGTATCTATATACACCTTCGGGGCGGAGAACGCCGATTTCTGCTCCGAATCCGTTTGCCCCGGCTTCCGCATTCAGGCATAAACGAATAAAAAACAGGAGGTACCGTGAAAAAAACACAGTACCTCTTTTGTATTAAATGTGTTTTTTAGGAAGTCAAGGTTGAAAACCTACGGTTTTCCTCTCTTTATGTTTAATTTTTTTATTCTATCGCCGTTTCCTTCCTCTCGGTGTATACATATACACCTTCGGGGCGGAGAACGCCGATTTCTGCTCCGAATCCGTTTGCCCCGTGCTTTCGCATTCGTGCATAAACAAAAAGAAAACCGACTCGGAAGCAAAGCTCCGAGTCGGTTTTTATTACGGATATTACATCGTAATAAGGAAGAAACGAAGGGTGAAGAGTATGCCGATCACAGCAACTACGATATCCTTCTTCTTGAATTTACCCGTGCAAAGTGCGATGAGAGTGTACGCGATAGCGCCGACTGCGATACCGTTGGATATGGAATACGTAAGCGGCATCATTATGAGGGCGAGGAATGCGGGCACTGCAGCGGTGATATCGCTCATATCGACCTTAGCGAAGTTCTTAAGCATAAGAACGCCGACGAAGATAAGAGCGGGAGCGGTAGCGCACGCGGGAACTATTGCAGCAACGGGAGAGAGGAAGAGACATACAGCGAAGCAAAGCGCCGTTACGAGAGAGGTAAGTCCCGTTCTTCCGCCTGCGGCAACGCCCGAAGCAGACTCAACGAAGGTCGTGCAGGTAGAGGTTCCGAGAAGCGCACCCGAAACGGTTGCGACAGAGTCGGAAGCCATAGACTTGTCGATGTCGATGGGGTCGCCGTTCTCATCAAGCATATCAGCCTGAGATGCGGTGCCGTAAAGAGTTCCGATAGTATCGAACATATCGACGAGGCAGAAGGTGATAGTAAGAACTATCGCGTTTATAATAGCGGTAGCTCCGCCGACGAAGATGGTATAACCTTCAAACGCGCCGAGGAAGCCGTGCTCTCCGAAGTCCTTGAAGGTCTGACCTATCATACCAAGATCGAAGTTGGGAAGCTGCCAGGTGGAAAGGTAGTAAAGAACGGTAACACCTGCAATAGTGATTATAACCGAGCCCTTTACCTTCTTCTTTTCAAGAATGGCAATAGCGAAAAGACCGAGAAGAGCAAGAACGACGGGAGCGATAGCGCACCAAGCGTCGAAGAATTCCTTGCCCGTTATAGCACCGTGGAAATCGAAGAGCTGAACGAAGGTATAGGGGTTTGCCTGAATTATACCTACGTTTTTGAAGCCGATGAACGCGATGAAAAGACCGATACCCGCGGGAATTGCCTTTTTAAGGCAATCGGGCAAAGCCTTTGCGATGTACTGTCTTGCTCCTGTTACGGAGAGAATAAGGAATACTATACCGGAAAGAAGGATAATGAAAAGACCTTCCTTATATCCTTTTATAAAATCTCCGGCAGGGCCGAACTGGGGTACGATAAAGGAAACGAAGAAGAATGAGTTAAGACCCATTCCGCAAGCCTGCGCAAACGGAAGCTTTGCGTAGAAGGCGTAAAGCAACGTTCCTATCACCGCTGCAAGAATAGAAGCGATATAAACCGCGTTCCATATAGTACCGAACTCGCCGCCGAAGTTGAAGCCGACGACCTGGTTGGGGTTCGTTACAACGATATAAGACATTGCAAAGAACGTAGTAAGTCCGGCTATAATCTCGGTCTTAATATTAGAGCCGCGCTCACTGATCTTGAAAAACTTGTCCAAGCTGTTTTTCATTGGTGAAATCTCCTTTCAAAATTTTATAGGACAAATTCATTATACAACATTTTATTAACATTTGTCAACACGTTTTGAAACATTTTCGACATTTTTTAGCATAAATTACGCACGGGCTTTTTGTCAATAAAGTAAAATATACATATTATGAAAACAGAAGAACTTTTTGCATCCCGTGTTTAAAACACGGTAAATGAGGCAAAATAAGAACGTAACGAGCGGCGGGGCGCGGACGTCAAAGCCCTGCCCGCCTTCGGAAAAAGAAAGACGCCCTGCCGCGGCAAAGCTTCGGCAAGGAGCGAAAGGTCAGGAAAATATGAACATAAAACGCGGAGATATTTATTATGCGGATCTCAGCCCCGTCGTCGGCAGCGAGCAAGGCGGTCTGAGGCCCGTGCTTATAGTACAGAACGACGTAGGAAACCGATACAGTCCCACCGTTATAGCGGCGGCTATTACGTCGAGAATGGGAAAAAACAAGCTTCCGACACACATTGACATCTCGGGAACCGAGGCGGGACTTGCCAAGGACAGCGTAATACTTCTTGAGCAGATAAGAACGCTCGATAAAAAGCGCTTAAAGGAAAAAATGGGTCATCTCGACGAATCGACGATGACGTACGTCAACAGCGCGATACAGGTAAGCTTCGGACTCTCCGAGGAAAGAGGATAAAACGCCCCTCCCCCCTGCCTCCCCCCTTGGCACGGCGTGAGCCCTGCGCTTGAAATTGAATACGGGCACAAAAACCTATCGTCGGCAGGGTATCCCGTATGAATATTTTTTACCGTTACCGCATAACATCAAACAGCTACTATTAAATTAAAAGGAACGGTAAGAATATGAACGTCTATATGCCCGAGGGCTTACTTTACGGTACTGAGAGAAACAAGGAGCTGACCGCCTCTCGCCGAGGACTTGAAAAAGCGGCGGCGGAGGGCTTGATACTTGAAGGAAGAGTCAGCCTTTGCGACCACAAAATGGGACTTCACATAGAGCTTGCTCGGGGAATAACGGGGGTGATACCGAAGGAGGAGGTCCTCTTCTCGCCGACCGACGAGCCCGTTAAGGATATAGCCGTGCTGACGCGTGTCGGAAAGACGGTGGCGTTCAAGATCACGGGGGTAAAAAGAGATGACGGCGGCGAGTGCGTGCTTCTTTTATCCCGTCGCGAGGCACAAAAGGAATGCTACGAGAATTTTATTAAAAATCTCACTCCAGGGGATATAATCCGAAGCAGAATAACTCATCTTGAGAATTTCGGAGCATTTCTCGACATTGGCTGCGGAATGATAGCGCTCCTTTCGATAGACACCATTTCGGTTTCCCGCATATCCCACCCGTCGGCAAGGCTCAGCGTCGGCGACGTTATCTTCACGGTCGTGAAAAACATCGACGCAGGCGGCAGAATATTCGTTTCCGAGCGTGAGCTTCTCGGAAGCTGGGAGGAAAACGCAGCCCTCTTCTCCGAGGGGCAGACCGTGCGCGGGATCGTAAGGAGCGTCGAGAATTACGGCATTTTCGTTGAGCTGAAGCCGAATCTTGCAGGTCTTGCTGAATACAGGGACGACGTTCTTCCCGGGCAATGCGCCGCAGTCTACATAAAATCCATAATCCCCGAAAAAATGAAGATAAAGCTGATAATAATAGACGCCCACGACGCGGAATACGAGCGCGAGCCGCTTGAATATTTCATAAACACCGACGCCGTTCGCCACATAGACGCGTGGACGTATTCCCCGCCCTCTTGCAAAAGAGTTATAGAAAGCGTATTCTGAATAACGGTGCTGCGAGCCTCTCCCGAAACGGTGAGGCTCGTTTTTTTCCTTGAAATCCATTGACTTTATTAGTTTTAAATGATAAAATATAATATATTACTTACTAAAGGAGTGAGGCTTCCCGTGGTACATATAGGAAACGATTGGGATCGGTTGTTGGAAAAGGAATTTTCGAGCGAATATTATCTGAAGTTACGAGAGTTTTTGAAGAAGGAATATTTCTCCTGCACTGTATATCCTCCGATGAAGGATCTGTTCAACGCGCTGCGCTACACGTCGCACGAAGGAACGAAGGTCGTGATCCTCGGGCAGGACCCTTATCACGGCCCGGGACAAGCGCACGGGCTGTGCTTCTCGGTAAAAGAAGGCGTTGCGCACCCGCCGTCGCTGAAGAATATATTCAAGGAGCTTGAGCGCGAGTACGGCATTCCCGCCCCCGCCTCGGGCGAGCTCGTCGGATGGGCGAAGCAAGGCGTGCTCCTCTTGAACGCGACGCTCTCGGTAAGATGCGGACAGCCCTTATCGCACAAGGGACAGGGCTGGGAGATTCTGACGGACGCTATAATCAAAAAAGTGAACGAAAAGAGCGAGCCCGTCGTCTTTATGCTCTGGGGCGCCAGCGCAAGAGCGAAAAAGATCCTTGTTACTAACCCTGCCCATCTCGTTCTTGAGTGCGCGCACCCGAGCCCTCTTTCGGCTCACGCGGGATTCTTCGGCTGCGGGCATTTTAAAAAGGCTAACGAATTTCTCGCGTCCGTCGGCTCAGAGCCGATAGATTGGTCAAAAATCAACGATATTTAAGGGGTGGCACTGCTGTGAAAAACACGTATACGGTAAAAACGAAATTCTGGGTCTTTCCCGTAAATTCCGCGCTTCAGCGCAAGGACCTCGGCTTTTATATTGACGGCGAGCGCGTCTTTGAGCTTGCCATCTCCCTCGACCCGTCGAACCCAAACTTCCTTGCGAACGTAAACGTAGAGCGATTTTCGGGCAAGGAGATAACGTTTGAGGTCTTTCCCGACGCGGACGTGAGCTTTACGGAGTCGGACGAGCCAATGTTCCTCTCGGACGACGCGGATATCCGTCAGAAGCTCTCGTTTACCGCGAGCTCTGGGTGGACCAACGACCCTAACGGACTTTATAAATACGGAGGCGAATATCACCTCTTTTACCAGCATAACCCTTGCGATCTGACTTGGGACAATATGCACTGGGGTCACGCGAAAAGCCGCGACCTCGTGCGGTGGGAGGAGCTTGACGAATTTCTCTACCCCGACGAAAACGGGGCGGCGTACTCGGGATGTGCCTTCGTCGATAAAAATAACGCGAGCGGTCTTAAAAAAGGCTCTGACGACCCGATACTCATCTACTATACGGCAGCTCCGAAAAAGCACGCTCCAAGCTCTCTCAGCTATCAAAAAAAGTGGACTCAGCGCATACTCGCCTCGACCGACGGCGGCAAGAGCTTTAACGTTCTGCCCGAATTTATCGACGAGATATGCGAAGAAAACAGAGATCCGCGCGTTGAGTATTCTCCTGAGCTCGGGAAGTACGTCCTTGCGCTCTATATAAGCGACGAGCGGCGCGATTTTGCCATCTTCACCTCTGACGATCTCAAAAATTGGGAGGAGCTTCAGAGGATAACGCTCGGTGAGGACAGAGAGTGTCCGAACCTCGCGCGTTTCAGGGTCGAAAATTCCGACGAATACAAGTGGGTATTTTACGGAGCTAATTCCGTCTGTTCGGTATACGAGATAAAGGACGGTCTTTTCCGCGAGGTGCAAGCGCCAAAGAAGCCGTATTACGCAACGAACGCCTATGCCGCGCAGAACTTTAAAGACCCCGATACGAACAGACGCCTGAGGATAGATTGGGTAAGGTCAAGGCTTCCCTTTTCGCTGCCGCGCGCTGACGCTAACTTCTCACAGCTTTTCGGCATTCCGAAGGAAGAGAGGCTCGTCAAGGACGCGGACGGGTATTCACTTACCGTAAATCCCGCGAAGGAAATACTCGCCCTCGCTCGGGAAAAGGTGTGCATCCGTGACGCGAAGCACGGCGACAGGATCGACGTTTTAACCCCTGCTTTTATTATGAATTACAAGGCGGAATACGAAACGGACGGCGTTACCGAAATATACGCGGGCGGCAGAAGGCTGGTTATTGACACGGGCAAAAACAAGATCAGCTCCCGCGCGGAAGCCTGCCCTGTAAAGCGCGGAAAGACGGTCGATATAACCGTGATCTCCGACACGCTGACGCTCGAAATATTCGCAGACGGCGGACGCTTCTTTACGGCAAGCATCACCGCCTTTGACAAGAACGCGCCTTACGTTATGCTGTGCGGTGAGGTTCCTGAGGGGGCGCAATTCTCCGTTGCAAAACTCGAAATATGAGGGATCTGAAAATGAAAATACTTACGATAGGCGAAATAATATGGGACGTATATCCCGATAAAAAATGCATAGGCGGCGCACCTCTTAACTTCGCCGCGCACACGGCGCTCCTCGGCGCCGAGGCGGCTATGGTCTCAGCCGTCGGAGATGACGATTTAGGCAACTCTGCCGTAAAATATATCACCGATTTCGGAGTTTCGACAAAATTCATAAAGAAAAGCGAAAAAACCACGGGCATCTGCGACGTGACGGTGAACGAGAGCGGCGTGCCCTCGTATTCGGTAAGGCGCGACACGGCTTACGATAATATCGTCCTCGGCGATCCCGACACAGCCGAGATAAACTCGGAGGGCTTCGACCTCTTCTACTTCGGAACCCTTATTCAAAGGTCCCCCGTTTCGGAGCGCGCCGTAAAGAAGATACTCGCGGATTGCAAATTCAAGGACGTCATCTGCGACGTGAATCTAAGACCCGACTGCTATTCGCGCGGGAGCGTGCTGCGTTGCCTCGAAAACGCTACTATACTTAAGATCAGCGACGAGGAGGAGCCGCTTTTCCGCTCGCTCGGTATTTATAAAAACGAGCCGAAGAGCAACGAGGAGATAGCAAAGTCGCTCACTACCCTTTTCCCGAATATAAAGACCGTGATAATCACGATGGGCGCAAAGGGCTCGTTCGCTTACGGGCGAGAAAGCGGAAAATGCGTCCTTCAGCCCGCGAAAAAAGTAAGCGTCGCGTCTACCGTCGGAGCGGGCGACTCTTTTGCCGCGGCTTTCTCCGTCGCGTATCTTTCGGGCAAAACCCTTGAAGAGGCGATGGCGGCGGGAGCGGAGCTCTCGGGCTTCGTTTGCTCGCGCACCGAGGCTGTTCCCGTAAGGTAACGCGACCTTCGCAAAAGACTAAGGATTTAATTCTTTTATAACGTATAAACGAAAAAAGCTCGGGTTTTACCGAGCTTTTTTGTTTCTGCCTTGATTTTTGGTGCAATTTTCGTGTTTTTATGCCGCAAGCGTTTTAATTACGAAATATCCTATAACAAGAATACCGAGCGCTATACGGTATATACCGAAGGGTGCGAAGCTATGGCGCTTGACGAAGTCCATAAGGAACTTTATGACCGCCAGAGAAACGAGGTACGAAACCGCGATACCAACGAGAAGAAGGGCTATTTCCCCGCCGCTTGCGGAAAATCCGCCAAGGAGGAATTTCAATATCTTAAGCCCCGACGCTCCGAGCATTATCGGGATCGCCATAAAGAACGAGAACTCGGCGCTTGCCGTTCTCGAAACGCCCGAAAGCATTCCTCCGAGGATAGTCGAGCCCGAGCGCGACGTTCCCGGTATCAGAGAAAGCACCTGGTACGCACCGATCTTGAGCGCGTCGGTATAGGTAAGATCCTCCGCCGACTCCACCCTGTACGGCTTATCCTTCTTAAAGCGCTCGACGAGAATGAACAGAACGCCGTAAATTATCAGCGCCGCCGCAACGGTGACGTAGTTGTAAAGATACTTCTCAAAAATATCGTCAAGAAGAAGTCCGAGAACAGCCGCGGGAACGGCTCCCACTATGACCTTTGCCCAAAGCGAAAGCGTGCTTCTCTTCTCTCTTGCCGATTTTTTAGCCGAAAACGGATTGAGTCTTTCGAAGAAAAGCGTCGGCACGGCAAGTATCGCGCCAAGTTGGATAACGACTAAGAACATCTCCATAAACTCGGGCGAAACGTCAAGCTTCAGAAACTCGTCAAAGAGTATCATATGCCCCGTGGAGCTGACGGGCAGCCACTCCGTGATGCCCTCGACTATTCCGAGAATGAAGGATTTTAAAAATTCGATAAATTCCATAAAGCTACCTCGCTCTTATAATATCGCCCTCGCGCATAGGAATATCCGTCTTCATATAAAATTTCATATAAGGATGGCTCGACGCCGAGATCGGCTCGCCGCTTTCATCAAAAAGCTCACCCGCAACGAGCGGCACACCGACGCTACCGGGACTCAGAAGCTCTATCTCCTCTCCCACGGTCATCTTATTCCTTTGCGAAAGCTCCGCCACCCGACGCTCAGCGTCGTACGAGAGGACCGTCGCAAGATAAGCCTTATCCCTGATATACCCCGCGGTCTTGGAAATATTCGCGTCCACGTGCGAGTCGGAGAAATAATACCCCGTCGCGTAATCTCGGTGGCTCACCGATTCAAGCTCACGGTACCAGGCGGGGTCGTATTCGTATTCGCCCGAGAAATATGAGTCAAGCGCCATCTTATAAGTATTCGTGACGACGGCGGTATAGTACGCCGATTTCATTCTTCCCTCAATCTTGAAGGAATCTATTCCCGCCTCTACAAGCTCGGGTATGTGCTCGATAGTACAGGTGTCGCGGCTTGCCATAATAAAGGTCTCGCCGTTTATCTCCTCTATCGGCATTGGCGCCTCGGGACGTTTTTCCTCCGCTATCTCATAGCCTCTTATGGAATAATTCCATCTGCAGGGCTGCGCGCAAGCGCCACGGTTGGCATCTCTGTCGACTATGTGACCCGAAAGCAGGCATCTGCCGCTGTACGATATACACATTGAGCCGTGAACGAAGCACTCAAGCTCAATCTCCTCGGGGATAGCGGCACGGATAGCCTTGATCTCCTCAAGCGTCAGCTCACGCGCGAGAACCACGCGGCGCGCACCGAGCCTGTGCCAGGCTATGCAGTCGTGCGAGCTTACGGAATTTGCTTGAGTCGAAACGTGGATATCGACCTTCGGAAGCATTTCCCGTGCAAGCATCATAACCCCTATATCGGCAATGATGAGCGCGTCTATATCTATATTTTTCAATAACTCAAAATATTCTTTAAGTCTTTCGTACTCGTATTCCCGCGGCATAGTGTTAACTGTGAGATACACCTTGACGCCGCGTGCGTGAGCGTATTCCACCGCCTCTTTAAGCTCATCGGGCGAAAAGTTATCCGCCGCCGCGCGCATTCCGAATATTTTACCCGAAAGATATACCGCGTCCGCTCCGTAACGTATGGCGGCGCGCATTTTTTCAAAATTCCCCGCAGGGGATAAAAGCTCGGGTCGTTTCATCTTATTCCTCGCTTCATTAAATTATATAATAAGTATAACACAAAAGACAAGCAAATGCAATATCATACGGGTAGCATAATCAAATTTATCTCCCACGCGGGAAGACATCTTAAGCGCCTTATGTACATTTTGTAATAAGGGTAGCGCTCGCGCAAAATATTCACGAGCTCGAAGATATCCCTGCTCTTGTGATAAAGCGACACTAAAAGCTGCGGACGGTCCCTTCTTATCGTTTCGTCCGAGCCCGATAGCGCCTCGCGCTCAGAGCCCTCGACGTCGTATTTGACGTAGTCGGTCTTCCCCTCCGTAAGATCGTCGATGCGCACGAGCGGCGTTTGCTCGACCCTGTGCTGATAAGAGTGGGTTGACGCGTCAAGGACCGATGAATTTCGGTTTCCCGACCCTGCGAAAAAACCGTCCCCCGTCTTATCCCAGGCGGCGGCTCTTACGGTGCGGACGTCGATCCCTTCAAGCCCTTCGGCAAAGCGAGCAAGGCGCTTGAAGGTCTTGGGGTCGGGCTCGATACAAACGGCGGCTCTGAGGTTCGGGAAGAAGCTTACAGCCTCTGAAAGCGTGTCGCCCGAGTAAGCGCCCGCGTCCACGAGCGTTTCGATATTCGCGGAAGAGAGCAAGGAATACATCTCTTCTTTAGTAGACGTAAACTCAAGTATATCGCGCATTCTGCCCGAAAGTTTATACCGAATTACGGAAATAAAGACGTTTTTCGACTCTTCGTCATAGAGGGCGTCAAGCGCCTTTTTTATCTGTCCGTAATGCTCTTTATAGAACGCGGAATCAAAATATTCGCCCTCGTCCGACACGGGCATATCGGGCACGTACATATCAAATTCTTCATCTATTCCAAGGAGCGTGTCGATAAGATCGGGGAGTCTTGTAGCAAACGAAAGAACTATGACGAAATCGGGATAAAGCTCCTTTATTTCGGAAAAGGACTTTACCCTGACGCCGTGAAACGAGTGACCTCTTACAAACCCGTCAGAGGCAAAAATATCTGCGTATTTTATTCCGAGAGAATCAAATCTTGCTATAAGCTTGTCAGCGCCGTTGCCCATACCGTATATGACTATCGGGCGCCTTTCGCGCTTAAGGCTTTCCCACATATCCGAAACGCTCTCGGGCGAGGGTAAGTTTTTCATAATTGCCTCCTTAAAATTTTTCCGTTCTTACTTGCATTTTTCGGGTGTTTGTGCTACAATTATTTATATAAACCAAACGGAGGAAGAAAAAATGGACTGTTTATTCTGCGCTATTATAAAGGGAGATATTCCCTCCACCAAGGTTTACGAGGATGAGTACGCTTACGCATTCCGCGATATAAATCCTGCGGCGCCTACTCACGTGCTCGTAGTACCCAAGACTCACATCGCCTCGATAGACGCGGTGTCGGAGGAAAACGCCGACACGGTAGCTCACGTTCTCGCGGCTATCCCGAAGATCGCCGCTGCCGAGGGGCTTGTAAACGGTTACCGCGTAGTCAGCAACGTCGGTGAGGACGGCTGTCAGTCGGTAAAGCACCTGCACTTCCACATTCTCGGCGGCACGAAGCTCTCCGAGAAGATGGCTTAGATCAAAGTCTTAAAAAATCAAATCTCGCTTACTCGGGACGAACCTCTGAGCAAGCGAGATTTTCTTTACCCTGTCGGGTCTTGTTGCCGACGGGTACGTTTGGTAAGGACTCGGAAAATCAGATCTTTTCCTTAACCTTAGCCGCCTTACCCACTCTGTCACGAAGGTAATAAAGCTTCGCACGGCGAACCTTTGCTTCGCGGAAGACAACAATCTTGTCTACGTTGGGAGAATGAAGGGGGAAGGTCTTTTCAACGCCAACGCCGTAAGAAACGCGTCTTACGGTGAAGGTCTCGGAGATTCCGCCGCCGTGTCTTGCGATAACGGTTCCCTCGAACATCTGAATTCTTTCCTTCTCACCCTCGACGATCTTGACGTAAACCTTTACGCCGTCGCCGATGCCGAACTTAGGAAGCTCGGTCTTAAGCTGCTCACTAACAAAAGCCTGGATCTTTTCCATTTTGGCCCTCCTATTTACTTCGAACATTCGTGCAGAGCGCGCGCAGAGGACTGTTCTGATATTCCGTGATACGCAAAAAAGCATACGCACAGTTATAGTGATTATATCACATTATTTTCAAAAAATCAATACCTTTAGCAAAAAAACTTCAAATATTTTTTCAAAATGCATTTTTCGAGCTGTTTTGTCTAAAATGTACACTTTGGTCTTTTTATTTTCATAAAAATCTTTTGTTTTGCGTATTGTAATTTTTATTTTAATATGGTAAAATAATATATTATAATTCGTTAGTATTTTATGCGGAGGTGGAAAATGTCAAAAAACGCATCCGAAAGCAAAAAAGAGCTTAACAGAGATAACCTGATAGTTCCCGAACAAATATTCGCCCCCGAGCCCGAGCCCGAAGAGCCCGTGGAGGAAGAGCTCGTCGACGCCTGCGAAAAAGAGAGCGCGGACGTCAGAGACCCCGAGCTTGATCCAAATCAGATCTCGTTCTTCGATACGGACGCGCAGTGCGAGGAGGACGACGACACGGCAAACGAGGACGCCCACAGAAGAAGCGAAGAGCTTGCAAGGCTTGAGGCGATCGACGAAAAGGGCTACGACTCTGATAAGCCGAGGATAGTCGACAAGATATTCGACGTAGTCGAGCTTCTCGTCTTCACCGTCGCAGCCGTTTTCATTCTCACGTCATTCTTCTTCAAGCACGCCATCGTGGACGGCGACTCTATGCTCTCTACCCTTGCGGAGGGCGAGCATCTTATAATCTCCGATCTCTTCTACGAGCCCGAGCGCGGCGATATTATCGTTTTTGAGGACTACACCATCGGCGAAAATCTCAAAAAGCCCATCGTCAAGCGCGTCATAGCACTTGCGGGCGACAAGGTCGAGATAGACATTCTCGGCACCGTTTTTGTAAACGGCGAGAAGATCAAAGACGAGCACAAATATATAAGCGGCGGCGTTTACGAGCTCCGCATCGAGCATAAATACGCAGTCGCTGAGGAATACACCGTCCCCGAGGGACACATATTCGTCCTCGGTGACAACAGAAATAATTCTACCGACTCACGCACCTTCGGCGCGATAAGCACCGACACCGTCCTTGGCGAGGTCAAGCTCAGGGTCTTCCCTCTTGCGGGCTTCGGCACGGTAGACTGAGAAAGGCTTCATATATGGCAACTAATCCGATACAGTGGTTCCCCGGGCATATGGCGAAGACCCGCCGTATGATGAAGGAATGCCTTCCCGAGGTCGACCTCGTGCTTGAGCTTCTGGACGCGCGCATTCCTTACAGCTCAAAAAATCCCGAGATAGAAAAGCTCTGCGAACAAAAGCCGAGGGTCACGGTGCTTACGAAGGCGTCGCTTGCAGACCCCGACCTTACGGCTCGCTGGGTGAAAAAATATACGGAATCAGGCTCGCTCACCGTCGCGATAGATTCGACGGATAACAAGGGCATCGGAGCGCTTTCCGACGCGGTAAATACGGTTATGAAGGAAAAGCTTGAGCGCTACCGTGAAAAGGGTATGGCGACGAGACATCTGCGCGCTATGATAGTAGGTATTCCGAACGTCGGAAAATCCTCGCTCATAAACCGCCTCGCGGGTGGAAAGAAGGCAAAGGTCGAGGACAGACCCGGCGTCACGGTGAACAAGCAATGGGTGCCGACGTCAATTGGTCTTGACCTTCTTGATATGCCCGGCGTGCTTTGGCCGAAATTCGAGGACGAAACGGTTGGTCAGAACCTGGCTATGACGGGCGCGATACGCGACGGAGTGCTTGACACCGAGGAGATAGCTATGCTGCTCTGCTCACGTCTTATGACCACGGCTCCCACAGAATTTATGACGAGATATAAGCTCACGAAGGAAGAAACGGACGGACTTGATTCCTACGACCTCTTCGAGCTCGTCGGACGGAAAAGAGGCTTCCTCATCTCGGGCGGCGAAATAAATCACGAGCGCACCGCCACGATGCTTCTTGACGAGTTCAGAGCTGCCGTAATAGGACGAATAACTCTTGAATTACCATAAAAAGCGAGGCAGAACTGCAAAATGCCAAATTACGACTACGAATTAAAGCACATAGCAGAAGGATATTCCGCGGTCTGCGGCTGTGACGAGGCGGGGCGCGGTCCTCTCTCGGGTCCCGTCGTTGCCGCGGCTGTCATATTAAGCACGGACACCGAGATAGAGGGGCTTAACGATTCTAAAAAGCTGACGGAAAAGAAGCGCGAGAAGCTCTTTGATATTATCAAGGAAAAAGCAGTCGCCTACGCGATAGCAGAGGCATCGCCCGCAGAGATAGACGAGATAAACATTCTGAACGCGTCGATGCTTGCAATGCGCCGCGCCGTCGAGGCTCTCCCCCACCCTGCGGATTTCGCCCTGATAGACGGAAACTGCTCGCGCGGCTTCGATATTCCCACCGAGACCGTCGTCGGCGGTGACGCGAAGAGCGCGTCGATAGCGGCGGCGTCAATACTCGCGAAGGTCACGCGTGACAGGCTTTGCGCCGAGCAGGACAAGCTCTATCCCGAGTACGGAATAGCAAAGCACAAGGGTTATCCGACGAAAGAGCATATGGCGGCGGTGAGAGAGCACGGTCCGTCCCCCATTCACAGACGCACTTTTCTGAAATTCCTTGAAAAATCGGAATGAACATACTGAAGATACTTACCCCGAAGCGCTCGCTCGGAAATTTCGGAGAGCGCGCGGCGTGCAAATATTTAAAGAAAAACGGCTACAAGATCTTAGAGCGTAATTACGTCGCCTTCAATAAGGAAATAGACGTCATCGCCGCTCGCGACGGCGTCACCGCTTTCATAGAGGTCAAGACACGCACCGACGGTGTGGAAAACCCGAACGAGCAACGCCCCGCGTCGGCGGTAACGCCCGAAAAACAGCGCGGAATAATCACGGCGGCAAAGTGCTATCTCGGATTTAACCGCCCGGACACGAGGGCAAGACTCGACGTTATCGAGGTCTTGGTAAAGAACGGCGGCAAGCGTCGCCGCGTGGTAGAAATCAAGCATTTAAAAGGCGCCTTTAACCTGAACACGGCGCACAGGAGGAAATAAATGAAATTTATCAGCACAAGAGGAAATGCGGAGCGCGTAGACTCCGCGTACGCAATAAAAACGGGACTTGCCAAGGACGGCGGTCTTTTTATGCCCGAGTCCATTCCGACGCTCACGTATGCGGAGCTTGACGAAATGATGGAGCTCTCCTACGAGGAAAGAGCCGCAAAAATAATTTCAAAGTTTTTGAGCGATTACACGTACGATGAGATACTTGAAGATGCGCGCGCGGCGTACGCGAAGGAGAAATTCGGCGCGTCCCCTGCCCCCGTCGTTAAGGTAGAGGACGGACTCTATATACTTGAGCTCTGGCACGGTCCTACCTCTGCTTTCAAGGATATGGCCCTTCAGATAATGCCGAGGCTCTTCACCCGCGCTCTTAAGAAGTGCGGTGAGGACAGATGCGCGATGATACTCGTTGCCACCTCGGGAGATACGGGCAAGGCGGCGCTCGAAGGGTACCGCGACGTATCGGGCACGAAGATCAAGGTCTTCTACCCCGTTCACGGCGTCAGCAAGGTTCAAAAGCTCCAGATGCAGACCCAAGAGGGCAAAAACGTTTCCGTAGACGCGATAGAGGGCAACTTCGACGACGCGCAAAACGGAGTTAAAAGGATCTTTTCCGATGAAAATATAAGAAAAGAGCTTGACGGACGCGGAGTCTTTCTCTCAAGCGCAAATTCCATCAACTGGGGCAGACTCGTGCCGCAGATAGTTTACTATGTATCCGCATACCTTGATATGGTATCTTCGGGCGAGATAAAGATGGGCGAGAAGATCGACGTCGCCGTTCCGACGGGCAACTTCGGCAACATTTTCGCGGCTTATATCGGCAAGCTTATGGGTATGCCGTTTGAAAAGTTCATCTGCGCATCCAACATCAACAACGTCCTCACCGATTTTCTGAGAACGGGCACGTACGACAAAAACAGAACCTTCCATCAAACGGTCTCACCGTCAATGGACATTCTCATCTCCTCTAACCTTGAGCGCTTCCTTTATACGCTTATCGGCACAAAAAAGACGGCAGAATATATGAACGAGCTTAATACCGAGGGAAGATACACGCTCACGAAAGAGGAGCTCGCGCTCGTCCGTGAGTCCTTTATCGGCTATTACACGAGCGAGGAGCAGACTGCCGCTACCATCAAGGAAACCTATGAAAAATCAAACTGCCTCATAGACACTCATACAGCAGTCGCCGTCTTTGCGGCTAAGAGCTATATAAAGGACTATAAGGCAGAGAGAAAGATTCTTACGGCTTCGACCGCCTCTCCCTTCAAATTCGCAAAGGACGTATACCGCTCCTTGACGGGCACCGACCCGTCGGGTGACACGGAGGCTCTCGCGGAGCTCTCTTCCCTTACGGGCGTCGGAATACCCGCGCCTCTTGCTTCGCTTGCCGAGCGCGAGGTTCTTCACAAGAACGTTATCGGCAAGGACGAAATGGAGAGCTCGGTCTTAAGCTTTGCGGAAAATTAAAGCTCGCGGGGCTTGAACGTGGCGCAAACGGTGTTTGCCGAGCACGACGCATCACGCGGACCTATACTGACCTTGCCTGCGTAACATTCCGTTTCGCAGTCGTGATAAGCGCAGTTCTTTACGTCGCAAACTATTCCGTCCACGTGCTTATGCTTCGCGGTGCTGCCGCAACCGCTCTTGCACTTCTTGTCTTCCATCATTTCGCAAATTCTCCTCCTCTTTTGGATTTACCGACGGCGTTTTGGAAAAGCTCCCCAAAAAAGCGCGCTGTCAACCGCACGCGCGGTGGGGCTTTTTGGCAAAAAGCCGCGATGAGCGCAAGTCGACCCACTCCATCTTATGCGGCTCTGCCGTTTATAAGTAGAACGTGACCCTCTTGCGAATTTAGTTTAACCTAAAACCAATCAAATATACTTACGCGGAGAGAAAAAATATGGCAGTTTTCGCAATATCGGATCTTCACCTCTCCACGCTTGATTCAACGAACAAATCTATGGAGGTATTCGGCAAGCGCTGGGAGAACTATACCGAGCGTATAGAAAATAATTGGCGCCGTCTTATAAGAGATACGGACACCGTCGTCATCCCCGGCGATATTTCCTGGGCGCTGTCGCTTGAAGAATCCCTTTCGGATCTTAAGTTCATAGATTCCCTGCCCGGCAAAAAGATACTCGGCAAGGGAAACCACGATTTCTGGTGGTCGACTATGAGAAAGCACGAGCTGTTTTTCGAAAAAAACGGGATAAGCTCGATTTCCTTCCTATATAATAACGCCTTCGAGGCTGACGGAATAATAATCGCGGGCACGCGCGGCTGGTATTACGACGAGGATGCGACAAGCGCACCCGAGGGCGTTGATTTTGAAAAGCTCGTCGCGCGCGAAACGGGCAGACTCCGAGCGAGCCTTGAAGCGGCCTTGAAGCTGAGAGCCGACACGCAAAAGGAGATAGTCGTGTTCACTCACTTTCCACCGTATTGGAACGAAACGGAATCGGAAGCCACAGTCGCCTGCCTTCTTGAATACGGGATAAAAAGAGTCTTTTTCGGTCACATTCACGGCAATTACGCCGTGCCGAGCCGTTTTGATCACAAGGGCATCGAAATGAGCCTTATATCGGCGGATTTCGTCGACTTTACCCCAAGAATCGTCTGACAAAAGGCAAAGTTTTTCAAAAATACCAACAAAAACCGAAATTCCCCTTGACAAATATTTTTATTTGTTGTAAAATAACATAGTTAATAATAAAAAATATATACTTTGGAGGAAAAACCAATGAGTCTTATCAAAAAGGAGCTCACGGAAAAATCCGGTTTCGTAATGGAATTTTCCGTAAGCAAGGAAGTCTACGACAAGGCGGAGATGGCAGCTTACAAGAAGCAGGTAAAGGACATCAGCATCCCCGGCTTCAGAAAGGGTAAGGCGCCCAAGCACATCATCGAGACCTATTACGGCAAGGGTGTGTTCTTTGAGGACGCTATCAACGCTTGCATTCCCGAGGCTTTCGAGGAGGCTGTAAAGGAGGCAGGTCTTGACGTCGTAGGATCTCCCAAGTTCGACCTCGTTTCGAACGACGGTGACATCATACTCAAGGCAGAGGGCTTCGTTAAGCCCGAGGTCTCCATCGAGGGATACCGCGGCATCGAGGTCGAGAAGAAGCTTGAAGAGGTTACCGACGAGGCTGTTGAGGCTGAGGTTACCCGCGCTCGCGAGAGAAACGCGAGAAGCGTTGAGGTCACCGACAGAGCGGCTGAAATGAACGACATCGCAAACATCGACTACGAGGGCTCCGTTGACGGCGTTCCCTTCGACGGCGGTAAGGGCGAGAACCACGACCTTAAGCTCGGCTCGGGCGCATTCATTCCCGGCTTTGAGGAGCAGATCGTAGGAAAGAATATCGGCGAGAAATTCGACGTCAACGTCACCTTCCCCGAGGAATACCACGCAAAGGAGCTTGCGGGCAAGGCAGCAGTATTCAAGACCAAGCTCAACTCCCTTAAGTTTGAGGAGCTTCCCGAAGCTGACGACGAGTTTGCAAAGGACGTTTCCGAATTTGATACCATCGCGGAATATAAAGCGGACATTAAGGCTAAAATGGAAAAGAGAAACGCCGACGCCGCTGACAGAGAGGTTGAGAACGCTCTTGCCGAGGCTCTTATGGAAAAGCTCGTTGCAGAGATCCCCGAGCCTATGTTCGAGGCGGAGACCGAGAACTTCGTTCGCGATTACGACACAAGACTCCGTCAGTCGGGTCTTGATCTTAAGACCTACTTCAAGTACACGGGTCTTACTCTTGAGGCTCTTCGCGAGCAGATGCGTCCTCAGGCTGAGCGCCAGGTAAAGGTCAGACTCGCGCTTGAGAAGATCGCCGCGCTTGAGAACCTTACCGTTACCGAGGAAGAGACCGCCGCTGAATACAAGAAGATCAGCGAGGTTTACAACGTGCCCGAGGAGGAGATCAAGAAGATGATCGCCGTCGAGGACATCAACGCGGACATTCTCGTCGGAGCTGCTATGAAGCTCGTTAAGGAAAGCGCGATCGTTAAGTAATTCATTCTAAGCAAATGTCAGCCGACGGATCAGAATATGAACCGTCGGCTTTCTAAAAAGAAATTAAGGAGATATTTTAAAATGCCACTTGTTCCAATGGTAGTTGAGCAGACCTCGCGCGGCGAGCGCTCTTATGACATTTATTCAAGACTTTTGAACGACAGGATCATCTTTCTCTCCGATGAAGTAAACGACCAGACGGCTTCTTTGGTCGTAGCGCAGATGCTTTATCTTGAGGCGCAGGACCCCGACAAGGATATCTACTTCTACATCAACTCACCGGGCGGCTCCATCTCCTCGGGTATGGCTATCTATGACACTATGAATTATATCAAGTGCGACGTCACCACCATTTGCATCGGTATGGCGGCGTCTATGGGCGCCTTCCTTCTCTCGAGCGGAACGCCCGGCAAGAGATTTGCCCTTCCCAACTCCGAAATAATGATCCATCAGCCCCTCGGCGGAATGAAGGGTCAGGCATCGGACATCAAGATCCACGCCGACCACATTCTTAAGATCAGAGCAAAGCTCAATCAGCTCCTCTCCGAGCAGACAAAGAAGCCTCTCAAGACTATCGAGCGCGACACCGAGCGTGATAATTTTATGAGCGCGGAGGAAGCTCTCGCCTACGGTCTTATAGATAAGGTCATCACGAAGAAGGAACTTTGATATGCCTAATAATCAGCAAAAATTACGCAGCTGCGCGTTTTGCGGAAGAAGCGAGCAAGAGGTTATGCTCCTCGTTCCCTCGCGGGACGCGAAGAGCTATATATGCGACATCTGCATCGGCACCTGCGCTGAGTTTATAGATACTCAGATCGAGGAAAGCCTTGCGGAAAGCGAAGAGGAGCTCACCTTTGAAAACCTCCCCCGCCCTACCGACATCAAGAATATGCTTGACGAGCACGTCATAGGTCAGGACGAGGCAAAGCTCGCGCTCTCCGTGGCGGTATATAACCACTACAAGCGCATTCTGACGCTTGAGCCTCCGACAAAAGGCAGACGCCGCCGCAAGAGAGCGGAAAGCGTCGAGAATGACGGAGTTGAAATACAGAAATCGAACGTGCTCCTCCTCGGCCCTACGGGTGTCGGAAAGACGTACATCGCCCAAACTCTTGCGAAAAGCTTTAAGGTTCCCTTCGCTATCGCTGACGCTACGACGCTTACGGAAGCGGGCTACGTCGGCGAGGACGTCGAGAACATTCTTCTGCGCCTTATACAGGCGGCGGATTACGACGTCGAGCGCGCGGAGCGCGGAATCATCTATATCGACGAGATAGACAAGATATCGAGAAAGGGCGAGAATCGCTCCATCACCCGTGACGTTTCGGGCGAGGGCGTTCAGCAGGCTCTTCTTAAAATACTTGAGGGAACGGTTGCCAACGTTCCGCCACAAGGCGGCAGAAAGCACCCCAACCAGGAATTTATTCAGATAAACACGAAGAATATCCTCTTCATCTGCGGCGGCGCCTTCGACGGAATAGAATCCATTATCGAAGCGCGTAAGGGAAACCAGCAGATCGGCTTTTCCACCGACAAAAAGCTTTCGCGCACCAAGGTCGAAAAGGGCGTGTTCCGTGACGTAGAGGCGCACGATATAGTAAAATACGGCATCATTCCCGAGCTTGTCGGAAGACTGCCCGTTATAGTCGCTCTTGAAAACCTTGACGAGGAGGCTCTCGTCAGAATTATAAAGGAGCCGAAAAACGCCATCTACAAGCAGTATCAGAAGCTCTTGGGGCTTGACGGTATCGAGCTTGAATTTGAAGACGAGGCGTTCCGTGCCATCGCAAAGCTCGCGATAGAAAGAAAGACGGGCGCGCGCGGTCTTCGCTCTATTTTGGAGGGAATAATGATGCGTCCGATGTTCTCACTTCCGAGCGAGGGAGACGTTAAAAAGGTCATCGTGACGAAGGGCTTCGTCCTTGGAAACGAGGAGCTGAAAATTATCAGAAGTGCCCCTCTTCTTCCGAGCGCTGACGATTCTGCCGAATAATAATGCGGCGTTTTTACAAAAAAGAATCGGACGATACTTCGTCCGATTCTTTTTTTACTTATCTATCAAAACGGTTTTTACCCCCCAAGGACGGAGTGTACCAACCTTCGCAATACTGTATTCACCCGTTTTTTCAAAAGTTCCGTGCGCAGTTTCCGAATACGGATCTTCAACGCTGAATTTTTCTCCAGCAGTGTTCGATACTGCGACCTCAACATCATCACACACGGATATAGATGCGTTAAGGAGGGTAACGCTTACCACTCTGCCAAGAGAATCAACTCTCGGCACACAAACGATCTGACCGTAGGACTTAACGTATGCGCAAATCGGCGAGTCGGAAATATAATTAATAGCGCGAATAAGCATATCTCTGCGGCTCATCGGAATTACTGCGTTTGCAAGTGCTCTTCCCTTCACGAACCATTTTGCGCCACACGAAGTGTTTATTACCGCGTTCGCCACTCCAATCCTCGTTTTATACTGAGAAGAGTAACAATCGTGAATGGGTTCTATTTTCTCACCCTCTATCAGATGTTGCGTATCCTTGGCATAATAATAGCTATCCGAATAAGGATTTGATGAAAGCCCGTCGGAAATAAAATGATCTACCGGGATCTCGTAAGTCACAAGCTTGTATTCATCAGCTACCGGCTTCGCCACCGCTCCTATAAGGTCACCGTAACCGCGCGCTGTAAGAGTTGCAAGTGCCGTGCCGTCAAGAATCACGGGAGCACGAAGAAGGAAATCCATATCTTCATCTGTCAGCTGTTGTGCCGCTTTCGAAGAAAGGAAATATACCGTCCCGCTTGGCTCTGCGTTGATCGGAATACCAAGGCGCATAAGGTTAAGTGACTCCCATATTACGGTATCACACCACACCTCCTCGGGCATTCTGCCGCCCGTCGCAAGATGCGATTTCTTGGGCTGATACGTGCAAACGCCCCCAACCGCCGTCCCTTCATTGTGCTCTACTGTCTTAAGAAGATAGGGGCGGTACTTCGCCAAGATATCAAATATCTTTTCGTGGTACGAAAGCGGTTCCGTTCTGTTCATAAGCGTCACGCTTGCGGCGTTACATCCGTACGCGGTAAAGAGTGCCGCCTCAAGTGCCGTACACTCAGTGGATTTTCCATAAGAAACGAAAGGCAAATTTTCGATCTCGACCGTACGCAGCTTTACGTAACTCGGGAGTCTTGATACCATAAAGTTGATCTTTATAGCTTTTTTAAGCATACCCGAGGGATCGTGATCGTCATAGAAGCCGCCGCCAACTCGACTCGCGGGCGCCTTGCCGGTCACCTTGTAAAATTCGTCAAGACACGCCGCCTGCGACGACGCCGCAAGAGGAAGAGCGCCGCCCTGTTGAAGTCCCATCACGGTGTTCGGCGCCGCCTCGCATAAGCCCTCGACAATGTGGCGTGCGAACTGTGCAAGCCCCTCTACCTGAAAATCGTGATACCTCTCACGAAGTTCGGAGTCACCTTTCAAAAATGCGTCGCGGAAGCTGTCAAAATCAAAGCTGTAACCGTACTTTTCATTAAATTTTCCGATGCAGGTGTCGCAGAAACAAAAGGCATTTCCCTGCGTCCAAAGCCTTACGTCGTCATCGACCCAAGCGATATCGACACCGGCCTCACCCCACTCGCGCATAGCGGCGCGGACGTATTTTCTGAACTCATCACCCATAAAGCATATTCTGCCGCCGCTCTCCTTGCCCGAAAGTGCTTTGGAAAAATTAAATTTTACGCCATCCAAGCCCTTTGTAGACAGAGTTTTCATAAGAGTTGGCGCGTGTCCTATCGTGCGGCTGATCTGCATTGAAGCAATGAGACCGCGTCTGCGAATCTGTTCTGTCGCACGGCGCATATTCGGAATCTCCGAGCGTATTTCATCAAGCGAGCAAAGACCGTAATTCGTCGCAAGCCATATTTCATCAAACACCCGTGTTTTATCAAGAGTATTAAGAAGCTCCTCAATATACTCGTAATCGTTATGGTCGTAGTGACCAAGCCTCAACTGCAAAAGGTTTTTTTTGGACATCATCTTATTTCTCCTCGACTATACGCAATTACTTTTAAAATTTATTTAGTGCTTTTTCTGTAAGCCAGGGGGCTCGTGTCCCTGTACTGCTTGAAGATCTTGTGGAAGTAGTTTGCGTTGCAAAATCCGACCGTGTCGGATATTTCAGCCATCGACGAGTCGGTGTCGGAGAGGAGCTGCATCGCCTTGTTGACCCTCAAAGAATTTATGTAATCTATGGGCGTTTTTCCGATGGAGTCCTTGAACATCTTCGTGAAATAGTCTGCCGACACGCCTATCATATCCGCAAGGGCGTCGATATAGAGCTTATCGCTGAAATGAGCGTCGATATATTCTATAACGGGGCGCAGGCGCACGACGTTGTGATAAACGAGTCTGTCGCTCTCGCTCTTTGAGCCGCAATAGTGTCTTAGAAGCGCGGTCATCATAAGATATATATTCGCGCGCACGGGCAAATTATAGCAAACGTCCTTCAGAACGTACTCGTCGTAGGACTCTTGCATATATATAGCAAGGGTTTCGTAGACGGGGTGCCCTTCACCGAAAACGGCAAGCCTGCTCTTCGACTGAACGTCAAACATATAAAGTATCTCGGACTCGTAGCTCTGCATATTAGTCTCAAGAATGAATGAATCGAAGATTATTCCGCGCACCGACGCCGCGCCGTCCTCCGATTCAAGTCTGAACACGAGCGACGGCGGCACGTAAAGAAATTCACCCGCCTCAGCTCTTGCCTGCTCCGTTCCGATAAAGGCTCTGACCGAGCCCGAGATGACCTCGACGATCTCCATACAGCCGTAGCTGAGACGCGAATTTATAAGTCTGCCCTCGCCTTGAGCGGAATACATTTTAAAAGGAAAGCGTTCGTCGTTCATAAAGCTGCCTCCGATTTCGTTTCTTTGATATAATTATAACAGATTTTTACGGCTTTGTAAATAGAAAAACGCGGAATTGTGTAAAAAATCCTGCCGATTTGAAGAATTTTCACACAAGTTCTGCGTTTTTTTATTATTTTATGTGCTTTCAAACTGGGAGTGGTAAAGCTCGGAATAAAAGCCGCCCTTCAAAAGGAGCTCCGAGTGACGCCCCTGCTCAACGACGTCGCCGTCCCTTATGACGAGAATGTTGTCAGCCCCTACGACCGTTGAAAGTCTGTGGGCTATAACGAAGCAGGTCTTATTCTTCATAAGTCTGATCATCGCGTCGGAGATGTCCTTTTCCGTTTTGGAATCAACGTTGGAGGTCGCCTCGTCAAGTATCAGAATATTAGAATCTATAAGCATTGCGCGGGCGATAGTGAGGAGCTGCTTTTGCCCCTTTGAGATATTTCCTCCAAGCTCCGAAATGACGGTGTCGTATCCGTCGGGAAGCCCCATAATGTAGTTATGTATCCTTGCCGCGCGGCAAGCCTCCTCGACCTCTCTTCTTCCAACGCCCTCGCGTCCGTAAGCGAGATTTTCGAATATCGTCCCGCGGAAGAGCCAGGTCTCTTGGAGAACCATCGTATACGATCTTCTCAGGCTCTCACGGGTGACGGAATAAATATCCTGACCGTCAATGAGAATTCTGCCCGAATTTATATCGTAAAATCTCATTAAAAGGTTTATCACAGTCGTCTTTCCGGCACCCGTCGGACCCACTATTGCGGTAACGCTGGCGGGCGGCGCCGTAAAGGAAAGGCTGTGAAGGACGGGCTTGTTTTCTTCATATCCGAAGTTGACGTTCTCAAATCTGACCTCGCCCGCCGTGATGAGAAGCGGCTTCGCGTCCTCGGGATCGGAGGGCTCGGGATGCTCGTCTATCAGTCGGAAAACGCGCTCGGACGCCGCGAGTGCCGATTGAATATCGGCGTAAATATTAGCTATCTGATTTATGGGACCCGAGAACTTTCTTGAGAGCAGAACGAATTTTGAAAGCCCCGTTATGCTAAGTCCGCCCCCCGACATATAAAGAAACGCGCCGACGACGTTTACGAGAGTCAGGGAGAGGTTATTGACGAAGGCAACGGACGGCCCCGCCATAGTTCCGTTTGCTTCGGCGGATCTGTAAGCCTCGGTAGCCTCGGCGTTCTTCTTCGCGAAGTTTTCTATCACCTCGTTCTCCCTGCCGTAGGCTTTGATAGCCTTGTGCCCCGCTATCATCTCCTCGATATATCCGTTCATCTCGCCAAGGGAGGCGCTTCTCCGCCTGAAGAGCGGTCTGACTATACGCGAGATCACGTTCGTCAGTATAACGGAAAGAGGTATTGTGACGACGAAAACGAGAATTAGCTTTTTGGAAACCGTCAGCATAAGCACAAACGAATAGATCACGGTCACGACGCTCGATATGATGTTGATGAAATCACCCGAGAGCGATTCGTTAACCGTATTTATATCGTAAGAAATGGTGCTGACAAGCTCGCCCGCTTGCTTTTTGTCAAAGAAGCCGACGGGCAGACGTACGAGATTTTCATATACGTCGTTTCGCATCTTATTTACTATCTTTTGCGAGATAGCGACCATCAATACGGAAAGCAAGTACGATATAAGAGCAGACACGGAATAGAGTATGACCATCAGGATAAGATAATATCCGACGCTCCTCTCCGTGCCGTCGTTTGCAATAGCTCCGATTGCGGAGCCCGCGAGCGACGTGCCCGTGATGCTGAGAACGCTTGATATAACGGTCAGAACTATGGCGAAAAGAAACAGAAGCTTGTAATGCGAGATGTAGCTCCAAAGGCGCGAATATATGTACTTCACGTCGTGCCCCTTCAGAAGGTCGCGTCCGCCCGTTCTGCCCTTCGGCTGGAATTGCGTGGGATTTTTCATACGGCACCTCCCATCTGCACGGCGGCAATGTCACGGTAATCGGCGCACGTCAGAAGAAGCTCCCCGTGCGTTCCCATACCGACTATGCGCCCCTCGTCAAGAACGATGATCTTGTCGGCGTCCTTAACGGATGATATTCTTTGCGCTATGATCAAAGTCGTATTTTTCGTATGTTTTTTTATGGCAGAACGCAGTTTTGCGTCTGTTTTATAATCAAGGGCACTCGACGAATCGTCAAGAATAAGTATCTCGGGGTCGCCGCACACGGCCCTCGCTACGGTAAGGCGCTGCTTCTGTCCGCCCGAGAGATTCGTGCCCGCGGTGGTGACAGAGGAGTCCATTCCGCCCTCTTTTTGCTCTATAAAATCACTTGCCTGTGCTATGCTCGCCGCCTTGGAGAGCGCTTCGCTCCCCTCGGGTCTGAAGAACGAGATATTATCTCCGAGGGTGCCCGAAAAGACGAAATCGTTTTGGAAAGCCACGCCGAACATAGAGTGAAGCCGCTCTTTTGGGATAGAGCGGATATCCTCGCCGCCTATCGTTATCCTGCCCGAATCGGGGTCGTAGAAGCGCAACAGAAGATTTACAAGCGTCGTTTTACCAGAGCCCGTCACACCGATTATACCGAGCGTTTCTCCCTTTCCGAGGGTGAAGCTCACGGAGTTTACGTTCGGCGTCTTTTTGTTATAAGAGAAGCTGACGTTATCAAAAACTATATAATTTCCGTCATCCTCCTTCGGAATATCAAAGCTCGTGAGCGTGCTTTTCTCAAGAAGCACCTCCTCTATTCTCGCCGCGGACGCCATAGAGCGCGAGGCTTGAACGAAGATGCGCGTCATCATAATCATATGGTTTAAGATTATGGTAAAGTAAGTCATAAACGCAAGAAGCTTGCCGACGGCGTCAAAGGCATAATACTTTGCCAAAAAAGCGCCGAGAAGTATTACCGCGCAAAAGCCGAGGTAGAAGAGAAAATCGTTTATCGGCTTCGTCGCGCTTACGACTCTGCCCGCCTCTATCTCCTTTTTTGCAAGCTCTTCGCTCGTTTTGCGAAAACGCTCCTTCTCGTAGTCCGTCTTTGAGAGAGCCTTTATTACTCTGATACCCGAGTGGGTTTCGTCGACGCGTCTGACAAGGGAGTCAAGTATCTTCTGCTCTTCTTTATAAAGAGGAACGGATCTTTTCGTTATGAAATAAACCGTAACGCTGACAAGCGGCAGCGTCGCTATAAGAATGAGTGCCAGGCGCCAATCTATCGTAAGAGTTATAACGATACCGCCGATGAGCATAAGAGGCGCTTTTATCCCCATTCTCAGCATTCTTGCCATAAACGCCGTAATATTGTACGTATCCGAGGTCAGGCGCGAGATAAGCGACGGAAGACCGTATTTATCTACCGCTGCGGTATCGAGCCTTACCGTCTTTTCAAAAAGGTCAGCCCTCAGGTCGTACGCCACGGAGGCTGACGCCCTTGCCGCCGCTCGGTTGCCTATAATGTTCAGAACTAAGGTCAAAAAGGCAAAAAGAAGCATCAGGCCGCCGCTTTGTAAGACGGCGCTCCACTCCCCCGTCGGAACGTCCTCGTCCACGATGAGTGCCATCATCCTCGGAATAGCAAGCTCCGAAAACGCCGCAAGCGACTTTGCTAAAAGCGCGAGCAGCATCATCCATTTATAAGGTTTTATATATCTTAAAAGCGTTCTCAAGCCGTGAGCCCCCTTTCTTCAAAATTACAAAAACCCCTCTTTCCGAAAAACGGTAAAGAGGGGCCTTAATATCAATAAAACGTAGCCACCTCTTGCAGGGGTCTCTCCGCTCTCTTTGCCGACTTTACGGTAAGAACGGGTCCCTTCGCGCGATAGAGCTTCGAATACTCCTCGGAAAGCGTGCCCTCTACGCGTATCCAATCACGCGTGGTGAGCTTAAGTCCGCAAGTGCCCTTTGCAACGACACCGCGATAGGCAATATCGTCAGCACAGCAGGTCATAATATGCCTGCCGATGGCAAAGTGCGAGTTCGGAAGGCTCTTGTCAAGCGCGACTATTCCGACGAAAGCGACCGTCTTGCCGTCGTACTTTGCAAAATCCTCGGTCATATCGCGGTAAAAGATAGCAAAATCCTCGTCCTTTATCTCAATAACGGGCGCGTCCAGGTCGTAAGGCAAAGGGTCCTCGAAGGTATCAAACTCGATATCCCCCGCCATATCCTCGTAGCAAATATTAGCCTTTCTCGAAACGCCTCTTACGAGCTTGTGCAGCTCCATTCTGTCACGCTCGGGCGCGACTCTGTTGAAAACAGCCATCTCACAGCTCGTGAGCTTGTCGACGACGAGCTGACGCATATTGGCGTTATACTGTAAAACCGTGGTGGAATCCGCGATAAGTATCTCCTGATATACCATCCAATCCTCGGGAAGCGCGTTATAAAAGCTGTCGAGGAGCCACATTCCGTTATACTCCACGACGATTATATCAGCCTTCGCTTCGTCAGCCTTCTGAAGAAGCGTATCACGCGTAAGCTCTGACTCCGATTCTATCGAAGTAAAACGCACGTTCTCTCCGTAATCGGCGGGGTCGAACTCCTCCTCGCCATCCTCGCACATTATAACGAGATATTTCCTTTTTCCGTCGTTGAAATTCGGGTCACGAAGCGTCTCGGAGATAAATCTCGTCTTTCCCGCTTCGAGAAATCCCGTAAATAAATAAACCGCTCTTTCCATAGGTCGATCAAACTCCGAAGAGCTCCCCAATCTTTTCTTTGTCTATGCCCGCGCCGATGACGCAAAGTCTGCCCGTTACGCCTGCCGTGCCGTATCTTACGTCGGGCTCGCCCGGCACGTAATCAAAGTGAAGCCATCTGCCGTCCTCGGCGGCAACTATACCCTTTGCGCGAAGGACCATTCCGTAGCAAGAATCCTCGACGAATTCGTTAAGAATGCGCTCAAGCTCTTCGGCGGTAAATTTCTTCGTGGTCTCAACACCCCAGCTCGTGAAAACGTCGTCGGCGTGATGATGGTGATGATGCTCGTGGTCGTGGCAGCCGCAGTCACAGTCCTCACCGTGCTCGTGATGATGATGCTCGTGGTCGTGGCAGCCGCAATCGCAGTCCTCACCGTGCTCGTGGTGGTGATGCTCGTGGTCGTGGCAGCCGCAGTCACAATCCTCGCCGTGCTCGTGATGATGATGCTCGTGGTCGTGGCAGCCGCAGTCGCAGTCCTCATCGTGCTCGTGATGATGCTCGTGGTCGTGGCAGCCGCAGTCCTCACCGTGCTCGTGGTGGTGATGCTCGTGGTGATGCTCACGGCTCTCGTCCTCAAGCTCGCGAAGCGCGTCAGCAAGGGTGTCCTTGTGCTCTATTGCCGCAAGGATGGCGGAGCCGTCAAGCTCAGCCCAAGGCGTGGTTACGATAACGGCGTTCTGATTATGCTCGCGAAGGAGCTCGACCGCCTGCGCTATTTTCTCGTCCTTTGCTCCGTCCGTGTGGGAGAGGACTATCGCGGAGGCGCTTTCTATCTGATCGTTGAAGAATTCACCGAAATTCTTCATATACATCTTGCACTTATTAACGTCTGCAACGGTGGTAAAGGTGTTGAGAACGGCATCCTTGACATCAGCGCCCCTTACGGCCTTGATAACGTCGGAGAGCTTTCCGACGCCCGAGGGCTCGATAACTACTCTGTCGGGGTGGAACTCGTCAAGCACCTTCACCAGAGCCGCGGAAAAATCACCGACGAGCGAGCAACAGATGCAGCCCGAGTTCATCTCGGTTATCTCGATCCCCGCATCCTGAAGAAAGCCACCGTCAATGCCGATCTCACCGAATTCGTTTTCGATAAGCACGAGCTTCTCGCCCGCGTAAGCTTCCTTTATAAGCTTTTTGATAAGAGTGGTCTTTCCCGCTCCGAGAAAGCCCGAGAAAATATCTATCTTCGTCATCTTTTGAATCCTGCGTTCCGAAGGCGCTCGGAACATCTCCTTATATTTTTTTACCTTTATATTATAGTATAATTAACGTCGAAAGTCAATAAAAAGAAAAAATTTAACATTATTTTTCCCTTGATGCGCGTCTGTATTCCCTCGGGCTTTGCGAAAACGCCCTCTTGAAGCTTTTAGAGAAATAATTATAATCGGAAATACCGCTGCGCTTTGCCACCTCGTTTACGGGAAGATCGGTATTCTTCAAGAGCTCGCAGGCGAAGGCAAGACGCCTTTTCTTTATGTATTCCGCAGGGGTAGTGTCAAAATATCTTTTAAACACGTTATAGATCTCGCCGTGCGAGATGCGCAGCTTATAGCAAATCCTCTTGACGGAAAGATCGCCGCCGATGTTCTCCGTGATATACGCGTCTAACTTAACATTCAGAGGAGAATCGTCGGTGCTTATCAGGGATCTCAGATATTCATACCCCGTGCAGGCGTCGAGAATATGCACGGCGGACTCTATTTTTTCGCTTTCAAAGGTCTTGAGCGCGCCGTAAGCGGAAAGCAGTCTTTCTCTCTGCTCCTCCCCAACGGTCTTTAAAAACCTCGAAAAGCGCTCCGAGTTTTCCGACCGTATCTGTCCTACGACGATATAACCTATTATAGTATCGCCGTAAAAGACGGGAGAGACGCATTCCCTGAGCCCCGCGTGACAGGTATAGGAATACTGCTTTTTCGTTCTCTTGCAAGTTAAAACGGCGAGTCGGTCGCACTCCGCGCACCTTGCGTCAAGCTCGGGGTCGCTCCGCACCAAGGCGCAAAAATCCGAAAGCCTTGCGGGGTAATAGCAAAGCTCGTGCTCGGAGCTGTCCCAAAAGCATATCTTCATTCCCGTCAGATTGTAAAAATGCTTCAGAAGCTCACTCAGCTTTTCTACGTTATATCCCTTCATTTTGATCCTCTTTCGTACAAAATTACCATATTTACGAATTTATTATACTATAACTCAGGAAAAAAATCAAGTAAAATAAAATAGTAAGGAGAATTTTAATATGAATTTTTTATCAATAGACGTCGGAACGACGCTTTGTAAATGTCAGCTCTTCTCGGAGAGCGGAGAGATCCTTGAATACCTTGCCGAGGAATACGCATTTCTGAAGATGGACGGAAAAAACTACGTAAACGTCGACGAGATGAAGGAAAAGCTCTTTTCAATGATAAAGAGCGTCGGTGAAAAACACGAAATATCGAGTATCGCCGTTTCCACCCTCGGCGAGTCCTTCGTCCTTCTTGATAAGGACGAAAACGTTCTTTTTTATCCAATGCTCTACACCGACCCGCGCGGTGCCAAAGAGGCGGAATACGTTTCGGAGCTGCTCGGGGCAGATGCGGTATTCCGCATTACGGGAACCGTGCCGCACAGTATGTACTCGCTCTCAAAGCTTCTGATGATAAAAAACGACTACCCCGACATATACGAAAAAGCCGAGCACGCTATGCTGATGTGCGATTACGTCGGCTTCCTTCTTACGGGTGAGCGCGTGATAGACTACTCCCTTGCCGCAAGGACGGGCGCGTTTGACGTAAACGCTCTGTGCTTCTCCGATGAGATCCTTTCGCCCCTCGGAATAGAAAAATCGCTCTTCTCCGAGCCGAAAAGAGCGGGCAGCACCGTAGCGCCCTTGAAAAAGGACGTGTGCGAGAGGCTCGGCCTTCGCTCCGTGCCCACGCTCGTCCTCGGCTCACACGACCAGGTATGCACGACCCTCGGCGCGGGAGCTCTTGACTCAGGTGACGCCGTGGACGGGCTTGGTACCGTCGAATGCATAACCGTGCTCTTTGATAAAGCGGACGCGGACGTAAGGATGGGTATGGCGGGCTACCCCGTCGTTCCCTTTGCCAAGGAGGGGCTCTTCTGCACTTATATGCTGAACTACTCTGCGGGCTCGTCCGTTAATTGGATAAGAAAAAATATAATGCACGGCTACTCGGGAGAAGAAGAGGATTTCTTCGCATATATGGAGAAAAATATGCCGAGTGAGCCGAGCGGACTTTTAACGCTGCCCTATCTCGGCGGTGCGGCGACCCCCTATCAGGACATTGACGCAAGAGGCGCCGTCATAGGCATCAGCACGGAAACGACTGACGCCGAGCTCTATCGCTCGCTCCTTGAAGGCACGGCGATGGAGATGCGCCTGAACGCCGAATTCGTGAAGGATCACGGCATCACGCTCAAGAGTGCCGTTGCAACGGGTGGCGGCGCAAACTCAAAATCCTGGATAAAAATCAAGGCAGACGTACAGAATATTCCGATAAAGGTTTTAAGATCGTCCGAGGGAGGGCTTTGCGGCTGCGCTATGCTTCAAGCCACGGCGCTCGGTCGTGCGCGCGACCTTTACGAGGCGCGGGATATCTTCGTTAAGTACGCGGGCAATACCCTGCCCGACGCCGCTCGGCACGCATCGTACGAGGAGCAATATCAAAGATACAAAAAAATTTATAAAGCTATAAAGGAGATTTAAAACTATGAAATTCGCATTATTCTTCGGAAACCGCGGCTTTATGCCCGCGGAGCTCATCGCAGGCGCAAGAGCCGATATGATAAAGGCTGTGACCGACGCGGGCTACGATTACCTCGTTATGGACGAGGCGGCTACGAGATACGGGGCTGTCGAAACGCGCGACGAGGGCAGACTCTATCACGATTGGCTGAAGAGCCACGAGGGCGAGTACGACGGAGTTATTCTCTGTATGCCCATATTCATTGACGAAAACGGCGCTATCACGGCGCTGGAGGATGCGGGCGTTCCCATTCTTATGCAGGCTTACCCCGACGAGATAGGAAAGATGGACTTCAAGCACCGCCGCGACGCTTATTGCGGTAAATTCTCCGTGACGGACGTTTTCTATCAGTACAAGATCCCCTTCACCGTTATGAAGCCCCACGTCGTTCACCCTCTTTCCCCCGCTTTCAGAGAAAATCTTGACGACTTTGCCGCTATCTGCCGCGTCGTCGGCGGAATGAAGCGCTTCAACCTCGGTTGCATAGGCGCGAGAACCACCGCGTTCAAGACCGTCAGATTCGACGAGGTAACTCTTCAAAGGTACGGCATCAACGTCGAGTCCTTCGACCTCTCCGAGCTCATCTTCAAGGTCGGAGCAAAGGCTGATGACGACGCTGCTGTCAGGGCAAAGATAAAAAGACTTGAGGAATACACGGACTTCACGCGCGTGCCCGAGAAGAACAAGCTGACGCTTGCGAAAATATCCGTAGTTATCGACGAATACATAGAGGAATATCGCCTTGACGCAATAACGCTCCGCTGCTGGAACGAGATGGAAATGATACTCCGCGTCTGCCCCTGCGTGCTCATCTCGGAGCTCAACGACAGAGGCATCGTCTCTTCTTGCGAGATAGACCTCACGAGCGCTATCACGATGAGAGCTATGGCGCTCGCGTCGGAAAAGCCCACGGCTTGCCTTGATTGGAACAACAATTACGGCGAGGACGAGAACAAGGTCATCCTCTTCCACTGCGGTCCCGTGGCACAGACTCTTATGGCGGGCAAAGGCACCGTCACCGAGCACAAGATGTTCGCAAAGGGCGACCCGGGAAGCGGTTGGGGCTCAAACGAGGGTCGCATAGCCGCGTTTGATATGACCTTCTCAAACGGATTTACCGAGGACGGAAAGCTCAAGGTCTACGCCTCCGAGGCGCGCTTTACGGGTGAGCCCATAGAAGAGGCGTTCTTCGGCTGCGGCGGCGTTGCGGAAATTCCCGACCTTCAGAACAAGCTCATAAAGCTCGCAAAGGGCGGCTTCAAGCACCACACGACCGTCGGTATGGGTCATATGAAGTACGTTATCGAGGAAGCTCTCGGCAACTACCTCGGTTACGATATCGTAGATATAGAGGGTAAGTAAAATGCTTGTAGGACTTAAAGAAATACTTAAAGAAGGCAAGGCGCGCGGCATCGCCGTCGGAAACTTCAACACACCAAACCTCGAGGCGCTTCTCGCCGTGCTTGACGCGGCGGAGGAGCTTGACGTGCCCGTGATCATAGCGCACGCGCAGTGCCACGAGGAATACGCACCCATTGACAAAATAGGACCCGTTATGGTAGAGCTCGCCAAGCGCGCGAAGGTAAGCGTGTGCGTCCACCTCGACCACGGCGAGGACTTTGAATACTGCAAAAGAGCCATCGCGCTCGGATTTACGTCTATTATGATAGACTGCTCGACCCTCCCCTACGAGGAAAACGTAAAGGTGACGAAGCTCGTCACCGACTACGCTCACGCACACGGCACAGACGTTGAGGCGGAGCTCGGCGCGCTTCCCGCAAGAGAGGGCGGCGAGGGCGAAGCCGTGACTGACCCCACTAAGCTTTACACCGTGCCGAGCCTCGTTCCCGATTTCCTTGAAAAAACGGGCGTTGACGCTCTGGCAATAGCCTTCGGCACGGCACACGGCATCTACAAGTCCACCCCCATACTCAATATGGATATAATCACCGAGGTCAAAAAGCTCACGGACCTCCCGCTCGTAATGCACGGCGGCAGCGGCATCTCCGACGAGCAGTATCGCGAGGTAATCAAGCGCGGCATCGGAAAGATCAACTACTATTCCTATATGTCCTACGACGGCTACGACGAGGCAAAAAAGACCGTCGGGGAAAAGGACGCCGACTTCTTCCACGTGCTTGCAAAGAACGTCGAGACGAGGATGAAGAAGAACGTCTTAAAGACACTCAAGGTATTTTCAAACGTTTGATAAAACAAAAAACGGCACATTATTTTGCGGCAGAATGGAGTTTTTATGAGAAATCCCAAAATTTCAAATTTAAGACAGCTCGCGTACCTCGATCGCTACACGCTCACGTCGGGGCGCGGTGCGGGGCTTGACGTTATCGAATGCGACAACGGAAGGATACGGTTTTTGCTTTGTCCGTCACGCGCGCTTGACGTGATGCAAATGTGGCACAGGGGTGAGAACGTTTCCTTCATCTCCAAAAACGGCTTCGTTTCGGAGAAGGTTCCCTTCCTCTCACGTTTCGAGGGCGGAATGCTCTACACCTGCGGACTTGATTCGGCAGGCGGACGCGAGGGCTTTGAGCAGCACGGAACGCACCATCTGACGGGTGCGGAGGTCACGTTGGCGGAATGCACCGACGAGGGTATTACCGTCGAGGCAACAGTCAGAGAAACGGCGCTTTTCGGCAGAAATCTCGTATTTAAAAGACGCGTTTTCACAGCGCTCGGCTCCGATACGCTGAGTATCACCGACACCGTCACCAACGAAGCGTACCTCCCCGCGGAGTACTGCATTCTTTATCACGTAAACGTGGGATACCCTATGCTTGACGAGGGCGCGGAGGTCGTAGCCGACGTTAAAGATGTGTTTACGAGAACGGACTACGCCCGACGGTATATCGACAGGGCGCTTATTATGGAAGAGCCGACGTACCCCGAGGAAACCTGCTATTACCTTGAGCTTGCGAAGCCCGAAATATCGCTTCTCAATAAGAAACGCGGCAAGCGCTTCACGGTAAAGTATTCGGGCGATACCCTGCCCGAGTTCCTAATGTGGAAGAGTATGGTCGCGGGCGATTTTGCCCTCGGTCTTGAGCCGACGACGACGAGACTCGATTCCACCTTCTCTTATAATACGCTCGAAGCAGGCGAGTCGGTAAAGTTCACGCTCAACCTCTCTGTCGAAGAGATTTAAGCGCGAAAAGCGGAATGCGGAATTGCTATTTAAGCCTTCCCTTGTGAGGGAAGGTGGCACGGCAAAGCCGTGACGGATGAGGTTCAGGCTCGCATTCTTGCAAACTCGGCGGTTTATAATATACAAAGAATGCGGCGGTCGCCAAAATCAAAGGCGACCGCCGTGTTTTTTATTTATCAAGACCTTCAAAGAAATCATCGTAAGAGCATTCGTATATCTTTTTTAATTCTATGATAACACTAACCTTGACGTTTAGCTCTCCCGATTCGTATTTTGCATAGGTACTTCTGCCAATATCGCACCCGCGCCGCTGAAGTTCCGCACAAAGTTTTTCTTGAGATATATCGCGAACATACCGTAGCTTTCGTAAATTATCACCAATATTTCTGTCACGTCTGATTTTCTGTTCCATTCTTTACCTCTTTTAACCCGTTTGCGTGCGAAGCTTCGCGCTGTGAGTCAGATGCGATATTAGAGTTCTGCCTCAAGTTTTTCTGCGATTTTTGAAACTTCCTCCACAACGCTTGCAAGCGCGCCTTCCTTGAAGGGAGATGCGATGCCCGCGCCCTCGACGAGTGCTTCGAAGGACTCCGTTCCGCCCTTTTTCACGAATTCAAGGTATTTTGCGAACGCCACGCGGCTGTTCTTCTGTGCCTTTGCGAGGAAGCCGAAGGCGACCGTTTGCGCAAGACAGTAATCAATATAATAGAAGGGCGACTCGTAAACGTGCATCTGATACTGCCATCTCGTTCCCTCGGAAAGATACGGAATATCCTCGTAGGTGAGATAAGGACGGTACTTTTCCTCAAGCGAGCGCCAGAGCGCCTTCCTTTCCTCGGGGGTCATCTCGGGCTTTTCGTAGACCACGTGCTGGAACTCGTCAACTATGACGCCGTAAGGTATAAACGTAAGAGCCGAGAGCAGATGCTTATACTTATATTTCGTGCCAAGCTCACCGCAGAATCTGTCAGCATAGGGGTAAGCGAAGAACTCCATTGACATAGAGTGGCACTCAGCCGTTTCCATACCGCCGATGCCGATCTCGCGCTCACCGCACTCAAATACGAAATTACTTGCAAGAGCGTGACCGAACTCGTGAGTTATAACGTCAAGATCGGACGAGGTGCCGTTGAAGTTTGCGAGAATGAAGGGCTGCTTGTAATCGGGGAACGCGGTGCAATATCCGCCGCCCCACTTGCCTTCTCTTGCCTCGACGTCAAACGCCTCCGCCTCGCGCATAGCGTGCATAAAGTAACCCGTCACGGGGCTGAGATCGTAATACATCTCCTCCGCTACGTCAAAGAGCTCCTCCGTTTCAAGCACGGGCTTCGGTGCCTCACCCTCGGTGTAAACGTCGTTATCGTAGAAGGTTATCCTGTCGATACCGAGTCTTGCGGCAATCTTTTCTTTAAGAGCGGAAACTGCGGGAACGAGGTCCTTCGCCACGTTTTCTCTGAACTTTTCGACCATCTCGCGATTGTAACCCGTTCTGCCCATTCTGTAATAACCGAGCTCTATGAAATTCTCATAGCCCATTTTTCTCGCGATCTCGGTCCTTATCTTAACGAGCTCGTCGTAGAGTCTGTCAAGCTCCGCCGCGTTTTCGGAAAGCCCCTTGCCTATCGCCTCGGCAGCCTTTCGTCTTACCTCTCTGTCAGCGTCGGACACCTTGCCGCGAAGGACGGAGAGCGGAAGTCTTTCGCCCTCGTATTCAAAGGTCATCTCGCTCATAAATTTGGAATATTCGGTAGTAAGAGCGTTCTCACGCTTGCACTCCTCAACGACCTCGGGAGAGAACGCCTTTCTCTGCACCTCGTAGGACTTGAAGAGCTCGGAGCCGAGCTCCTCCTCAACCTGGACCCTGTAAGGCGAGTCAAGCATAAGCGCGGAATATTTTGTGATAAGGTCGGAAAACTCAGGCCCCACCTCATCGTAATAATTCATTTCCTTTTGATAAAATTCATCGCGCGTGTCAAGGGTGAAACGGCAATTGGCAAGCGACGCCGCCGTCGAATAGTGATCCATCTCGTCAAGGAACTTCTCGCGAGCCGCGATAACGCACCCCTTGCACTTTGCGCGGGCCATAGCCGCCTCAAAATCGGCAAAAGCCGCCTTCCCCTGCTCTAAGGTATATCTCTCATAGGGCAGATCTTTAACCTTCATCGTCATAATTTATATCTCCTTGGATTTAATTTCAAAATTTTCAGCAAAAGCCCTCGAAGCCCCACTGCCTTAAAGCCTCGTAAACGGCGACCGCGACGGCGTTTGAAAGATTAAGACACCTGACCTCTCCGCGCATAGGAATGCGGAGGGTGCGCTCGAAGTTCTCCGAAACGAGCTCCTCGGGCAAGCCGACGCTCTCGCACCCGAACATAAGAAACGCGCCGTCGGGATACTCGACCTCGGCATACGAGCGCCGTCCTCTTGCGGAAAAATAATATATCAAAGCGTCTTTATGCGCGGCGAGAAATTCACCGTAGCTCTCGTAGTAGTGCACCTCAAGCTTGTCCCAATAATCAAGCCCCGCGCGCTTCAAGGTCCTGTCGGATATCTCAAAGCCGATAGGCTTTATTATGTGAAGCACAGCGCCCGTCACGGCGCAGGTGCGGGAAATATTGCCCGTGTTTTGCGGTATCTCGGGCGATAAGAGAACTATGTTGATGCGTTTCATTCGGCTTTCCTTTGCTAAGAGAACTTGCTGCTTACTTATTTATTATACCTCGCACCGTCGAAAAAAGCAAGTAATTATCGTATTTTTAAATATTTTTTTTACAAATCCTTCTTTTCGGGCGTTTTTTTTACAATTAGGTATTTATTTTTATAAAATTATGTGTTATAATGTAATGTATGAAAATATACATTCACAAAAGAAACGGAGATATAAACGTGGGACTTATTTCATCAATTTTCGGAACGTACAGTGAAAAGCAGATAAAAAAGATACTTCCTCTCGTTGACAAAATAGAAGGGCTTGCGGATAAATTTGCCGCTATGTCCGACGCTCAGATGCGCGAATATACCGACGTGCTTAAAGGCGAGCTTGCGGCGGGCAAGACGCTTGACGATATTTTGCCCGAGGCGTTCGCGCTCGTCAGAGAGGCGGACACGAGAGTCCTCGGCAAGCGCCCCTTCCGCGTCCAGCTGATGGGCGGTATACTCCTTCACCAAGGACGTATCGCGGAGATGAAAACGGGTGAAGGTAAGACCCTCGTGGCTACCCTGCCCGCATATCTTAACGCCCTTTCGGGTAAGGGCGTGCACATCGTCACGGTCAACGACTATCTTGCAAAGCGTGACAGCGACGAGATGGGCAAGGTCTACGGCTTCCTCGGTCTAAAAACGGGTCTTATCGTCCACGGTCAGGACCCTGAGGAAAAGCGCGAGGCGTACGCCGCGGACATCACCTACGCGACCAACAACGAGCTCGGATTCGACTACCTTCGTGACAATATGGTCGTATATAAAGAAAGAATGGTACAAAGAGGTCACGCCTTTGCCATCATCGACGAGGTGGACTCCATTCTTATCGACGAGGCAAGAACGCCTCTTATCATCTCGGGCGCGGGCTCAAAGTCCACGGACCTTTACGATATGGCGGACAGACTCGTTCGCACTATGCGCCGCCACACCATAAAAGAGGTCGACACCAAGCAGGACCTCGCTCTTTACGAGGAGGACTTCGTCGTTGACGAGAAGGCGAACACCGCCGTCCTTACTCCGAACGGTATCGTAAAGACGGAGAAATTCTTCAATATAGAAAACCTCTCAGACCCCGAGAACAGCGCCATCCACCACCACGTGAACACCGCCATCCGCGCCTACGGTATTATGAAGCGCGACGTCGATTACATCGTCAAGGACGATCAGGTCATCATAGTTGACGCCTTTACGGGCCGTCTTATGCCCGGCAGACGTTACAGCGACGGACTTCACCAGGCAATAGAGGCAAAGGAAAAGGTAAAGATACAGAAGGAAACGAGAACGCTCGCGACCGTCACCTTCCAGAACTTCTTCAGAATGTACACCAAGCTCTCGGGTATGACGGGAACGGCAATGACCGAGGACGACGAGTTCAGACAGATCTACTCCCTCGACGTCGTTGAGGTGCCGACGAACAAGCCGATGATAAGGCTTGACAGAAACGACGCGGTATACAGAACTTACAAAGGTAAGATAAACGCCATAATCGCTCAGATAAAGGAGTGCCACGAGAAGGGTCAGCCCGTCCTCGTCGGTACCGTTTCGATAGACAAGTCGGAGGAGCTTTCCGCGATACTCAAGCGCACGGGTATTCCCCACACCGTCTTAAACGCGAAGCACCACGAGAAGGAAGCGGAGATAGTCGCGCAGGCGGGAAGATACGGCGCCGTTACCATCTCTACGAATATGGCGGGACGCGGTACTGACATTATGCTCGGCGGAAACCCCGAATATATGGCGAAGGCTAAGATGCGCAAAATGGGCATCGAGGATTCCGTCATCGCCGTTGCCACGGGCTCGTCGGAAACGGCAGACGAGGCAGTTCTTGAGGCAAGGCGCGTATTCCGCGAGCTTTACGAGGGCTTCAAGGCAGAGATAAAGCCCGAGGCAGACAAGGTAAAGGAAGCGGGCGGTCTTTACATTCTCGGCACGGAAAGGCACGAGAGCCGAAGAATAGACAACCAGCTCCGCGGACGAAGCGGACGTCAGGGCGACCCCGGTGAATCGAGATTCTTCCTCTCGCTTGAGGACGACCTTATGCGTCTTTTCGGCTCGGAGAGGCTTATGAGCGTCACCGCGCGTCTTGGACTTGACGAGAACACGGCAATAGACGCGAAGATACTCTCGGGCGCTATCGAAAACGCGCAGAAGAAGATAGAAACGAACAACTTCAACAGAAGAAAGAACGTCCTTACCTACGACGACGTTATGAACCAGCAAAGAAACGTCATTTATCAGCAGCGCTCGGAGGTGCTCCTTGGCGACAACATTCAGGACAAGATAACGGGAATGATAACCTCCTCCGTAGCTGAGACGTTTGCTCACTGCTTCGGTCTTGACGACCCCGCGACCTTTAAGATAGAGGAGTTCAAGAGCCATTATCTCGGTCTTGTCAAGGACTCAAGGAACTTTGAGTACACCGAGGAGGAGCTTGCAAAGATCGACAAGGACGCGTGGCTCGCAGAGCTCACCGAGGCGGCGCTTGCCATCTACCGCGAGAAGGACGAGATGTTCAAGGGTGTCGCGGGAATGCCCGACGACGCTATGCGTGAGATAGAAAAGGTCATCCTTCTTCAGAACGTCGATAGGAAGTGGATGGACCACCTTGAGGATATGGACAGACTCAAGGAGATGATAGGACTTAACGCCTACGCTCAAAGAGACCCCGTGGCTATGTACAAGCTTGAGGGCGCGGACCTCTTCGATCAGATGGTAGACGACATTAAGGAAAGCACCGTAAGACAGGTGCTCACCGTAGCTCCGAGAGTCCAATCGACCGAGCGCGTCGAGGTCGCGAAGCCCACTATGGCGGGCTTTGAGGGCGGCGGTAGCGTCGTGCGTAAGCCTGCCGTTTCCAAGAAGGTGGGAAGAAACGACCCCTGCCCCTGCGGAAGCGGAAAAAAATACAAGAAATGCTGCGGAATAAACGACGCCGCCGCTAATTAAGAGGAAGCTTAAACTTATGGGATTCGGAACCTTATTCATCGGGTACGTACTGCTGCTCGACCTTCCCTACCAGACCCTGACCAACGCTATCGCGGCAGGCGTGATGCTTATCGCGCTTTTGAAGCTCGCGTATCTCAACTCGCATATGAAAAGGGCGCTTTACGCCTGCTCTTTCTTCTTCGCCTTCGCGATCTACGAGGCGGTGATAGAGGTGCTTTCAAGCGTGTTCTTCATAAGCGTCGGCGGAATAGTGCTGAACACCGCCTCTTATCTTATAAGAAACGTCCTTATCGGAGCGCTCAGCGTATTTATGCTCTTCGGAATGCGTGACGTCGCGGAGGAGGTCGGGCTAAGACGCCTTGCGAAGAAGTGCGACATCTACTCGAAGCTCACCCTTTCCGTATATGTGCTGAACCTTACCGTCCCCCCCGATCTTGCCGTCATCTTCGGCGGCACGGGCAGCGCGGTATACACGCAGTTCCTCCTCTCGGTCGTCACTACCCTCTTTACTCTTTATATTATTGTAATGAACTGCATCAATATCTACTCCTGTTACTCTAAGATCTGTATGCCCGAGGACAACGTCAGAGCGGGCACGGAAAAAAAGCCGTCGAGATTCGGCTTCGTCAACAAATTCAGAGAGCACGAGGACGAAAAGCGGCGCGAATACGCCGAATACAGATACGGCAAGATGCGTGAGCGTAAGAAAAAGCGCGAGGACAAGAAAAAATGATGAAAAAAGCTTTATCCGAAAAGAATTTTCCGAAAGCGCTGCTCACCCTCGCCGTTCTGATGCTTTTCAATCCGAACGTCAACATACTCGACCCGCTCCCCGACTTCATCGGACACCTTATCATCGCGGGGTCGCTCCGCCACGCGGCAAGACGCGTCCCCTTCTTTGAGGAAGCGAGGCTCGGATTTTTGAAGCTCGCGCTCATCTCTGCCGCAAAATATCCCGCATTTTTGCTGATGGTAATGATAAGAGGCGGCAACACGCTCGATAACGACGTTATAACGCTGTTTTCGTTCTCGTTTGCGGTAGTGGAGGTCATCTTCACGGTCAAAGCCGTAAACGACCTTTTTGCGGGAATATCGTACCTCGGCGCGAGAACGGGTGCCGAGTCTATTATAGGCAAAAACCCCACCGCGGACAAGCTGAAGAGCTTCACGCTCTTTTTCTCGGTTTTAAAGTGCGCTCTTTACGCCCTTCCCGAGTTTTTGCTTCTCACGACCACGGTCGACGCGGGAAGCCCCACCACGATGATGCCCGAGGCACGCTTTTACCCCGTAGTGCTCCTCGGCTCACAGCTTATAGGCTACGCCGTGGGGCTTGCCTGGGCGGCGTTCTTCATACGGTATTTAAAGGGCGTTTCCGACTCGGGTGAGTTTTACCCCGCAGTTATGAAGTTCACCGACGAGAAAAAGGAAGTCGAGATCGAGCGCAAGATAAAGCTTGACAGAGTGCTCTCAGCTCTTAAGCTCTTGCCCTGGGGCGCGCTTCTCACCTTTGAATTTACGCTTGACAAATTCAACAACACGAACATTCTGCCCGCTTTTATATCAGGATTTTTGATTTTAGCGGCAATTAAGAGACTGAGCACGTTCAAAACGAGCGTCCTTGATCTCTGCCTTCTTTTCTCGGGGCTCGTCTACTCACTCTTCTCCTTGGCGGTCTGGTTCGTCAGCATACACTATCACGACAATTACTCGCACGCCGAGATCGCGCTTTATAAAGAAGCGGACGCTATGTTCAACGTCTACGCGCTTCTGTCAATAGCCGAGACTCTGTTATTTACCGTATTTATCGTCTTCGCGTTTTTGGTAATAAAGCGCTTCATAAGGACGCACACGGGCAAAACGCCGAAGGGTGTGAGCGACCCTCTTTCCGATACCGAGTCCGACGGCGAGTATTCGCGCCACGACAAGCGCTACCACCGCTCCCTTACCGTAAGGGCGGGTATCTTCGCGGCGTTCGGGGTGATCAGCGCGTTGGCAAGGCTTTTGTACGTGTTTACGGACAACGAGAGGACCTTCAACAGCGGAACGCTCATTCCAAACGTGGCTCCGTGGCTCGGTGCCGCGATAGCAGGCATCTCAGTCGTTTGGTTCGTTTACTCCCTTTACTTTACGGGTATGCTCGCCGACGACTTCAAGATCAAGTACTCGGATTCAAAAATACAAAACGAGCCGCACGAGAGTCAGTATTTCTGACGCTGTGAAAAAATAAAAGATCACGTCCGAAGCCCTGTTTTTTTGGGTAGGAAGTGATCTTTTTTATTGTAAGACGAAAACCCCGCCATAGTGGCGGGGTTCCATAAGGGCTTTGCCGATGAGCAGAAAGCAAATAAAAATTCAGCGTAGAATGATCTTGTGTCAAAGGCTCCCTTGTGTAAAGGGAGCTGTCAGCGAAGCTGACTGAGGGATTGTTTTGTGTAGATTATCGCTTTTTACAATCCCTCCGTCACGGCAAGCCGTGCCACCTCCCTTTACACAGGGGGAGGCTTGGTTTTAGTCCCGCTTGAGCGGGGTTTCGTAACAAATGCATGGCTGACAGGCCAATAAAAGACGCACTTGTGCGTAGCCTTTAGTATTAGGGCTATGCCCGAAACTGAAATACCACCCGCTATGCGGGTGGATATTTATTATTTCAGTTAAAATCAAGCACGAGCTCTCCGTCTTTTTCAAAGATCTCGATTATAACGGGCTTTTCCTTTCGTCCGTGCGTCGGAACGTTCGGAGAATGCATAGAAAGATACGTCCGCCCGTCTTTGTCGGAAAATATCATTCCGTGACCGCCGTCATAGGTGCCGAGCATATCCTTTGAATACAAGAGCCGCTCCTTGTGCGTCCAATTTCCAAGTATACCTCCGTCGCTTTCTGCGACGCCAATAGAATAGCTCTTATCGGCGAGGAAGTTCGACCATATCATAAGGAGCTTGCCTTCCTTCGTCTTGTAGATAAAGCAACCGTCCGTGACCTCGCGCTTCGTCCAAGGGGGCGAATCCGCGCGGAAGAGCTCCACGGGCTCGCTTATAAGATGCGTAAGATCGGGAGAAAGCTTTGCCGCAGCCATTCGTCCGATGCCGTCGTCCGTACTCGTCCATTCGTGCACGAACACGGTCCACGGCTGCCCTTCTTCGTCTACGTAAAGCGTCGCGTCTATCGCGTCCCAATCGGAGGGAGTGAAGTGACCGCCGCCGATCTCGACGAAGGGACCCTCGGGCGAGTCAGACTTAAAAACCGAGCAGCCTCTGTGATTCGTCAAGGACGAAAAATATGTCGTCAGCATATAATAAGCGCCGTTATACTTATGCACCTCGGGTGCCCATTTGTTCTTCACGAAGTGTAAGGGCTCCTTGACAATCTCGCCCGAGAGCTCTACCCACTCACCCGAAAGCCTTCCGCTCGTATTTTTATAGCACTTCCACTCTGTGCCGTAGGCGTAGTAAACGCCGTCCGCGACAAGAATGAACGGGTCGCGCAACTGCTCGATATTCGTTTCTATTATCAATTTACTTTACCTCGTTTATGCAAACGGTAAGGCTCTCGCCGTCCGCGGAATTTGCAGTGTGGACAGCTATTCCCGCCTTCATAAGCGTTCTGCCCGAACATATCTGCCCGTTAAAGGAATTTTTGTACGTTTTATTCTCATCAAGTCCTCTCGGTCTTAAAACGAGATTTCTGTGCTGCTCCTGCTTCACCGTCACGACGGTGACAAGCGCCTCACCCTTATCCTCCGAAACTATCTCCCAAGCGGCGAGGTACGGATTTTCAAACGGAGATACGAGTCTGTAAAGATCGCCCGTGTGCATAAGCTCGTAATATTTATGGTAATCGGCTACCTGAGCCTTTACCGTCTCGCGCTCCTCAGCAGAAAACGTCCTCGGGTCAAGCTCGTAGCCAAAGGAGCCCCACATTGCAACGTCGGCGCGTGTTTTTAAGGGTGCGCTTCCCTTCCTCGAAACGTGAGCACCCATAGCCGACGCGGGATAACAGAGCGAGGTTCCGAACTGAATTTTCAGCCTGTGAATGGCCTCGGAATTATCGCTCGTCCATATCTGCGGAGAGTAAGCGAGCATCGCGGGGTCGAATCTTCCGCCGCCGCCCGAGCAGTTTTCAAGAAGTATATCGGGGAACTCGGTGGTAAGACGGTCCATAAGGTCGTAAGTGCCAAGCACGAAGCGGTGGAAGAACTCACCGCCCTGCTCCTTGGTAAGCGCGGCAGAGCCCGCGTCGGAGAGGTTGCGGTTAAAGTCCCATTTTACGTAAGATATATTGTGATTTTTAAGCACTTCCCTCATCATACCGAAGACGTGGTCCCTGACCTCTTTCCTCGACACGTCAAGCACGAGCTGAGTTCTGCCGAGCTTCGGCACGCGCCCCGGGACGTGAACGCACCAATCGGGATGAGCGCGGTAAAGGTCGGAGTCGGGCGAGATCATCTCGGGCTCGTACCAAATTCCGAATTTCAGCCCGAAAGCGTTGACCTGACTTATAAGCGGTTCAAGACCGCCGGGAAGCTTATCCTCGTTGACGTACCAATCTCCGAGGGAGGATTTGCTGTTATAACGCTTTCCGAACCAGCCGTCGTCCATAACGAGCATCTCGAAGCCGAGCTCCTTTGCCGCCTTCGCAAATTCGACGAGCTTTTCCGTCGTGATGTCAAAGGTCGTCGCCTCCCAATGATTGATTAGAAGCGGACGCTTTTCGTATTTATACTTTCCCCTTACGAGATTGTTGTTATAAAAGCGGTGGAAGGTGCGGCTCATCTCGCCAAGACCGCCGTCGGAATAGACCATAACGCACTCGGGAGTGTCAAAACGCTCTCCTGCCCCGAGATTCCAAATGAAATCGGTGGGATTGATACCGATTATCACCCTTGTCGCGGAGTTATAATCGCATTCTGCAAGAAGCGAGTGATTGCCCGAATAAACGAGGTTGAAGCCAAAGACCTCTCCGTGCTCCTCGTCAGCACCGCGTTTCGCAAGCGCCATAAAAGGATTCTGCGCGTGGCTCGACGAGCCCCTCTTGCTCTCGACGCCCTGAATACCGTGAGAAAGCGGGCGGCGCTCGATGTTGCGCTCCATATTATGCGCGCCCCAAAGGGTGATCATATCGTAATCCATCTCGGGAAGGTCAAGAGAGAGCGACATCGCGCGCTCAAGCTTCATCGGCTCGTCAGAGGTGTTTTCTATCATCGCTCGCCTCGTCATAACCGAATACTTTTCAAAAACGGTATAATAAAGGGTAACGCGCGCCCCCGTCACACAGTCCTTTGCGTATATCTCAAGCGTTTCCGCTTCATCCTCGGTGTTTGCGTAGGTCGACGGCATCCCATTGATAGGAAGCTTTCCTTTATATATTTTATGACCGTCGTAACGAATATCGGTCACGCTGTTGCCGTCTTTATTCCTCACGGAAAGCGCCGAGACACGCAGATCCCCCGCTCCGTTGGTCGAATATTCAAGCGGCGCTGTGTCGGGACAGAAATTCCCCGCCTCAGCATCAACGGGAGAAAACGACGCCGTCGGAGAGCGGCTCTCCCTGCCCGCGACGTAAGTGTCGGGGATCTTAGCACCGTAATACAGGTTAAGAAGATAGCCGCCGTCGCGTATCTTAATAATATAGCTCGACTGTGCCGTGTCAAGCTTGAAGGTGTTTCTCTCGCTGTCGAAAATGATAGACATAATCTACTTGCTCCCTGAACGCGTTTTTTTAACATAATTATAGCACAGCACCGCTCCTTTTGCAATATATTCCGCCGTTAAATTTGCATTTTTTGCCGTTCTTTACCGTTATCTTTCGTTATAAAAAATATTTTTTCATTTTTCGCTAAAAATTTGAAAAAACCCCTTGACAAACGTAGAATTTTAGTGTATAATACTAACTGTTCTGCGGGAGTGGCGGAACTGGCAGACGCGCACGTTTGAGGGGCGTGTGGTTTTACCGTACGGGTTCAATTCCCGTTTCCCGCACCAAACAGGAATAATACGAACCTTTCACACGAAGGGTTCGTATTTTTCTTTACAAGGGACTTCTTTGGAATAAAGATTGGACGAGATTCCTGATTATCATATATCACATATATTATTAACACGCAAGGTTACGAAAAAGCCTTGCGTGTTTTTCTTTATTCAA
>JAFVTS010000007.1 GCA_017503105.1 Clostridia bacterium
CGGTGAGCTTGTAGAGTACGGCAACACCGACGATATTTTCACTTCTCCCAAGGATGAGCGCACCGAACGCTATATTACCGGAAGATTCGGTTGATTTCTTAACAAATTTATGATATAATAATCGGAGAACAACAAAATGTCTATCAGAAAAATATTTGAAGAAGAGCTTGCGGATCTCAAGGTACAGCTGGTAGAGATGTGCAGACTCACCGAGCAGATGATACAGAACGCCATTACAGCACTGATCAACCGTGACCGAGAGCTTGGAAAGAGCATCGGTGAGGCAGACAAGCGGGTTGACGAATACGAGATGGCGATAGAAAAGAAGTGTATGCGTATTCTCCTTAAGCAGCAACCGGTTGCCAAGGATTTCCGTGAGGTTTCCACTGCGCTCAAGATGATTACCGACATAGAGCGCTTTGGCGATCAGGCGGCCGATATCGGCGACCTTGTTTACACGATGCCGGGCGATGCCTACATCAAGAAGCTTACGCACATTTCCGCTATGGGAAATCTTGCAGTCAAGATGGTCAGAGAGAGCGTGAATTCTTTTATTAACAACGACGAAGCACTTGCGGACGAGGTGATCGCACTTGACGATCAGATGGACGATATGTTCCTCGCTGTCAAGACCGACCTTATCGAGCTTATCAAAAAGGACGGCAGAAACGGCGACCAAGCCATTGAGCTTATGATGGTCGCAAAATACTTGGAACGAATCGGCGACCACGCCGTGAACGTAGCCGAGTGGACGAAATATAACGAAACGGGGGTACACAGGAAGTTTTAATGGATGAGATCATTTATATAGTTGAAGACGACGAAGGCATACGCGAGCTTTACGAAGGCGCTTTTGAAGGTGTTTTTTTAACGAAAATGTTTGAAAACGGCAAGGACTTCTTTAGCGTGTTTGCGAAAACTCGCCCGAGCCTAATTATTCTTGATATTATGCTTCCCGATATGGACGGATACACCATCCTCACGGGGATCAGAGAAATGGATGAGAAGATCCCCGTCATTATCGTGAGCGCAAAGTCCGACGAGATCAGCGCGGTCAAGGGACTGAACAAGGGTGCTGACGATTATATGACCAAGCCCTTCTCGGTGCTTGAGCTGATCGCCCGTGTCAAGACAAACATTCGCCGTGCGAACCTTTATGTGACAAGCCAGAAAGGCTTTGTCATTGACAATAACGTTTATAAGATCTTTTACGAAGGGCACGACCTCGGGCTTACCTTGAAGGAATTCAAGCTGCTTAAGATGCTGATCGCACGTGCAGGCGTAACCATCGAGCGCGAGGAGCTGTTCCGTGAGGTTTGGGGCGAGAGCTATATGGGAGAAACGAGAACACTTGATATACATATCTCTCAGCTCCGCGACAAGATCACCGAATGTGGAGGCGGCGACGTGATCGTTACCGTGCGCGGTATCGGCTATCGCTTCGTGGGGCAATAACTTATGAAAAAGAAGATATTTTATAAAGTGTTTGCCGCAACCCTCGCCTGCGTTCTTCTGATGTTCGTGTTCGGTATCATTGCGGTTAATATGAATACGAATAAAATCGTAAGCGAACGGTTGAAGGATGAAACCGAGCTTGCCGCAACGCTAATGAACGAGCAAAGCGACTTTGCTGTCTTTAATCAATACTCGGATAACCCCGAGCTTCGTATTACGATTTTCGATATGGGCGGTAACGTTCTTTACGAGAGCGATACCAAAGCGCCTCTTGAAAATCACGCAGACCGTGAAGAAATCCAAAACGCACTTCTTGGCAAGCCCGATGCCATAGAAAGATATTCGGAAACCTTTAAGTGCGATATGACCTATTATGCAACCAAGACCGCTCTTTCGGACGGCACGGAGGTGATCCTGAGACTTGCGGTAAGAAGCAGCCAAGTTACGCCTTATTTTACCGCTATCATTCCGCTTTTCGTCCTCGTTCTTGCCGTATCCCTCGTTCTTTCCTTTGTCCTCTCAACCTTTATATCCCGTAACGTTTCATCCAAGGTGACGGAGATCGGGGAGAGCTTAAAGAGCTTGAACGAAGGACGGTATGCACCGATCAAGACCGATATGAGCGAGCCGGAGCTGTATGGGGTTCTCAATCAAATTAACGAGCTGAACGCAAACATTCATAGTCATATCCGTGTTGCAGACGGAGAGAGAGTGAAGCTGAACGCCGTGCTTGATAACGTATCGCAAAGCATCATCGCACTTGACAGATCGAAGCATATCGTATTTGCCAATAAGCGTGCGTTTGAAATGTTTAACGGAACGCATCACGACATTGGCAGAGACCTTGTGTTCCTGATCGAAAAGCTTCCTGTTTACGAGCAGATCACCGCGCATATCGTGGAGAATTTCGCTTTCAACTGCGCTTACGACGATAAGTATCTGTCGGTAGTTATTACAAAGGTGACGAACGAGGTCATCTGCGACGATATTTCCGCTATCATTATCATCACGGATATCACCAATGAAAAGTTGATCGAGAAGCAAAAAAGCGATTTCTTCGCCAACGCTTCTCACGAGCTCAAAACGCCCATCACCGTTATGCAGGGCTTTGCCGAGGTTCTGATGAACAAGGAAGGTATGGACGATACCTCCAAAAAACAGCTTGGACGGATCTATAAAGAATGCCTCCGCCTCGGCTCTTTGATCTCTGATATGCTGATGCTTTCCAAGATCGAAAGCGGAGATGCTCCTATAAGAGCGCTTTCCGAGGTGGCTCTTGAGGATGTCGCAAAAGAGGTTCTCGACGGACTTTCCGAGAAGGCAAAGAGCAGAAATATCACCTCTAATATCGTTGGCTCTGCCAAGATATGCGCCGATCAAACAATGATTTTTGAGCTTGTCGAAAATCTTGTTTCCAACGCCATCAAATACAATAAAGACGGGGGCTCGGTAACGGTTTCCATAACCGAAACGGATACAGGCGTTTACCTCAAGGTCGAAGATACGGGCATCGGTATTGAAAAAGAGCATCTGCCACGCCTTTGCGAACGCTTCTACCGAGTGGATAAATCCCACTCCAAGCGTATCGGAGGCACGGGACTCGGTCTTGCAATTGTTAAGCATATATGCACTATTTCAGACGCGGATCTTTCTATCGAAAGCGAATTCGGTGTCGGGACGACCGTCACGGTTGTTTTCAGTAAATAATATAATTCACCCTATGTAAAAGCACGCAGAGCTTGTTTTAAGCTCTGCGTGCCCGATTTTTATTCAGCTTTCCGCCTTTTACCTTGATAACTCTTTTCTGTTTACCAAGCGTCAGCCGCTATCTCGCACATTTCTTGGTTATACCAAACTAAGGGAATCCCGTGCGTGGGACTTTCGATTTAAAGATTTACTTTGTTATCACCGACGAGCCGAGCAAAAATATAAGACTTTTGTCGTCTTGCTCCGTCGCAAGACGCCGCGCGGGTGTTCGAACCCATATCCGCGCCCAAATTCAACAAAAAAGAGAGCTTTGCGGCTCTCTTTTCGCTTTCGTTTGTTTGACGCTCTCTGTGCCCTCGCGCGGGTGTGTTCGATGTGGGTACGGGTCACCAATCATAACCACCCGTCAAACGGGTGGTTATGATTGACAATTCACTGTAAACTGTTTGTAGTTCGCTTTAGAATTAGAGCAGCCTTTTTTGTGTTTTCACTTCGTAAACCCGAGTCTCCACGCCTTCCGAGATGATCTGTATTTCGCCACCACCCGGCAGCTTCAAGTTTCTTACCCCACTGTTATGGCATTTTATCAACACGCATCCCGAAGCCGCGATGATCGAATCCCCGCTATCACACCAAATATGCACACCCGAATCTCGGAAGATTCTTTTTGCCAATCCGCCGGGTATGTAATTCATCGAAATGTAAACGCAGTTATTCTTTTTTGCCGCAGCAACCGTTCCGTTATCGAAATAAGCAAGCGGCTCGGCGCTTTTATCCGTTATGCAAAATGCAGGAGCAATGTTTGAATCGAGCGCGACCCGATCAAAGAAATCGGAGGATATATAATTCGCCTCCGTGCGCCGAATCTCCACACCGCAAGCCCTTGAGGATGCTTTACACGAAAGGTGCTTACCGTCGGAATAGCCGAAACCGTGAAGGAAAACGCAAGTGATATTTTCTCGGATTTTGTCAATTAAAGTTTGCTTTTTCGCATCAATATTCGGACAGTCAGCAAAAATTATGCACTTATACTTTTTGATCTGACAAAGTTCAAGATCGGAAAGATAAATACAATCGTAAGCAACGCCGCACGTCGCAAATTCGGAAAAAAGCTTATATTCCACAGAATCGGAGTCCGACACGGTATGATAGTATTTAGCCTCTTCATCGTAGACGATAAGCACGTCTGCATCGGTGGTGTACTTGCGCTTTATAAACTCACCCGCAAACTCCTGTATTTTGCCAATCTCGTTCATCATTTCAGGACTATCCCACCAGCCGCGTTTTCTGTATATGCTTGAGACGTCAGCGACAACGGCACCCATCTTTTTCATTATTTCAAGAGAGGGTACAAGTCTATGGTCGTAATACCAAAATCCGTGACCGCCAAAAATCGGCTGCAATGCGTTTACCCGAAGAACGGCAACGTTGGTATCAAAGTTTTCCTTCGTGCCACCCGAGACTTCCTCAACACCAAGCGGAAATTGATCCATTTCGGTAAGCCAAAGCTTTCCGTGAAGCCTATGAGATTCAAGAAATGCACGTTGCATAGGCACGCCGTCAGGTAGTCTGTTATCCATATAGCAGAAAGGACCGCATATAAAATCTATATCACTTGATTCATATATCGGCGTCGGGTTGAGATGTGCGCCGATGACCGCAGTGTCTGCGGTGCAAAGATAATATCCGTAAAAGGTGCCGCAAAGAAGCTCGGGATCGGTACTTTTCACCACTCTTGCAAAGCGTAATATTGCGTCGGTTACGGCTGTTTGATTGCTCATTTGAGAATCTATTACACGCACCGATCTCGACGGATCGCGAAAGGCTCCGTCATCCACGGGCTGAAACTTTTCCGGATGATATTCCGCAGTTTCAAAATCAACGTCTTCGTCTTTCCAAGCCTTCCGCAAACTCGCTTTCGTTTTGTACTTATTTTTAAGATATTCTTTAAAATGAGCTTTCATAGGCTCGGAAACGTCAGCAATAGAGCGCCCGAATGCGTGCCATTCACCGAACATTCCGTAAGCAAGCTGTATTGCCACAAGTCCGCTTCTTGCGCGTGTGCCTTTGAGCTTTTCAAGAAACAAGGTCAATTTTTCAGAGGCCTCGCAAATCCACTTTTCGGAAGCAATGCTTGCTCTTAAATGCATTTTGTCGTCATTTTTTATAAGCCTGTCTTGTTCTCCGTCGTCAATCCCCGGAAAATCACCCTCCTCGGTGCGATATACGATGCATTCCTCGGGGTTATCGCGTAACCACCAATAAGGGGGATTAAGATGTAGGCGCAGGAGCACCTTTGCATCGGGATTTGCGTCAAGCACTGACTCTATCTCTGAAGTTATGGCTTCAGTGTCAAACGGCGATACCTTATGCCATCCGACGTTCAAATCAGAGTCGGCGGAGACGATATTGATTCCTTGAGATTTGAAATTTTGAATATTTTTAAACGCATAGTGAGTATTTGAGGCAGCGGCGGGAAAATCGCTCAAAGCAAACAAAATAGGCGGTGTAGGTATATTATTCATATAAATATTCATTTTTCCATCTTCATTTTCGAGTCTTGCAACCATAGATATACCTTTCCTTCGAATGTTTAATAAAATTATATCATATTCACAGAAACACAAGCCTTCGTGCTTGTGTAAAGGCGCAGCCTTTGGAGTCGCGCCGCAGCGCGACCTGTGTTATGCCAATAGGCTCGCGGCTTTTGTTTTACAAAAGGCAAGACCTCGTCTTGCACAGTCGCTCCTTACAAGAGCGACCCGTGAGAATATTATATCACAAAATATGTGCTCTTTCAATCCCTAATCGCTATATGTCCGCAAATCATTTGGCGCTCATATCACTCACCGATATTACACTTATTTTTCGTGGCACTTATGATTTTAATTGGAATAATAATCCGCTTTGTGATTCTTGCTTGAGATTACGATCGGAATGTCGCTCATAAATCTTACGGCAAAGGACTCGTTTTCGGGAATGCCTCTTTTCTTAAACGAAGCGGGATTGAAGTATTTCCATTCCGAGTCGATCTCCTCACCGATAATCGAAAACGTCTTGACGCTTTTTCGTGTTACCGTTGCTTTAATATGCTCTATATTCTTTGACGCATCCTCAAAGAATATTTCGATGAGAATTGTCGCAGGAGCGATTGTTGTATTCAATGCTGTAAAAACGAAATCTTCACACACCGAAGTGTTGAGTCCTGTGAACATCCACGTTGTGGCTCCGCAGTTTCGGATTCCCTGCTCTACGGCATCTCTTGTTTCGCGTTCTCTATACTCGGCAGGTATATATGGAAGAGATATGGTCCTTTCGGGGATTCCCATTATAATTTCTTTTACTCCAAGATTTGTCATTAAGTATCTTGTCGACGGCTTATGAATAGAGAAAACGGTATATCCGTGATAGGGCGCAACAGGTATGAATGCCGTCTCGGGCTTGATGAGATTGTATGCATCTATCTCTCCTTGTGCCGAACCGCATCCAAAACCGTGGTGAGGTACCTGAAGGATATCCGATTTCAGGTAATCACCGTATTTTTCCGCAATAGCGGATTTGCCGAGAGATGCATCCGCACACCAAAGAATTACCTGCCCTGCAAGCTCCATCCTTGTGACCAGCGAAGTTGCGTTTATGTCGTGCGAATGATGCATAATATCGTCCATCGACGAAAGTATCTCCAGCGTTGCATCACCGACGGTATATTTCTGACCCGTATGCGGAGAATACACCTTGATTGAGTGCTCTTTTATAATATTCTCAAGCTTCTTTATATAAGTGTAAGCAGAAGAATCAAAATCAACTCTATCAGTATCTTTTAAAAGATGCGGATATCTCTCTGTATCGTCAGCATCCGGGAAGGTATAAAGAAGAGACTCAAGCTCAATCTCATCTGCGTAGTTCTCCATAAAGCCGACAAAGCACTCGAAATGATCCCTGTGAGGATGCGTGAGTATCCACGCGGCAACCGTAGGCTTACCCTCTTTAGTGCCTTTTTTAAGGCAATTTAAAAGCTTTTCTCTGTCAGGCTCAAAGTCCCAGCCGCCGTCAAAGACGATGAATCTTCCGTCGGAGAGTCTGACAACGTAAGAAAGACCGAAGTCCTCAAGCGCTATTTGTGTTATTTCAGGCGTAACTACCTTTTTTCCACACTCGCTTGAGAATTCAAAATAGCGGCTGTCTTTTTCATAAGTGATATACAGCTCGCCCGTTGTTTCAAAATAGTTCAAAAAATACGCCCCGCCCTCGACAGAAAGAGCGGCGAAGGTATGACAGGCGACCGTACGCTCTTCGCGAAGCACAGCCCCCATCTCGCGCAGGACGGTGACGGTTTTTACATACTCCTCTTTGTTTGTATTTATATGCAAAACGGTCGCGTTATTATTTTCTTTTATAGCCTTTGCTCCCGAGATATCCAGAGCTTTTATCAATTCATCCATTACACTTCTCCTTGGTTTCTTATATGAAATTGAAATGCCCACAGTCGAGTCGCGTAAGGCTCGTGTGGGCACTTTGGAAGGAGCGCGAAGGATCTCCTTTTGCACTAAAGATTAGCTTCGGATGTAAAGGAGTTCCTTCTGCGCTATATTGTATTTTGACCTTTCGGGTCACGGTGCCACACTTTTTTATAACCGTTTACTTGGATATCGAAACCCAAGATTCATCAAGAATGACTACCTGATAGTAAGAATTGTTACCGCCGACGTAAAGCACGTAAACATCCTTTTCAACAAACACTCCCGGGTACTCCGCGCTATCCTCGTTAGTGATAAGCTCCTGCCAATCAGAGCCCAAGATTGCATTCATAACGTCATCTCTTATGCAAACGCTTCGTTTATCTCAAAAATATCATAATTGCCGTTGTGGATAAAGTATCTGATAATTTTATCGAACACCTTACTTCTTGACAAAGTAAATCCTGCGGTTGCAAGCAATTCCTGCGTTGTATCCATATCAAGCTGCAAGGAAATCGCGAAAGCAATTACAGTCTGCTTCGACGGCTTGTAGTTTTTGTTGCACTTGATTTTAGAGAACGTTTTCTTATCCACGTTCGCCTTCTTGTAGCACTCCACGTCGGTCATACCGCTTTCATCAATAAGGTCAAAGAGCATTTCCCTGAAGCTTCTGTCCATTTGCTTCATATACTCGCTTAAGGACTTGTTCGCAGGCGCGTCCGTCCGGTCTTCGGACTTGGATACCGTATCCCGAGAAGCTTCGCCGCCTTTTGATTCCGAGCGGTCTTCCGCGCCGTCGTCAAGCGCTTCAAAGAAATAATAATCGTGCTCGTACACGTAGTCGTCGTTGATAAACTCTTGTATATCACTGAAAAGCTTTTTGCTAAATGAATAAGACTCCCTATCGAATACGCAAATATATACCGTCAGCTCGTTTTCAAAAAGAAATTCCGTAATCGTTTGAATGGCGAATTTGAGCACTTGATCTTTAGGATAGCCGTAAGCACCCGAGCTGATCAGCGGAAATGCAACTGAACTGCATCCGCTTTTCACTGCAAGCTTTAATGATTCGATATAGCAAGAGCGCAAAATAATGCTCTCGCCAATTAAGCCACCGCGCCATACAGGCCCCGACGTATGGATGATATACTTGCAAGGCAGGTTGTATGCTCCCGACAGCTTTGCTTGTCCAAGTCCAAGCGGGGCAAGCCTCTCGCATTCCGCATCAAGTTCTGCTCCTGCGGCATTATGTACGGCGAGATCTACACCGCTGTAACCGATCATTTCTATATTTGTCGTGTTTACAATGGCATCCACTTCCATTTTTGTTATGTCTTGTCTGATAATTTGCAGTGGCATAATTCTTCTCCCAAAAACTTCGAAATCTCTCATATGTGAGATAATAACATCGTATCAACCTTCGCCAACAACATAAAACTGCTTTATAATCATTATATCACAAGGGAATGCCGTTTTCAAGTATCACGGGATAATTACACGCCGCGCGGGTGTGTTCGATGTGGACGGGCACAAAAAATAGCAGACACCAACTACGTGGTGTCTGCTATTTTGGTGAGCCAATAAGTGGGTAAATCGAACTTTATTAGAGTTCAGAAAAGTTAACAATAGGCTCTTTGGTAAAATCAATCATAGGAATATTGAATGGAGTTATGCCAGAACTATTTGTAAACATTGCAACAATAGGTCTTGCATATCCAACAAGCAAAGACGGAGCAGTTTGGCTCAACAACATCGATACTGTATCTACATCAAAATCTTTCCAACGGAACTTCGCTTCCACGGAGAAAGAAATTTCGAAGGGAGAAGAATCTCCGTTTGCGCTAATTATCATGTTTAATGTGACTTTAGCTTCATTTTCCGAAATTTTCTCAATTGATTTTTTGTGCTTCATATTTATCGTACATTGCCCATCAGACAATTCTGTAAATATGTAATTGAATTTTGTGATTCTTGGGTTAGTATATTGAAAATTGCTTTCTTTAGTAGTATTCATATGTCCTCCGTTACGCCGCAGGTATGTATCTGCAAGGGTCTATACGATTATCGTATCTTTCACTTAGATTGCCCGAAGTATAGTTATTGTCAGTTCCTTCAATAAAGGAATAGTTGTAAGAATAACTCCCTGTGATAGTGAATAAAGACATATCTCCAAAAACATTAAAGTCTGGAGGCATTTCAACAATAGAATCATTAGGCATTCTAATTCTAAATGCATTAACATCAGAAGTAGTTTCGATATCAATACCTGCATTTTTGATAAACTCCAACACTTCGTCTGTTGTTGTTTCAATATCTTTATAAATCATTGTGACACCTCCTATTACGAAATTTCTTTTCTATCAACGATATGCGAAGCATCTTTTACACACATTTGTGTTTCAACATATGCTAAACAAAACCTGCTAAACATATCCTCTAATTCGCATTTTACGATTGGTAAACTTCTTTTTTGAAAATTACAAATAATGCACTTTATTCCCAATTTCTTTGTTAACCAATTAAAAAACGCACATTCTAATTTTTCTATAAAATCATCATTATAGTTTACAGTACAATGACCTCTGTAGGCATATTGCCAAAATATATCAAAAGCTTTTTTTACATAGTTGTATGTTTTTAATTCTCGCATATCACATACAACATCATTATCCAATGAAATGAGGGCTTCGATAATTGCCGGATTATTAATTGAACCATATTTTTTAGTAGGACAATTTCTTCCCCAAGAAATTGCTAAAGACTTATCCAAGAAAAAATATACTCCGCTACCCAACCAATGAGTGTCTTTCTCTTCATATATAAAATTGTCTTTAACAATCGATTCAACATTGCTTTTGTCAGTAGCATGATATGCGGTATACGTGTTTATTGTTCCCATAAATATAAGTCCTTATGCTAAAAGTATACCTACCGCTTAAATATTATAACATAAATAACAGCAAATCTTGTTAACGATTTGTTAATTTTTAAGTTTTTCTATTGACATTATTTCAAAACATATGAAAAAACAAGGCGAACTTTTCACAGCTCACCTTTGTTGAATTGCTTATTATTAAGCGAATTTACTTCGTTTTACAATATGGACAGTCAATTTCAGTGAACCCTACTTTTTTATATGCCTTTTCTTCGACTTCATCGTAATTGACAAAATACGCTTTTTCCATCTCAATATCAACAAAGCGTTCAAATTGTTTTTCATCGTTCGGCTTTCTATATTTTCCTGTATCTTTGCAATACCTACATTTCATAATGAATTTCCCAAATCTTAATTACTAAATTTAATAGTATACCTGATTTATTTCTTTTTACTCAAAGTGCGTTGAAGTTCGCCTTGAAAATACACTTCCATAGTATTTTCATCTACTAACACAAGTCTATAGTTATGAGAGTTACTTTCGTAGTAAATACTTCCTTTGCTTGAGCCAAGTTTTACATTTGTTTGATTAGGTTCTGTTATATGTAGTTTGCCTTCGTACACAAGCAATCCATCTTTGACATCTTTCCTATATTCAATTGCAATTCCAAGAAAACTAATTCGCTGTGTAATTTCAATCGAATAATAATTGTTACCCCAAAAACCTAAATAGTCAGTATTGTATTTAGCATCTATCTCTGCAGGCCATTGACCCGCAGTTAGTCCATATTCTGAATTTGCATAATCATCGGGAAGCGTAGCAAATAATTCTTTTGCTTTTTCTGGATTCCCTTCTCTTAAATATCCAATTGCATTTGAGTATGTTTTCGAATAAGCTTCTTCTTGTTTAGCTTCTCGGTGATTATTAATGGCAACTATTAAAATAATTGTTAAAATTAAAAGTATTATTACTCCAATAATGATTTTATATTTATGTTTGATAAAAAAATCCATTGTTTGATTACCACTTCCCGTAGTTTCCATTGACATACCTCCAACTGTTTTTTTATATTATAACATAATTTTTCATTTTTTTCAAGCATATAAATCGTAAGATTGCATAACTTTGGCACCGTGGCGTGTGCTTGTCTTGATACAAGTCGGCTCGCCAAAACAATCACACGTCTCGAAGCAAACTAAAAAGAGAAAGAAAGCAAACTAAACTGACGCAAACTAAAAGAAATGAGCCCAGTGCAATACCGAGCTCGTTCGCAACAAACTTAATATTTAATTTTATCTAAACTTTTGGGTTCACTTCAAAAACGAAAGTTCGCTTTTGAATTTCGACAAAACTAAGTACGGGAATCCCGCGCGTGGGACTTTAGGTTTAGAGATTCTCTTCGCTATCACTGACAAGCCGAGCGAAAAAGCGCTTCCTTTGTTGTCTTGTTCCGCCGCAAGACGCCGCGCGGGTGTTCGAACCCATATCCGCGCCCAAATTCAGCAAAAAAGAGAGCTTCGCGGATCTCTTTTCGCTTTCGTTTGTTTGACGCTCTCTGTGCCCTCGCGCGGGTGTGTTCGATATGGGTACGGGTCACCAAAAGAAAGAGCTGTCAAAAGCGAAAATTCGCTTTTGAAATTTGCGAAAGCAAACTTGCGTACGGGAATCCCGCGCGTGGGGCTTTCGTTCTATATATTTGCTTTGCTATTACCGACGAGCTAAGCGGAAAGGCGTTACTTTTGTCGTCTTGCTCCGTCGCAAGACGCCGCGCGGGTGTTCGAACCCATATCCGCGCCCGAATTTAACAAAAAAAGAGAGCTTCGCGGCTCTCTTTTCGCTTATGTTTGATTGATACTCTTTGTTCCCTCGCGCGGATGTGTTCGATGAGGGTACGAGACAAAAATAAAAAGCTAAACCGAATAAATCGATTTAGCTTTTTATTGGTGACCCGTACGGGAATCGAACCCATGTTACAGCCGTGAAAGGGCCGTGTCTTAACCGCTTGACCAACGGGCCGAAGATGGTGGCTGAAGTCGGATTTGAACCAACGACCTGCCGGGTATGAACCGGATGCTCTGGCCAGCTGAGCTATTCAGCCATTGTATCTCTTTTTAGTCTCGCTTTGATATTATATCACAAGAAGAGTTAAATGTCAATACCTTTTCGGAAAGTTTTTTAAAAATGAAGGACCGCCGTTTTTTCACTCTGCGGTCCCTCTTCTTATTATTCAATTAAAAGCAAAGAATACCGCTTATTTCGCACTTGACTCTCTTTTTCTTTTGCGAGAAGCCTTGGCGAGTCTGACTTTAAAAAACGGCTCGGCTCTTACGGAAAGCGGATCTGTAAATTATAACGAAATATACCGTTATCCAACCGTTTTATATGAAAAGCTCAGCGTTTGAGCTGTTCGTTTCACCGTTCCTGAGACTTCCATTTTAGCGGGGTCTGTCCCACTGCGTTTTTAAAGAACTTTATAAAATAACTTACGTCCGAAAAACCAACTGCCAACGAGGTCTCGGTTACGCTCGCTCCCTCCGCCAAAAGGCGGTATGCTTCCCTCAGACGCGTGGAATTGATATATTGCAAGGGTGTAATTCCCACCCGATTCTTAAACAAAGAATATAAATACGGAGTGGAAATATTAAACTTATTCGCCAAATATTCAGCCGTAAGCGGCTCGTCGTAGTGCTCGTCAATATATCTTAAAAGGTCTGCCACGTAATTCATACCGCAAAAATTTTCAACATCGGCGCTTTCGAAGCAATCCGTGGCAAGACAGGTTGCCATCATAGAGTAAAGTCCCGCAAGCATCTTGTATTTCTCCACTCCGTCCTCAAAATGACTGTAAGCGCACTCATCTACGATCTTGAAAAACGACACTAGCTCGCGGTGCAGCTCGGAATTTCTCTCGACCTTCGTAATAAACTTCTTTTTTCCCTCCATAATATCGTCTATCAGCAGATTACATTTATCGTTATCTACGGAGGTTTTAAGAATGCCGAGATCAAAAACGACCGAACGTATGGGGCCGTGCGTTTTTCTGAATGCGCGATGCGTTTCTCTCGGATTTATGAAAATAACGTCCCACGGTTCAACATCATATCTTTTATCGCCGATATAAAGTATAATCTCGGCATCGGGACATATTATCTCCATTTCGTTATGCCAATTCGGAGTTACCGTAACAAGCTTATCCGAAATAGCTCCGCTGTTTATTTTGTAACAAAATATAGGCAGCGCCGATCCGAAGTATCTTTTTATCGAAGATTCAAACGTCAAGTTGTTCATTTTAACGCCCTCCGATATTATTATAAACTATTTTAGCCGTAAATACTATGACATTTTTTTCTTAAACGCCCACAAAAATGGTAATTTTCTATACAGTGACCTCTTTTGACAACAATTTTTTTCGCTTGCTTCACGAATCGAACGTCATATTCTCTATAAACAATTCATTAAAGCATTTATCTTCGGATAAGTCTACGTATTTTATCGTATCAACGTACCGCCGCAAGTTACCCCTCTCGAAAATATATTTAATAGTACCTTGCAAGCTGGTGTTATTCAGAGCCCGCGCTTTGCTCACGAGAGCTCTCGGAATAAGACCGCTTTCTGCCGCGTTTTTCACGTTGATTTTAGAGGAAAATCCACCTGATATATACAGTGCGCAAACGTTCTCAAAGCCGACGTTTTCCTTTTTCATAAGCGAAAGCACGGCTGAATATATCGCCGATTTCGCAAGCTGATACTGACGCACGTCCTCGGGTGAGATATAAACGCCGTCCGAAACAAGAAAATCCTCTTCCATAAAGCCGCTCTCATCGATCACTTGATTTTTTAAAAGCTCGGATATAATATCAATAAGCCCCGTGCCGCAAATACCCACTGCTCTTTCGTTTTCTATCGTCTTAAAGGATGCTTTGCCGCCGTTTAGTTCAAAAGCGTACACGGCACCGCTGCTCGCGCTCATTCCGCAGCTTATGTTAGCTCCTTCGAAGCACGGTCCTGCGGCTGCGGCGCTTGCAACGCCTGATCTGTTTGAATATAAAACCACCTCTGCGTTCGTTCCGAGGTCTATGAGCATATTATATTTTCCTTCATCGGGCATTCCTATACAGTAAAGTCCTGCGACTATATCCGCGCCGACGAATGACGATAAGGACGGTAGCGAAACTACCCTTTTTACTCCGACAAGCCCCAAGGCGTCGGCTTTTTCTTCTTTAGAATCAAGAAACGCGGGCGTATACGGTGCCACTCCGATGGACGCGCAATCGATACCGAAGAAGGTGTGAAGCATAGTAGCGTTTGCCGAAACGTAAACGGTTTCTACCTCCCCTGCGCCAAATTCCGAGATCATCCCGTTGATGCGGTCGATAAGAACGTCATGAAGCTCCTTGACCGATTTTTTTTGGCAATAATCTATACGGGTCATAATATCTGATCCGAATTTTCTTTGAGGGTTGGTCGAAGTTATGACCCTGACCGTCTTTTTTTCGGTGACGGAGACCAAAGCGAGCGCAATAGTGGTCGTGCCTATATCAAGCGCGAAGCAAAGCTCACCCGAGCGACCCTCGCATTCCCCTACTCCCGTTTCCGAATATATATTGCCGTTTTCCGGCGTTTTTACTTCTATATCGGAAAGAACGGTATAACGGCAAGCCAACTCCTCTTTTCCGTTCACCAGAACTTTACACTTTCCGCATTTTCCGTGACCGCCGCAAGGCTTCTCCACATCCAAAATATCCGAAAGGACCGTGCCTTTTTTTATCGGCACGGTCTTTCCGTTTACGTTAACGTTTACGTTGTTTTTCATTGCTCACCTGCTCTGTGTGATAAAAATTAAAAACAGTTATCTCGCGCGGTCCTCCGACGCTGATTTGGACGGAAGCGCTTTCCCGTCATCTTCCGAATTCTTTAAGAGCGTCAAGCATTGCGACGATATTTTCGGTGGGCGTTTTCGCTTGGACGTTGTGTATTGAATTGAAGACGAATCCGCCGTCCTTGCCGAAGATCTCACATCTTTCAAGCACCTGATCTCTTACCTGTTCGGGCGTTCCGAATGGCAAGAGCTTCTGCGTATCTATACCGCCGCCCCAGAACACTATGTCGCGCCCGTACTTTTCTTTAAGAGCTTTCGGCTCCATTCCGACAGCCGAGCATTGGACGGGGTTGAGTATATCAAAGCCCGACTCAATAAAGAGCGGTATGAACGGCTCTATCGCGCCGCAGGAATGCTTGAACGTCTTCCATTCGGTATTCTCGTGTATCCAATTATTCACCTTCTTGTAATAGGGCATATAAAGCTCACGGAAGGTGTCAGGCGAGCAGAAGGTCGATATCTGCGTGCCGAAATCCGTGCCGCAGATGAACAAAGCGTCAATTCTGTTTCCGACCCTTTGCTTTAATTTTTCAAGATTGACAAGAGCTATATCCGTCTGCTTATCGAAAACGTATTTTATATACTCGGGAGAGCTCACCGTTGCCATATACCACTCAGCCACGTCACGGATGCCCCTCGGCTTTTTGAGATTGAGTCCGGGAACGAGCGCAACGTCACCGAGCGCCGTTCCGCCAAAGCTTACCGTAATGCTTCTTCCCGTCTTTTCCGCCGCCTCGATATCCTCGACGAACTCATCAAGCGCCTTATCGGAGATAAGTCCGAACTCTTCAAGATTATCCTCGGGATCAAGGTCGTCTATATCGTCAAACGGCTCTTGCCTTGAGACAGCGTCAAAATAGTATCCGTTCTTCGGCATTCTCGCACAGGGCGGAACAGACGTATCGCCGCACGGATGAACGTAACGGTTGCCCTTTTCGTCTTCCGTTACGTTCAGATTTTCGGCTGCCAGAACCACGTCGCCGTTGTCCTGACGCCATTCACGCCAAGAGTCTTGACGTATCCCGAACATATTTTCCCTCGAAAATACTCCCTCGGCATCAATACCCATCGCGCATTTCAGATCCTCCTCTATAAGTCCGAGCATCTGGTAGGGCTCACTGATCTTTATCGGATGTTTTTCAAGTCCGTAGTAATCTCTGAGGGCGGCAACGCAGGAATAGTGCATTCCCGTAACGGTCACGCTGCCGAAATCAAGAGGTATTCTGTCTGCTTCCTTGTGGTTAAGGGCATTCTTTATTCTTTCTCGCGATGTCATTTGCTGCTCCTCGCTAAAATTTGATTTAAAAAGAGAATAAGACCGCACCGAAATAGGTAACGGTGTTCTCGCCGTTTATATACTTCATCCCCGCCGCCGTTGCAAGATGCGCAACGTCGATTCCGTACGCTTCAAGCGACGACGAAGCTATCTCGGGGTGTCTGCACGGCTCACCCGTCACCTTCGCACACGTCACACAAGCGCCGCAAGCACCGGCACCCAGATAAAGAGCATTCTCTATTCCTATTTTGGAAAAAGCCTTTCGGGCGATGCTTTGTAACGGGTAAAAACGCCGCTTCGCCTCCGTCATTCCTTCAAAATCAAAGCTGTCCTCAAGCTTGAATACTTTTTGGTATACGAGCGCGTGGTCGTAGCGCTTGATTTTCTCTCTGAGCTCGTCTATCTCTCCGACGTCGGGCGGACACGTATAACATTTTCCGTACATTCCACAGGCGTTGGAGGCGCATATATCTCGGAAGGTGCTGTTCGTTTTTATAAGCCGCGCGTCGATAACGCTTGCGCGGTCTGCGCCCGCGGACAAAAGCTCCTTCGTAATGTCAAAAAACAGCTCGGCGTTATTTTTTCTCATAATATTCATCCCTTGCCTTAAAGAATGCGTCTATGTTTTCCCACGGGGTCATAGGCGGAATATCGCATCCCGATGAAAGGACGAAATTCGGGTAGCCCGCGCATTTTTCAAGAAGCTCGAGCGTTTTTTCTCTTACGAGCTTCGGTGTGCCCAAGCGCAAAACGCCTGCGGGGTCGATATTTCCCATAACCAAAACGTCCTCGGGAATTTTATCAAGAATATCCGAGCGCATATCGACTGCGTTTCCGAAATGATAAGCCGAAGCTCCCACCGAAAGTATGGAATCGAGCATACGGGGCACGCCCGCACCGCAGTTGTGATATATCAGTAAAAACGAAGAGTCTTGAACGGCATCGATTATTTCTTTTACGTACGGCGCGGAAAACTCCGCCTCGAGCGCAGGCGACAAAAGTCCCGAAACGGGTTCTGCCATCATTATTCCGTCAGCCCCCGCCTCCTTGTACGCCCTCGCGTATTCGATAAGAAAATCAGTCGCTTTTCTGAGCACGGTATGCACCGTATCGGGCTCATCGTAGCAATCCATCATTATTTCGGATACGTCGATAAGCCGAGCCGCAAGAGAAAACGGACCTATCATTCCCGCAATCACGGGACGGTCTGTTATCAACGCTTTCGCTTTTCTTACGGAGTCTACGTATATCCCCGTCCTGCCCGCTCCGACCTTCGGAACAGCGAGCGCATCGGCATCTTCCTTATTCCCGATTATATTACCTTTGACGGTAGGCACCTCGTTGTCGCTCATAACGATAGAAGAACCAAACGCCTCAGCCTCTACCGAAAGATCCATAAAGCTGACAGCCGCGGCGGCATCGGTCCTGTCCGCGACCGCCTTCATTCCCTTCGCTTGAAGAGTACCGTCCGATATCAGCTCCCGAACGCTCACCCCAAGCAGGCTGACAGACGGAAACGACAGTATGGGCAAAGCCCGTTTGGACTTGCTTTCCCTCAACTCTTCGAGCCATTTTCTTACGTCGTATTTCATATGTTTCACCCGTTTAATTATACTTGCCGAGCTCGTGAGCAAGTCTTGCGATCTCGGTCATATTTTTAAATGACACGGAATTGGGGATCGAATGATCGGAGGCAAAAACGTAACCGCCGCCTTCCTTCATCGCGGGAATAATGCGCTCCATCTCCGCCTTTACAAGCTCGATGTCATCCCACAGCTGAGCGTTAATACCGCCGTGGAAAGCAAGCTTGTTGCCGTACTTATTCTTCAGCTTGAACGGATCCATACCTGCCTTTACTTCAAGCGGGTTGAGCATTTCAACGCCCGTGTCCAAAACGTCATCAAGAAGAGGCTCGATAAATCCGCAGGAGTGAAGCTCGGTCACAAGCCCTCTCTCGTGCGCCCAATCGACAGCTTTTTTGTGATAAGGCTTCAAAAGCTCTCTGTATGCCGTGGGAGAAAAGAACGGAGAGCCCTTGTATCCCATATCGTCATACCATTTAACGCCGTCAAATTCATAGCCCGCGTCAAGAATACGCTGACACAGATCAAGAGAAGTATTAAGGTACGTATCGAAAATATCCGTTACCCATTCGGGCTCGTCATACATTCCGACAAGCATATTCTCCGTACCCGTCATACGGGAATGCGCAACGTCAAAGCCGAACCAAAGGGTCAGCTGTATAAATCTGCCCTCCGACTTCCACTTCGGATAGTTTTCTTCAAGATACTTCCAAGGGATCCTGTCCTCGTGATAGGTCGTCATCGCCGCCTTGGCTTCTTCCCATCTGTCTGAGCTGCCGTAATAAAAATCGAGCACGTCAGGGGTTGAGTCAAGCTCCTTGAACGCCTTTTGGGTCCCGCCCCATTTTGTCGTTTCGATCACGTAACGGTCGGTTTCCTCCAAGACCTTTCTTTCAAAGCGCGGCGAATTGTCGGGCAATACCTCGATCCTTTTATCGAAATCAAAGTAATCTTCCCAAGAAACGTCCTTGGGCATTCCCTCGTTATACCATCTGCGTTTAGTGCCCGCCCACGCGCTGTCATTCATAGGTACTCTGTCTATTTCCTGACGTCTGTACGTTCTGAGCATTCTTTCTCTATCGGTCAATTTTACCATAATTAACCCCTTCTCTTTTAAATCAAACGGCTTTTACTTCTTGCAAAATTCCACCGCTGCATCTGCGGCACTTGCCGCGTCGACCGTGTAAATGTCCGCTCCGATCTGTTTGCAAAATTCCTCGTTAACAGGTGCGCCGCCTATCATTATCTTAACTTTATCACGTATACCCGCTTCTTCGGCAGCCTTTACAACGTCAGCCATCACGGGAATAGTAGTGGTGAGAAGCGCAGAACAGCAGATTATCTTGCAGTCCTGCTCGATAGCCGTTTTGATAAACGTATCCGGAGGAACGTCCGTGCCGAGGTCTATAACCTCAAGCCCCTTGCCCTCCATCATCATCTTCACGAGATTCTTTCCTATATCGTGAAGGTCGCCCTGAACGGTTCCGATGCAAACCTTTCCCGTCGATTTCAGACCGTTTACTATCAGATAAGGCTTAAGGATCTGCGTGCCCATACTCATTGCTCTTGCCGCGACGAGGACCTCGGGGACGTAGACCTCGTTGTTCTTGAATTTTTCTCCGATAACGCTCATTCCCGCAAGAAGCCCGTCGTTCAGGATATCCTCAACGGCAACTCCCGCCGCTATCGCTTTCTCTACGAGCTCCTTGACGGCCTTTGCTCTTCCGTTCTGAACATTTACAGATATTTCGTTTAACATCTCCATTTTACTTTTCTCCTTTTCCGTTATATCGGTTCGTTTATTAAGTTCTTTTAATTGTCTGTATATTTGAGGTGACATTCCGAATTCTTCTCTGAAATTACGATAAAACGTTGCAACGTCTTTAATTCCGCATTTAGCAACGATCTTATCCACCGTCAGCTTGGTCTGTTCAAGAAGCTTAGCGGAATGATTCATTCGCACTTCCCTAAGATATTCGGAGAAAAGCTGACCGCTGTGAGCCTTGAAGATCCTGCTGATCTTTGAAACGCTGACGAAAAGCTCCGCAGATATCGTTTCAAGAGAAAGGTTGTTGTCCGAAAAGTTCTCCTCTACCGTTTTTATAACGGCTGCCGCTATCTCCGCGTCCTTTGACTGCCTGCAAGAATTTTTCACAGATCGGTTGATATATCTTGCGACGAAAGAAAAAAGCTGCACGATATATGACCTTATAACGGTCTTTCTGTCGTCTTCCCTGTCCGAAATCTCGTCGGAAATGTAATCGATTATCGCACCGATGCGCTCCTTCATACGCGCGTTCAGCATAGCGTAAGCTACCGAAGCGCCGTCTTCAAAAACGCCGTAGCAATACCGTTTGCTTCCCGGAACGGCCGCATCGCCTCGCAGCCAATCCTTAACGGAAATCAAAAGCTTTCTGACGACCAGGGTATCCGTCGGCGAGGTCAAAAAATATCTGTGCTCAACTCCGCTCGGAATAATATAAATATCACCAACCTTGCACGGTATTGGCTTTTCACCTATATAATGCACCCCACAGCCTTCGGTCACAACGCCGACCTCAAGGCAATCGCTTGCGACAGGACCTTTACCGACGATATCCTCTCCGAGAAGATCTTCAATATTATCGTAAAAAACAACTATTGATTCTTCATCAAAGATTTTCTGCAGGTCTGGTTTTAAACAATTACTTAAAGACGCTATTTCCATCACCAATCTTTCCGCTTCAAGAAAAAAATCCGTTCAGCATTTTCTGATTTTAATTATACCACAAGCAAACGGAATAAGCAATGTGTTTTTCTTTCTATTTTTTATCGGCGAAAAATGCAAAAAAAGCACACTGAAAATACGGGCTGAAATCATAACGGACTATCCCCCGGCAAAGAGTGCGATCAACGCTTTTTTATCGTTTTTCTTCGGAAATTTAAAAAACGAGGGTACCCGTGTTGAGAATTCCCTCGTTTTCCGTTTTATTCAGTATAACTTGATCCCATATCGCAGTAATTGCGCACGTCCCCGTCCGTAATGCTGTCGCCCCGAAATAAGATCCTCCTTTTCTTCTCCTATTTGATCAGCCGAAAAGAACTCTGTTTACAACGCCCTCAAGATATTCCTGTCTGCCGCTTTGCGGGGTCTTACAGGTTTTCATTTCGGAAGCTCTTGCCGCAAGCTCTTCAAGAGATGCTTTTCCGCTCCTTATTTTTTCTCCGAGCTCACTATTAAAGCTTTCATACTTCTTCTCAACGAACGCATCAAGTTCGCCGTCCTCTATAAGCTCTGCTGCCTTGATAAGACCGAGAGCGAAAGTGTCCATTCCGAGAATATAAGCGTGGAACATATCCTCGTAGGTATTGCTTGGGCGTCTGTTCTTTGCATCAAAATTAAATCCGCCTGTAAGACCGCCCGCCTTCAGCACCTCGTACATACACATCGTGCTCTCGTATACGTCGTAGGGGAACTCATCCGTGTCCCAACCAAGCAGATAATCGCCCTGGTTTGCGTCGATAGAGCCGAGCATACCGTTAATAGCGGATATACGAAGCTCGTGGCGGAACGTATGACCTGCGAGCGTTGCGTGATTTGCCTCAATATTCATCTTGAAGTCCTTGTCAAGACCGTACTGACGGAGAAATCCAATAGCGGTCGCCGCGTCAAAATCATATTGATGCTTCATAGGCTCCTTGGGCTTAGGTTCGATGTAAAAATCTCCCGTAAAGCCAATGCTGCGTCCGTATTCCACAGCCATTTTCATAAGAGCGGCAATGTTTTCCTGCTCAAACTTAACGTCGGTGTTGAGCAGCGTTTCATATCCCTCTCTGCCACCCCAGAATACGTAACCCTTGCCTCCAAGCTTCACAGTAAGCTCAAGAGCTTTTTTGATCTGTGCCGCCGCAAAGCAATAAACGTCAAGAGAATTAGTACTTCCTGCACCGTTCATAAATCGGGGATTAGAGAACATATTTGCCGTTCCCCAAAGGCACTTTATGTCCGTGCCCTGCATTTTTTCAAGTATGTAATCGGTTATCTCATCAAGACGGCGGTTGGTTTCATTTATGTCATCAGCTTCGGGTATGATGTCTACGTCGTGGAAACAGAAATACTTGATACCGAGCTTTTTCATAAATTCAAAGCCCGCATCGACCTTTGCCTTCGCGTGAGCCATCGTGCCCTTTTCAGCGCCAAACGACTTGTCTGCGGTATCTCTGCCAAACATATCCGTACCTGCGGCGCAAAGATTATGCCACCACGCCATTGCAAACGGAAGATGCTCGCTCATTTTCTTACCCATAATTATTCTGTCCGCGTCATAATATCTGAATGCGAGAGGATTCTTTGTGTTCTTACCTTCATATTTTATTTCGGGGATATTCTCAAAAATTTCATTCATCGTTTTATTCCTTTATTTCTTTGTATAATTCCTTCACAGCGGGGTATATCTTACGGTACTTAGCATATCTTTGCGAATAGAGCTTTACAAGTTCTTCGTCCGGTTTTACAGTTTCCTTAACCTCAAAGAAGCGCTCTGCCGCTTGCTTTACACTTTCAAATTCGCCGGCGCCTACCATAGCAAGAATTGCCGAACCGTAGCCGGGGCCTTGCTCTGTCATGGGAATATTAAGCTCTATTCCAAGCACGTTTGCAAGTATTTTGCGCCATAACTCGGATTTAGCTCCTCCTCCGCAAAGACAGCTTGATTTAACGTCCACACCGAAGTTTCTTATTATTTCAAGATTATCTTTAATAACAAAGGCTACTCCTTCAAGCACCGCCTGATACATATCCGAACGTGCGGTATAAGGACGGAGTCCTATGAACATTCCCGTTGCATTCGTGTCATTTATGGGACTTCTCTCGCCCATTAAATACGGCAGAAAGAAAACCTCGTTTTTGCCAAGCTTCTTTTCCGAAACGGAAGACTCCTCTTTTTCGTAGTCTGTATCGTTAAGAATCCCGTCGCAGAACCATTTGTTACACGATGCGGCTGACAGAATGCACCCCATCAAGTGATAAGCTCCGTCAGAATGACAAAAAGAGTGGATAGCCTGATCTGCATTGCCCGAAAAGCTATCGCTCGATACAAATATAGTTCCCGACGTTCCGAGAGAAATATTGCATCTCCCCGCGCCGACTGTGCCCGTACCGACAGCGGCAGCGGCGTTATCTCCCGCGCCTGCGATGAGTATCGCGTATTTGTTGATGCCAAATTTATCGGCTATCTCGCCTTTTATAGCTCCGATAACCTCAAAGCTTTCATAGAGCTTGGGCAACTGCTTCTCGGAAATGCCGCAAATATCAAGCATCTCTCTTGACCAACACTTATTTCTAACGTCAAGAAGAAGCATTCCCGAAGCATCGGAATAGTCCGTGGCGTGTACTCCCGAAAGAAGATAGTTTATATAATCCTTCGGAAGCATTATTTTACTGATTTTTCGGAAATTTTCAGGCTCGTTTTCACGCATCCACATTATTTTTGGTGCAGTAAAACCGGCAAAAGCTATATTGCCCGTATATTCAAAGAGCTTCTCTTTACCGACAACCTCGTTAAGATAAGCTGTTTCTTTTTCTGTACGCCCGTCATTCCAAAGAATTGTCGGGCGGATAATCGCATCGTTTTCGTCCAAAACAACAAGTCCGTGCATCTGTCCCGCAACACCGATACCCATAACCGACTGGCCGTCGATATCGGAAAGCAGCTCCGGCATCGCCTCGCAAATAGCATACCACCAATCTGCGGCGTTCTGCTCACTCCAACCCGAATGGGGATAAAACACCTCGTATTCTTTACTAATCGTATTTCTTATATTACCTTCGCCGTCAACCAAGAGAAGCTTCACGGAGGACGTTCCAAGGTCGATTCCTATATAATACTTCACTTCGCTTCAATTCCTTTTCCGTGCCGGAATATTTTTACTCTTCTATTTCCTCAAGCACTGCGCGCTTTGCGCCTTGTTCGGCAATAAGGCGATACGCCTTGCCCTTCAAATAAACCTTGCCGACGGTGATCTTGTTCCACCCTCTCGGAAGAACTATATCCTCGCCAAACCATTCGCTTAAGTCACCGTCAATCGACCCGCGCCAGGGACACATTTTTGTGAGTCCCATTATAAGCCCCATAAGAAGGCTTCCTCTTGCGGTAATGAAATTCGTTTTCATAGGCGTGCTCATACCGACACGCTGCTCGGGGTTACGGATGCTCCACTCAACGTGAGAGCAGTACGGCTCGCAGAAGAAGGTAAGATTAGCCTCCTCGAAGCATTTAAGAGCCATATCACGGTCGCCGTTCCAAGCCGGGAAAACACCCATAGTTCCTGACTGCATAGGAAATCTGCAAAACGCGATTATATCGTGATTTATATAATAATCTATCGTCTTTCTCGCATTTTCGTCGGTGTACCCGTAAGGGAAATAAGCCATAAGCGCCGTTGCAAAAGCCGCTTCTCTTTCAGGAACACCCTCGTACTGCATCATAATTCCGTCTTCGTTTACGGGCAGGACCATATTATCCGCAATATCGAGCCACTTTTTCTTTTCTCCGAAGCCGAGTCTTTTAGAATACTCAGCCGCCGAACGAAGCACCATAACAGCGGACAAATTAGAGTATGCGTCGTTGTTTACGTCATAATCTTCGGGGCCCTCGTAAATACCCGAAATATGTCTGATCTCATAGCCGCGCTCGGTCTTCGTTACACGGCTCTCTATCCATTCCGCTACGCCGCGCATAACGGGCCACGCCTGTTCCTTTATAAATTCTTCGTCACAGGACACTCTCGCAAAGCCGTCGAACGCCAAAGCAACGTCCATATTTACGTGATGCTCGGTCGGTGCCATAAGGCACGTAAGAACCGTTACCTCAGAGCCCGTATCGCCCGATTGCCAAGGGAACTGAATGCCGCGATATCCGTTGATACGCGCGTTATTCCGATAAGCTTCAAGACGCTTTGAACGGTACTCAAGCATAGCTTTGGCAACGTCGGGCGCGCAAAGCATCGGCGTCATAAACATAAAGCTCTCCGTGTCCCAGAAATAGTGTCCCTCGTATTCGTCGGGATGGCTGAGCCCGTAAGGAGAAACGGAAAAAGGCGAAAATTCGGACACCGACGACATAAGATAAAAGAACGACGCGTCTATAACGTCCTGCCATTCCTCGCCCGCACCGTCAACGGTAATACGGCTCTCCCAAAGCTTTGCCCAAGCCCTACGGTTCGCTTCTCTCATTTGATCAAAGCCCTGCCAAGCGGCGATCTGGAGCATACGGTGCGCCTGGTTGTGAGGCTCACTGTGCATCGACAAGGGAATATACGACGTGATGAAATCCAATTCCCGAGAGCCCCCGTCAAGTGTAAATTCAAGGCGCTCCGCCATAATGGCGTTTGGCTGCTCCTCGTAAGTCTTCTTTACGCACTCGCCACCGAATATTTTATACGCTATACCGACAGCCGTAGTCCTGTCATACGAATACTGCAAGCATTTTCCGTCGAAATTCCTGTCGTCGGGAAATTCGATCGCGTGCTTGTCACGAACGCTCTCAGGCGCCCATACCCGCGGCTCGGAAAGAGTATACTTATGCTCCTCCCTCACGTCAAAGGATACGTTGATCTCGATATTTGCAGATTTCTCCGATGAAAAGCTCATATGCGCCATAAGCAACGTCGGCGACGTACGCGAGCAATAAACCGTATGCGTAAGAGCTATTTCACCAAGCTTCAATTCCGTTGTAAGCTCGCCGTTTGAAAAATCATAGCTCTGCGAAATGACCTGCGCCTCCGTGACTTTTCCGTCAATGACAAACGTAAGCTCCGACGTCGGAAGGATCGCCATCGCTTCGACTTGCTTTTTTTCGCGAAGCGTGGTAAAACCCGCCATCATACCAATCGGACGCACGAAAGGATTCTTTCCAATACGGAAACCGATAAGACCGTTTGACACGTAAGCATCGACGGGATGCGGACCCCATTTAGTAACTGTATGTTTTTTCATTCCTTACTCCTCTGAACACTGTTAAGCACTGTCATTTTTTAAGACGGCACTCCCCCGCCGGAGAGTGCCGCATTTTTATACTGCAAAACCGAAAAAGATTCGGTTTCGGTTTTAGAATATCAAGCCCTCAACGACTTTGATGTTATCGACGATAACACCCGTTTCGGCAAGATCGGGATGAGTATTCTGGTTCTTTCTGAAATGCAAGAACATATGATACTGTCTGTTTATTTCGTTAAGCGATGCAATTCCGCTGATAACTACGCTGTCTATAACGTCGCCGTTTTCATCGTATGCGGTTACTGTCTTCGTTTCAAAATCAACGGCGATCCTGAGAGTTATAAACTCGCCCTCTTTGATCTCGCCTATAACAACGTCACTGCCCTCTAAACGGAAGGCACCCGCATCATCCGACGAGAATATGGTCGGCATACTGCCGCCGTCGATCAAAGGAAGCTGCAGCTTGATATGGGTGGGAAGAGGAAGATCCGCAATCTTCATAAAGCTCATCTCATAAGAAACCACGCTCTCGCCCGACTTGTTAATGTAACCGTTATCCTTAACGGCAATAGAGCCCTCGCCGCTGACTCCTGCCGCAGCATTAAGATTTACGGTGAGATACTTATTCTCGCCTGCATCCGTTGCGACGTAAAGCATATTCTTGGAGTTGTTATAATTGATTCCGTTAACTTTACCGCTTGCAGCGTTTATAGTTACATTCGTGTAATCTTCATCGGCTACTATTCTGTACCATCTTGCATATACTTGAACAGCGCCCTTGGTTCCTGCCGCGATTTTCTCAACACGGGTGCCGTCCTCGAAGCTTGCGGTAGTGTACCAGCCCTTGAAAATATATCCGTCCTTTGCAAGTGTGGGAAGCTCGGTGTCAACGGAAGGATCATACTCCGCGGGAGCATCCTCGGGAAGAGTGCCTACGCCTGCATTGTAAATGATGTCGTTAGCCGAGGGAAGCTCGACCTCGGTCTTTTCGAACGCATTTCCCTCAACGACCTTCAAATCGTCCATAAGATAGCCCGCAGTCGAATTCGCCGTCGAATTTATAGCACGTAAGAAGAATTGATACTGTCTGTCGATCTCATCGTAAGATACCCAGTTTGTAATATCACCTACAACCGCTATA